>DASPQC010000058.1:0-42257 GCA_035625165.1 Thermoplasmata archaeon | reverse complement strand
CGGACGTGAATCCGCGAACTAGTCGGCCGCGTCCCGGTCGCCCGGCTTCGTGTGCAGCGCCCGCAGGGGGAGCATTTTCCCCCCTAAGTCATCGAGAATCGGGCGGTTCACTCCGCTAGAGGACTGCTGAACCACGCCCGCGTGGGCGCGTCGACATCCATCTGCCAAAAGAGGGCGTTCATTTCGCCCCGGTGCTGCAGCTCTTCCTCGACCATGTGCCAGATGATCGTTCGTAGGTTGCACTTCATCTCGAACGGCTTCGTGCCCCCCTCGAGCCCGCGGATGACGAAGCTCGTGTTCAATCGGGCCGTCGTGAGAGAACCGGTGATTCGCTTCCCGATCTGAGCAACCCGTTCGAGCTGCTGGCGTATCTCCGCCGACGACAGGGGACCCCCGACCCCCTGATGGGATTCTTGTCGCCCTTCGGGCACGCTCTCGAACCACCAAACATTGTCGTCCAGAATGTGCAGGAAGATGTCCTCCAGTGAGGGAAAGGACGCGCCCCGATCCTTTCGTCTATCCTCTTCCGAGAGCTGGAGCAACCGGTTCGCGTAGCCAGCACGTGTGTCGATGAGCCACTCGATCCAAGCCCGCGCCAGCGCTACCTCATCGACGCTGGAATTCCCGGGAGGCACCGTCGTCTCCAGGGCTATCCCTTAGGGAAGTGAGAGATCTCCCACAGGTTCCCCTCGGGGTCTTCAAAGAAGGCGTACCGCTGCCCGTTGGGGCGAGACTTCGGCGGCTGCACGAATCGGACGCCCTTCTTGGAGAGCTCCGCATAGGCGTGATCGGCGTCGTCAAGGAAGACGGCAAAATAGTTGCGCTGAAGCAGGCCCTCGTGGGGTCGGACTCGATCCTGAGGAATCTCTTGCGCGAGCCCTGCCGCCGAGACCAGGGCGACACCCGGGGTGCCCTTGGAGCCGAATGTTAGGTAGGCAAATTCGTCGGAGAGTTCCTTGAGGTCGAGCCCGAGCTTGTCCCGGTAGAACTCGGCGCATTCCTTGACATCGCGGACGGTCAACGCATACGCGTTCAGGTGGTCAATCTCTCTCGACAAGCTCCCTCCCGACTTCGGCCCGTACACCGACTGTGAGCTGGTATTTGGACCTGCTCTCTCGAGCTCTTCGATGTCGGTTCGTCCCCTGTCGAGGTCACGTGGGAGTCCTCATGTCTCGTGCTCAATCAAAAACCCGCTCGGCTGCGACCTTGCGCCCACCTCCCCGACGCTCGGCTCCGCGTCGAGGTTCTGGAGTTCCGCGAGAGATTGTACGGGGAGACGGCCGTCTATACGCGGATTGGAACCCCCCGGGGGCTCGAGTACCCCTCCGACACCGGGAGCGGTTCGTGACCCCGTGAGTACCCTCCAACCCCCGATTACTTGGCGAGCGCCACCAGCTCGTGAGCCAGATCGTCCGGTCTCGTGATCATCGGCCAGTGACCCGCCTCGATGACCTTGTGGGGGCCCTCGAGCTTCCCCCACTTCCCGGCAACGATCTCGTCGACGGGGTCGCCGCTGAGACTGCAGAAAATGTACGCTTCTCTCACCGCGTCGTAGTTCTTCGATAGAGTGATGGGGTCGGCGGCCAGTTTGGTCGGCCAGGGAGTCGCCAACGAGATCATTCGCCGGAGGTGCTCGCCCTTCACATCCGGTCCAATGCGACCGATGATCTCTTCGGTGAGGGGAATCGCGAAGCTCCCGGGGGGCAGTGGACCGAACTCGTGGGTAGGGTCGAAACCCGCCTGGGGTGTCCTCACCCTCTCGGGGCGGATCGCGTCGACATAGATGACCTTCGAGACCTTGTCGTGCGCACGGTCGGCGACGGCCGCCACCACTTTCCCCGCGAAGCTGTGCCCGACGAGCACGAAGCCGTCGATTTCGTTGTACCGGATTACGTTCAGGACGTCCCGAATGGCGGTCTCCACCCCGACGTCCTTCGTGGCCAGGTGGACCCTCTCGCCCATTCCCGTCAGGGTCACCGGAAAGGCCTCATGACCCTGCTTCTCGAGAGGTTTCGTGACTTCCTTCCAGGCCCACGCCCCCAACCAAGCGCCCGGCACCAGGACGAACCGCGTCATCGTGGCCCTCCTCGGAGGGGCGGCACGTCGCGACGGGGGAACTCGAAGGAAACTCGAGCGAAACTTCCGATCTTCCGTTCCGGTCTCACGCGACGAACGTTCGGGGCCATGCGGTCATTGGTACACCAACCCTGGTTTAAGTCTCGGAGGAGGTGATGAAACACCCGGTTGGCCACTCGAGCCGTTCGCATCAGATTGACCCGCACTCGTTTCGATTGTTCCTCGTCGCCCGACCCCTTTCCCCCGGTCTGACCTAGGCCGGAGCGAACCTCGGAGGCTCCCCGGGCTTCGCCGCTCCCCATCGCAACGCCCGCGGATTGACCCGGCCCGCGGGGGGCGGCCCCGCGGTTTACCTCGATGACTCGGTGGCGCCGGGCGGGAGTCCGCTGGGGGACAGAGGGTGCCCCGAGAACGAGCTAGTGGCCGCCCGCTGCCGTCGGAGTCGAGCTCGGCGCATCGGCACCGGACGCGGCGGCGGGCGAGCTCGAAGGGGCCGCGGAAGATTCTCCCTCTCCGACCAGCAGGTCCACGATGGCGTCCGTGATGGGCAGCCCGGTCCGAAGCTCCAGCCAGCCCCACGCCCCGGGGTTGTTGGCCTCGAGGAAGACGTACTGACCGTCCTTCGACTTGATCAGGTCGATCGCGGCGTAACGGATGCCCAGTTCCCGGGCCACCTGCCGGCAGCTCTCGTTGACCGACGCCGGGAGCTCGACCGTGGAACAGCGCCAGCGGTCGAAGTCGATCTCCCAGCCCATCGGACCGGCCTTCCGGGGGTACCGTCTCCAGTCGACTTCGGTCTCCTTGTCGAGCTGCGAGAAGATCTCCACGGAGAAGATCCGGTCGCCCACCACATAGACCCGGAGCTCGCTCTGCTTCGGGACGTACTCCTGGAAATGGCAGGGGGCCACGCGGATCGAATCGATGGCCAGTCGGGGAAGGTCGGCTTCCCGGATCCGGTTGGTGTAGATCATCCACGGGGTCGAATTCGTCCGGTACATGCTGGGCGAGTCGTTGAGCCGCTTGATCGCGACTCCCTCCGGGCAACTCCGTAGGAACGCCCGGAACTCTTCCGGGTCCAAGGTGACGAGCGTGCGTGGGACGCGGAGTCCGGCCCGCCGCGCAACGTCCAACTGGTAGACCTTCGCCCCCGAGATGTAGTCCCGGTCGAGCGGGTTGACCCACGGGAGGTGCCGCGTGAAGTGGAAGAGGTTGCACAGCGCCGCCTCCCATTCGTCCTGCGCGAACGCCCGGAACTCGAGATTCTGCGGCAACGAATCGGGGGACGGGTACCGGGTGTTGATCCACACGCTGCGGAGCTCATCCAGCGCGATACGCTGCCCCTCGCTCCCGACCTGGACCCGGACCTCGGGGACGGCGAGGTTGAGCTGCAGGGTCTTGGCCGCGCTCAGGTTCCAGAAGTGGGCGCGAAAGCCGCGGTCCTCGATCTTCGGCTTCAGCAGGGCTCCGTGGCCCTGGACCACCGCATCGATCAAGAGGACGACAGACCGGTCGGTCAATTCGACCCCCCCGTCACTTGAGGTGTGATAGGACTTTCGCCTCGCCGCGGTGCCCGGACCGGCCGGCCTCCGGCCCTTCCTGAGAGGAATGCATCATGCACCTCTTTCCGGACGGCCCAAGATGCGGCAAAACAAACCAGGCAGGTTCGGATGCCTCTTCCGACCTGCCTGGTTGGTGCCAAAGGGGTTGGGCCACTCCCTTGGTTCGGCCAAGAGAGCTCTGCAAGGAACGGCGGGTCTCCGCCTCCTTAACCGCAGGCTCGCTCGGTCCAGCAGTCCAACATCCCGCGCAGCGGCTTCTCAATCTCTTCCAGCCAGTTCAGTGCGAAGGGTCTGTCTGCTTCTTTCAAGGTCTCCAAGGTCTGTCACCTCCCCTTGCTCATCTGGAATCGTCTTTTAAACGCTCCGTCAATTTGAACTAAATCACGTCAGAGAACGTCGCGGTTCCCCGCGCCTTCGTCCGTCGGGGAAGAAGCCGGGGCGCTCTCTCAGGGTTTGGGAAAGGGGCGCTGGACCCAAGCTGCCCTTCTCATGATTTCCACGAAGCCCGAGCACTCCTGGGTTCGGATGGACCAACTAGTACTCCACCGTTCGCAGAGAAGTCATCACCACGGCGCCACCACCGATCGTGGCCGCGATGATTGCGCCCGACAGGAGAAAGACATCACTCACCGACCACCGCTGAGCCAGCCACCCCGCAAAGAGCGGGCCGACCGGTCCCGCCGCCATGACGAACGCGCCGAATGCTGCGCCGACACGGCCGAGCAACTGGCGCGGAATCTTCGCCTGCATCACCACCTCGATGGGAATGTTCGTCACCTCGAGGATAGCGCCGAGCGCGAGCATCAGGGTGAGGGCCCACACGAGCTCGCGGGCGAAGCCGAGGGCGAGAACGGTCCCTCCGATCGCGACCCCTCCGCCGAAGAGGTAGCGTCCAGCGGTCCGGTGGGCGTCGATTCGACCCATCACGCCCGCCCCCACAATCGCCCCGGCCGCCGTGAAGGCGCCGAGGAAGCCGTAGGCCGACGGCCCTCCGTGAAGGACGAACTCCGCGTAGGGCGCGTAGAGGGCGAAGACCCCGTTCCCGAAGAAATTCACCACCACACCGATCAGAATCAGTTCGACCATGAAGCGATTCCGGCGGACGAAAGCCAATCCCTCCGTCAGTTCGGTGCGGTACGATTGGGGAGCCGCGTCCGCATCGGCCGGGGAAGGTCGAGTCGGAATGAGGAGGAGGATGAGCGCCGCGGCGAAGAACGATACCGCATCATACTCGATCGGGAGCGCGACGCCGAGGAGCGCGACCAAGATACCTCCGAGGGAGAGACCTAAGACCTGGTTCAGCGACCCACTGAACGAGAGCAGGCTGGTGGCGGGTGGGAGGTCGGCGACCGGGACCACGGAGGGTACGTAGGCCCTCGTGGCCACTCTCACGATGGTGGCGCCCGAGCCAAGCACGAGGACGGCGAGGAACACCCCGGTCAGGCTCGTGAGGCCGGCCACCACGAGAGCCGAGAGGGCGGCCACGACGAATCCCTGCACCACATTCGTCACCACCAAGGTCCGCCGACGGTCCCAGCGGTCGATGTAGACTCCGAGGAACGGCCCGAGGAGGACGCCCGGGAGGATGGTCCCCGCCACCACAATCCCCACCGCGAATGCCGAGCCCGTGACCTCGAGGACCAACCAAAGTAGCGCGACGGCGAAGACGTAGTCTCCCGATTGGGAGACGAGCTGGGCAATCCACAGGAAGAGGAACGGACGGTTCCGAACGGTCCGACGGTAGCTGGGCCGAGTCGACCCCGACGATGTGGCGGGGACGGACGCTGGAGTCACGGCCGGGAGACTCAACCGACCCGGGCGAGCACCGTGAGGGCCCGGAGCGTGATCATCTTGCTCGGACGGCGTGCGGCTTCGAAGGCGAGAGGAATGGGTCGGTCCTTCGGGTGGGCCGCGTACCAGCGGGCCCCAGGTCCCTCCAGGTCCGGGTGCAGGGCGTCCATGTTCCATCGGCCGTCGGGCCGGCGTTTCTTCTGGAGATGGTCGAGGGCGAACCGAAGCCTCGGGTCGTTACCGTAACCGAGCGCGGTCAGGATGTCCAGTCCGACCAAGAGGTCGTAGTAGTAGTGCACTGGCCAGTGAAAACGGTACCACGGGTCGTACGGCTCTCCCTGACGATGCAACTCCTTGCTGAGGTAGTACTCGGCCGCTCGCTCGACGCAGCCCTCCATCGCCCGCGTCCACTTCGAGCGGGGGTAGGCGGCAAAGGCGCTGAGACCTTCCCACGAGTCGAGGGTTCGACCCGGCGAGGGGCCCATCCCGAAGGCCCAGCAGGTCCAGCCACCCCTCGGGTGGGCGGTCTTCACCAGCCAGTCGAGCGCCTTGCGGACCCGCCGATCGTCCCCGTAGCCGAACCGGATCAGTGCCCGGGCCATGTTGGCCGTGTAGCAGTGGTGGCCCACTCCGCGCTTCGACATCCCCCCGACGCCACCCCCCTGCAGGGGAGAGCGCTCCATCCAGAGCTCGCACGACGCGCCGACCTCAGGTGTCTCGCGGGTCGCGCCCAGGTCAGAGAGCGCGAGCAGGTTCCAGTTCGTGGAGAGGTACTTTGGATGGTAGAGGTTCGTCTCGCGGACCCACCAACCCCCCGGGTCACGTCGGGCAAGAATCTCCGCCGCCCATCCGGCCGATGGGATCCGGGCCTTTGCTTCCCGAACCTCAGAGTCGGTCGCGCCCTTCCCGAGGAGCTGGGTGAGCGCGAGATACCGGATCGACGGCTGGTTCTCCTCGAGCAGCCAGTCGAGGACCCGGGCCCGGGACACGGACGCCCGGACGGTGCACGGGTCTAATCATACCGGCGGTGCCCGCCGGTTCCCCCGGGCGAGCGAATAGTATAATCCCCGTCTGGCTCTGCTCACCCCGATCCGGCCGGAGGTCGACCGGTGGGCACATGATCTCGTTCGTCACTCCGATGCGGCGTTCGGAGCCGGCCATCGTTCGGCGGATGCTGGCGATGTTCCCGCCGGGCGCGGAATTCATCGTGGTCACGAGCCCCGGAGGGGCGGCCCATGCCCGCAACATCGGGGCGGCCCGGGCCACCGGTGAGGTGCTGGTGTTCGTCGACGATGACGTTCAGCTCGAGACGCACTGGAACTGGGAGGAGTGGCTCACCTGGGACTGGCAGTTCGCCATCGCCGAGATCTACTGGCCGGGACCGGCCGTGGACGTCTTCATGATGCGGGCGGAGAGCACGTTGCTCAATGTCCTCACCTCGGTCTTCCGCTACAAGATGTTCATGTCGGGGTTCGCCGCCGTCCGCCGGGAAGCGTTCGAATCGGTGGGAGGCTACAACGAGAACGTCGTCTTCGAGGAGAACGCGATCACGCTCGACTTCTACCGCCGTCACTTTCGGGGCGTGCTCCTTCCGGTACGGGTGCGGATGCTCCGCCGGTGGCATGGGTGGAGCCCCCACAACGACACGACCAGCCGCGGCAAGGAGCATCCGCCCCCGGAACCAGGTCAGGTCGAGGTCTACCACACCTGAGCGGGCACGGCCGTGGGCCGTAGGACACTGGGGGCCGGTCTTGGCTACCCCAACGTTTCCTAGTCGATAGACCATCGGTCGATCGAGAAGACGTCTCTCGCACCCCGCAGCGCCTCCGGAGGGTACGGCTGACCCTCGAGGAGTCGAAGGGCGTACCATTGACCGATGGTCGACAGCCGTCGAGCTCCGAGTTTACGCCCGACCTCGAGGAGCATGACCGTGGCGATTCCGTGGCCCAAGGTCCGGAGCGTATCCTTGGCCCCGAACTGGGCGGCCGCGTCACCCGACGCTGCGAGTTGGGCGAGTGACTCCTCCATCCGGCGCACCGCGAGCTCCGCAACCTCCTTTCCCTCGGTGATCCCGTCGCGCAGCGCTCGCATCTCCGCCAGGAGCGTGAGATGGGCCTTCTTCTTGGCCATCACTTCGAGCATGTCGAGCGCCTGGATGTTGCTCGGGCCTTCCCAGATCGGCAGGACGAGCGCCTCGCGGTGCAACCGCTCCGCCGGGTACTCCAGCAGGAAACCCAGGCCCCCCAGGAGCTCCATCGCGGTCTGGGTCGTCTGGGCGGCCATCTCGGCCGTGACGTTCTTGGTGATGTGGGTGAGCAGTCGCGCGTAATGGTAGGCGTCCGTGTACGGCGGCGTCTCCATCCACGCCTTCTGGAACTGATCGACGGCCTTGAGGGCGAGCGCCAACGCCCCCTCGATGGCGACCTCCATGTCCAGAAGGTCGCGCTGGACGAGCGGATGCTCGATGAGGAGACGGGAGAAGGCCCGTCGCTCCTGGGCGTAGTAGTACGCCTCGAGGAACGCCTTCCGGGCGATGCCCAGTGCCCCGAACGAGTTCGACAGTCTCGAGACCATCAGGTTTTCCAGGATGTAGTAGACCCCCTTCTCTAGCTCGCCCACCGGCTGCGCTTCCGCGTCGTGGAACTCGACTTCGCCTGTCGGGACGCTCACGGTCGCGCTCTTTTCCTTCAGCCGCCGGACCGCGAAGTTCCGCTGCCCGTTCGACCCGAGCTTCGGCACGAGAAAGAGTCCCAGGCCTTTCGCACCCTCCGGGGCCCCGCTCGGCCGGGCGGAGACGAGCGCGTAGTCGGCCAGACCGGCGTTGCTCGCGAAGTACTTCGTGTCGCCCGTGATCCGCCACCGGCCGTCGTGACGGTGGGCGGTGACCTGGTTGGCCCCGAGGTCGCTCCCTCCTTGGATCTCGGTGAACCACGTGGCTCCGAACCGGCTCTCGGCCGTCTCGCCGATGAGACCCGGGATGAGTTGCTTCTGGGAGTCGTTCCCGTACTTGTAGAGCGCATGCGCCGTCTGGTTGGTCACGGTGAGGATGCAGGCGATTCCCGGGTCGGAAACGAGGTAGATCGCGGCATAGTGGTCGAGCCACGACCCGGCCCGGTACGGGGGTCGGTTCACGCCGAACTCGTGCATCAGCCGCTCGAGGACCTGCCGTTCGAGCGGGTCGAGCCAGACCTCGTCCACCCGTTCGCCGCGAATGCTCCACGTGACCAGTTTCGGCCGGGCCACCTTGTCCACGTAATCGGCGACTTCGTAGAGCTCCTTCCCGGCGAAGGCCCCCAAGGAGGAGAGGTCCGGTGGTCGGGGCGTAAAGTACCGCAGGATCAGCTGGAACGGACGGTCGACCTCGAAGTGGTTCCTTCCGTACGAGTTGGACAAGCGCTCGTAGACCGGCTCGATTCCCAATCTCTCGCCGGTCCGGGGAGAACGGCGTCGGCGTGTATATTCTATGTGGCGCCAACCTTCGGCCTCCACCGCGTTCCTCCGGAGAGGGACGGCAGTGAAACAGCCCACTCGGCCGGGAGCAAGATTCGAAAGGAACGTACGCGCCCGCTCCGCCGGGCGACCGAGTAGCCTACCACGACCGTCCTGTCGAGTATCTTCGGGATCCACTGAGGGGGCGGCGGGAGCCCGGCTATCGTCCGGACGAACTCTCCGTAGTCGGCACCTTGCCCTCCGACAGGAGGGGAAGGGACCGTAGGCGGATCCCCGTCGCGTCGAAGATCGCGTTCGCGAGCGCGGGGGCCACGGCGATCATGGGGGTCTCGCCCGCACCGGCCGAAGGGAGGTCCTTGCGGTCCACCATCAGTACCTCGACGCGAGGTAGGTCGGAGAACCTCGGCACGCGGTACATCGAAAAGCGGGGGTTGAGGATCCGGCCTCCCTCGAAGTGGACCGCCTCGAAGAGGGCGCCGCCGAGTGCCATCACCGCCGCCCCCTCGATCTGGCTCCGAAGGTTCTCCGGGTGAACGATCGCCCCGCATTCGTACGCAAGCACCAGGCGGTCGACCCGCAGGCTCCGGTCGGAGGCGACCGTCACCTCGGCGATGGTGGCGACCCGGCCCCCCTTCTCCAACCCGACCGCGAGACCGTACCCTCGACCTGGCTGGCGGGTCCTCCCGGCCCAACCGGCCTTGTCGGCCGCACGGTGGAGTACCTCGAGCAGTCGGGCGTCCTCGAGATTCCTCTCCCGCACAAGCAGGGGGTCGATTCCCAGCCGGGCCGCGACCTCGTCAATCGCCGACTCGCGCGCAAAATTGTTCGCGGGCGCGGCGAGGGCCCGGTAGGAGCCCTGCGGGATCGGGGAGGCGGAGAGCTCGTTGTCCACCTTCTGGTTCGGGACCGGATACGGCGAGAGCAGCGCGGCCGCGCCGGCATTCACATTGTGGAAGACCCACGCGGTCAACCGACCGTCCTTCTCCGCCCCGACCTTCACGTCGATGAAGGCGGAGGGACGGGCGTAGCCGTACCGAAACTCCTCCTCCCGGGAGAAGTCGAGCGCCACCGGTCGGCCCGCGGCACGGGCGAGGCGAGCGGCCGCGAGCGCCACGTCCCCTCCGTGCTTCCCTCCGAAACCGGAGCCCGTGTACGGGGCGATCACTCGGACATCCTCGAGGGGAATCTCGAGGGCCTGAGCGACGTGCTCCCGGGCGCGGAACGGCGTTTGCGTGCCGACCCAGACGGTCAGCCGGGAGCCTTCCCATTCCGCGACGGCCGAGCGAGTCTCCAGGGGGGAATGGGCGATGTAGGCGGTACGGTACGTCTGTTCGACCGTAACGGCCGCGGCGGCGAGGGCGGCTTCCGGGTCTCCCGTCCGGTTCTCGTCCGTGTCCCAGTCGTCCCAGGTGCTCGGGTGAGTCCGGAGGTACTGCTCGATCTCCGGCTCTCCAGGCTGCGGTGTCGCCTCCCATTCGGCTCGGACCTCGCCCAGAGCGGCGTGCGCTTCTCGAGGGGAGGAAGCGGCCACCCCGACGAACTCGCCGTCGTGCACCAAATGGACGCCCGCCCTCTTCTCGACCGAAGAGAGGTCCACACGAGAGAGGCGCGCGCCGTAGAGAGGAGCGTGGAGGACGGCTCCGTAAAGCATTCCGGGTCGGCGAACGTCCGAAGTGTAGGTCCGCCGGCCCGTGACCACCTCCTCGGCGTTCGGGTCGACCGCGGGTCGGCCCGCCTGTTGCCAGGCCTGCGGCGGTGTCACGGGGACGGCGGGTCCCACGGTCACGAGCTCACGGAGGTTACGGACGAGCTCGCCGTACGGGACCCCTTGAGTTTCTCCTCGGACCCGGACCGTGCCCTCCATGGCTTCCAGTCGCTCCCGCTCGGCCGTTCGCCGGGCGGCCGCCCGGTCGAGTAGGGCTTCCCTCGCCCCGGCGGCGACCGAGCGCAGCGCGGGGGCCGCATCGGCCATGGACCGACTGCCGAAAGTGCCCATGTCCCAAGGACAGAGGTCGGTGTCGCCCATGACGAGGTCCACTTGGCGGAGGGAGACCCGGAGCTCCTCTGCGACGACCAGAGCGAGCGCGGTGCGAGTACCCTGGCCGACCTCCACCTTCCCGGTGAAGGCACGCACCTTCCCGTCGCTCCCGAGATGAATCCAGGCCCCGCCGGTCGGCGGGGACCAGCCGCCGGCGTTGGAGTCGGACGGTTGGCGGGGAGGGAGAAGAACGACCAAGCCCTCCCCGAGAAGGTCGAAGTACTCCCTCTCCCCGGCGGGGGTCCGGTCCCACGGCCGTCTCGGACGGGCGAGGGTCATCCGTCCCCCGGCGGGGTACGGGCGCCGATCTCGGACGCGCGGAGGACCGCGCTCAGGATCCGGGCGTACCCGCAGCATCGGCAGACGTTCCCTTCCAGCTCCTCGCGGACCTCCGATTCTGATGGGTGAGGGTTTCGTCGGAGCAGCGCAGTCGCGCGCACCACCATCCCGGGGGTGCAAAACCCGCACTGGAAGGCCCCGAGCTCGACAAACGCCCGTTGCACCGGATTCAGGCTGCCGCCGGTCGCGAGACCTTCCACGGTCACCACGTGGACGCCGTCCAGCTCGCTCGTGTGCACCTGACAGGAGCGCATGGGGTTCCCGTCGATGAGGACGGTGCATGCCCCGCACTCCCCCTCGCCGCAGCCGTACTTCGTTCCCACGAGGTTGAGCTCGAATCGCAGGAGCTCGAGGAGACTCCTCTCGGGACTCCGGGTGACCCGGGTGGGTTGACCGTTCACGCGGAAAGCGACCTCGGGTCCCGTGTGGAGGGTAGTTGTCCCGCGAGCCACAGGTTCCCCAGCCCGGGACTGTATAGGTGGCTTGTGGGAGAGAATCGTCGAACGGCCCCGCGTGGTTGGAAGAAGGCCCTCCAGCGACGCTCGCCCCATCAGCTCGTGCGAGGATTCTCCGTGCGAACGCGCCGGAAACACCGGTTCGGATGGATAACCGGCTCTACCGAGAGGTTACGTCCTTCGGTGCCTCCTATCCTAGTGTGACGGCCGCCTCGGACTCGATGATCGGTCGGTCCTCCCGCTCGAGGGAGGTCAACGAGCTCATCCGGCGCTTGGAGGACGTCCGGCGCCAGCTCCGGGGAGTCGAGTCCCGGGTGCCGCTCACCGGATTCGGAGCGACCCGGGAAAGCGCCCGGAACCTGCTCCATTACGTCGCGCTACGACAGTTCGACATGGGGAAGGTCCAGGAGCAACTGGCCGACCTCGGGCTCTCCTCCCTTGGCCGGGCCGAGAGCCACGTGCTCTACAACATCGACACGGTGCTGGCCCAGCTCTACGCGATGAACGGCCGACCGGTGCCCTCGCCCGCGTCCCCTCCCGCGATCAATCCGGACCAGGGAAGGTCACTCATCGCGCGGAATGCCTCGCACCTCTTCGGGCGGGCCCCGCCGGGGCGCTACACCCGGATCATGGTGACGATGCCCACCGAGGCGGCGTACGAGCCTCGGCTCGTCCAAGAGCTGGTCGAGAGCGGCATGGACTGTCTACGGATCAACTGCGCCCACGACACCGAGGAGGAGTGGCTGCACATGATTCGGAACCTGCGCCGGGCCGAGCGCAAGCTCGGCCGGAGATGCCGGGTTTTGATGGATCTCGGCGGCCCCCGTCTTCGAACCGGGGGTATCGAGCCGGGACCCGCCGTGACCAAGGTCCGGCCGCTCCGCGACCCGGTCGGGCACATCGTCGGACCCGCCCGGATCCGACTCGTGGCCCAAGGAAAGCGTTCCAAGCTTTCCGCGCCGGTGGACGCGGAGTTTTCGGTCCCGGTCGATTGGGTGCGTCGGCGACGCCTCG
Organism: Thermoplasmata archaeon; assembly: GCA_035625165.1. GTDB lineage: Archaea > Thermoplasmatota > Thermoplasmata > Lutacidiplasmatales > UBA184 > Lutacidiplasma. The sequence goes on along the minus strand of DASPQC010000058.1, from coordinate 29,535 downwards.
GGGAGCAGCTCCGCTTCCGGGACACCCGGGACGCCGACCGCGTTCTCCGGGTGGAGTCCCGGGCCACGGACGAACTCGTGGCGACCCTCGGAAAGACCGCCTACCTCACGAACGGGACCCGCCTCGCAGGACGCGTGCTGCGGGGCCGGCCGGATGTCGCCGAAGTCAGCGGGGTCGTCCCGCGTCCGGGGCGGATCCGCCTGTTCGTGGGGGACCGCCTCCGATTGACCCGGGACGGAGGGCTCGGCCGCAGCGGGAGTCCCGTTCCGCGTCGGGGGCGCCCGACCGCGAGCATCGGGGTGACGATGCCGGAGGCGCTCGCCCGGGTTCGTCCGGGAGACCGAGTCTGGTTCGACGGGGGTCGAATCGGGGGAGTCGTCCACTCCCGGTCCCGAGAGGATGTGCTGGTCGGCATCGAACACGCCCGGCCCGAGGGCACCTGGCTGCGCGGGGACCAGGGCATCAACCTCCCGGACACCAACCTGTTGCTGCCGCCCCTCACGGCCCAGGACCGGCACGACCTTCGGTTCATCGTCGAGCACGCGGACCTGGTCGGCTACTCGTTCGTGCAGTCGGCGGACGACCTCGAGCTCCTCCGGGACGAGCTGGACCGCCTCCGGCGGAGGAAGATGGGAGTCGTGCTCAAGGTCGAGACCCGTCGGGCGTTCGAACAGCTGCCCGCCATCCTGCTGAGCGCGCTCCGCTCGGGTCCCGCGGCCGTGATGTTGGCGAGGGGCGACCTCGCGGTCGAGGTGGGCTTCGAGCGTTTGGCCGAGGTCCAAGAGGAGATCCTGTGGCTGTGCGAGGCGGCCCATCTTCCGTCCATCTGGGCGACCCAGGTGCTGGAGGGCCTGGCCAAGGAGCGGATCCCGTCCCGGGCCGAGGTGACCGACGCGGCCATGGGGGAAAGGGCTGAGTGCGTCATGCTGAACAAAGGACCTTACCTGATTCCGGCGGTGCGCGCGCTCGACAGCATCGTCCGGCGAATGCAGGCGCATCAGGTGAAGAAGTCGGCCCGGCTGCGCCATCTCAGCGTGGCCGAACGGTTCCTCGCCACCGCACCGTCGCCCTGAAGGGAGGACCCCCGCTCCGCCCGCCGTCCGATGACGGGGGTCGGACCTTCGTTGCTAATAGGGGGAGGGCGCCTCGGCGGTCCCGTCCGCGGAGTGGGGACCATCCGTGACCGACGGCGCCGATTCGAAGACTCGGTCGTTCCGATGGACCTGGAGCGAGACCGCCCGGGCCGCCGAGGTCATCCTGGGTTTCGTGGCGGCGGGTGGCGCGATCGTCGTGCTCGCGAACCCGGCCTCCTCCGAGACCCACCTCGCCTTCCTCCTCGGGCTCACGCTCCTGTTTACGGGCGCGAGGACCGTGACCTCGGGGGGCTCGACCTTCTGGTTCCGCAACCCGCCGGGGGCCTCGGTCTTCCGCCGAGCGACCCGGCTGATCGGCCTCGCCGGGGTCACAATCGTCACCCTCGGGGTGGTGGTCACCGTCCTCATCGTACCGACGCTCGCGCTCGTGACCGTCGTCTTCCTGATCGCCTTCACCCTGATCATTCAGGGATTGGGACGGATCGCCGCGCTGCAGGCGGGTGGGATGCGGCGGTGGCTCCTCGTCTCGTCGGCCTGCGCGGTCGTCATCTCGGTGCTGCTCGCGCTGACCACGCTCGACTACCGGCAGTACGCGTTCCTCGGCGTCACAATCCTGCTCGGGCTCCTCCTGCTCCTGAACGGCCTCGAGAGCGTCGTCTCGGGGCTACAGCCCACCGACCCGCGGCAGATCGTGCTCCTGAAGCTCCTCCTGTTCTCCGCCCTCTACGGCCTCGTCCTGATCAACTGGATCGACCTGTTTGGCAAAGAGGTGCCCGCCTACGGAGTGTGGCTGATCCTGACCTACATGGCCCCGTTCGGCGTCGTCATCGTGTTCGAGGGATGGGAAAGCTGGCCGCTCGCGGCCAGCTTGGGCCTTCTTGTCTCGCTGATGAACGATGTGGGTTACTTTTTCGTCGGCAACCTGCTGTTCGGCTTTCACGAGGACCTGGGTCCGTGGATCCTCGGCCAGCTCGGCTTCGAGGGGAACAAGCTGGTGACGGTCTTCGAGGCGGGGGCCTTCTCGCTCCCGGTCACCTCGTGGATGATGGGACTCTCCATCTGGGGGAGGGTCGCGGTGGTCGCCGGGGTGCTCTACTACTGGTGGCTCCACCCGACCCGGATCGTCGCCCACACTCCGCCCTCGGAGTCGGACAAGGCTCGCCCAGCGGATTGGGCCGGGCAGGGTTGACCGGACCCGACCGGCGTCGGACCGCGGCACGTGGCTGGGGCGGGCCGGGGTTAATCGGTCAAGACCTCTAGATCGGCGGGATGAGCCGGTGGTCCGCGAGGTAGGCGAGGACCCGGTCGGTCGACTGCGCCACGTCTAGGTGAGCCGTGTCCACGACCAGGTCGGGGTTGAGCGGTTCCTCGAACGGGTCGTCCACCCCCGTGACCCTCGTCACGCCCCCGGCCCGGGACGCCGCGTAGAGGCCCTTGGTGTCCCGCGAGCGACAGACCTCGACCGGGCACCGGAGCCAGACCTCGACGAACGGGTTCGTCACCCCGGCGCGGGCCGCTTGTCGGGAGGTCTCGTACGGCGTGATCATCGCGACCAGGACGGCCACCCCGTTCCGGGCGAGCATCCGTGCGACGTAGCTGACCCGGCGGGCATGGAACTCCCGGTCCTTCCGGGAGAAACCGAGCTCGGGGGAGAACATGTGCCGCACCTCATCCCCGTCCAGGATCTCCACCTTCCGTCCCTGGCCGCGGAGCCGGTCCGCTACCGTCCGGGAGAGCGTCGTCTTTCCCGAGCTCGGCAGGCCTTCCATCCAGACCACGAATCCGTCACTGGGCAACGGCACAGCCGTCGACATCGCGAGGCGAATCCCCCTCCGCATAGAAAAGTGGTCGCCCGGGGGTCGCCCGAAGGGGAGGTGCCTTCCCTCCCCACGGGCCACCGAGGGAACAGGCGCCGGTTTTGCCAGGGCGAGCGCAGATATCGCCGAACCGCCGAGTTATATCGCAAATCCCTCTCGCTCGCCCTCGCCATGTCGAAAAACGTGAGCGCTGCATCGAGTTCTGGAGCTAGCGCGCCCTCGGCGCCCGCCGCGACCTCCCCGTCGACCCCCCCTCCGGTGGTGGTCCGTCGGAGAGGTGGCCGCGCCATCTGGGCCGTTGTCGCCGTTGTGATCATCGTCGTTGTCCTGGTCGGCGTTGGCCTGGGAACCAGCTGGTACGGCCTGCAGAAATCGTCGACCTCCTCGCCCGGCTCCTGCGCCAGTGGCGTTACTCTTCAGGGCGCCGGGGCCAGCTTCCTCAACGCGCTGATGAGCTCCTGGAAGTCGGCCTACACGACGGCCACCGGCAACATGATCGACTACACCGCCAGCGGAGCCGGAGCCGGAGTCACCTCGCTCGCGGACAAGCTGGTCGACTTCGCCGCGACCGACGAGCCGCTCAACGCCTCCCAGGTCGCCGCGATGCCCACCACGGTCCTGACGCTCCCGGTCACCGGCGGACCGGTGGTTATCGTCTACAACCTGACGGGCTACAGCCACCCGCTCAACCTGACCGCGAACCAGCTGGCCGGCATCTACCTGGGCACGATCTCCAACTGGAACTCGAGTGCACTTGCGGTGAACAACCCGGGCCTCCCGAACCAGGCGATCATCGCCGTACACCGGGCTGACCAGGCCGGTACGACCTACGTACTCACGAACCTGATGTCCCTCTGGAACAGCACCTGGAACACCACCGTGGGAACGACCATCCTCCCCACGCCCTGGCCGAGCACTCCTCACTCTCTCGCGGAGAAGGGGAACTCGGCGCTCGCGAAGGCGATTGCGGCGAACTACGGCTCGATCGGCTACGTCGACCTTCCGGACGCGATCAACAGCCACCTTTCCACGGCGGGAGTGGAGAACCTCGCCCACCACTACATCCAGCCGACCATCGCCGCGACCGAGGCAGCGATCGCCAACCTCTCCGGGCAGAAGATCCCTTCCGCGACCGGTAACTGGTCGGCCGTCTCCTGGGTGAACTCTCCGGGCACCTACGATTACCCGCTCGCCACGCTCTCCTACTTCTTCGTCCTCAAGGACCCGTCCCTGGGGTACACGAAGTCGGTCACGGACGCGCAGGTGCTCATCCAGTGGCTCCACTGGGCACTCACCAAGGGCCAGACGCTCTCGGCGGCGGTCGACTACGTGAACCCGCCGGCGAACATCGTGACTCAGGACCTGAACGCCCTCGGAACGATGGTCTACAGCGGGGCCTCGATTCCGGCGTGTACCTAAAACGGACCGAGTGACCTCGAGACGCTCCGGTCGTGACGTCCACCTCGTCTCCGGAGCGTCTTCGCCACCGCCTACGGGTCCTGCGCGGGCTCGGGGTGGTGTTCCGGGCCGGCACGACGCTGGTCGCGGTGGGCGTACTCGCCCTCGTCCTGGGGTTCGCGGGGCTGCTCCTCTACGACTCGTTGCCGTCCATCCAGCGGTACGGCTTCTCGTTCTTCACGAGCCCGACCTTCAGCGTGCTCCCGGTCATCGTCGGGTCCCTGCTGACGAGCGCGCTCGCGCTCCTGTTCGCTGTCCCGGTCGCGCTCGGGGTCGCCATCTTCTCCTCCGAGGTCGCGCCGCGGTGGCTGAGGACCCCGATCGCCTACGTCGTGGACCTCGGGGCGACCATCCCATCGGTCGTCTACGGGTTCTGGGCCCTCGAGGTGCTCGTCCCGTGGATGGCCCACTCGGTCGAGCCGCGCCTCGCGAAGGTAACGGGCGGTACCGGGCCGTTCTCGGGCCTCCCGCTCGGGCTCGACGTCCTCACCGCGAGCGTCGTCCTCGCGATCATGATCATCCCGACCATCTCGGCGCTCTCGCGGGAGGCGCTGCTCGCCGTCCCGAGGGAACGAAGGGAGGCCGCCCTCAGCCTCGGAGCCACCCGGTGGGACGCGACTCGGATGTCGGTCCTCGGGCCCGCCTCCCCCGGCGTTCTCGCGGCCATCATGCTCGGCCTGGGCCGGGCGGTCGGGGAGACGATCGCGGTCGCCCTCGTCATCGGGAACATCTACGTCCTCCCCACCTCGCTGTTCTCCCAGGGAGGGACGATCCCGAGCATCCTCGTCAACCAGTTCGAGGGGGCGATCGGCATCCAGCAGAACGTCCTCATCGAGCTCGGCCTCGTCCTCCTCGGGCTCTCCTTCGCCATCAACTTGGGAGCGCGCCTCCTGATCCGACGGGTCGAGGAGCGGGAGGGCCGGGGCGGATGGTTCCGCCGCCGTCATCGACCACGACCCCGCGGGACGGGGCAAGTTCCGGCGGTCAGCACGGACCCCCTGGCCCGACCCACCTGGTGGAGCCGAGCCGTTGCTCGGCGGCGAAGCGTCGTGCGCCGTCGTAAGGCCATCTACGTGGTGGTCGTCGTCGTCCTGGTCGGAGCCGTCGCGACCGCGGTCTGGCCGCTCGCGAGCCTCATCCTGACCGCGGTCGGACAGGGAGGCCAGGCCGTCGTGACGCCCTCCTTCTACACCTCGGAGCCGCCCCCCTTCTGCCTCAAGGTGAACGCCTCGACCGCCTGCCCGCTCGGCGGCATCGGACCGGCGATCGAGGGAACGCTCATCCTGCTCGGGATCGCCTCGCTGATCGCGATACCGGTCGGGCTGCTCACCGGGATCTACCTCTCGGAGTACGGGCGAAATCGGTTCGGGCGCGTCCTGAGCCTTCTGGTCGACGTGATGGTCGGCGTCCCGTCCATCCTGATCGGCGTCTTCGTCTTCGCGCTGTTCCTGCGGTACGACCATCTGGATGCACAGAGCGCCCTCGCCGGCTCGGTCGCGCTCGCGCTCCTCATGGTGCCGATCGTGACCCGGGCCACCGAGGTCGCGCTCCGGACCGTGTCGACCCAGGTCCGCGAAGCGGCCCTCGCCCTGGGCTTCCCGCGGCACCGGGTCACGCTCCGGATAGTCCTCGGAAACTCGAGAAGCGCCATCGTGACCGGGAACCTCCTCGCTCTCGGCCGCGCGGGCGGCGAGACGGCCGCGCTCGTCTTGACCGCCGGCACGAGCACCTACTGGTTCCAGGGGCTCCACGCGCCGATCGCCGCGCTCGGGCCGCTCATCTACGACAACCTCACCATCCAGGTCGCCCCGAACTGGACCATCGATGCGTGGGGGGCGGCGCTAGTCCTCCTCATAATCATGGCCGTGGTGAGCCTCGCCGCCCGGCTGTCCTTGCGGACCGAGAGGACCCTCGGGTCGGTGTGAGACTGTGCCGTCCAAGATGGAGGTCTCCGAGCTCAGCGCCTGGTACGGCCCGCGCCAGGTCCTCTACGACATCTCCCTCCAGATCCCCGACCACGCCTCGACCGCCATCATCGGCCCCTCCGGCTGCGGGAAGTCGACGTTCCTCCGCTGCCTGAACCGCCTCCACGAGGAGGGGGTCGGCGCCCGGGCGCGCGGGAAGATCCTCCTGGACGGCGAGGACCTGGCCCGGCTCGACGCCGTCACCGTCCGCTGCCGGGTCGGCATGGTCTTCCAGAAGCCGACGCCGTTTCCCAACATGTCGATCTTCGAGAACGTCGCGGCCGGCCTCCGGCTGATGGGAGTCTCCCGCCGGGACGAGCTCGACCAGGGCGTCGCGCAGGCGCTCATCCACGCCGGCCTCTGGGAGGAGGTGGAGGAGATCCTGGACGCTCCCGGGACCAGCCTTTCGGGGGGACAGCAGCAGCGGCTGTGCATCGCGCGCGCGCTCGCCGTCCGGCCCGAGGTGCTGCTTTTGGACGAGCCGTGCTCCGCCCTCGACCCGATCGCGACCGCGAAGGTCGAAGGCCTGCTCCTGAAGCTGCGGTCGGAGTACACGATCGTCATCGTGACCCACAACCTCTCCCAGGCGACCCGGGTCTCCGACTTCACCGCCTTCCTCTACCTGGGGAAGCTGGTCGAGTTCGGCCCGACCGACCAGGTGTTCCACCGGCCGGTCGAGAAGCTCACCGAGAACTACGTGACCGGGCGGTTCGGGTAGGGCCGGCCGGCGCCCGAGAACGCGGGGCGTCAGCCGGCGGGGGCCGCCTCGAGGAGACGGACGAGGACTCCGATCGGCGGGCTCCCGAACCCGAGCACGGTGTCGTGGAACGCCTTCAAGTCGCCGTGGAAGCGGGAGGCGAGCGTGCGGCCGCGCGCCCTCAGGATCTCGAGCTTGCCGAGGGTGTAGCAGAAGTACTCCGGGTTGAACGTACCGCGGATCGCCTCCCGCTCGGCCGGCAGGTGCTCGAAGTGGGCCTCCCGCTCGAACAGTCGCGTCGCCTCCCCGATCGTCATCCCAGCCGTGTGGAGGCCGACCGAGGCGAGGAGCCGACAGTCCCGGAGCAGCGCGTCGTGGAGCTGGGCGACCTCCGCCCCCGGGTCCCCCGCGCCCAGACCGGCCTCGATCGCGAGCTGCTCGGCATAGTGGGCCCACCCCTCCACGAACGACGGGGAGAGGTAGACCTGCCGCGCGAGCGTGCGGGAGCCGGCCCGGAAGTGGAGGAACTGGAGGTAGTGGCCGGGATACACCTCGTGCGCGGTGATGTTCCGCAGCATCTCGCGGTTGAGCGACCGCAACCACTCCTCCTGCTGGGCGGGGGTCCACTTCGGGTCGACCGGTGTCACGTAGTAGATCCCCTCCAGGGCGGTGGTGTCGAACGGCCCCGGCGGGTTCATGCTGGCGGTGGAGAGCGCCCGTCCGTAGACCGGGGTCTCCTCGACCCGGCAGACCGCCGGCTCGGGGACGGTGACGAGTCCCTTCTCGATCACGAACCGCTTCGTCTCCTCGACGAACCGGCGTGCGGAGTCGAGGACCCCGTCGGCCGGAGGGTGGTCGGCGTTGATACGGGAGAAAAGCTCCTCGATACGCCGCCCCTCCGCCCGCGCGATTTCGGCAAGACGCGCCTGGTTGCGGGCGAGGTCCTCCATGCCGGCGCGACGTATCTCCTCGAAGGGAGTCTCGAGCCCTTCGCGGACGAAAAGGAGACGCTGGTACCGGACCGGGCCGAGCGCGAACTCCGGCACGGCGCGCGGGAGCTCCTCGTGGCGGAGCCATTCGAGGAACCGGGCGACGGCCGGCTCGGCGACCGCCCGCGCCGCCGAGATCCGCGGGGCGAGGCTGGCACGGGCCGCGAACTCCTCCGCCTCGGCGAAGTGGGCCGGGAGGCCACCTCCGATCGAGAGGGCGAGCTCGATGAACGGCTGGGGGAGCGGCCCCGCGAGACGGCGTCGTCCCGTCTCGAGGAGCGCGGGCACGGCCTCGAGGGTCCGCACGATCGCCTCGACTCGCTGGGGAACGGGAGCGTACTCTCGCACCAGGTAGGGGGTCAGCGAGACGGCCCCGACGTACGCCATCGGATTGCGTTCCAGCTCATGCGCGTCCCGGAGGTCGAAGAGTGGGCTCTCGAGCAGGAGTCGAAGGAGGGTCCGGTCGAGCGAGCGGCCCGGTCCGAGCGACTCCTCGCCCACGGCGGCGATGCGCGCGAGGAGCCGGTCGGCGCCGTCCGCCCACGCCTCGGTCGTCGCCCGGCTAAGGTCCGGGAGGCGACCATCGTACCCGTGCAGCCCGAGGGCCACGGCGTACGTCGGCTGCAGACGGAAGAGGTGGTCGATGGTCTCGTGCTCGAGGCGACCGAACTCCGTCGAGTCGGTCGAAGATGGAAGCATAGGCGCCGACCGTGAGGCGGACCGCCTCAAAAGGTCACGGTGCCGGACCGGGCGGACTCACTCCTCCCACGTCATCCGGCACTTGGGGCAGCTGTCCTTCACGAGGGGGGTCCCGCAGACGAAGCAAAGGTCGTAGGAACCACGATCGGCGACGGCCGGCCGCGACGGCTCGGGAGGCTTCTCGGGAAGAGGCGGGGGGGGCGTCTCGGCCGGCGCGGCGGGCGCTTCGGTGGGGGGCGGAGGGGGCGGTGGCGCCGGGGCCGAACCCGGCGGGCTCTCCGGCGCTGACGGGGGAGGGGGCGACGGAGGGGCCGGTGTCTCAGCGGGCGGTGGCGGCTTCTCCTCGGGGGGCACGGGAGGAGGGGCCTCCGGCTCCTCACGCCGCCGGCGACGGAAGAACGACATCCCTCCGGGGAAGGTGTCCCGGCGTATTTACTCCTCCCGAAAGCGCCGCCCGTACCGTTTTCTTCCGTCGCCCTTACGGCTAGCATGGCCGACCTTCCGTCCGCCCGGCTCCGCGCGCTCGGACTGACGCTCCCTCCGCCCCCTCGACCCGCCGGCTCGTACACGTCCGTCGCCCGCCATGGAGACCTCGCGTGGGTCGCCGGCCAAATCGTGCTGGAGGGAGGGGCCGTCGCCCGGCCCGGCCTGGTCGATCGTGACGTCCCGATCGACGCCGCGAAGGACCTGGCCCGACGGGCCACCCTGCAGGCCTTGAGCGCCCTCCATGCCGAGCTCGGTTCGATCGACCGCATCTCACGATTCGTTCGGGTCGCCGTCTATGTCGCCTCCTCCCCCGGCTTCGCCCGTCAGCACGAGGTGGCGAACGGGGCGACCGACCTCCTGGTCGAGGTCTTTGGCGAGGCGGGGAGGCCGGCTCGGGCGGCCGTCGGCGTCGCGAGCCTGCCGCTCAACGCGCCGGTCGAGGTGGAGGTCTGGGTTTCGACCGGGTAGGACGACCGTGGAGCCGACCGGAGTTGCCGGGGTCTTCCGCGAGGGGCGGGACCTCTACACCGTGAACGCCGACCGGGGGGCCCGCGTCTACGGCGAGACCCTTCGGGTCGTGGGCGGCGTCGAGTACCGCCAGTGGGACCCGTTCCGTTCGAAGCTCGCGGCCTTCCTCCTACGCGGACCCGCTTCCGACACGTTCGGGTCGGTCGGCGGGGTCCTCTACCTGGGCGGCGGCCACGGCACGACGGTGAGTCACCTCTCCGACATGCTCCCGTCGGCCGCGATCTTCGTGGTCGAGAAGAGCCCGACCGCGTTCGCGCCGCTCCTCGCGCTCTCGCGTCGGCGGACGAACCTCCTCCCGCTCCTCGCGGATGCTCAGCTCCCGGAGCGCTACCGCGCCGATGTCGGCGAGGTCGACTTCCTCTACCAGGACGTCGCCCAGCGCAACCAGGCGGGCATCTTCGTCGAGAACGCCCGCGCCTGCCTTGTCCACGGCGGTCGAGGGCTCCTTATGCTCAAGGTGCGGTCGGTGACCCAGCGGGGGAGCGCCGCCTCGGTCGTGGCCCAGGCCCGCGCGGAGCTCGCGCGAGCGGGGCTTTCGGTGCGCTCCGAGGTCGTGCTCGCTCCGTTCTCCCGCGAACACGTCGCGTTCTCGGTGGAGTACTGACCCCCAGATTCCATCGTTCCCCGGGAGCTGCCGGGATTACGCGGACGAGCCGCTCTCGCCGGACGGGGCGAGCTCGATGCGGCTTCAGATCGAACTGATCGCCACCTGCCTCCTCGGTTCCGTCCTTCTTGCTGGGCCTGGTAGCATCGTCGGCCCTGCTGCGCCGGAAAAGTTGGCGGTCCCATCCCTCGTCCTCCCTGGCGCGGAAACTGCGAACACCTCGCCCACGACCCTCGTAATCGACCCGACCGATTGGTGGCTTGTCCCAGGGAACTCGAGCCCGTTCGACGCGAATTGGGTAGGGATCCCGCCCGGCTGCACGCTAAGCCCCCAATGGTACCGTTGGTCGACCGTCGGAAACTCCGTAGAAGGAACGGTATCACCCACCGATGCCCAGTCAGTCAACTTCACCGCCATCTCCTCGGTCACCGGGACTTCGGCCGTCCAAGTTCAGAGCGCCGCGGTGTTGACCTGCGGCGCGCGGTCCTCGGCTCTCTTTCGCTCGGCCGAGGCGCGAGTAACAGTGGACGCCCCGCTGTCGTTCGCCGCCGCCTACCTCGGACCGAATCCGGCGGCGCCGAACCAGACGGTCACGCTGTACAGCGGTCTCGTCGGTGGATCTCCACCCTACCTCGTTCGCATCGGATGGGGGGACGGTTCCGTGACGTGGACCAACGTCACCGCGGCCGGCCCGTTCGAAGTCACTCACCTCTACAGCGTCGGGCAGTATGACCCGGTCCTCTGGGCGTCCGATTCGGCCGGCCTCGCGGCCAACCTCTCGGCAGAGGAGGAGGTCACGGTGAGCAATACGCTCGCCGTGGGAATCGTTCCCTCCTCCTACATCGCCGAGGTCGGAGTGTCGACGACTTTCCGTGCCATGATCCTCCATCCCCCAACGGCGTTCTCGTGGAGCGGGTACTGCGCCGGGGCCTCCGGTGAGCGATCGGACGACGCCTCGGAGAGCCCGATGTTCAACTGTACGTTCGTCCAGTCGGGCATCGATCGGGTCTGGTTCGGGGTCTGGGGGGCCGGCTCGGACCTGGGAAACGCGAGTGCGGTCCTCCCCGAGCGCGTCGCGGCGCCTCTCGCCGCTCGCGTGAGTGCTCCCGATGTTCCATCGGAAGTCGGGAACGCTTCGGACGTTCTGGTCGAGGTCTCGGGTGGAGTTCCGCCGTTCTCGGTTCGCTGGTACCTGGTCGGGAACCGGAGCAGCGGGACAGACCGGCTGTTCGCGGACGGCTCCCTGCTCCTCCCAGTCTGGCCCTCCGGACCGGGAATGGACGACGTCGCAGTGACCGTTGTCGACGCGCTGGGCGTGATCGCGTCGAACGCGACGGTCGCGCTGGACGTGGCGCCTTCTCTCGCCGCCGAAGCGACCTCGGGGGGTGGCCCGACCGTCAACGCGACCGCGCTGGTCGTCTCGTCCAGCGTGGTCTCGGGTGACCCCCCGTTCGTTTGGGTCGTGGTCCCCGAGTACGCCCCAATCGGCGAGTCGCCCCCGACCGGTGTTCTCCTGACGGCGACTTCCTTCACCTGGAACGCGACGTTCGACCGGGAAGGGACGATCAACCTCACGGTCGCGATCGTCGATTCCACGGGTGCATTCTGGCAGTCGAACCTCTCCGAGCAACCGGTAGCGAGCCTCGAGCTCTCGGCGGGCGTCGGGGCCGGACCTCCGGGCGTGATCGAGGTCAACCTCACCGTCACCGGCGGCGTGCCACCCTTTTTCGGATGGGTCAACACCTCGGCCGGTACCGTCTGGAACAACACTCTCTCAGGAGACGGCTCAGCCACTCGGGAAATCCCTGTTTCGGCGGCCGGCAACGTCTCGGTCACCGTTTCCCTCGTGGACCGGCTCGGTGAATGGGCGCGGGCCGACGGCGTGGCCGACGTGCGCCCCACCTCGGTCCTCGCCCCCAGCGCGCCCGTCCCTCCCGACGAAGGACTCGCGGTCGGATTCGCGCTTCTCGGGTTCGGGGTCGTCTGCGCCGCGGGATTCGTCGCTTGGCGGAGACGCCGTCAGCACGCCGCGCCGCCCCCCGCGCCCGACGCCAGGGAGGTCCTCCGACGCATCATCGAACCGGCCGACGGCGTCGACCGGTCGACGGTCGAACTCCTCGCCGAGGAGGCTGGAGTAGCGTTCGAGGTTGCCCAGCTCACGCTGGACCGGCTGATCGTCGATGGCACGGTCCGTTCGGAAGCCGGTCCGGTGGGCGACGAAATTCTCGCCTGGGCCCGTCCGGGGGTCCCATGAACGCCACCATCGTCCTCGTGGGACGGCTGGCGTTCGCAGTCGCGATCCTACTCGCTGGCGCGTCCCCAGGAATGCCCTGCTCTCATCCCGCGGCCGCGTTCGCGGAGGGATCTGGCTCGTCCCCCGGTCCCTCCGGGAACTTTTCCGCCGCCATCAACCGCCTCGTGGAACTGGTTGCGGGTGCGGGAAGCGGTATCCTCGCGCTCGTCTGGGCCCGGGTCGCCCTCAGCTGGTTCTCGAACGACATCACGAAAAAGGTGCAGGCCAAGGACCGGGCGCGGGACGCGCTGATCGGGACGCTCCTGTTTGTCGCGGCGGTCACCGGCGTGGTCTACGGGCTCGCCCACTGGGTCGTGACCGGGTCGTAGCGGTGTTGGACGTGCTGGTCGGCGGAATCGACCTTCAGAGCCTGCTCCAACTGATCCTGTTCCTCCTCTTCTTCCTGCTGACCGCGATGGTCGCGGCGGTCATCGGGCCGACCTACGACAACCTGCTGGTCCCCGAGCTTCGTCCCGAAGCGCTCTACCCGTCTCTGACGAGCCCCGCCTCCTCCTCGACCAGTTACCTGGCTACGGCCGCCCATTTCTCGTCGTATCTGATCGTGAACGTGGTCGACCCCGCGATCACCCTCGTGGGAGTGGGGGTGGCCCTCCTCTACCTCTCGAAGTCGTTGGTCGCCCGCTGGTCCCAGCGGGTAGAGGACCTCCTGCCCCGACTGGTGATTGCGGTGATCGGCGCTAACTTCTCGACCCCCATCGCCGGAGCGATTCTCGGCGTCGCCGGGGCGCTCTACCCCGTGATCTCGGGATGGGACGGCGGGGCGTGGCAGCACTGGGTCAACCTCGCCGGATGGGGAGAGTTCGGATTCTCCTGGGACAACGGGGTGCTGGCGTTCGTACTGTCGATCGCCGAGTTTGTGGTCGTCTTCGGACTCGTGCTCGCGGTCGGGGTCCGGGACGCGCTCCTCGCGGTCCTCCTCGTCCTTCTGCCGCCCTTCATGCTCCTGTGGCCGTTCAAGCCGTTTGCATCCATCGCCGAACGGGCGTGGCTCCTGTTCGCGGAACTCGCGTTCCTCCCCTGTGTTATGGTGGTCCCGCTCGAGCTCGCGGTCCACAGCCCGGACCCCGTGATGCTGGTCGCCTATCTCGGAATCGCCGTCGCCTCCCCCTTCCTTATCGCCACAACGGGCACCCGCCTGCTGTCGTTCGGCTTCCCCGGAGCCGGACCTACAGTCCAATCCGGAATGTCTCGTGGCCTCGGTGAGACACCTCGCGCCGCGACCTCTTCGTTTGCACCGGTGGGGGCAGCCGTCCGTGGCCACGGGGCTTGGGGCCGGGCCGCGGCCGGAAGTGTAAGGGTCGCCGGCTCTGCGGCGGCGCCCGTCGCTGCGCCCCTCGCGGTCTCCGAACTCATCGGGCACGGCGCGGTCGGTCTGGTACGACACGTCCGCGGGACGGCGAGCAGCGAGAAGGGACGGGCCCCGCACCTTCCACCCGTACGCCCCCGAGAATCCAGATGAGATGCCGATCGAGGAGGACTGGCCGACGGCCTCGGTGCCCGAACCCTTCGACCGAACGGTCCGGTTCGGGCCGTTTCCCTCGGCGCGCGACGCCGTCAAGTTCGTCACCTATGCGGCCGCGGGAGCCCTCCTCTCGCCGGTGGCCGCCCCGATCGTTTGGCTCCCGGTCGTGGTCGCGGGGTTCGTCGTCTCGGTCTGGCGTCCGGAGGGCCGAGCGCTGGACGAACGCGCGTTCACGATGCTTCGCTGGGGAGTGCGCGTCGTCGGCAGGGAGCTGGCCGTGAGACGGGATACGGTCGACATCACCCTTCGCCATCGGATGGTCCGTTGGAATGGTCGGTACGTGGCCGTGCTACGGGCGGGTGGAATTCCTCTCGCCTATCTTCCTCCCAGCGAACTCGCACGTCGCTTCGACGGGTATCGAGACCTTGTCCGGGCGGTAGGGGGGAGTTGGGTCCTTCTCACCGGTGAGGCACCGCTCCATCTTCGGTCGATTCGACCGGGGGGCGGACCGTTGACGGAGGCCGAACGGGCCGCGCGAGACGGATACACCGAACTGCTCCGCCTCATCGCCGCGCGTCGCCCTTTGAGACGCATCCATCTCTTGCTCTCGGACGCGGACCCCGGTCCGGAGGGGGTCGGGCGAATCGAGGCAGCCGCCACCCGCGCCGTCGACCGTTTGGGAGCGTTGGGGGTACGGTGCGAACGGCTAACCGGGCGGGCACTCTCGGACGCGATTCGACATCTCGGTCCCCATTCCACCCTGGGGGCCCCGTGACCGCCGCGCCCTCTCGACCGTTCGGGTTCTCGCCGTTCCCGACCACGGTGCTTCTCGCGGCGACGGTGGCGTCGCTATCGCTTCTCGCCCCGATTCTCGCACCGTTGGTCGCGGCCTTGGGCGGGCTTTCGGTCGCGGCCTGGATGGCTGAACGGAGGTCGGAGGACGCCCTCGGGCGGGGCCACCTTCACCTCGCCACCCTAGGTGCTCTCGCGGGCACCGCCGTCTCGCTCGCTTGGATTGTCGCGCGCCTTCCACCCGGTGCGCCCCCGGTTCCGTCCCTCGCGCTCGCCGCGTCTTTGGTGGGTCTCTGGCTTTCCGGAAGATGGAGGGCATGGGCACCGGTCCGGAGGTTCATGTGACCGGGGAACGACCCGTAGCGCGAGAGGTCGAAGGGACCTCCTGGTCCCGGGTGGGTCGGAGCTACCGCGCTCCTCTCCTCATCCAGCGATTCCCATCCGAAGTCGCCTTCGGTTTCCTGGGCCGGCTCCTCCCGCCGGGACACGCGGTCGAGCTCACGCTGGAGGCCCATCCGATTCCCGCGGCCCGGGCACTCGAGGTCCTCCACGGCGTGCGTGCCGTCGCCGAGGCCGAGCTTGCGGACGGCGGAGGAGGGGCCGAGCTACCCCAAATCGAGGCGGAACGGGAGAGCGCCGAGGAGCTGGGGAGGGCCGTCGCACGTCGTACCCAGGAGCTGTGGAAGGTCGGAGTCTGCTTCGTCGCTCGCGGCCCATCCCGCCTGCGCGCCGAAGAGGAACGTTCCCGCCTCTCCGAACGGCTGGAGGCGATGGGCTTCCGGACCCGGGTTCCCCGGTACGAAGTGCGCGAAACGCTCGCACCACCGGACCTCTCGGGGGTCAATCGACGGCCGTCCGGTTACTGGCAGACCCTCTCGACCGACGGGCTCGCGGCGATGTTTCCCTTTGTGGACGAGGCGTTGCTCGAGGCCAAGGGGGTGCTGGTCGGTCTCGCGCTCGCGGATGCGAGCCCGGTCGTCCTCGACCGGTGGGCCCACGCGAGCCACTCGTGGGCCCTGTTCGGAACGACCGGGGCCGGCAAGACGTTCGCGGCCGCCTTGATCGCCCTCCGGACGAGATGGATGCGGCCCGAGACCGACCTCGTGATCCTCGACCCACTCGGAGAGTATGTCGAGTTGACGCGTGCGCTGGGGGGGACGGTCATTCCGGTCACTCACCCGGAGTCCGGACGATTGAATCCTCTCGACCCGACGACCACGGCCGGTGACCGGAAGGAGAAGGCCGCCCGGGTGGGCACGATGCTGCGCGCCCTCTTCCCGACCCTGCGGGACGAGGAGAGCGCGTTGCTGGACACGCTCGTGAGCCGGCTGCTCGAGACCAAGACCACGACACCCACCTTCCTCGATCTGGTAGGAGAGGTCGCGGCGCTACCGGATCCGGGGCGGTTGGCCACCCTGCTCGAAGTATTCAAATCCGGCTCGCTGAAGCCGATGAACGGTCCGACCACGCTCCCGTCGCTGGACCCACCGGTCACCCTCGACCTGAGCAGAGTACCGGAGGACCAGCTTCCGTTCCATCTGACCTACCTCCTGGACTGGCTCTACGGTCGAATGCGCGACCGCCCGGGGCCTAAGCTCGTGCTCGTGGACGAGGCCCATCTTCTGGCCCGACACGACGCAACCGCCGAGTTCCTGGACCGTGTCGTCCGGCATGTCCGCCACTTCTCTGCCGGTCTGCTCCTCATCTCGCAGGCACCGGACGACTTCCTTCGACGACCGAGCGGACGCTCGCTCCTCCGGAATCTCTACGCCACCGCTCTCCTCAGGCTCACCGAGGTATCCGCCGAGACCCGCACGTTCTACGGCCTCACTCCGGCCGAGGCGGAGTGGCTCCCGAAGGCCCGCCTGCCGAAGGAGGCCGGTTACGCCGAGTCCCTCTGGCGGATCGGCGAATGGCATCTCCCCCTCGCGCTGGTGGCGACGACCCCCGAGTTCGACCTTCTCGAGTCGACCCTGGGCGCCGCTCGACGCGACTAGCGACAAGGCGACTGCCGCTCCAAGGCGAGGTTTATACCCTTCGGCGGACCCGAGGCCAGCGTGGGCGAAGAGGCGACGCCCCAGGGTCCGGCTCGACGCCGAACGAGTTGGAGCCTGAAGACGATCGTCGAGGATGTGGCCGGGCGGCCGGTCGGCGAGCTGCAGGACCCGGACAAGCCGGTGCATCCGTACTGGAAGGGGAAGGTCGACCCGCCCGACCCCCCACCGCCGCGAGGCGCCCGTCCGCACGCGCTCGACCAACCCGAAACGTACGACCCCGTGGGCCACCTCTATCCCCCGCTGGTCGGGAAGACGGCGCGGGCGTTCCACGGGCCGGAGAACGAGCACCACCAGGAGACCCTGGAACGGCACCGCCCGGAACCGGCGGTCGGCGACGAGAAGCCTCGTCCCCCCGGGCCGGCCCGCCGACCCGAGAGGCTCTACCTCCACTACCTCCTGCTCCACCTTGATCGGCTCAACGATTCCGCCTTGCGCTACCTTCGGCACGCCGTGGACGAGGAGATCGCGCATCGCGCGAAGCCGCCCCCTCCGAACGACGGGTCCCCGCCCTCGGGCGACGCGTGAGGAGCCCCCGGTCCTTCGCAGCGGATTCGAGCGCGCGGAAACGGGCCGGGTCCCACTCGACCCCGACCGCGTTCCGCCCCCATCGGGCGGCCGCCCAGAGGGTCGTGCCGGTCCCGGCGAAGGGGTCGAGCACGGTGTCGCCCCGTACGGAGAACATTCGGACGAGCCGTTCGGCGAGCTCGGGGGGGAACGCCCCGCTTCGGCCGGCTTCGCTCCGCTGAGGAACGCCGAGAACGTCTTCCCAGACCTGGGAGAACCAGTGGTCCCGCTCCGCGCGGGTGAACCGGCTCGCCTCACGCGCCGCGTCGTGGGGGGGGAATCGGCGCAGGGGTCCTTTGCGGAACAGGAGGATGAACTCGCAGTCGAGCGTGACGTAGGCGTTCGGAGGGAGGAATCCGGAGCCGAGGAAGGCGTTCGGCTTGTTGGTCGGCTTCTTCCACAGGAGATACGGCAGCGGGTGAAAGCCGGCGCGCTGGGCTCCCGCCAGGGTCGCTGCATGGTTTGGCCACAGCGAGAACTCCCCGTCGACCCGGCGCAGGGCATCCCCGATGACCACGGCTAGAATCCCACCGGGGACGAGCACTCGGTGGCAGCTCTCCCATGCGTCGTCGAGCACGCGTAGCATGGCAGGATAGCTTGTAGCGCCGAACGACTCGAACAGGTCGTCCCACTGAGGAATCATCGGGTAGGGAGGCGACGTCACAATCAGGTGGACTGATCGGTCGGCAACACCGTCCAATCGACGCGCGTCCCCCGCGAGGAGCCGGACCGCCCCCCGGGAGTTTCCCGACACGCCGGGCCTCGAGGGGCGGGACGGTTAATACGGGGTCGCTCCCTTCGACGGGCGATGCGGCTCGAGCGGCCCGTGCTGCAGGTCGCCCTCGACTTCGAGAACCTTTCCCGGGCGGTACCTGCGGCCCGTGAGGCGATCGAGGGCGGGGCCGACTGGGTGGAGGCGGGTACTCCACTCGTCAAGAGCGAGGGGCTGGACGCCGTCCGCGAGCTCAAGAAGGCGTTCCCTACCCACCGCGTGGTCGCCGACCTCAAAGTGATGGACACCGGCGCCTTCGAGGTGGAAATCGCGGCCAAGGCCGGTGCCGACATCGTCACCGTGATGGGGGCCGCGGACGACGACACCATCGCCGACGCGGTCCGGGGCGGCGAGCTCTACGGTGCAGAGGTGATGGTCGACCTCCTCGGCGTCGCGGACCCGATCGCCCGCGCAAAGCGGGCCGCCGAACTCGGAGCCGCGGCGGTCTGCTGGCACGTCGGAATCGACATGCAGATGGCGGGGAAGACACCCTTCTCGGTGCTCGGTGAGCTGGCCAAGGCCAGCCCCGTGCCGGTCGCCGTCGCCGGAGGGCTCAACTCCGAGACCGTCGCCGGGGCCGTCCGCGCCGGCGCCCAGATCTTGATCGTCGGCGGAGCGATCACGAAGAACCCCCAGATCGCCGAAGCGACTCGGAAGATCCGTCAGGCGATCGACTCCCAGGAGGAGGTGGCGACCGAACTGTTCCGCCGCTACACGGGAGAGGAGATCCGCACCGCGTTCCTCAAGGTCTCGAGCCCGAACGTCACGGACGCGATGCAGCGCCAAGGGGCGATGCACGGGCTCCTGCCCCATCTCCACGACCGGACCGTGAGGATGGTGGGGCCGGCCGTTACCGTCGTCACTCGGGACGGAGATTGGGCGAAGCCGGTCGAGGCGATCGACCGAGCCGGGCCCGGGGACGTCATCGTCATCGACGCGGGCGGAGGCTCGACGGCCGTGTGGGGTGAACTCGCGAGCTGGTCAGCCCACGGCCGGAAGGTCGCCGGGGTGGTGATCGACGGGGCCATTCGGGACTTGGACGCCATCCTCGAGATCGGTTTCCCGTCGTTCAGCCGGTCGGTCAGCTCGAACGCCGGCGAACCGAAGGGCCACGGTGAGATTGGCGTCGAGGTGACCGTCGGCGGTCAGAAGGTGCGGCCGGGAGACTGGATCGTCGGGGACCTGAGCGGGGTCGTGGTCGTGCCTCGGGAGCGTGCCCAAGAGGTCGCCAACCGCTCGATGGACGTCCTCGAGCACGAGAATCGGGTACGAGAGGAGATTCGCCGTGGGTCGACTTTGAGCGCAGTCCAGAAGCTCGAGCGGTGGGAACGGGTCGGCTAGCCGACACGGAATTGCCTCCCGTTACCGTTCGGATCCCCGAGAAATCTCCTCTCCCTCCACAGCCCCGCGAATCCAGTCGAGGACCTGGCCCCTCTGGAGCCACTCCGACCGGCGGTCGGTCCACCAACGAGCCTGGTGGCGGTTCGGACCTCTCCAGTGGTAGGTCCAGGCGAGCGGGTACTCAACGTCCCACAGGACGAGCGGCTCCGGTTCCGCCATCGGGAGTGTGAGGCGTTCGCGGCCGTCGAGCGCATTCTCCAGCCGGGCGAGGGAGAGCCGCCCTGAGTCGACCTCCCGGAGCGCCGCGACAATCTTGCGGACCATCCCCCACACGAATGAAGGCGCCACCACCTCGACCTCGACCCCTCCTCCCACCTCCCGGATACGCACCGATTCGATGCGCCGGAGAATCGGGGAGGATGTGGGAAGGCCGCGGCCGAACGAGCGGACATCGATCTCGCCAACGAACCGTTCCGCGGCGGCGTGCCAGCGGTCGAGGTGCGGGTTCGAAGGACGGTCGAAGTACCGATATCGCCTCCGCGCGGCCGCGCGAACGCGAAACCGTGGCTCGATCTCGGTGGCCGCCGTGAAAAACAGGTCCGGGGCGAGGCCATTCAACGACCGCAGTAGATTGCCCGGCGAGAGAGGAGACTGGAGGGCGAGAGCATTGGCTCGGGCGCTCACTCCACGGTCCGTTCGGCTCGCGACCTCGAGCCCTCCCCCATCCGACGACGGGGCGATGCCGTGACGAACGAGCCCGCGGCGGATTTCGCCTTCAACGGTGCGCCGGCCCGGTTGACGGGCCCATCCGTCGTACCGAGACCCGTCGTAACCAAATCGGACGAGCCAGCGCGCCGTACCGGGGCCACCGGGCGAGGGGTAAAGGACTCTCGGTAACCCCCCGTGCGGACCTACGGCGCGAACGCTTGACATACGGTCGACTATGTAGGCCAATATAGTCTAAATCGGGTGTCTATAAATCCCAACCGTCGGTGCTTCGGCCGATGACGGATGCCTCCGGGTGGGCCCTAGCCTCGGCTGGGGAGGCCGGGAACCTGCCGCCATCGGACGAAACTGGTGAGACGATATGAGTGCGCAGAACCCAAGTGGAACGACGACGAGTGACCAGATATCCGCCCCCCAGCGAAAGCGCTCGGGGCAGGTGGGGACCGGCGTGGCCATCGCGATCGCCGTGGTCCTGCTCCTGGTGGGCATTGCGGGAGGCTACTTCATCGGAAATTCCATGAAGTCCTCCTCCAGCACCACCAAGACCACGACCCCGGTGGAGATCACGGAGCTCGGTTCGAGCCTTCTCTTTCCCCTGATGCAGAAGTGGGGGCCGAACTACACGGCGGCTAACCCGAACGTGATCCTCTCCCCGGCTCCGGGTGGGAGCGGGGCGGGTCAGAGCAACGCCGAACTCGGCCTCGTCAACATCGGGGCCTCGGACGGCTACCTCGTGAACGCGAGCCAGACGAGCCTGATCAACGTGCCGGTGGCCATCTCGGCGCAACTTGTCTACTACAACCTGGCGACCATCCCGGCCTCCGAGCACCTCAACCTCAACGGGACGATGCTCGCGGAGATCTACAGCGGCGTCATCACGAAGTGGAACGACTCGGTGATCATGGGGGCGCAGAACTCGACCGTCCAGAAGCAGCTGAACGCCCTCGCGAACACCACCCAGGGCGAGCAGATCTACCTCGTCAAGCGGTCCGACTCGAGCGGCGACACGTTCCTGTTCACCTCCCTCTGTCAAGAGTCCTGGAGCGGCTGGACGTACGGTGCCAGCACGAGTGCTCTCTCCGGACTTACCGGAACGTACGTCATTCCGGAGCAGGGCAACACCGGCATGGTGAGCGGGGCCCAGAAGCAGGCCGACTCCATCGCCTACATCGGGATCAGCTACGAGGCATCGGCCGCGGCAGCTGGACTCGGTTACGCGGCGCTCGGGGACAACAGTTCCTTGAGCGCGGCGGGCGGACTGGTCGCGTCCAACTACGTTCTTCCGACCGCTTCGACCATCTCGCAGGACGCGAACCTCGGGTTGACCCACCTCAACTTCGCTCAGTACCAGACGGCGGTCTCGCTGATCCTCGGCGGGAGCCCCCTCGGCGCGGTCAACCTGACCCACGGCGCCGGTGGAACGGCCCCGACGGCGACCAGCCCTGACCCTTACCCGATCGTCAACCTCGAGTACACGCTGATCAAGACGTCCCCCACCGGGAACGTAGTGTCGGCGACGGCGCTCCAGGCGACGGTCGAGTTCCTGATCTGGGCGGTCTCGAACGGCAACTTCGCCCCCACGGGAGGCCCGTCGGCAGAAATCCAAGCGGTCAACTTCGTACCGCTGACCCCCGCGGTCATCGGGTACGACATGCAGGAGCTCTCGACGGTCACGTGGTAGGTCCCCTCGACTGACGGTTGGCCGACCTGTGACGCCGCCCCCGGCCTCCGGTCCTCCCGAGAGCCGGGAACCCCTTCCTCCCTCTTCTTCCCCGGGCGAAGACCCGCCGAGAGCGAGTGGACTGACGAGAGTGGTCCGAGCCCTCGGCAAGGCGGGCCCCTGGGTACCGGCGCTGGTTCCGGCCGCGATCGTCGCGGCCATCATCTGGCAGCTCCTGATCGCGAGTGGTCTTACGATCACGTTCAAGCACGTGAGCGGGCCCCTCAACTTCGGCTGGGAGTTCTTCGGTTCGAAATGGAACGCCCCGCACCAGTGGGGCATCATGGTGTTCGTCGTCGGGTCGTTCCTGACCGCGGTACCGGCCCTCGCCCTCTCCATGTTGATTGGATTGGGAATCGCGGTCGCGTCGACAACCTACCTTCCGGGGTGGCTCACCCGGTTCCTGGATCCCTTCGTCGACCTTCTGGCGGGCATTCCTTCCGTGGTCTACGGAATCTGGGGCTACATCGTGGTCGCCCCCTTGTTCGCGAACATCCTGAATCCTTGGCTCCACACGCGAGCCGCATTCATCCCCGGTTTCGGGGGACCCCCGCCGAACACGATCGGCATCGGTCTTCCGATCGGCATCTTCATCCTGACGATCATGGCCCTTCCCATCACGACCCTGCTCATTCGGGATGCCCTGC
Organism: Thermoplasmata archaeon; assembly: GCA_035625165.1. Taxonomy (GTDB): domain Archaea; phylum Thermoplasmatota; class Thermoplasmata; order Lutacidiplasmatales; family UBA184; genus Lutacidiplasma. The sequence goes on along the minus strand of DASPQC010000058.1, from coordinate 6,804 downwards.
GGTCCGTCCCGAAGGAGCTGTGGGAGAGCGGTCTCGCGCTCGGCGCGACCCGCTGGGAGACGGTCCGGCGCGTTGCCGTCCCGCACAGCAGCCGAGGCATTCTGAGCGCGGCCTTCCTCGGGTTCGGACGCGCCTTCAGCGAGACGATCGCGCTCGCGATGCTGCTCGGGGTCCAGGCCCAGTACCCCGGGAACTTCTACCAGGGGACCGCCACGCTCGCGACCTGGATGTTCGAGAACCTGGATTCGGCCTACGGTAACTCGCAGTGGCTTGCGGCCTTGAGCGAGATGGCCTTGGTGTTGCTCGCGGTCTCCCTCATCGTCAACATCCTCGGACGGCGCCTCATCTCGAGCTTCGTCGCCTACGACGTGGCGGGGTTGTAGGGGGAACGATGGCGATCTCTTTGCCCCCCACCGCCCCGGTACCGGACGAGCACCTCCTGTTCGACCGTTCGGCACGGACCCGCTGGAGAATTGGGTTCGACCGATGGGTCGGCCGGTTGCTCCCGCTCCTGTTCCTGGTGGCGCTCGTGCCCATCATCGACCTGGTCTACTTTATCACGGTCAGAGCGGCCCCCGTTCTGTCGGTCGGGAACCTCACCAACACGAATCCGTACGCGAATCTCAATGGAAACGCCATGGGCGTCGCGCTGGCGGGAACCTTCTACGTGATGGCGATCGCGACCGCCGTCGCGGTCCTGCTCGGCCTGTTCGGGGGCATCGCCACCGCCGAGTTCCTTTCCGAGCGAAGCGCCGGCTGGATTCGGATGACGGCGAACATGCTGGCCGGGACGCCGTCGGTCGTGGTTGGTTACTTCGGATACTTCGCGTTCGTCGTCTACTTCGGCTGGGGCTACTCGATGATCGCGGGCGCCATCACCCTCGCCTTCTTCATGGTGCCCTACACTTTCCGAACGGTCGACCTGGCCTACAGCTCGATCCCCCGGCAAATCCGAGAGGCCGCCCTAGGGTCCGGGGCCCGTCCGTACCAGTACATCCTCAAGATCGGGACCCCGATCGCGTTCCCCCAGGTCCTGACCGGCGTCTTCCTCGCGATGGCGATCGGGATCGGGGAGACGGCGCCGATCGTGCTGACGACCCACACGTCCCTCCTGCTACCGAGCTCGGTCTATTCCGGCGTGACCTTCCTCACCTACCTGATCTACACCGGCTATTCCAACGCACCGGGGAACAACGGGCTCAATCAGGCGTTCCAAGCGGCCTTCCTCATCGTCGTGATCGTGATCGCGCTCAACATCGCGGTCCGTATCATCGCCGCCCGGTACCGAAAGCGCCTGGAGGGGTTGTTCCAGTGAGCGCCGCCGCCCCGACCCCCAACGGACCGGTCCTGACCACGGAGCACCTGAGCGTAGTGGCCAAGAAGCGACGGTTGCTGAGCGACATCAATCTCGAGTTCGCCCCTCGAAGCCTGACGGCGGTGGTCGGACCCTCGGGGTGCGGGAAGACGACCTTCGTACGAAGCCTCAACCGGATGACGGAGCTCACTCCCGGCCTCAAGGTGACGGGTGCCGTCAAGTACCTCGGACAGGACATCTACAACCCGGCGGTGAACCCGGTCCTCGTCCGCCGTCGGATCGGCATGGTCTTCCAGCGACCGACCGTCTTCCCGATGTCCGTCTTTGAAAATGCGGCGTTCGGACTCCGGCTCATCCATGAGGATGAGAACGAGATCGACCGGGCCGTCACGGACGCCCTCACTCGTTCGGGCCTCTGGGACGAGGTGAAGAACGACCTCGACCAGCCGGCCCTCTCGCTCTCGGGAGGCCAGCAGCAGCGGCTCTGCTTCGCCCGGGCCCTCGCGGTGCGCCCGCGGGTCCTCCTCATGGACGAGCCGACCTCGGCGCTCGACCCCGCCGCCACTCAGCGGGTGGAAGCTACGATGGAACGGCTCAAGCAGGAGATCGTGCTAGTCCTGGTGACGCATAACGTCGGGCAAGCCGCCCGGGTCTCCGACCGCGTTGCCTTCTTACACACCGGACGCCTCATTGAGGTGGGAGCTACGGCCGACATTCTCGAGCGGCCACGGGAGGTCCTTACGGAGCAGTTCATCACGGGGAGGTTCGGATGAGAGGCGACGCTGGCGAGGTGAAGGGCGCGGTCGAACACGACCGAGAGATCCGTCTCTTGAAACACCATGTCGCGGAGATGGCGGAGCTCGCGGTCGGGATGGTGGCGGACGGTACGCGGGCCCTCCTCAACGGGGACACGGACCTCCGCCGGTCGGTCATCGCGCGGGACGCGCCGCTCGACCGGTACGACCTCAACGTCGAGATGGAGGCGATCCGTCTGGTGGCAGTGATGCAACCCGAAGGACGGGACCTCAGGACCATCGAGGCGCTCCTCAAGGTCGCGAACTGCGTCGACCGGATTGGCCGGCTCGGCTACGACCTCGCCCGAAACGTCTCCTCTACTCCGCTCCCGACAGAGGAAACGCACCCCCTCCTCCGCTCGATGGACGAGCAGTCCCGCGCGATGGTGAACCAGGCGATTCATGCGTTCGTCGTCGGGGACGCCGCGGAAGCGAGGGCGGTCTTCGGCATGGACGACGAGGTCGACAATCTCTATCATCGGGTGCAGGAGCGGCTGATCGAACTGATGCGGTCGGGGGGCCCCGCCACCGACCGGTTCGCCTACGAGCTGCTGGGTTCGAGACACCTCGAACGTGTCGCCGACAACGCCTGCAAGATCGCTGAGAAGACGGTCTACGCCGTAACGGGCGAGCGGCGGTCAGAGTACTTCCCGCCCCGGGCGCACGACTCGAACCGGCCGGGCGGCCGCTGAGAACGAGCCGCCCGGGTCGCGCTCTGGGGGCGGTACCCCTGGGCAGGAACATTTCAAGCCCACGGGCGACCTGCCGCCCGCGGACGCGCTCCCGTAGTCTAGTCCGGTCAAGGATTCGGGGCCTTCGACCCCGTAACGCGGGTTCGAATCCCGCCGGGAGCATCCCCTCCGTTCCCAGATACGGAGGGACCGTAGGCTATAGAGGGAGAATAGAGTCTATTTATCGAACGCTTAAGGGTTCATACCACCTCGGTAGACTGGTCGCTGAATGGAAGGCCGGAAGCTCCAGCTGGCGGGGAAGTCGACGTTCCTGGTTTCCCTTCCGAAACGCTGGGTCACGAACGCGGGCTTGAAGCCCGGTGACACCCTGTTCGTCGACACCGAATCGGATGGGTCGGTATCGGTACGCCCCCGCTCCGGGGAGCGGCCGCAGATCCGACGTAAGATCTTCGTCGAGAAGGGGGAGGAATCCCGGGACCACCTCCTACGGAAGCTGATCGGCGCCTACGTCACGGGCTTCGGGCTGATCGAGATACGTTTCACTCCCGATCGTGGCCCCTTCGTCCGTCGGGTCGCCCGGGAGTTCTGTCGCCTCGTGATCGGGCCCGAAGTGATCGAGGAGAACCGCAACGCCATCGTTGTCCAGGACCTCTCGGACCCGACCGAGCTGAGCTCGGAGAAGTGTCTCCGTCGCATGCACCTCACCGTTCGGACGATGCTGGAGGACGCCATCCTCGCCCTCAAGACCGGCGACGAGAGCCTGGCCCACGACGTCGACCTTCGGGGACAGGACGTCAACCGGCTCTACTGGATGGTCGCGAAACAGTACCACCTCGCGCATTCGGCACCCCTGCCCGCCTCCGACCGGGCCACCGCTGCGGTGATCCACGGGCACCGGTTGATCGCGAAAATCCTCGAGCGAATCGGCCACCACGCGCAACGGATCGCCGGGACCTACGCGACCCTCTCGGAGGCCCGTACACTCGACCCGAAGCTCTGGAAGGAGATCGAGGATGTCCGAAACTCCGCCGTCGCCATCCTCGACAAGTCGTTCAACTCACTGGTCACGCGGGACATCGAGGGCGCGAACCAAGCCATTGACAGCCGGATCGACCACCAGGGACTGGTCGACTCCCTCGCTCACCGGGTTTCGACCCGCAAGGGACAGGAGCTCCTCGCCCTCGGGGCCATCGTCGACAGCCTCGGCCGAACGGCGGCCTACGCCGCGGAGATTGCCGAGGAGACGATCGATCTCGCGGTCCTCACGAATCCGGAGAACTCGTAAGGCTAGTCCGATTCGGCCCACGCCGCACGTCCCGGAGACGGAGGTTCCGACGGCTTTCCGCCGGGAGACGGCGATGAGGCCGGAAGCCTCCCGGGAGATGGTTCGGGCGGGTGACTTTGAAGGACGTCGGCCGCGACGTCCGTCGCCTGGCGCTGGCTCAGCACGGTTCGGACGACGTCGACGTCCACCCGATACGCTCGATGGGCCACTCCGTACTCGACCGCGAGGTCCGCGAGCTCGAGGAGCCGCCGGGGGTTTCCCCGCGCCGCCTGATTGAGCTCGTGCAGAGCGTCGCGGTCGAAGGGATAGATCGGGTCCAGGTCCTCGACGAGTCGCTTCACGAGGAGCTTCTTCGCGAGAATCAAGGCGGCCTCGTCGTCCGTGAGGTTCTTGAGGAGGAACGTCCGGTTGATGCGGGAAGCGAGCGCGGGGTGGTTCACGGTGAGCCACGCGAGGTAGCTCGCGTAGCAGGTGAACATCACGAGCACTCCGGGCTTCGTGATGTCCGTGATCTCCTGCAGCACGCGCGCGAAGGCGTCGATCTCCTTCGACTCGATGAGGTTGTGGAGGTCGTTGAGCAGGAGGAATGAAGGGGCTGTTTCGTTGAGCGCCATCCCGAAAGCGCGCCCGACCTCCTTCGCGTCGTAGCGCTCGTCCTTGGTCTTCGCCAAGCGGGCGATCGACTTCAGCCACGCCGGCGAGCTGAACATCTTCACCCGTCCGGCCGCCACCGCGGCCTTCCGGAACTCGCCGGCGAGGCCGTTCACGACCCACGGGGTCTTCGTCGTCACGTCGAAGTAGACCGAGAAGGCCTTCCGCTCGCGCGCTTCCGCCAGCGCGACGAGGAGCCGCTCGGTCTTTCCCACTCCGAGCTCGCCGATGATGGCGACCACCGCACGGTTTTCCTTGTCGAGGACCTCGTCCTTGATCGTGCGGAGGGTCTCGTCGACCTCCTGGTTCACGTGGTAGATCGCGACGTTGTCCAGGCTCTCACTCGCCAGGTCGCGGAACGGGTTGCCGGTGAGGCCGTATCGCTCATACGTCCCGGTTGGCACGCAGACCCCACTCCTACAGCACCCGGCTTCTCAGGTCGATCGCGAGACGCTTGCCGTCGAACTCATAATAGATATTCCTGTCCACGAACTTTCCGTCCAGCCATTTCGGGATCCGGAGGAAGCGCACGACGCCTTCGGGGCCTTCGCGCGCGTGGAACTGGAGCAATCCGTCCGCAAGGTGGACCACCACCGCTTCCGCCTGGGGAAGGAACATCCCTCGGTCGGTGGCAAGGAGGACCAAGGTGCGGCGGCGCCGGCAGACCGAACGGATGCCCCGCAGCAGGAAGGCCAGGTCGGCGCCGGGCAGGTTCAACGTCAGGAACGAGAAGGAGTCGACCGCGAGCAGGCCCCCGACCTCCCCGAACTCGTCGAGGCTCTGGAGGGCGTCCCGCTCGTGGATGTGAAGCCAGCCATCGGGGGGAATCCCGCTCTTTGCTTCCGCAGTGAGTTGACCGCGAAGCTCCTCCCGGTCCCTCGAGATGACGAAGGTGACCGGCCAGCCCAACCGACCGGCCGTGAGGGCGAGTCGACGGACGAAGAAACTCTTCGCCGAGTCGGCACCGCTCTCGACCACCACGACCGAGCCTTCGGTGATTTCGGGAATGATGGTATCGAGGCCCGGCACCTCGACAGGGAGGCTCATGTCCTCCGATGGGGAGCGGGTCGCATAACAGTAAGGCGGGAACAGTTCGGACAAATACCTATCCCTACGGAATCTCCGGTGGTCGGCCCTAAGACCCGTGGACGGTCTCTCAGGTCAATGCACCGCCGCTGGCGCCAGTCCCGCGGCCTCGCGGAGATCGTGGGGACGCTGATGCTGGTCCTCATCGTGGTCGCGGCCGCGACCGCGTTCTCGTTCTTCGTCGCCAGCTACGAGCAGCAGCTCACCTCCCAGGAGAACGCCACCCACCTTCGAAATCTCGAGGTCGTGAACGTACTGTCGGTCACGACCACGGCGGTCCGGGGCGGCAGCACCAAGTTCGCCTCGATGAACATCACCATCGGGAGCGGCGACATCAACGCGATGTGGATCACGGATTTCCTGATCGACGGGAATGTGGTCGTCAGCTACAACGCCTCCATCGTCGAGACCGGCTACAGCACTTCGGTGGGAGTCCTGCTGGGCGACTCCAACTCAACCCTGGAGATTCCGCCGCTCGATCAAGCCGTCATCACCCTCGACCTCAACCCGGTTACACCGGAGTTCTCCTTCCTGAACGCCAGCTATGGTCCGACGTCCCAGACGTTCCTCGAGCTCCAGTATTTCACCCAACGAGGCAGTCTGTTCACGACGGTGTACGTGCCTCCGACGGCCCTAGCCGAGGTGTACTACCTGGAAGAGTCGACTGGCCCGACTACCAGCGTGGAGGTCCCCGTCCTCGACGGCACGCGCTCGTTCCAGGAAGGTGCGAACGCCACCATCATCGCCTGGGATTGGACGGTCACGAACATCTCCACCTCACACACCTTCACCGATACAGGGGCTCAGATTTCGCTTGGCAACCTTTCCGCGGTAGACACCTATTCCGCGTCGCTCACCGTCTACAACAGCATCGGGCTGTTCGGCGTGAGCGTCACGGTCACGTTCCTCGGCTAGCTGGTCGGGGCCGACGACCGGCGTCGACCGCGCCTCTACGGGAATAGGACGATGAAGGCGATGGCT
>DASPQC010000057.1:0-32984 GCA_035625165.1 Thermoplasmata archaeon | reverse complement strand
CCTCGCGCCCGGGTCGAGGTCCAACACCGCGAAAGCCCGTGTGGGGTAGCTACGGAGAAGGGACGCGCCCTTCTTCGCTGCAATGGATTATCCTAGAGGCCTGCGGAGCCTCAGACCTGGGTTCGAATCCCAGCACGGGCGGTTAACCCGAACGTCCGACCTTCGAGATTGACCCCCCATTCTACCGCCCGAGACTCGAGCATCACCTCGGCGGCTTATGCTCTCGGTCACGACGAGTAGTCCAGTGTTCTACCCTGCGGGGGAAGGCCTCGCCAGACGCCGGTCGACGTGAGTCAGTGGTCGCATCACACGCCCGGAGGCGTCCCCGAAGGGGATCGGCCGGCCCGGGCTCGAATGAGGACGCCCACTCCGGTCGTTGAGTTTGGGTCCTTTGGTGTCGTTACGGTCATCCCGGCCGCTCTCGCCTCCTGAACAATCGCCGAGGACGCTTCCAGGGGCATGTAGAGACGCGGCTTCCACCAGAACTGGGAGAAGCTGAGTTCCGAATTGAGGGAGAACGAGAAGGTTCGACTGATCCTGAGACGAAACATGGGATCGGACCAAGCGAGGGTCTTCGGACTGGCCCACGGGAACTCGATTCGGATCGACCCATCGCCCACAACGACCCGTCTCGCGGGTGGACTCACGAAATGGCTGGCCCAGAACAGAGCGGCTCCCATTGCAGCGAAGAAGCCGAAGAGGACCAGGTCCACTCGCCCGGGATAGAGGTACTGCCCCTGGGAAATGGCCCTGAGGGAATCGTAAAGCTCCAGACCAGCGAACAGAGCCAGGAGCACGACGGCCGCGATGTTGCCGACCCACTTTGTTCTAAGCCACTTCTTCCAGAGGACGCTGGAAATCGCCGAGAGATCGTATACCCGAGAGGAGGCCAATGGGCCCTCACCGGCCGGCTTCATCTGGCCTCCCGTCCAGCTTCTCGAAGAGCAGGCCACTGTCACAACAATACGCGGTCTCTCGGACTCTCGACAATCCCTTCGGCCGCCTTGGAGCGGGGCCTGGCATTCGGAAAAGGGGGAGCACGGGTAGGCCGTAAACGTATCGCCGCAGCCTCCGTCTCACAACGAGAGCGAACGGACCGCAGTTCGAGATGGATCCACGGGCGCACCATTAATGAGGCGCCCGCCAGCACGGGCGTCCAAACCCTTGTTGGAATCCCGCCATGATCAGCTCCGACCCTGGAGCTGCAAACAACCGGGCGCGGAGGGTCTTCCCTGGGGGGTCGGACGGCCGCTACTGTCCGGGGTCAACGGCCAGGCTCGAGAATCGATGCCGGCCGGAGGGGACGAGCGGCTCTCCGCCGCTCCGAAGATGACCTGAATCTCCTTCGGACCGGACGTACGGATCCTTCCTCGGCTCGCCGCCCTTCCGCAGTCCCCCCACCCGGAGTTGCTCCGCTCGCCCGGCGCCCTCCTTCCTCGGCCGAGTGCCCTGGTTCCCGCGTCCCTTCAGGCGCGCAGAACCGCTCGCAGATTGACCGGAATCGTCTAGGCCTCCGCTCTGCGTCCGGTCGCCTTCGTCGACTCCTCCCCTCGCGGGAGTTACTGGTTTCTCCGGCTCAGCTCCCCCTCTCCGCGATGCTACAGCTCGGTTGATGGCGTCAGCACCGACCCGTGACCAGGATCGTTTGCGTTCCGGATGCCGTGTATGCGTGCCCCAGGAGGTAGACGGTGGTTGCTCCCGCGGGGCTCATCGTGCTCAGGTTGAGAAGAACGGGAACGTGGTAGAAGGCGCTCGAGAACACGCTGACGTTGAAGGACGTCAGCGGGCCGTATCCGTCGTTGAGGACGAGTATCCCGGTCGGGCTGTTGATTATGGCATTTCCCGAAATGGTGTTGTTGCCGGCCCCATCGTAGACTACGATCGCGTCGTAGGTGCTTTCGATGAACACGTTGTGCCTAATCGTCGCTGAATCGCCAAGAGCTAGGACTCCGACGTTGTTGTCGAAGAACACATTGTCCTTGATGATCGTACCGGCCGCCGGGTAGAGAGTCCAGAGTCCTATTCCTTGGAATTGGGTAATGATGTTCGGGCCGCAGGGGGCGGCAAGATTGGTGCAGTTGTTGCCGCTAACGACGTTCATCTCAACGGTTCCCATAACCCCGGGAAAGATGTCGATCCCGCCCGGCGCGGTCGCGATGGACTGGTAGGGAGCGTAGGCCTGCATGTCATTCCCTAGGATGTTGCAGGTTGCGCCCGAAGCGTAACACCACACGGCTGCATCGTTGTAGTTCGAGATGACATCGTTCGCTATCAGGACGGTCTCGGTGGTGGTGGCGCCCACTGCTTCCAGACCAACGTCAATCGCTTGACCCATCTCGCAGGCGGCCTGATCTACCGGCAGGTAGACGTCGGTGATGGTGCTGCCTACGATGGAACCCGACGCGCCGGTGAACATGACCCCCGTAAAGTCGGGCATTACGAATGGTGCGGTGAACCAGCAAGAGTCGGCGGGAAAGACGTTCCAGGAGGATGACGCGGCGGCCCCGTCGATGACCAGGTTCACGAGGTTGACGCCCCCAAGATCTCCGCCAGCTCCGCCGTTACTGACAAGGATGATCGCGGCATCCGCGGTCCCGTCCGGGTACCAGTTCGTGTTGTTCGCGTAGTTGTTCGCAGCGACTGAGGATGGCTCAATCACCGTGGGATTCCTCGGGGTGCCCAGTCCGACCAGTGAGATGCCACTCGAAGTAATGCTCAGCTGTTCGGGATAGACCCCGGGACCTACACAAACGACCGCCGGCGAGATCTTTCCTCCCGCGGCTGCGTTCAGCGCAAGCTGGATTGCGTTGTCTCCTGCGTTCTCGTGGGCGATGATGACTCCGCAATGGCCCCCACGACCAAAGGTGTGGGCGATGCTGCCGGGTTGCACCGCCGACGCCGGGGCTACCGCGGTCCACATCAACATCGCAATGCCCACCGTCACCACGAGCCCCACCACGATGTGCATCCTTCCCCTGTCGATGTTTGGTCCCATTGTTCTCTTCCTCCTCTGTCCTCCTCGTGAGCCTCGGGAGAACTCTCCCGCTTCACACCGGTCCGGAGATTCGTCCGACCGGGGATCACTACTCCGTGGCGCCGACGGCTTCGGGTCCTTGACCCGCCCTCGGCCAGCTAAGATCGTTCGCCACGGCACTCCACACCTCGCGAAGGTGCGGATCCGGGTGCGCGCCCTCGGCGTCCCGGACCATGCGCTCACCGCGCACGGTCATGGTAATCCGCCTCAGTCGCGCGGTGATTGCGTTCGACGTATATCAAAGTCGAGGCTCGCGCGAGGCGATGGGATGGGCCGGGCAAGAGCGGGTGTCGGGCGAGACTGGGCGCGGTGGGACTCGCCCTCTCGATCGATAACGCATTCTCTCGCCCCTCTGAACGTCAGGAGAAACACGGTCATGGTGTTCGCGATCCCGGAGCACCGGGTCCCAGCACGGACGCCTCCCCGGACCGGCGCCACTCACCAGCGGAGCCGAACAAGGAGTGCGCGAAACCTATCGAGAGCCCGAACGTCGGTCCAAGTTCAGATAGCGGAATGTTCACGATATCGCTTGTAGACTCCCCCTCCCGCTCGGAACAGTTGGAACACCTCCGACTGTAAGGTGTCCGATATCCTCCTCAGCGGCACCATGGGGTTCGAAACGCCATCGGCCCAAGCGACGCATTCATGACAATGAAATACTCAATTCAAGTATGCTCGCAGGGGGTTTCCGGGTGTCCCTCGGGCTGCGCCGGCCATCGGCAAGAGCGGGCCGACGGACGGAACTGGGATCGGAGGCCGCCAATCTCGAGCTCGCCGACCCGAGGCCCACCTCAGCTCACCATAGTCCCGCATCGCGGCCAAGTTCGTCCCAAGGGACCTCGCCGCCCGCGCAGACTCCCTCCCGCGCCCTAGAATCCCTCGACTTCGCCATCCTTCGTGCCCTCCTCCGAGACCATATGTTGAGCTGGTCTGGGCTCGACCCAAGAAGTTCGAGCGAGGACGTCGCCCGATCCGTGGGAGTGAGTCCATCGACGGTACGTCGCCGGCTTCGCAAACTTCGGGAAACCGGATTCCTGCTCCCCCCGTACGTCACGCCGCATCCTCAGAGCCTTGGCCTCATACCCGGGGGGTTGATGCTGAGGTTCGCGGACGTGCTACTCGTGCGGCATGCCCTCGAGACTCTCGGTTTGATAGACGGCGTCATCATGGCGTCCGAAATGCCGGCCGAGCTCTACGTGCAGTTCGCGGCAGGGACCGTAGCAGGTCTCGAACGCCGGGCAAGGTTGCTATCTCAACTCGATGGAGTGGTCGATGTCGAAGCCCTGCCTCGGTACTATCCGCCGTACCGGCACTCCATGTGCGCGCTGGATTGGAGGATCGTGCAGGTGCTCCGACGATCTCCGTGGGCCCGCGCAAGGACCATCGCTGAGGAACTGAACATCTCGACCAAGACCGCCAAGCTCCACCTAGACTCGCTAATCGAGAACAACGCCGTATCGTTCTTCCCAGAACTTGGGGTGAATCGCTTTCCTGGGACCATCATGGTCCTCTTTGTCAATGTTTCCGAACCCTCCCGTTCCGAGACGGTGGTCGACCAAGTACTTCGGCGCTTTCCCGAGGCGATCCGGACCTTGGGCCCCGGATCCCTGGCTCCCGGTCAACCTGCCCGCCTCGTGCACTTTCTTTTCATGGGCTCGAACTACGGAGCCCTCCAGGATGCTTGCCTCAAGATTCGCGGAATCCCGGATGTAGCCGGCACCCGGCTCTATTCTGCCCAGCGATTCAGCCGGTACCCTGAATGGACGGACGAGCTCATCCAGGCGCGGCTCGACTCTTTGAAATCGCGGGCCGGTGGTAGGGACGGCGCTGCGCGGAGACTGAGGAAGCTAGAAGTCGATCCTTAGGGCCCGCTCGCGACGGGTCCCTTGAGTTTCTGCTGCAGCGAGTAGAGTTCGCATCCTCCGAGATCCGACCATTCTTGACTCCGCGAAGTCGGTCCCAGTGGCGAGGGTTCGACAATTCGGGGCGACCCGTGAGGACGCTCGGTCGGATCGAAGCGAAGGCCGCCACCGGGGTCGATTGCACCGATTCTCGCCTCATCGGACCTTGCGAGACACCCGGGACGGACTGACTCACGATGTAATGGTCCCGTAATCGGCTTTGGAAGACGCGAGTCGAAAACTTCCGATTTCAGCCACTCCGCGCTCGCGAGGTAGAAAAAACACGTCTCGATTCCGCGCTCATGGCACGCGACCTCGTCGTAAAGCAGCAGGAAAGCACCCCAGCTCCGAGGCCCCGCAGTCGTCTGCCGATACGCTCGCAGGGGATCCCCTCTTGGCTGACCTGTGCCGTAGTAGTGGCCGTCGCCTTGGCCCCATCGGGAATGGATGTCGGCCTGGGGTCGCATCTCGCGGCGCACGTCAGTGGATTGATGCGATCCCCCCAGCGGTTGGACAGCGTCTCGGTTCCGGCCTTCCCCTCCGGGGTACCTGCGCCGGGCCCAGCCGCACTCTGGTCGCAAGCACTTGTTGATTCTAGCTGCGTCGATTGTGTCGTGGCTACGATCCCCGTGGGCACGAACCCGGGTGGCGGGAACGGTCCCGCCTACGACCCGGCCAATGGGGACGTCTATGTTCCCGACTACAGCTCGGCCAGCGTGACCGTGATTCAGGCGGCTAGCAATCGTGTCATCGCGACCATCCCGGTGGGCTCCTCACCGTTGACTCCCACCTACGACCCCGCGAATGGTGACCTCTACGTCTCCAACAACCTTGCGAACTCGGACACGGTGAATGTGATTTCGGGCTCGACGAACTCGGTCATCACAAACATTACCGTAGGATTCGGCCCTCGAAACGCGGTCTACGACACCGCCAACGGCGACCTCTACGTGCCCAACGGGAACTCGAACAACGTGAGCGTCATCTCCGGCATCACCAACAGCGTGATCGCGTCGGTGCCGGTTGGCGAGCTTCCTGGGTACCAAATCACGTACGACCCTGCGAATGGAGAGCTCTACGTCCCGAACTTGAAGTCGGCTAACGTGAGCGTGATCTCCGGTGCAACGAACTCTCTCGTCACGACCATTTCGGTCGGAACGGATCCCGAGACCCCCGCGTACGACCCCGTGAACGGCAACCTGTACGTTCCGAACTACTACCTCTCGAACAGCGTCAGCATCGTCTCAGGCGCAACCGACACGGTAGTGGCGACCGTTCCGGCCTCGGGGCCGGAGGAGCCCATCGCGGATCCCGTGAACGGAAATGTCTATGTTCCGAACGACGGGAACGCGACCGTCGGCGTCATCTCCGGCTCAACGAACGAATTGGTGGCAATCGTGCCGGTCGGTGAGAATCCAATCAACCCGGTCTTCGATAGCGAGAACGGAGACGTGTACGTGGCGGACGATACCGGTTCCGGCTCCGTAAGCGTGATCTCAACCGCGACCGACCAGGTCGTGGTCACGATCCCCGTGGGCTCTTCCCCGGTTCAGCCGGTTCTCGATCCCGCGAACGGAGACCTCTACGTTCCAAACTGGGGTTCCGATGATGTCAGCGTAATCGCAACGACTGCTCTTGAATCGGTAGCTGTGAATCTCACGTCGGTCTCCGTGTTGACGGGTAGGACTGTCAGTTTTTCTGCGGCCTCAACCTGCGCCCCCGCCACCTGTCCACCGGTCATTGCAACCTATTCTTGGTCGCTCAACAACAGCCTGGGGACGCTCAATACGTCCACCGGGAACTCCGTGACGTTCACTGCGGGCCAGGGGTCCGGTGCAAGCTCCCTGACCGTGACGGCCACTCTCAACGGCGAATCTGAGACAGCCGCAGCAACAATCACGATCTCTTCCAACTCCACGACAGCCCCGGCCTCGTCCACGGGGTTCCTGGGGCTGCCCGGAATCGAAGGGTACGTCGTCGTGGGGAGCATCGCCGCCGTCGTGGCCGCTGTAGCCGCTGTGACGCTCCTTCGTCGGAAGCCTCGTACCCCGGTCTCGAGCCCTTCGACACTCCCACCGCGGGACCCAAATGACCCGACCTGAAAACCTCCGTTCGAGGCGGAAGCAAGGACCTTCAATGCACTCTCAGAGATGGCAGAAGAAGTGCCCTCTTCGCTGATTGCGGTCGTACCGCTCGAGAGACCGAGCCTCGGTCGGATTGACGACGAACGGGTTCCTCAAGCACTCCAGAGCCAGGTTTCGAACAGGTAGCTGGTCAAATCCCAGCACGGCGGTTAACCGTAATCCGAGGCGACCTCGGCCGATTGGCCGTGGACCGGGCGAGGGCGTTGGGTCAACTCGCGGGCGCGCCAATAATGCGGCGCCCGCCAGCACAAGCGTCCCTCCCTCCGCACATTTTGCGGGTGGGTGAATCCGCAAAGCACCACCTTCATGGCCTCGCTCACCTTCAGGTTCCCGAGGCCGTATGCGGAGAGGCTCGGCCGTGTACCGTCGTTTCTTCCGGGTCGGAGCCGTGGTTCTTGTCGCGGGCTTGGTGCTCGGACTGGCGCTGTGGGTCGCAGGGTCCGAAATCCGCATCGACCCCAAGCCGCCGCTGCAGACCGCGACGCTCCGGGAGATTCGGGCCGAGAGCCTGTGCCCGACACTGGGACCCGGTCCGGCCTGCCCGCTGCCGCCCACTCGCGCCACCTCGACCGCGGCGGTGTACGTTCCGAGCGGGAACGTCTTCGTCGATTCCTTTACTTCGAGCCAAAACGAAACCGGGATCGCGGTCCTGTCGGGAACCGGCCTCGACCGACTGGCCGAGACCTCGGTTCCGTACCTCGCGCTCCAGCCGACGTTCGCGGGCCCGGGACCCTACGTCTTTCTCCTGGGCCAACGCTACGACAATCGAACCGGCTGGACGGATTCCCTGGTGGCCTTCAACTGGACCGTCGGCTCGGTGGCCGCGACGGTTCCCATGCCGTTCGCGTGGCCGGAGAACTTCTCGTTCGCGTACGATGCCCCCCGAGCCGAGCTATTCGTGGCCCTTTCCCCCGGTCTGGGCGCACTCGATCGCCTGCTGACTCTGCGCCTCCCCTCCTTCAGTGTGGTTCAGAACGTTACCATCCCGTCCGAGAGTGGGTTGCCACTCATCTGGACGGTAGACTCCGGCGCTCGTGTAGAGCTCGCCCTCAACGGAGTCTCTGCCCTGAGAGAGTTTGACCCCTCCACCTCGACCTGGTCGGCTGGCCCTGACTTAGGGTATCCGGTGTGGTGGGGGACTTTGGACGCGGCGACCGGGCGAGCGTACCTTTTGGTCGGTCCGTTTTCCTGCCCCTGCACGGTCCCCCTCCAAATCCTGGGCATTGACCCCGGGACGGGCGGGGTGGTCTCCTCCACGGCAGTGGGCCAATCCAAACCGAACCTCTTCCTGCCCGACGGATCTCACGGCGACCTCTACGTCTTGAATCCCGTGGGGGTCGATGGCTACAACCTCAGCGACGGGCGTATCATCGGGTCCTGGGCATACTGGGCCAACGAAACGTTCTCCCCGGAGACCTCGCTCAGTTACGACCCGCTTCAGGATGTGATGATCATGTCCGGGATGTTCCAAGAATCCCCCAGCGCGCCATACCAGCCGGGCTTAAGCGTGATGAACCTGACCCACGGGTCGAGCCCCCAGCCGTCGTACACGGGGCTCCCTTGGGTCGGAAGTCAGTTCCCTCTCTTGGTCCTGGTGATCGGTTTGGTCAGCGGCATCGCACTCCTCGTGTGGGGAGCGGTGCTTCGGTCCCGGGCAGCCGAAAAGGAGATTTCTTTCGACGGGGGCCCGCTGTACCCGTAGGTTTCGAGACGCCGGGCACGCCCGATCCCAGCTCCGGCGCGCCCGTCGCCCTCGAGCGGACGTAAAGTTACTCGCGCGGCGGCCGCGTCCGACGTTGTCGCCGACGCCGGAAAAAGACCAAGGTCGCTGTCGCAGCCGCGACGCCGGCCAACACGATGAGGAGCGCGACCGAAGTTCCACTCCATCCACTCGACGCGCCTCCAGTCCCCGGAGAGGTGATCGACACGTTCACGGGAGCTCCGGCGCGGGTGATTCCGTTCAGGGTCGCGTTCACGTAGAGGGCGAGAGACCCTGAGGCCGCGAGCGCCGTGAAGGTCACGTTGCCCCCCGTGGTGGCGTTGAGCGTGCCGAGGTCGGAGGAGAGGGACCAACGGTAGCTCACTCCCGCCGGACAGGTGCTCGTGCAGACTGGGATCGCTTCGAAGGAGCGGCTTCCCTCGGGCGCGACCGTGGCCGATGAAGGGTTGACCTCGACCGCCGAGAGGGAGACCGGCGGGGTCGAGGAGTAGACGTAGGCTCCGATGTCCCA
Source organism: Thermoplasmata archaeon (assembly GCA_035625165.1). Lineage (GTDB taxonomy): Archaea > Thermoplasmatota > Thermoplasmata > Lutacidiplasmatales > UBA184 > Lutacidiplasma. Next base: position 23,674 of record DASPQC010000057.1, on the reverse strand, counting down.
CGGGCCGGTGTGGACTCGAGCGTGGCCATCCGCATCAATCGCCGGTACCTGTTCCGCCAGATTGACGCCAGCCCCGACGAGGGGGGAGCCAGCCTGCGGATGAACGTTGAACGTGAAGTTGGTGTCGTTTCCCCAGTCGATGAGGAAGTCCCCGGCCGTGGGGGGTGACGCGAGCGCGGGTGAGAAACGGACCCAGGGTTGCGGGCTCCCGCTCCCCACCGCGGTCACCGTCCGCACCACCCCGTCCAGGTCGTACTCGATGTGGTCACTCACCCGGAAGGTCGAGTTGACGTACGGGTTGACCGGAGGGTCCTCCACCTGGAGCGTCGCGTTGCTCGACGTGCCCCCGCTCACATACGCCTCGAAGGCCGGGTAGTTTTCGAACTTCGGATTGACGTCCACTAGACTGTGCTGGTCGTGGGGAAACGAGTAGTTCGAGTGGACCCACTGGGCGAGCGTCGGCTCCGAGCCGTTGTAGCCGATGTCACCGGCGTACGCGTAGTCGCTCCCGAGTAGGTTGTAATCGCTCCCCAGGGGGTCGAGTCCCGCAGGGTCGAAGGAGAAGACCGCCCCCCAGCCGGACGGTATCCAGACGACGTTGTTCCGGAGGCTCACGTTGGTGACCCCTCCCTGGAAGAGGATTGCCGGGCTCTGGTCGAGGGGAGCCTCGACGAAGTCGTTGTTGAAGACGCGCACGTCGTTCAGGATCGATCCGGGGTCCGCGGAGATGCGGATTTTGTAGGAGCCCGAGGCCGCGAAGACGTTGTCGTAGATCGTGACGTTCTCGTAGTCGGCGTCCTCGCAGTAGACGAGCGCGGTCGCCTCGGGGATGTATCCGGTGAACTGGTTCCCCAGGATGAGGTAGTTCTCGATGGGGGCGTAGCTGTTCGACCCGGCGAAGAGGTAGATCCCGTCGCCGTGCCAGCCGGACCAGTAGCCGTTGCGAACGTACGGATAGAAGTCGTGGATGTGGTTGAACGCGATCGTGAGGTTGACGAGCGCCGCGGCCGGGACCTCGCCGCTCCCGCCCGCGATCCCCCACGAGACGTTCGAGATGTCGTTCCCCTCGAGGAACGAGCCGTTGTCCTGGCTGATACCGATGCCTGTCCCGGCGTCGGCGAGGGTGTTGTTGAGGAGAGCGGTGTGCGGGTGGGTGGAGATGGAGATGTCGGCGCTCTGCTTTCCGTACATCGGGCCGGTGGTCATGTTGAAGATCGAGTATCCGTAGGCGGTCGCCTGGCCCACGGGGTTGCTGTATGCCGTGTTCCATCCCGGCATTGTGAGGTTGAGGTCCTGGTAAACCCGCAGCGTGTTGTTGAGGGGCCAGTAGGGCCCGAGGTAGGCGGAAGCGATGGTGTAGTCGTCGCTTCCCCAGCCCACGTAGATCTTGTAGTGGGCCAGGAAGCCCGGGGTCCCGGAATACTGGGCGAGGCTGACGTTGGCATCCGTGAACGTGAGGTTCGTCACGCGCACCGACGTCCAGGCATTGAGGTTCCCCATCACCTCGCTGTTGCTGTTGACGGCGAGGGCGATCGGCTGGATGTCGTGGATCCAGCAATCCTCGACCGTCACGTTCGACCCGGCCCCGCCGATCGCGATCCCCTGGGGGCCGTTGTTCCAGCCCCCGCCCGTGTCGTTCCAGATGTAGCGCAGGTCCCGGATCTCGAAGTGGTCGATGGTGACGAAGGAGACTCCGACATCCTCCACGCCGTTCCAGCGCTCGCCGCCGAGGAAACCGTATTGACGCGCGAGTGGGCCGAGCGCGCGGCCCATCCCGTCGATGATCGCACGGCCCGATCCGAAGGTGCCCGCGGAGTTCCCGTCGTAGACGAGCGGATTCCCGGGGCTTCCGCTCCACTCGAGAACGACCGTCCCTTCGTAGACGACCCCACCCTTGAACACGACCGTGTCCCCGTGTTGGAGGGTGGCATTCGCCGGGACCGCTGTCGAGTCCGGGTCCCCGGGGGCGTGCTTCCAGGGAGCGGAGGGGCTGGTTCCCGTGTTGGAGTCGAGCCCCCCGACAAAATCCACGTAGTAGGTCGTGCCGCTCGGGGCCGGGGCGGCCGCGTCCGGCGAAGTGTGCGAGGCCGGTACACCGCCGAAGTGCACGGACTGGGGTGGATCTAGAGGGAAGAGTGGATTGCTCCCGCGAACCGGCGGGGTGCCCGCGCCGGCCAACACCATCACCGCGATGAGCACCGGGCCGAACGAGAGCACGAGGGACCTCGTTCGGACGACTCGCCGAGGCGGACGCATCTTCGGTGGACCTCTGCCCCTCCCCGTCGCGCCCTCCGCTCCCGGGCGGCGGAAGCTCGCTCCCGCCGCTCGCCTCGCGGCGCTACGGATGTGGCCAGGGAGAGACGACTCCTCATCGTCATGTTGCGTGATTCGTGTCTTAGTTCTTGTGGCACCCACCGGGAAGCGGCCGATGGCCGATCCGGACCGTTGCGGCTACGAGGGAATTCGCCGGGTACGAAATGTTCGACCGGAGGGTTTTTCCGTAGACCCTCCTCATGTCCGCCACCCGCGAGGGACCGGAAAGCACCATGAGGCGGATGGGACGAGTGGGAGCGATCGCCGTTGTGACGATGTTAGTCCTCCTCCTCTTTGCCGTCGCCTGGGCCGGGGCCTTCCCATCGCGCCCTTCCGGGACTCCCGCCGCCTCTACCGGGACACTCGTTACCGCGATCTCCGTGACCAAGAACATCACGGTGGGAAAGCATCCGGACGGCGTCACCTACAGCCCCGCGACCCACGAAATCTACGTGGCGAACTACGGGTCGAACACGGTGAGCGTCATCAACGCGTCCACCGACAAGGTCGTCTCGAACATCACGGTCGGGAAGGAGCCGGTGGGACTCGCCTACGACCCCTCGAACAAGGACCTCTACGTCTTCAACGACGGCTCGTCGAGCTACTCCGTCATCTCCACCGCCAACAAGGTGACGAAGACCGTCAGCATTCACGGGGTGATCTCGAGCACCGTCTACGACCCCAAGAACGGGGACATCTACGCGCTGTCGTTCGCCGTGGTTCCTCCCGCGACGCTCGAGTACAACCTGACCAAGATCAACAAGACGACCCAGAACATCACGGTCATCCACGTCGGGTTGGGTGCCGACTGGGCGGCCTACGACAACGCCTCGACCGATCTCGTGGTCTCCAACCTCGAAGCCGACAGCCTCTCGGTCGTCAACAGCACCACCAATGCTGTCACGACCCTCCTGCTCTCGAAGGTGACCGGGCCCGGAGAGAGCATCTACAGCCCGACCACGAAGGACCTGTACGTGCTCGATTCGGGGGTCGGGACCAAGACGAGTCCGACCGGGAACGTCACGGTGCTCTCCCCCGCCAACAAGATCGTCGCCACCCTCAAGGTCGGGCCCGAACCGCTCTTCGCATCGCTCGACCCGGTGAACCACGCGGTCTACGTCTCGAACTACGGAATCGAGAACGCGACGACCAAGAAGTACTCGAACTCGACTGTCTCGGTCATCAACACGACCAACAAGGTCGCGACCACGATCAAGGTCGGCAAGCAACCGGCCGAACTCGGCTACTCTCCGAAAGACGGGGACCTCTACATCCCCTGTTACGGGTCGAACGAGACGTTCGTCGTGAACGCGTCCACGAACAAGCTCGTAAAGACGCTCACGACCAAGCAGTTCCCGTCCGTGGCCGTCTACGACTCGGGCAACGGCGACATCCTGGTGGTCGGGAACTCGAACGAGACCGGTACTCCGGTGAAGTCCGATATCTACGCGATCTCGAGCACCAACGCGGTGACGACCCTCGTGCTCGGGTTGGGGCCCGTGGGTGGTGGGGCCTTCGACCCCTTGACCCTCACCGCGTTCCTGAGCAACAGCGGTTCGGCGACCGTTTCGGTCATCCACTGAAGGGACCGACGCCCCCTCCGCATCGACATCCCGGACGGACCGGTCCGCGCGGCCCGCGCTGGCATCCGGCCGTTTAGGGGTAGGGGGCCCGCCGGTCCTCCCCCTGTCAGAAGAGCGCGGAGAACCGGAAGGTCGGACCGGGTGAACAGGTACTTACGAAAAGGGGATGACCTTGCGGAGCCACGCGGCCGCCAGAGGCTCCCGACGCGATGGACGGCGAGTCCGTGGGAATCGCGACCTCCCTGGGGTTTCTCGCGGTCGCGCTCGCCTTCCTGTCGGCGAGGGGAGTTGTTCGATTCATACGGACCCGCGCCACCGCCCAGATCGCGTGGGGGGTCGGCCTCGGCTTCGGGGCCGCGGCGATGGCGGTGGAGCTGGTCGCGTACGTCGGGATCGTGTCGAGCCTTCTCCTCCAGTTCTACGTCTTCTTCTCGGCGGCGATCGTCGGGGTCCTCTCGGTCGGTTCGGCGCGGGCATTCCGGCGCGATGGGTTCGCTCGGTCCTACACCGCCTACACGGTCGCCGCGTGCGCGCTCGTGGCGGCGTTCAGCTTCACCACCCCGATGTCGACCTCGATGGTCACGAGCGGAATCGTCACCGGCAACCCTCCGCTCCTTCTCCTCGTGCTCTCCTCCCTGGTGACGGTGCCGGCGACCATCGTCCTGCTCACTGCGGCCGTCCTCTCTCTGCGCCGGTCGTTCCGCTGGCGGGGCCTCCTGATGGTGTCCGGCGCCTGCGTCCTCGGGGCTGGGGGTGCATTCTACATCGCTTCGTTCCCGGTGATCCTCTACTACGCCGAGTTCGTGGGCATCCTGATGCTGTTCATCGGTCTGGTCGACCTCACGAAGTTCTCGGTCGCGAGCCCGCTCGCCCGACCGAACGAGCGGACGGCGTAGGGCCGGGTCGGCCGCGAGCGAAACCGCCAAAGGCGAGGCCCCCTTCGGCGACACTCCGGAAGGGGGGACTTTACCGACGAGCGAAGCTCCGAACGCCTTCGACGACATCTCCGAGGTCTACGACGCCACTCGCTCCCCACCGGACCCGGCCGTGGTCGATCGGGTCGCCGAGCGCCTCCACGACCTCTCGGTCGGCACGCTCGTGGAAGTCGGGGTCGGCACCGGCCGGATCTCCGTGCCCCTCTCCGAGCGGCACCTCCTTCTGACGGGGGTGGACATCTCCCGCCCGATGTTGAGGAGAGCCTGGGCGAAGGGCCTCCACCGGGTCGTCCAGGCGAGCGCGTACCGGCTCCCTTTCCCCGCGGGTGAGTTCGACGGCGCGCTTTTCGTGCATGTGCTCCACATACTGGACAACCCCCGGAACGCTCTCCTCGAGGCGGGTCGCGTGAGCCGCCGAGGCGTGTTTGCGATGTTGGCCCCGGGTCGCCCCACCTTCGAGGACGTACCGGACGAAGAGGACCCGCGCCGCCTGCTCGCGGAGGAGCTGCGTTCGCGGGGGTACTCGACACCCGCCCCCGGTCGCCCGGGGGACCGTGAGGCGGCGCTGCTCGAGCTGTTCCCGCCCTCCGAAGTGTGGACCCTCTCCGACCGGTGGGTCACCGAGCCGATGGCGAAGCCGCTCGACATGGTCGAACGGCGGGCGACCCGGCACTTCCGTGACGTTCCGCCCGAGATCCTCCTGCCCGCGGTCGCCGAGATACGGCAGCGGCTCGGAACCCGCACCCGAACCTTCCACGAGGTGCGCAAGCTCGCCCACTGGGCGTCGACCGAGCTCCCCGCTCCGCAATCCTAGCGGGATCGGCCCCTACTTCGCGAACCGGTGCGCCATCACGTAGGGGAGGACGCCACCGGCCCGGTAGTACTCCACTTCGACCGACGAGTTGAGCCGGGTCCGGACCGTGAACCGAACCTCCTTCCGCCCATCGCCGACCGCCGTCACCTCCACGGGCGCGTTCGGCGCGAGTTCCCCGGGCCCCGGGATCCGGAGGGTGAACCGCTCGCGCCCAGTGAGGCCGAGGGATGCGAGCGACTCGCCGGGGGCGAATTGGAGCGGAAGCAACCCCATCTCCACGAGGTTCGAGCGGTGGATCCGCTCGTAGCTCTCCGCAACGACCGCGCCGACGCCGAGCAGGCGAGGTCCCTTCGCGGCCCAGTCGCGTGAGCTCCCCTGACCGTAGCTCTTCCCGGCGAAGACGAGGAGCGGGACCCCCTCGCGGCGGTACCGCTCGGAAGCGTCGAAGATGGTCGTGAGCTCGCCCGAGGGGAGGTGGAGGGTGAGGCCGCCTTCCCGCGGGGCGGCGAGCGCGTTCTTCAGGCGCACGTTCGCGAACGTCCCGCGGACCAGCACCTCGTGGTGCCCTCGTCGGGAGCCGTAGGTGTTGAACTCCGCCGACGGCACCCCATGAGCGGAGAGGTAGCGACCTGCGGGGGAATCCTCGGGGATCTCGCCCGCCGGCGAGATGTGGTCGGTCGATACCTTGTCGCCCAGCACCACGAGGGCGCGCGCGCCCTCGATGAGGAGCCCCCCACGCGGGAGCCACGGGGGCGGGAGTTCCAGGTAGGGGGCCTCGGCGAGGTAGGTCGAATCGGAGGCCCATGGGTAGTCGAGACCGGACGGTTCGCGGAGCGATTCCCACCTCGAGTCGCCGGTCTCGATCGCCCGGTACTTCTCGCGGAAGAGGTCGGCGTCGAGGCTCTGGCCGACGATCGCAGCGACGTCGGCGGGCTTCGGCCAGAGCTCCTTGAGGTAGACCGGCGACCCTTCGGCCGTCTGCCCGAGCGGGTCGCGGGTCAAGTCGAGGTCGATCCGCCCGGCGAGCGCGTAGGCGACCACCAGCATCGGAGAGGCGAGGTAGTTCGCGCGGACACGGTTGTGCACCCGGGCCTCGAAGTTGCGGTTGCCGCTCAGGACAGCGGCCACGTAGAGGTCCTCCTCTCGGACCGCCCGGTCGACCTCCGGGGGGAGCGGACCCGAGTTCCCGATGCAGGTCGTGCACCCGTAGCCGACCACCCCGAAGCCGAGGGCTTCGAGGTGCGGTAGGAGGCCCGACCGCTCGAGGTAGCCGGTCACGACCTTCGAGCCAGGGGCGAGCGAGGTCTTGACCCAAGGGGGGACGGTGAGTCCGAGCTCCCTCGCCCGCTTGGCGATCAGGCCCGCCCCGACCATCACCGAAGGGTTGGAGGTGTTGGTACAACTCGTGATCGCGGCGATGACGACCGAGCCGTCCTGTACCGGTCCGGCCGGGGACCTCGCCGCCGTCGTGACAGGTCGAGGGCGCCCGGCACGGTAGCCATCCCGCGCCTTCGCGAACGACCGGGCCACCTCGGCGAGGGGAACCATCTCCTCGGGGTTGCGCGGCCCCGAGAGGCAGGGGACGACCGAGCCGAGGTCGACCCGGAGGACGTCCGCATAGTCGACCGACCCGGGAGCGGGCGACCCCCACGTCCCGGTCGCCTTCGCATACGCCTCCACACGGGCCACCAGATGGGGGTCCCGGCCAGTACCCCGAAGGTAAGCGATCGTCTTCTCATCGACCGGGAACAGGGCCGCGGTCGCGCCATACTCCGGGCACATGTTCGAGAGCGTCGCCCGGTCGGGGACGGTGAGGTGCGCGACGCCGGGACCGAAGAACTCGACGAACCGGTCGACGACTCCCTTCTCCCGCAGCTTCCGGGTGACCGTGAGCACGAGGTCGGTCGCCGTGGCGCCTTCGGGCAGCGTCCCGGTGAGCTCGACCCCGACCACGTCGGGCGACGAGAGAAAGTAGGGTTCTCCGAGAAGGACCGCCTCGGCCTCGATGCCGCCGACGCCCCAGCCGAGCACCGAGACACCGTTCACCATGGTCGTGTGGGAGTCGGTGCCGATGAGCGTGTCCGGGAACGCGATCCGGGACGAGCCGTCGAGCCGCTCGCTCACGACCGTCGCGAGGTGTTCCAAGTTCACCTGATGGCAGATGCCGTTCCCTGGGGGCACGATGCGGAAGTTCCGGTACGCCCCCTTCGCCCACCGAAGGAAACGGTACCGTTCGTGGTTCCGTTCGTACTCCCGGTCGAGGTTGACCCCGAGGGACCGGGGGGAGCCGAAGCTGTCGACCTGGACGGAATGGTCGACGATGAGGTCGACCGGCACGATCGGGTTGATTCGCTCCGGCGCGACACCGCGCGCCTTCGCCGCGCTCCTCAGGGTCGCGAGGTCGACCACCACCGGAACGCCAGTAAAGTCCTGCAGGAGGATCCGCTCGGGGTAGTAGGCGAACTCCGTCTCGGCGGGCAGCGGGTCTCCGTTCGCGAGCGCGCGGACCGCCTCGACCGAAGAGCGCGAGGGGTCGAAGTGGCGGACGATGTTCTCGAGGAGGACGCGGACGGTGCGGGGCCGGCGGGCGAGCCGGGCGGGGTCCACGCCTTGGATCCGCTCCGGTCGCACGATCGAGAAGGTGGTCGCGCCGATCGTCAGGGAGTCGACCGCGTGGAGTGGGTCTCGGGAGTCCATGCCCTCCCGAGTCAGGTGTGGTTCTTGGGTTCTTTGGATGAACGAGGCGGCGGCAGCGGGACCGCTCGCTGCCAGCCGACGCCGACCCGAACCCCCGGAACGAGCTCCCCCCGGACGGCGGGACCGCGCCACTCGAGATGGTCTCCCCCGTCCAGCGCGACCACGACCAGGGCGTCCCGGCCCGTGGTGCCGCGGGCGAGCACGGTCGCGTCCGCGTGCCCGGAGCCCGGCGGGCCGAGCAAGAGCTCGGTCGGGTAGACCGCGATGGGTCCCCCACCGATGTCGACCACCCCGTAGCCGAGGAGACGGGCCGACCGTTCCGACGTAGGGTGCGCGAACACCGCCTCCGGTCGGTCGACCACCTCGAGGACGCCTTCCAGGAGAAGGCCCACCCGGTCGCCCAGGAAGAGCCCCTCTTCCCGGTCGTGCGTGACGTGAATCGCCGCCGTGCCCATCTCCCGCAGGACGCGACGGAAGTCCGCCCTCAACTCGGCGCGGAGCTCGACGTCGATGTTAGCGAACGGTTCGTCCAAGAGGACGACCCGGGGCCGTGCCGTCAGCGTCCGGGCGAGCGCCACCCGCTGACGCTCTCCGCCCGAGAGCTGGTGGGGCCAACGATCCTCGAATCCTTCGAGGCGAAGGAGTTCGATCGGGCGGACGGCGGCCGCCCGGGCCTCGGCGTCCGTGGCGCCTTTCAGGAGCGGTCCATAGGCGATATTCTCGAGGACGGTGCGGCGGGGAAAGAGCGCCGGTTCCTGGGACATGAGCCCGATCCCGCGGCGGTGCGGAGGGCGATTCCCGAGCAGCTCTCCCCCGAGCCGGACCGTGCCGGAGGTCGGACGCTCGAACCCCGCGATGCATCGGAGCAGGGTCGTCTTTCCACAGCCGTTCGGTCCCAGGAGTGAGACGAGCTCTCGAGGATAGAGCGCGAAGGAGACGCCGCGCAGGACCGGCTCACCGTCCCAAGCGGCGCAGAGACCCTCTACCGAGAGGATCGGCTCAGAGCTCGACACGTCGACCTCCCAAGGAGAGCGCCAGGAAGACCGCGAGGCTGAGCAGGAGGAGGAGGCCGGCGGCGGCGGGGGCAGCGTCCGCCAGGCGCGCACGGGGCAGGTTGTAGAGGGCGACCGGCAACGTGACGAACTGGGGTCCGTCCTGGACGAGGAAGTTGGTGGCGGTAAACTCGCCCAGTCCGAGGGCGAAGGCGAAGAGACCGGCCGTTGCGAGCCCCTGGCGTACCCGTGGGAGGTCGGTGTCGAGGAAGGCGACCCAGCCGTTCGCTCCCAGGCTCCGTGCGGCCTCCGACGGGATGGTGTCCAGCCCGGCGAGCGGGATCTCGATCGACTGGAGCGCGAACGGGAGCGCGAGCACGGTCTGGCTCGCGATGACCAGGAACCAGATGGTCGAAGGACCTCCGAGGACCGGCTGCCAAAAGTCCGCGAGCGCGACCGCGAGGACTACCGGCGAGATGAGGAGCGGGACGAAGAGGACGAGGGCGATCAGGCGCGTTCTCCGCGGCCTCCGGGCGACCGCGTAGCCGGAGGCGATCCCGAGGAGGAGCGTGATCGCGCTCGCTGCGGTCGCGAAGAGGACGGTGTTGAGCACGGCCCCGGGGATCGAGATGCCGAGGCTGGTTGCGGTGCGGGGGCTGAACAGGTGTTGGAACGAGGATCCCACTCCGCCGCCCCCCACGGGGAGCAGCGAGCGGTAGAGGACGGCGCCCAAGAGGGACGCTTCCGCGAGCAACACGGCCGCGGTCACGGCGGCCAGCGAGAGTCCGACCACCGTGCGCCAGGGGACCGGTCGGACCGGCGCCGGTCGCCGGCCCGGTTGCGCCCGGAGGCGGCCGAGCAGGAACAGGTAGGCGACGGTCGGCAGGAGGAAGACCGCGACCATGGCGAGTCCGAGGAGGCCCGCCTGGTCCGGGGAGTAGAAGGTCGCGATGGCGAGGGTGTAGATGCGAGCCTCCACCGTGTAACAACGCGGGCCGCAGAGGAGGATCGGCGGCGCGAAGGAGAGGGCGGAGAAGAGGAAGGTGAGGAGTCCGCCGACGGCCGCGCCGACCCAGGTCGGGACCCCCCACGTGTCGATGTAGGCACGGGCGGGGCTCCCACCGAGCGTCAGGACGGTCTCTTCCAGCTCCGGCGACGCCGCCTCGCACCCGGAGGCGGTGAACAGAATCACTATCGGCACGTTGAACAGGAGGTTCGCGCCGACGATTCCCGGAAGGCCGCTACCGAACACCGCGAGCGGAGGCAGGACGGACGACACGAGCCCGGCGGGGCCGAAGAGGTCGAGGACTCCGAAGACGACGATGAGGCTCGGCAGGAGGAACGGGATCAGGAGGAGCGAGCGCACCAGCGAACGGCCGCGCCAAGAGTAGCGGCCGACAAACACTCCCGCCGGATATCCCAGCGCGAGAGCGAGGGCTGCGGAGAGGCCCCCCTGGAGGAGCGAGTTGTCGATCGACTTGAGGTTCAAGGGATCGACCACGGCTGAGCGGAGGGCGGGGAGACCTCCGGCCGAAGCGAGCGACCGGCCGAAGAGGATACCGGCCGGGAGAAGCGCGAACAGGGCCACGAACGCGATGACGGGAAGAAGGAACAGGAGGTCCCTCGTCCACCCTCGACCGAGCCTCAGGACATGATCTGATACCATTGGTCAATCCAGCTCGGAAGCTCCGCTGCGAGCTCGGACGGCGTCGTGGCCGAGTTGAGGCCCACGATCGAGCTCGGGTTGAGGGCGTACGAGACGAAGGACGGGGGGAGCGGGATCGTCGAGTTGGCCGGGTACTCCCACTCGTTGGTGGGAATCTGAGCCTGGACCGTCCCTTGAAGGAACCAGTTCTCGAACTCCTGGTCCAGAGCGAGGTGGTGGGTGCCGCTCACGATGCCGATCCCGTAGATCGTTCGCCAGCCGTACTCGGTCCCGTTCCACCAGGAGACGGTGGAGTTGAACAGGCCCGGCGTCCCATAGTAGGCGGCGTACGCCGGGTCGGTCGAGTAGCTCACGACCACCTGGTTCTGCCCCGGGTGGTCCATGAAGTCGTCGTAGAACGCTGTGCCCCAGTCCGGCGCTGGGGTCGGAAGCGGCCCCTTCACCGACGTCCAGAACGCTGTCCAGTTCTGGTGGAGCACGACCGTGTAGTACTCCACCTCCCAGGCGAGAAACTCCTGGCCGGTGATGTCCGTGGTCGGGTCCTCGGTCACCAGTTGACGGGCCCAGGAGGAGTTCGAGGCGAACTCCGGGAAGGTCGCGCGAGCCACGGCGCCGCCGGTGGCGTTGAGGAACGACGGAGTGTAATCGAGGGCCAGGTAGCCATACTCGTACGGGACGGCCGCGCGGTCCGGCGACAGCTCGTCCGCGAGGGCACCGGGCACGTCGCGGAGCGCGGGAGGCGCGTACGGGACCAGGAGATGGTGGGACTCGGCGAGTGGGGTGGTGAGCTCGTCAAGGCCGATCACGAGGTCGGCGACGGGAGAAGCCGCCTCAGCCACGAGGGAGTTCAGGATGCCGTTGGCCGGGCATTCGAGCTCGATTCGGACCCCGTGAGAGGACTCGAAGGCCCCGAAGACCGTCGACCAGTCGGTAGGGTTACAATCGGTCCCGTTGAGAAGGGTGGGGTAGGTGTAGACGACGAGCGTCGTTTCGGAGGTGGAGGTCACCACGAACTCGTAGAGGCCGAACCCGGCTCCGACCACGACGAGCGCGATGGCGATCGCAAGGACCATCCGCGCCGCGCGCCCCGGCCGCCGGAGCGGGCGGGGCCGTGGGGTCCCTGACCTTCCGACCGTCATCCCCTCACGGGGCCGGTCGAGAGTTCGCTTACTTGCCGCATCGCGTTCCCTTCGCGGGCATTGTCCCGAGCAGGTTCTTGGGGTCGACGAAGGTCTCCCTCCGTCCTCTCAGCCGGTTCCCAGCTCCCCCTGCAGTGGTACGAAGGAGAGGAGGGGATTAAAGCTTGCAGTTGGCCCCACTCGTTATACGGGCCTTCCGTCTGGTCGTTCGGGAACCCCGACATGCCAGACCCGATCGAGAAACTCCGCTCAGGAACGGAACTTTTGAAGCGCGGATTCGCCCGGATGCAGCAGGGTGGCGTCATCATGGACGTGACGACCGCGGAGCAGGCCGCCATCGCGGAAGAGGCGGGGGCGGTGGCCGTCATGGCGCTGGAGCGGGTGCCGGCCGACATCCGAGCGGCGGGCGGGGTGGCGCGGATGGCCGACCCGATGAAGATCCGTGAGATCAAGGAGCGGGTCTCCATCCCGGTAATGGCCAAGTGCCGGATCGGGCACACCGCCGAAGCTCGCATCCTCGAGTCGCTCGCGGTCGACATGATCGACGAGTCGGAGGTGCTCACACCGGCCGACCCGTTCCGCCACGTCGACAAGAAGAAATTCAAGATCCCGTTCGTCTGCGGGGCGCGCAATCTCGGCGAGGCACTCCGGCGGGTCGACGAGGGGGCCGCGATGATCCGCACGAAGGGCGAGGCCGGGACCGGCAACGTGGTCGAGGCGGTCCGTCACATCCGGCAGATGAACGCCGGGGTCGTGGAGGTCCAGAAGATGCCGAAGAAGGACCTCGGGGCCTGGGCGAAGCGGGAGCGCGTACCCGAATCCCTAGTGCTCGAGGTGCGCAGCCTGGGCCGCCTGCCGGTCGTCAACTTCGCGGCGGGAGGCATTGCGACGCCGGCGGACGCGGCGCTCTGCCGCATCCTCGGGGTGGACGGAATCTTCGTCGGGAGCGGGATCTTCAAGGCCCAGCACCCGATGAAAGTCGCCCGCGCCATCGTGGAGGCGTCCCTCCACTTCGACCAGCCGGATCTGCTCGCGCGCGTGTCGAGCGGGCTCGGTGAGGCAATGCGCGGGCTCGAGATCCCGACCATCCCGCCCGAAGCGATGCTCCAGGGACGCGAGGCCGAGCCGATGGCTCCCGCGGCCCGCGGCGACGCGACCGAGGAGTAGGACGGGGGCCGTTCGCCGTTCCGATGGCCGTAAGACCGTCGGCCCGTTGACCCCCTGGCCGTGCGGATCGTTCAGGTCAGCCCGTACTTCCACCCCCATGCGGGTGGGGTGGAGTCTCACGTCCGCAGCCTCGCCCGCGAGTTCGCGAGGGAGGGGCACGACGTCACGGTGGTGACGTCCCGCTACCGTCGCAGCCTTCCCCTCGAGGAGCGGACCGAGGGATACCGGGTGCTTCGCACGCGGACCCTGGGAGTCGCGTTCAACACCCCCCTCGACATCGGCACGGGCCGCACGCTCCGCCACCTGGACGCGGACGTCGTCCACCTGCACTACCCTCCGCCGCTCACCGCGTTCTTCGCGACCCGGGCGCTCGAAGGTACTTCGACCCCGATGGTCCTCACCTACCACTGCGACCTCTTCCTCGAGCGGCCCGGCGGCGCTATCGCCTGGCTCTACCAGCGAACCTTCCTCCCTCCCACCCTCGGCGCGGTGCGTCGCATCATCGTCCACACCCAAAGCTACGGGCGCACGTCCGCGAACCTTCGCGACCGCGACCTCGCCATCATTCCCTCGGTGGTCGACCTGAGCCGGTTCCGACCGGGGCTCGACACGGAGGAGCTGCGACGTGACCTCAAGCTCGAGGGAAAGCGGGCGCTCGCCTTCACGGGCCGCCTCGTCCCCCACAAGGGGGTCGACGTCATCCTGCAGAGCCTGCGGGAGCTCCCGGACGACGTCGTGCTCCTCGTGATCGGTGCGGGACCCCGGCTGTCCAGCCTGGTGCGGCTCGCGCGGCGGTTCCGCGTGGTCGACCGTGTCCGTTTCTGCGCGCGGGTCTCGGACGACGACCTCCCGCGGTACCTCGGACTCGCCGAAATGTTCGTCTTCCCCTCCCAGAACCGACTCGAAGGGTTCGGCCTCGCCGTCGCCGAGGCGATGGCGGTGGGGCTCCCGGTCGTCATCGCGGACGTCCCCGGGGTCCGGGAGGTGATCGAGCCCGGCAAGGAGGGGCTCCTCGCCGAGCCACTCCTCGCGAGCGACCTCGCGTCCAAGGTCCGGCAGATCCTGGACGACCCCACCCTCCGCCAGTCAATGGCGGCGGCAGCCCGGCGAAGGGCCGAGGTCCGTTACGGCCTCACGACGGTCGCGGGGCAGCTCATCCGGCTGTACGAAGGCCTGCGCGCAGCTGGTTGATCTGGACCTTCAGGCGTTCCGCCTCAGCCCCCGCGGCCTTCTTCCAGTTCGACTCCGCGGAGGCGTAGAGGATGCTCCGGGAGGCGTTGACGATCAACCCGCGGCCGTGGGCGTCCACGCCCTCCCGGACCGCGGTCGCCAGGGAGCCGCCCTGGGCCCCGATGCCGGGAACCAGGATCGGGATCGAGTTGCCGAGGGTCGCGCGAGCGGCGCGGAAGGCGTCCGAGAACGTGGCCCCGAGGACCACGCCCACATTGCCGTGCGCGTGCGCGAGCCGCCGTACTTCGCCCACCACGGCGAGCCACAACGGCCCGCGCGGCGTCGGGATCTCCTGGAAGTCGATCGCCCCGGGGTTCGAGGAGTGCGCGACCACGAACGCCCCGTGGGAGCCGTCCTCAAGGAACGGTTGCAGGGTCTCCCATCCCAGCCAGGGGGTGACCGTGAGGGCGTCGAACTTGAGGGCGCCGAATGCCCCGTCCCGGATGAGGCGCATCGTGTTCGGGATGTCGTTCGCCTTGAGGTCGAGGATCCGCAGGCGGGTCGGCCCGATCCGCGCCGGGAGCGACTCGAGCGCGCGGAATCCGGCGGCGCCGTAGCGGAGGTAGGCCCCGAACTGCATCTTGTACGCCGCGGCGTGGGGGTAGGTGGCCTGGACGATGCCCTCGAGGAATCGGTCGAGCTGCCGCGCGGGGGGAAGGCGACGGAGCGGCTTCGGCATGAGCGCGGGATCCGGGTCCAGTCCCACGCAGACTAGCGACTTGCGTGCCGCGAGGAGGCGGTCGACCCGATGGATGAAGCGGAGCGACAAGGTCCGGGGCGGGTGAGCGAACCCACCAGAAAAGTCTTGTGCGCACCCTCGGGACGGGTCGTTCTCGACGTTCACCGTTCCCCGCCGGACGAGAGCTTTATCGGCCCGGGTCGTTCGCAGGTCCCGGACGATGGCCACCGCCGAAGCTCCTCCGACTCCCACCGAGGTCCGACTCCGGGACCTTACCCCGGCGACGACCCCGGTCGAGACCGTGGCCCGCGTCGTGTCGTTCGAGCGGCGCGAGGTGACCCGAAAGTCGGACGGCAGCCGGCGTCCCCTCGTCTCCGGACTCCTCAGCGACGGCACCGCGACCGTCCGGTTCACCTGGTGGGACCCTCCCCGCGAAGGAATCGAGCGCGGCTCGGTGCTCCGCGCGGTCGGAGCCGAAGTGCGCGAGTTCCGTGGTCGGCCCGAGCTGGTGTTCAATTGGCGGACCCGGGTGGGCGCGGCCAGCCCCGCCGAGCTCCCACGGGTGGACGCCGAGGACGTGCCGTTCCGGACGGTCCGCGACCTGAAGGCCGGCGACGAGGGGTTTCGCCTCGAGGTGCGGGTCGTGCGGGTTGGCCGACGAACCGTGACGGTCGGGGAGGAACAGCGGGAGGTCCACGATGGGCTCGTCGCCGACCGGACCGGACCGGTCGCCTTCTCGGCGTGGAGTGACTTTGGCCTCCATGCGGGCGAAGCGGTCCGGATCTCCGGGGCGTACGTCCGCGCGTTCCGTGGTCGGCCCCAGCTCGCGCTCGATGAGCGGGCGACCGTCGTGCGGGTCGACGGTGCGGGGCTCCCCGACCCGGCGGAGCTCTTGCGGGCCCCGCCCCGCTCGATCGCCCAGGTGGAGGACGAGGGAGGCGGCGAGGCGATCACCGTGGAGGGGCTCGTGGTCGGTCTCCTCCCTCCGAGCGGGCTCATCTACCGGTGCCCGAACTGCCGCCGCTCCGTAACCCGGGGCCTATGCCGGGTCCATGGCCAGGTCGAAGGGCAGCCGGACCTCCGCGCCCGGATCGTCCTCGATGACGGGACCGGCGCGCTCACTGTGCAGGCCGGTCGGAGCGAGACCGAGGCCCTCTGGGGCGTCACCCTGGAGGAGGCCAAGCGCCGGCTTCGCGAGCAACCCGACCCCACCCTCATCGAGGAGGAGTTGTTCGAGGCGCTGCTCGGCCGTCGCCTGAGGGTTCGCGGGGCAGGGACGAAGGACGAGTTCGGGGTGACGCTCGTTCCGGAGTCGGTCGAACGAGTCGACCTGGACCTGGACGCCACGGCGGAGGAGCTCTCGCGACGCCTTGGGGGGAGCGCGTAGGTGGCGCTGCGCGAACCGGCCTGGCGGGTCACCGCCCGGGAACTCGAAAGCTCACTCGAGGAGGAACGGGGAGAAGGCGAGCGCGCGACCAGCTTCCTCCTAAGCCCATTCGGCGCGCGGATGAACCGGGTCTTGGTGGCCGGTTCCCTCTCGCCGGCGGAGCCGATCGGCCGGGACGAGAACCAGCCGTTCTGGCGGGCCCGGCTTTCCGACCCCACCGGCGCGGTGGCCGTCACCGCCGGGTCGTTCCAGCCGCGGGCGATGGCCCAGCTCCGCTCGGCGAGCGCTCCGCGGCCGGCGCTCGTGGTCGGGAAGGTCCACCTGTTCCGCGGTCGGGACGGGGTGGGGTTCGTGTCGGTTCGCGCGGAGGGAGTCCGTTCCCTGTCGGAGACGGAGGAGCGGGCGGTCCTCTCGGAGGTCGTGCGGCAGACGCTCGACCGGCTCGACCTCATCGAGCGGGTCGAGAAGGGACCGACCGCGACAGACGAGGCCCTCGCAGTGGAAGGGACTCCGCTCGCCTGGGTCCGCGCCGCGCGTGCGTCGCTGAAGCGGTATCCGAACGTCGACCGGGCGGCGTTCCGGCGGGAACTATCCGCCGCCGTCCGCCGGGTTGCGGGATCGAGCGGGCCGGTCGCCTCCACTCTTCCGGCCTCCCCGGCAGTCACGATTACCCGGGCCCCCCCGGCCGGCCCGCCCCCGCCGCCCCCGTCCCCCGCGGAACGGGCCGAAGAGTCGCTCTTCCTCGACCTCGTCGACGAGGTGTCGGAGGTATCGGTCGACGGCTACGCGGACCTCAAAGAGGTCCTGGAGCGGGGAGGGGCCCGCGGCCTCGGCTCCGAACGGGCGGAGGCCGTTTTGAACCGGCTCGAAGAGCAAGGGGTGCTCGAGGAGCCGATCGTCGGCAAGCTCCGGCGGTCGTGACGGCCCTCGCCGGGAGGGCATATATACCGCCCACGCTCGGAGGCGCGGGGGAATGAGGAACACCTGTCTCTCCGAAACGGTGACGAGACCAGCGACGAGCTGACCCCCAACTTTTCACGACGGTAGTCGGCGATGGACGAACGACGATTCTCCCGGACCGCCCTTCTCTTCCTCATCGTGGTAGTACTGATCGGTGGGGGCATCGGCGCCGGGGTCCTCTACGTCGTGAACCACCCGAAGGCCGCCTCGGGACCACCGAACGCCCAACTGGGCGACAACCTCACGGTGAACTACATCGGGATGTTCGGCGCGGGTCCCCAGCAGGGACGGGTCTTCGACACCTCCTACTACTCGGTCGCCACGAACAACGCGACCTATCCGAAGTCCCTCGAGTTCACCCTGCGGGGCGGGGCCTCCTCCTACACGCCGCTCGCCGTCAACAATCTCGGCCCCTCCTCCGGGCTCATCACGGGCTTTTGGCAGGGCCTCCTGGGCCTACCGGTGAACCAGACGCGGGTCGTGACGATCCCCGTGGGACCGCTCGGCTACTGGCCGGTGAACCAGAGCTGTCTCCTCTCGCGGCCGCTCAGCTACCAGCTCCCGACGGTCGCCTCCTACACTCCCTCCGCGTTCACCTCGCAGTTCCCGGGGATCACGGCTTCGACCGGCCTCGTGTTCTCTGACCCGCTCTACCTCTGGAATGACCTCGTCCTCTCCCAGAACGCCACCGAGGTTGTGGTGGAGAACCTCCCGTCCATCGGCTGGACGAGCGCGCCCTTCGGCTGGTCGGTGACCGTCACGAACGTCAGCTCCTCCTCCATCTCCCTCTCGAACGACCTCTCGCCCGCGAACGCGGGGCTCGTCCTCGGCCACTCGACGACCGGCTTCACCTGCGGGAGCGCCGGCTCGAAGACCCAGTTCATCGTCTCGTCGGTCAACCTCGCGACCGGGACGTACGTCGAGGACTACAACTCCGAGACGACCGGCGCGACCCTCGTGTTCTACATGACCGTCGTGACGATCAGCTCGTAGCCGGGGCGTCCGGCCCTATCCCCCGAGCGTGACCTTCCCGCGCTTGAGGAGCTCTTCGAGGTGCGCCTCGGCGGCGTTCGCGAGGACCTCCTCGCTCGTGGACCCGTGGCCGCGCCCGCTGTAGGCGCGCAGGGTGCGACGGGCCTCGTCTCGGCGAGCCCGCGACCGGGCGAGGATATCCCGACCTTCCTTCTCGAGCTCGGCCGCTTCGCGGGAGAGGGCGTCCAACCGGGTGACGAGCTCGCTCCGCTCTCGGCCCTTCGTCCGAAGCTCCGCGATGAGGCCGCCCGCGGACTCGAGCTTCTGGCGGACCTCGGCCATCTTCTGGTCGCGGAGCGCCTTCGTGTCGTCCAGCTCCTTCGTGAGCCGCTCGACCTCATGGCGGGCGGCGAGCACGGCGGCGTCGGCTTCCTTGCGCTGCCGCTCGTGTTCGGCGGCGACGGTCGCCTGAGCTTCCGCCTTCTTGAGCTCCCGGGTTCGCGAGCGCAGATGTTCGATCAGCGCGTTCTCTTCGTCCAACGGGAGCGCGCGGGTCTGCTGCCGGAGCTCGAGTTCGGCGATCTCACGGCGGATCTGGTCGGGACGGGCCCGCTCCCCGGGTCCGATCGCGATCTTGAGCTCCCGACGCCGGATGACCGCCTCCTCGGCCTTCGCTCGGGCGCGGTCCCGCTCCTGACGGAGCTCGGCGAGCCGCTTCCCCAGCTGGCCATGTTCATCGTAGAGTCGCTCGACCTCTTCCTGAGGTGTCCTCCGACGGTCGTAGAGCGCCTTCTGCTCCGAGGAGATCTGGCGGAGCACGGTGACGAGCTCCTGCCGCCGACGGAACATGAGGTCGAGGCGGTTGTCGATGCTGCGGAGGCGGTCGCGGTCGTCCCGCTCCTCCCGTTCCTCCTGGTCGGACAGCATCGCCCGAGGAGACACGGCCCGGCCGAGGCGCCGAACCTCTCAAAAGCCCTTCCCCCCGCGCCCGGGCCGCCGCCGGAACCCCCGGGTGCGCCCCGAAACCGCGGACGAGAGCCCGAAAGGCCCGCCGAGCCCTATGGGGGGCGGTACGGGCGTCGACCGGGGGAACGCCGCCCACGTGTTCCCGGCCGACGGGCCGGGCGGACCGCGAACCGCTGGGCCGCGAACAGCGCCGCCGGGACCGCGGCATCGATGTTGACGACCGCGATCGGCGCGCATGACTGGAGCATCGCGGCGAGCGCGGCCTCGCCCCGCCCGCCCCGCCCGTAACCTACCGACGTGGGGACCCCGATCACCGGGGCGCGGACGAGACCGGCCACCACGGTGGGAAGCGCTCCTTCTCGGCCCGCGAACACGATGTAGAGGTCCGGACGCCGCTGTTCGAGCCGCTCCAGCGCCCGCATCAAGCGGTGGATCCCCGCCACGCCGACGTCGTGGGCGCTGGCGACCGAGATTCCGAGCTCGGTGAGGAGAGCGCCGCACTCGTCGGCGAGCGGGACATCGCTCGTCCCCGCGGTCAGCAGCGCCACCCGCCCGCGATGGTAGGAGACGCCGAGAGGTCCCGCCAAGCGGTAGAGCCGACCGTGGGCGAGCGGCCGAAGCGGGAGCCCGGAGCGAGCCGCGGCCTCCAGTGCCCGCCGCTGGGCCGGGGTGATGCGGGAGATGATCGCGCCGAGTCCGCGGGCCGCGAGCACGCGAACGATCGCCTCGAGGTGGTGGACGCTCTTCCCCTCACCGAGGATGACCTCGGGCACGCCCACCCGTCGGCCGCGGTCGCGGTCGAGCCGGGCCACACCGTGCACCTCGATTTCTCGAGGGTTCTTGCGGCCGGTGCGTCCCGCTGCGGCAGTGGGCATAGGATTCCGACCCCAAGCCGTGATATATCGCGTTCCCGTGGCACGCCGACCTCGTTCTATGCCGGATTTCTCCCTCACGCCCGAGCAGGAAAGCCTGCGCGACATGGCGCGAAAGTTCGCGCGTACCGAGATGGCCCCCCACGCCGCGGAATGCGACCGGCTGGCCCGCTTCCCCGAGGAGATCTACCGCAAGGCGTACGACCTCGGACTGATGAACCTGAACGTCCCCGCCGAGTATGGCGGGAGCGGCCTTCCGCTGCTCGACCAGTGCCTCATCGTCGAGGAGCTCGCCCAGGCGTGCGGCGGGATGACCACCTCGATCATCGCAAACTGCCTCGCCTTAGAGCCGATCCTCCTCGCCGGAACCCCGGAGCAGAAGGAGCGATTCCTGTCGCCGTTCTGCAAGGAGTACCATCTCGCCTCGTTCGCGCTCACCGAGCCGTCGACGGGCAGCGACGCGGGCGCGATCCGCACGAGGGCGCAGCGGGACGGGGAGTTCTACGTGCTGGACGGAGAGAAGTGCTTCATCTCGAACGCGCCGAACGCCTCGCTGTTCACCGTCTTCGCGACCAGCGACCCCAATGCCCGCCACCGGGGCATCAATGCCTTCGTCGTCTCCCGGTCGGCACCCGGGGTCACGGTCGGGAAGGAGGAGGAGAAGATGGGGCACCGGGCCTCCTCCACGAGCTCGATCAAGTTCGAGGGCGTTCGCGTGCCGGTCGCGGACCGCCTGGGAGCCGAAGGGGAGGGGTTCTCGATCTCGATGCGGACTCTCGACCAGACGCGGACGCCGATCGGAGCCCTCGCCACCGGCATCGCCCAGGCCGCGCTCGACCACGCGGCGAGTTACTCCTTAAAGCGCGTCACGTTCGGCAAACCGATCGGTGAGCATCAGGCGATCCAGATCAAGCTCGCGAACATGGTCCAGGCGGTCCACGCCGCGCGGTTCCTCACCTGGCACGCCGCGTGGACGATCGACCGCGGAGGAAGGGGGACCTTGGAGTCGTCCATCGCGAAGTGCTTCGCTTCGGACGCGGCGTTCCAGGTGGCGGACGAGGCGATCCAGACGTTCGGCGGGTATGGTTACATGAAAGAGTACCCCGTGGAGAAGCTGCTCCGGGACGCCAAGCTCACTCAGATCTACGAAGGGGCGAACGAGATCCAGCGGACCGTCATCGCGCGGGAGCTCCTGCGCGGATACTCCTAGGCGCATGGAGGGCCGATGGAGATCGTCGTCTGCGTAAAGCCGGTTCCCGACGCAGAGACCCGCCTTCGGGCGAGTCCTGATGGAACCGTGATGGACAGCGAGGGCGTGAAGTTCGTGCTGACCGGCTACGACGAGTCGGCGGTCGAGCAGGCGCTCCTCC
This sequence comes from Thermoplasmata archaeon, assembly GCA_035625165.1. Classification (GTDB taxonomy): domain Archaea; phylum Thermoplasmatota; class Thermoplasmata; order Lutacidiplasmatales; family UBA184; genus Lutacidiplasma. The sequence goes on along the minus strand of DASPQC010000057.1, from coordinate 1,932 downwards.
TCAAGGAGTCGGTCCCGGGTTCCCGGGTCCACGTCGTCGCCCTCGGCCCGCCCCCCCGCACGGAGGAGGTCCTCCGGGCCTCCATCGCCCTCGGCTGCGACCAAGCGACGTGGGTCGAGACGCCTGCCGCGGCGGTCCCCGAACCGCTCGTCGCGGCCCGGGGTCTCGCGCGGGCGATCCAGGCCGTGCCGCACGACCTCGTCCTGTGCGGGAAGCAGGCGGGGGATGACGAATCTGGCGTGGTCGCCGGCGCCCTCGGCGAACTGCTCGGGGTGCCGGACCTCGGGTTCGTGGTCGACATCCGTTGGGATGCGGCGGCGGGGCGGCTCCGTATCAAGCGAGCCGCCGAGGCGGGGCAGGAGACGTGGGAAGCCCCCACCCCGTGCGTCATCGGTCTCCAGCAGGCCTGGAACGACCCCCGGACCGCGAAACTCCCCGCGATCCTCAAGTCGCGCAAGGCACCGATCGGGAAGGCGGCGGCCGGCGAGATTCCCACGGGAAGCGGCCGCATCGTTCCGGTAAAGTTCGAGCTCCCGCCCCCGCGCACGGGGGCGAAGATGGTAGAGTACAAGACCCCCGAGGAAGCGGCCCAGAAGCTGGTCCGGCTCCTCAAGGAGGAGGCCAAGGTCTTCCCATGACGCCGACCACCCTCGTGATCGGTGAACTCCATCAGGGACACTTGGTCGGGTCGACGCTTGAGGCGCTCGGGGCCGCATCGGCCGTGGGTGCGACGCTCGAGGAGGTCACGGTCCTCTTGATGGGGAGCGGCGCGAAGGCCGCGGTCCCCGAGCTCGCCCAGCACGGCGCCCGACGCATCCAGCTCGCCGAGGATTCTCGTCTCGACTCCGCCCCCGTGGCCGCGAGCGCGGTGGTCGCGGCCGCGACCGCCCAAACAGTGGGGGCGAGCATGGTCCTGGTGGGGGGCACCACGTTCGGCCACGACCTCGCGGGACGACTTGCGGCCCGTTGGAACGCGGCGGTGGCCACGGGCGTGACGGAGGTTCGACGCGGGACGGGCGGGATCGAAGTCCGACGCCCGATTTTCGGCGGTCGCGCGACCGAGACGCTCCGCTTGGAAGGGGACCGCGCGATCCTCGCCCTCCGTCCCCATTCGTTCACCGTGCCGGACGGACCCGCGGGGGAGGCGAAGGTCGACCCCGCGCCGGCCCCTGAGATACCCCCGGCCCTCCTCGTCCCCCGACGCACCGGGGTCGAAGCGGTGACCCAGGGGGCCGGCCCGAGCCTAGGCGACGCGGCGATCGTCGTTTCGGGAGGTCGCGGGGTTCGGGCCCCCGAGAACTTCCACCTGATCGACGAGCTCGCGGCCTCGCTCGGAGCTGCGGTGGGTGCCTCTCGGGCCGTCACCGATGCCGGTTGGCGTCCCGCCTCGATGCAGGTCGGCCAGACCGGGAGGACGGTCTCGCCGCAGCTCTACATCGCGGTCGGCATCTCGGGCGCGATCCAGCACCTGATCGGAATGATCAGCTCGCGTTGCATCGTGGCGATCAACTCCGACCCCTCCGCCCCGATCTTCAAGGTGGCGGACTACGGGATCGTCGGGGATCTCTTCCAGATTGCCCCCGCCCTCACGAACGAGGTGAAACGCGCCCGCGACGCGTGAACCGCCGTAACTCCGCTCCCCCGAAGAAAGGGATCGGTAGGGTTCCCCCCAGGCGCTGGTGGGAGGGCAGCACGTCCGTCGGTCGGGGAGGGGGAGATGGTGCGATGAACTCCGGCCGCATCGACCCGCCCGTGGCCGAGGTGTCCCCTGTATCGGGGCTCCGTTCGGTGCTCACCCATCGGGGCTTCGCCCTCTGGCTCGGCTGCCAGTTCACCAGCAACCTCGGCTACACGGCCTGGAGCATCTCCGTCCTCTGGCTCGCCTACCAGATTTCGGGAACTCTCCTGCTCGCGGGCCTAGTCCTGTTCCTT
>DASPQC010000056.1:0-44591 GCA_035625165.1 Thermoplasmata archaeon | reverse complement strand
CGGAAGCTCGAGGAGGAGGCCGCCCGTGGCGCTGCTGCCTAACCGCGCGGTCCGTCGCTTCCATTGGATTCGGGTCGCGAGCGTCGCGTGGAAGGTCGCCGCGCTCCTCCTGCTCCTCGTCCTCATCGTGAAGCTCACCGGAGGGTTCTGATGTCCGCGACCACGACGCCCGGCCTCTCCGACCTCGGCACGGTCGAGGCGCTGAAGCGTGTCAAGGCGACCGAGTCCGAGTGGGAAGCGAAGCTCGCGGAGGCGCGGGCGCACCGCGACCAGGTCCTGAAGCGGCTGAGGGACGAGACCGAGGCGGTCGTCCACGCGGCGCAGCTGGAGGCCGAGCGGGAGCGCTCCGAGGCGATCCAGGCGGCGCGACTCGCCGCCGACGGCGAGGCGGCGAGGACGCTCGCCGACGGGGACCGGGCCGCAGAGGCGGCGGGCCGTGAGGACCCCGAAGACCTGACCGAGAAGCGCGCGGCGATCCTCTCCGCCGTGCTCGGGGAGTTCGGGACGGACTGAGGGTAGGGATTCGTCGATGGGGGTGCTCCGACCGGTCCGGATGGTGCGCGTCGGCTTGATCGGCCTCCGCGAGGACCGCGAGTCGATCCTCACCGCCCTCCACGACCTTCGGATCGCGCAGGTCGAGACGCTGAGCCCCGAGGCGCTCAAGGAGACGGTCCCCGAGCGGGGCACCGAGACCCAGCGGGTGATCGGGGACGAGGCGCTGAGGTTCCACGGTCTCCTCGCCGCGCTCCCCCGCGTGCCCACGGGAGCCCCACGGCCGCTCCTTCACCTGGACGAGATCCTCGAGACCGCCCGGACGGTCCCGATCGACGCGGAAGTGGGCGCGCTCCAGCGGGAGGAAGACCAGCTCCTCACCGAGGAGCGGTCGATTGACGAGACGTTGGACCTCCTCGCCAAGCTCTCCTTCTATCCCGACCGGCTCGAGTACCTGCGCGGCCGCCACTTCCTCACGTTCTACGGAACGACGGACCCCGAGGCGTTCGCCGCGCTTAGGGCCGCGCTCCCGAAAGAGGCGGACGCAACCTTCCTCCTGGCACCGGGAAACGACAAGGCCCACTTCCTCGTGGTGTTGCGACCCGCCGGCGCCGACGCGCTCGGGCGGGTGGCGCAGAGCCAGGGGATCCGCCTGACCGCCCTCCCGGCGCTCTCGGGGACGGTCAGGGAGGAGTCGGCACGCCTTTCGGCCCGGCGCGCCGAGGTCGTCCGTCGCCGCGCGGAGATCGCCACGCGGCTGACCGCGATCTCGGTCGAGTGGTATCCCACGGTCGCCGCGCTCGACGAGGCCCTCTCGGTCGAGAACCGGAAGATCGAAATCCTGACGAAGGTGGGCGCGGGGCGCTCCACCTTCGCGCTCGAGGCGTGGGTCCCCGAGCGGGACGTCGACCGACTCGAGCGGCTGCTCCGCTCGATCTCCGGCGACCGCGCTTGCCTCTACCGCGTGAAGACCGACGAGGAGCCGCCGACCCTGATGGACAACCCCCGGGGCGTTCGGCGGTTCGAGTTCTTCATCCGGTTCTACTCGCTGCCCCAGGCCACCGAGTGGGACCCGACCCTCGTCTTCTCGATCGTCTTCCCCATCTTCTTCGGGCTGATGCTCGGCGATTGGGGCTACGGTGTCACCATCCTCGCGATCTGCCTCTGGATGATCGCGGGCTTCCCCGGGGGCGGCCGCCTCCCGAAGGTCCTCCGCACGTTCATCACGCGGATCATGGGCCCTCGGGGGATGCAGCAGCTCGCGTGGGCCCTCCTTCCGGGCTGCGGACTGTCGATCGCCCTCGGTCTCTACTGGGACGAGTTCTTCGGCTACCCTCTCTTCGACCGCCTGTTCCATTACGCCGCCCCGATCAAGCCCGAGAGCCCCTACGGGGTCTCCCACCTCCTCCTCCTCGCCGGGTTCATCGGCCTCGGGATGGTGGTGCTCGGGTTCCTGTTCGGCCTCCTCAAGGAGTACTTCCACCACCACCCGCGCGGGGTCGTGGGGAAGGCCGGCGGGATCTGCTTCGCCTTCGGGATCGCCTTCTTCGGCCTCTCGGTGATCCACCACCAGACGTCGTTCGCGACCCACCCGGTCCTCGGGCTCTACCTGGGCCTCCTCGTGGTCGGCTTCGGGATGCTCCTCGGGGGCGAGGGGGTCCAGATGGGCACGATGGGCCTGATCGAAGTGGTGAGCCACGTCCTCTCGTACACCCGTCTGGTCGGGATCCTGCTCGCGAGCGTCATCCTGGCGTTCGTGATCAACTCGATCGGCGGAGGCCTCATCCTCGGCGGCACGATCCTCGGGATCGTCTTCGGCCTCGTCATCATCGTGATGGGCCAGACGTTCAACGTCATCCTCGGCGTCTTCGAGCCGGGGATCCAGGGGGCGCGGCTGATCTTCGTCGAGTACTTCTCGAAGTTCTACAGCGGCAACGGCCGACCCTTCACCCCGTTCGGGGTCGCGCGCCGCCACACCGTGCCCTACGTGACGGCCGAGGGCCGGGTCGCCTACCCAATCCTGCGCGGCCCCGACTCGGCGGAAGCGCGCTCGTAGGGGAGGCCGCCTACAGGCGGCGCGAGACGAGGAGCGGCTCGATCCGTTCGTTCGGGAGGTTGTAGAGCCGCCCGAACGCGATGCGGCGGAGGTCGGCTCGCTCGAGCTCGGCCAGGAGGAGGTAGGTGAAGATGACGCCGAGGGAGAGCGGGTAGGTCCTGAGGCGCTTCAACTCCGTGACCGCGCGGTCGCGCTGGAGGGCGACCTCGTAACCGGTGAGGCTCTCGCTCAGGCCGTACTCCTCGTTCCCCTCGGGCAGGGACGGGGAGCGCGCGGAGAGCCGCTCGACCATCTCGGGGACGGTGCGGGCGGAGAAGAGGTCCGACAGCTGCGCGGCGCCGAGCGTCCCACCGTCCAGCCATCGGTTCTGGACCTCGTCGATCGGGAGGCCGTGCTTCCGCGCCTTGAGGAGGAGGAGGACGTTGCGGGCGTCCACCTCGCTCGCGAGGAACTGGCGGACGACCCACTCGTCGCCCTGGAAGAACTTGGCGGCCGTGCCGACGTCGCGGTAGTACTGGGCGTCCAGGGCGTGGAAGATCGGGAAGATGTCGTGCGTCCGCTGGTAGGATTCGAGGAACGGCAGGATGGTCGTCCCGTACCCGAACTTGACGAGGGCGGAGACGACCGCCTCGACGGTCGGCTGCTGGACGACCGAACGGATGTCGTCCAGCGTCATCACGCCGGCGTAGAGTCCGGCGGGGATGTCGCGGCTCGAGACGAGCTCCACCTCGGTCTCGGTGATCGGGCGGCCCTGCGCCTTCGAGGAGAGGATGAACTCGACGTTCTGGACGTCCCAGCGACCGAGGTAGGCGCCGACCACTTGGCGGCCGGCGAACGGGGTCGACTCGAACGCCCGCCGGTTCCGGCGGACCAGCATCCGGTTCACCGCCGCCTCGACCAGCGGGCCCCCCTGGCGGGTCGCGCGCTCGCGGGTGATGTCGTCCGCGTACAGGGTCGACTCGAGGAGCTTCGCGAGGTCGTTGAGGTCTTTCGCGGCGAGGAGCGTCGCGTAGGTCTCCTTCGGAAGGAACGTCGCGAGGTCCGGCTTGAGGCGGCCGAGCGCGCTTGCGTACGGAGAGCCGGCCATCGTCCTATCGCGCTAGCGGAGCAGCTCGCGCACCCGGTCCTCGCGCAACCGAAGGAGCTCGTCGAACGAGAGGTTCAAACGACGGTGGCCGTCCACCGTCTCCGCGACGAGTCCCCCCAGGATCGGGAGGGGGGTCGGGTCGAAGGATTTCCCCGCGACCCGCTGGAGGACGGTCGAGTCCTCGGCCCGGCCGCTGACCCTGAGCCGGCCGCCGAGCTCCTCGGTCGCGACCGCGAACATGCGCTTCAACACGGACGGGTAGTCGGAGCTCTCGGTGAAATCGCTGAGGACGCCACGAGTCGCGGCGACCGACCGTCCGAGCCGCTTCTCCCGTGCCTCGTAGAGCTTCTTCCGGGCCTCGAGCTTCGCCGCCGCGATCCGCTGGGCCCGCTCGCGCGCGACGTCCGCGGCGGTCGCCTTCTCGCTCTCGGCCCGGATCTGGGCGATGCGGGAATCGCGCTCCTTCGCGACGGCGTCGGCCGCAGCCTGTTCCTCCGCTTGGATGGCCGCCACGTCCGCGGCGCCGCGGCGGCGGATCTCCTCGACGAGGCTCTCGAGGCTCATCGCCGACCCGTGGGCCTAGATGATCCCGAGCAGGAGGATGATCCCCAGGACGAAACCGATGATCCAGAGCGTCTCGGGGATGACGAAGAAGAAGAGGACCTGGCCGAACTTCTCGGGCTTCTCGGCGATGATGCCCATACCGGCGGCGCCGATGCCGGACTGAGCCATCCCCGTGCCGATGAGTCCGCCCGCGATGGCGATGCCGGCCGCGAGCGTCTGGTACGCAGTCACCGTGTCGCTTGCCATGTCGGACCCGCGCGGGCCGAGCAAGGTCGGCTATATAACCGTCCCCGCTCGGAATGAGGCTCCGCCACCGATAGAGAATCGGTCGGAGGACGGCCGGCGCTCCCCGGAGCGGCCGGACGGGCCTATGCGGCGTCCCCGGAGGGGGTCGCTCCGGCCTTCCTGAGGAGCCGCCGGCGTACCTTGAGGGTCAGCCCGATCGCGCCGGCCCACACGAGGACCCCGAAGAAGTAGGCCGCGGTGCAGACCGGGCAGAGGGCATGGATCTCGCCGAGCTCCACGTAGGCGAAGTAGCTCGCGAAGCCGACCCCTCCGGTCGTGAAGAAGAGGAGCGCGTAGAGGTAGCGCAGGTCGCGCGAGTTCCGCTCGGCGAGCGCGGCGACGAGCAGGATGAGGATGAACCCCGCGATCCCGATGGCGGCATCCGGGATCCCGAGGGTGCTCGTCTTGCCGCTCACGTCGACGGCGGAGCAGGAGAAGAACGAGCTGATCGTGCAGCTCCCTCGAAGGCCCGCATCGACCGATTCGAGCCCGGCGTAGATGGAAGCGATGAGCCCGAACCCCCCGGTCAGGTAGACGAACGACCGCCAGCTGCGGGTCTTCATCGCTCCTCAGCTGATCAAGCCCACGTCGGTCCAGACCTGGCTCTTCGTGGTCTGGCTCTTCAGGTCGAGCGCGTTCACCTGGTTCTGGCTCAACCCCGCCGACTTCGCGAGGAACGCCATCACCCAGCAGGCCTGGTTGGAGATGGACGACCACGGGGTGCCCGTCTCGTTGATGACTGAGCCGAGCACGAACGCGGTTCCTCCGGAGCTCCCGCCCGCCCAGGTGGTGAGGCTGCCCGGGTCGACCAGGCCGGTTCCCGCGTGAATGTACTGACCGTTGACCACGACGAACGGAATCGCCCCGCCCGAGTACGCGGTCACGTACGCGGACTGGTAGCAGCTCGAGGTGGTCGGGGAGACCCCATCGCTCCCCGCGACATACTCGCTCACCTCGAACGCGACCTGATTGCTCGACAGCTGGGCGTTCGCTAGGATCATTTCCGGCGTGTACTGGTAGGGTTCGGGTGAACCGTAGGAGTACCCCTGGTAGGCGCCGCTCAGAGATCCGAACGCGGTGAGCGCCTTGTAGATCGCCCAGCTGCTCGCCGAGCAGTATGGGCACCATGTCGCCCCGTAGAAGTAGAGCACGGGCTTTCCGCCGTCCTGCCATGGGGTCATCGTCCCGCTCGTCCAGCCCGCCGGCTGGGAGCTCAGGGCCGACCCCGGCGGGAGCAGCGGGCACCCGAAGACCAGGACGCCGACGAGGCCGATCATGCCCGCGATGATGAGCCCCAGGACCACCCCGCCGATCAGCGTGCTCCGGTAGACCGGCAGCCACCGCTTCTCGGCCCGGAGGAGGCCGTAGATGAGGAGGAAGGCGACGACGGCGAGCGTGATCGCCAGCCAGGGGATCGCCGGCACGAGCAGGCCGACCGGCGACGGGGCGAGGTAGGCGAGCACCGCCCAGATCGCGAGCAGGCTGACGAGCAGGAAGCCCAGGCGGATCAGCGTCCACTTGTTCTCGGACTCCTTGTCCTTCCGCTTGGTCGGGGTGGGGGCCGGGGCCTGCCGTTCCCGCCGGGACCGTTGGCGGTGGTAGAGCGCGCGAAGCGCGCGTCCCTCCTCCTTCACGGAGCGGTCGGGGTGGAATCCGACCTTCGGATCGTCCGCGATGTCGTCCCAGTCCCAACCCTTGGACCGGAGCTCCTCGACGCGGTCCCAATCCACCATCGGCCCACCGACCGGAGGACCCCTTTTCCGCTTTGCTCTCGACGTTTGGCGGGGAGAGAGCGGTCCCACCCCCGTTCGGCCCCGGGCGTTGGCCTTTTCAGCGGCCGAACAGGTGCCGACTTCGTGCGACTCACCTTCCTAGGGACCGCCGGCTCGTGGCCCACCAAGGAGCGCTCGGCGAGCGCCATCGCCCTCGACCTCGAACGCGAGCTCGTCCTGCTCGACTGCGGGGAGGGGGCCCAGCGCCAGTTCTTCCAGTCGAGCGCGTCGTTCATGCGGGTGCGGCGGATCTTCTTGACCCACTTCCACGGGGACCACTTCCTCGGCCTTCCGGGGCTCATTCAGAGCATGTGCCTCAACCATCGGACGGAGCCCCTCGACATCTACGGACCCCCGGACTCCGACGAGATGGTGGGCCGGGCGCTGCGGATGGGGTACTTCACCCTCCGGTTTCCGGTCACGGTCCATGCGCTCTCTCCCGGCGCGACGGTCGAGATGGACGGGTACCGCGTCACTACCTCCCACGCCGAACATCCCGTGCCCGCCCTCGCCTTCCGCGTCGAAGAAGCGCCGAAGCGCGGACGGTTCAACGGGGAGCTTGCCCGCTCCCTGGGGATCCACGGCCGGGACTTCGCCCGGCTCGAGGAGGGCGAGCCCGTGCGCGTCGAGGGGCGGGTCATCCATCCCTCGGATGTGATGGGACCGCCACGTCCGGGCCGCTCGGTCGTTTACTCCGGCGACACCGCGCCTTCCGAAGAGGTGCGGAAGCTCGCCCACCAGGCGACGCTCCTCATCCACGAGGCGACCGTCGGCCAGGAGATCGAGAAGGAGGCGAACGAGTGGGGTCACTCCTCCGCCCGCCAGGCGGCGGAGTGCGCGCGCGAGGCGGGGGTCTCCGCCCTCTTCCTCACGCACTTCTCCGCTCGCTACAAGGAGCTCGAACCCCTCGAGAGCGAGGCCCGCATCGTCTTTCCGGGTTCCACCGCCGCGCGCGACCTCCTCGACCACCTGATCCACCAGCCATGATCGCGGCCGACCTGGTCGTACGGAACCTCTCGGAGGTGGCCACCCTCGAGGCGGGAGCGATTCCGCGCCGAGGACCTCAGATGCGCGAGCTCTCCCTGGTCGAGGACGGGGCGGTCGCCGTCGACCGGGGGCAGTTCGTCTGGGTGGGCCGGGAACGCCATCTCCGCCGCGCCGTGAGGCTCCGCCGCGGGGGCCACGCCGTGGACGGGGCCGGGGGGACCCTCCTTCCCGGCTGGGTCGACGCCCACACGCATGTCCTGTTCGCCGGCGACCGGGCCTTCGAGCTGCCGCTCAAGGTCGCGGGCGTGAGCTACTCTGAAATCGCGAGGCGCGGAGGCGGGCTCTACTCGACCGTGCGCGCCACCCGGCGGGCTTCGGACGAGGAGCTCCTTCGCCAAACCTCCGTCCGGCTCGCGGCGATGGCGGCTTCGGGCACCACCTCGGTCGAGGTGAAGAGTGGCTACGCGCTCGACCACGCCGGCGAGCTGAGGCTGCTCAGGCTCCTCCCGAAGCTCGCGCGATCGGCGGGCCTCACTCTCATCCCGACGTTCCTGGGCGCCCATGCCGTGGGACCGGAGTTCCGGTCTCGACCCGACGCGTACGTCGACCGGCTGATCCGCCGGACGCTCCCGGTAGTGGCCGGGGAGGGGCTCGCCCGGTTTTGCGACGTCTTCTGCGAGCCCGGCTTCTTCACGGTGCCCCAGTCGGAGCGGATCCTGCGCGCGGCTCGCTCCCTCGGCCTCGGACTCAAGATCCACGCCGACGAGTTCGTCCTCTCGGGGGGCGCTCGGCTCGCGGCCCGCCTCGGGACCCAGAGCGCGGACCATCTCCTCGCGAGTGGCGCGGAGGACCGCGAGCGCCTCGCGGCGAGCGGCGTCACGGCGGTCCTCCTCCCGATCACCGCGTTCACTTCGGGGTCGACCCGGCGGAGCCCCGGACGGGAGATGGTGGACGCCCAGGTCCCGGTCGCTCTCGGGACCGACTGCTCCCCGAACTCGTGGGTCACGTCGATGCCGCTCGTCCTTGCGGCCGCGGTCCACGGCGGGGGACTCACGCCGGCCGAGGCGATCTCCGCCGCGACCGTGAACGCCGCGCACGCGAGCGGGCTCGGCGACCGGGGGACGGTCGCCCCCGGCCGTCCGGCCGACTTTGCCGTCTACCCGGTGCCGAGCCACGAGCACTTGGGCTACCGCTTCGATGCGATTCCGGCCGTCGTTTATCGTCAGGGAAAACCGATTTCTCCCTCGTAACTCCGTCAGTACATTCAAATAGGACCGCTCTCCTTCTCGCCGGTCGAGGTCGCCAACATGGCGGAGCGTGTAGGCAAGGAGCAGATCAAGCGAGAGAAGGGCTACCTGTACTATCTCGGCAAGGATGGGTACCTCTGGAAGACCCCGACCAAGCTGAACAAGTCGGGCAGGAAGGGCCGGGTCGGCACCGAGAAGATCGCCCGCCAGGATGGCTACATGTACTTCCTGGACAAGAAGGGGTTCATCTCGCGCGCCAAGATGAAGAACGCCTGAACTGCGCTACTCTTTCCGGGGGACCTGCGAAGGTCCCCCGTTTTCCCTTCTTTTTCTCCCGAGCTCGCGTGCGCGTCGTGACGTAGTCGCAAATACCAGGACCTGTTCGTCCCTCCGGCGTCGACCATGGTCTGCCGGAACGACCCCAGCGACCCGCGGCGCTGCGAGCGTTGCGGATCGTTCCTCTGGGTCGCGGAGGAGGGCCTCTACTGCGGCGACTGCGGGGCGCTGATGCCCTGCACGATGCGGGTCCTCCCACCTCCGTCGCCCTAGGACGGGGCCGACCCCGGGGGTCCCCCCGTGGAAGGGGTGGGTCGGTAGTGCTTCCAGAGGACCCAGAAGAACGCGGCGTAGAGAAGGTCGACCGCCAGCACCAGCGGGAGGAGTAGCTGAGCGAGGAGCCCGACGGCCGCAAGAGGCAACGTCGCCCCGAGTGCCAGCAGGAGGAGGTGCGGCTCGTTCGCGTGTCGCCCGACCGACCGACGGACCGAGGCGAAGAGGAGCACCGCGACCGCGAGTTCGACCGCCCCCGTCAGCGCTGCGGGAGCCCGCGCGGCGATTCCGAGGGGCGGGATCAGGAAGAGAAGCGGAAAGAACGCGAGGCCGAGGAGGAAGAACGCACCGGGCCCGAACGTGGGTCGCTCGCGGGGCGGGTCGAGCGCCCCTCTCGGGAGACGGGACGCCACCACCCAGAGGAGGAGGGCGGCAACGGCGGCCCCGACCATCCAGGCGATCCCGGTCCGCCAGTAATCGCTGATGGCGGCGAGCAGGACGATGGCGAGAACGTAGACGGTGAGCGCGACCGTGATCCCCCGACGGCCGACCAGCGAACGAGCGCGTGTCTCGGGGAGCGCGAGGCCGAGGAGCAGGATCGGAAGGCCGGTGCTGAAGACGACGTGCACGCCGAGCACGCCGATCAGCCAGACACCGTTCACCCCGGCCACGCGTCCGTAGTGGCCGAGCACGCCCACCACCGAGGCGCTCGGGTTGAACAGCGTGCTGAGCGCCGTACCTTCCTCGAGGAGGCCGTACGCCGTGCCGAGGCAGAGGAGGGCGCCCCATCCCCTTCCCCAGCGGACCCACGCTTCGCGGACGAGGAGCACGCCGGGGCCGTAGAGGCCGAGGTTGAGGACGAGCAGAAGGAAAAAGACGACGGGGTTGACGACCAAGAGGTCGACCTTCGAGGAGCCCGAAAGATACTCGGGAATTCCCGGCGTGAGCGCGAACAGGAGCAGGAGCGGGTGTCGGCGGAAGAACCCGACCACTCGGGACCGCACGGAGCGCTCCCGCCGAGATTCCATCGAGGAGCGACGGCTCCTCCACCCTACTTAGAACCGCGCTCGCTCGCGCGGCCGGATTCGCAATTCCTCTTCCGGAGGAACGCCTTGTGCGCTTCCGCGCGACCCGGAATGGGCGTTGTAGCACGAACTCCGACCGCACACACTTATACCGCGTCGCTGTAGCGGCCCCCCGGAGGGTTTTCGAGGTGTCTTTCCCGACACCCCTCGCGTCCTTTCCTTCGCCTCCCCGGCGAGAAACGGCCCTTTCTCGAGGGCGTTTCAGCGACCGGCCGAGGGAGGCTTAGGTCCCGGCGCGGAGTGGCATCGGGGAACGGACGACCTTCTCCGCCCTCCCCAGGAGTGGACCCGCATGGCGGTCGCCAAAAAACGCGCAGTCGCCCCCACCGAGGAGCCGGCCCCCCGGCCGGCGAGCCGGATCGGGCGTGAACCGATTCCCGTTCCCCGTCTCGTTCCCCGCGGCAAGACCGCGTTCGACACCGTGCCGTGGCGCAGCCACGATGCCGTGATCAAGAACGCCGAGGGCAAGGTCATCTTCGAGCAGAAGGGGATCCGTGCACCCTCCACGTGGTCGGAAACGAGTGTCAACATCGCCGCGTCGAAGTACTTCCGCATCATCCAGGGACGGCGCGAGAACTCGATCGACGGGATGATCCGGCGCGTCTGTCACTGGATCGCCCACCAGGGGATCGAGCTCGGCTACCTCGACACCGCCGACGAGGCGACCACCTTCGAGGAGAGCCTTTCCTACCTCATGGTCCAGCAGATGGCGGCGTTCAACAGCCCGGTCTGGTTCAACGTCGGCGTCCGCGAGCCCCCGCAATGCTCGGCCTGCTTCATCCAGTCGATCCAGGACGACATGGACTCGATCCTCGCGCTCGCGACCAGCGAGGGCCGCCTGTTCAAGGGCGGGAGCGGAACGGGGACGAACCTCTCCCCGCTCCGCGGCAGCCACGAGCGGCTCGCTGGCGGGGGGATCGCGAGCGGGCCGGTGTCGTTCATGCGCGCGTTCGATGCGCTCGCCGGCGTGATCAAGTCGGGGGGGACGACCCGGCGCGCCGCGAAGATGGTGATCCTCAACATGGACCACCCCGACATCGTCGACTTCATCGAATGCAAGGTACGGGAGGAGGACAAGGCGCTCGCCCTCATCCGCGAAGGCTACTCCTCCAACTTTGACGGCACGGACGCCGACTCGGCCTACGCCTCGGTCGCCTACCAGAACGCGAACCACTCCATCCGCATCCCCGACGCCTTCATGGAGGCGGTCATCCGGGACGGCGAATGGAAGTCCTACAACCGGACCGACCACTCGGTGGCGGCCACCTACCACGCCCGCGACCTCTGGCGCAAGCTCGCCCACGCGGCGTGGCGGTGCGGAGACCCGGGCGTCCAGTTCGACGACATCACGAACGATTGGCACACCTGCCCGAACTCCGGACGGATCAACGCCTCGAACCCGTGCAGCGAGTACCTCTTCCTCGACGACTCGGCCTGCAACCTCGCCTCCTTGAACCTGATGAAGTTCCTGGACGCGAAGGGGCTCTTCGACGTCGAGCTGTTCCGCCAGGCGGTCCGCACGACGATCCTCGCGATGGAGATCATCGTGGACGCCTCGAGCTACCCGACCGCGCCGATCGCGCAGAACTCCCACGACTTCCGCCCGCTCGGGCTCGGCTACGCCAACCTCGGGGCTCTCCTGATGCACTACGGCCTCGCCTACGACTCGGAGGCCGGCCGCACCCTCGCGGCGGCGGTCTCGGCGTTCCTCTCCGCCGAGGGCTACCACATGTCGAGCGAGGTCGCGAAGCGGATGGGACCGTTCGCGGGGTTCGAGAAGAACCGGGCCCCGATGCTGCGGGTGATGGGCAAGCACGCGAAGGCCGCCGAGCGGGTCCCGGTGAACGACGCCCGTCTCACCGCGTTCCTCCACGCCGCGGTCGACCGCTGGCGGGACACCGAGAAGGCCGGCGAGCTCTGGGGGTACCGGAACGCCCAGATCTCCGTCATCGCCCCGACCGGGACGATCGGCCTCCTCATGGGCTGCGACACGCTCGGCCTCGAGCCCGAGCTCTCGCTCGTCAAGATCAAGAACCTGGTCGGCGGCGGGGTCCTGCGGATGGTCAACCGGACCGTGCCGGACGGGCTCTCCGCCCTCGGCTACGCTCCGGAGGAGATCCAGAAGGTCACGGACCACCTCGAGAAGACCGGCACGATCGAGGGGGCGCCCGGCCTCGACCCGGAGGACCTCGCCGTCTTCGACTGCGCGCTCGCCCCGGTGGGCAGCACCCGGACGATCTCCCCGATGGGCCACCTCCGCATGCTCGGGGCGGTCCAGCCGTTCCTTTCCGGCGGCGCCTCGAAGACGATCAACCTCCCGCACGACGCGACCGTCGAGGACATCGAGCGGATCTACCTCGAGGCCTGGCGCCTCGGCATCAAGTCGGTCGCCCTCTACCGGGACGGCTGCAAGGCCTCCCAGCCGTTCGAGACGGGGAAGGGCAAGGCCGGCGCGCCGGCCGGCCCGCGCGGCGTCCAGCGCGAACGGCTTCCGGACGAGCGGAAGGCGATCACCCACCACTTCTCGGTCGGCGGGCACGACGGCTACGTGACGGTCGGGCTCTACCCCGACGGCCGGCCCGGGGAACTGTTCTTCCGCGTGACCAAGGAGGGGTCGACCGTGAACGGCCTCATGGACTCGCTCGGGATCTCGATGTCGATGGCGCTCCAGCACGGGGTGCCGCTCAAGGACCTCGTGCGAAAGCTCGCCCACCTGCGGTTCGAGCCGGCCGGGGCGACCAACAACCCGAAGGTCCGCTTCGCGAAGTCGATCCCCGACTACGTCGCCCGATGGCTCGCGCTCGAGTTCCTGACGGAGGAGGAGCGCCGCTCGATCGGCCTCGAGGGTCCGGCGGAAGGGAACGGGAACGGCCACACGGCGCCGCCGACGCCTCCGAAGACGGCGGCCGGGAGCCAGACCGTGAAGTTCGAGACCCGGGCCCTGGACGCCTTCGACCCGACCGGGAGCGCGGGGAGCTCCGAGGACGCCCCGTCGTGCGGCCAATGCGGCGGGATCATGGTCCGCTCGGGGACCTGCTACGCCTGCACGGTCTGCGGGTCGACCAGCGGCTGCTCGTAGGCGGGAGCGGCCGACCTACGGGTCGGCGGGACGCGCGGCGAGCGCCGGGCTCTCCTCGGCTCCGGCGGCGACCGGGGTCGCCGGGGCCTCGTGGCCGGTCCGAACCCCCGTCTCCGTGAAACGGAAATTCCTCAGGGCGAGGGTGAGCGTGAACCCGATCACCGACAGGACCGCGGTGATGGCGAACACCATGAGGAACCCGACGTTCGCCGGCACCGCTGCCGAGACCGGGCCATGCGGCCCCTCGCCGACGACCACCGACTGGGTGAAGGTCGCGAGGATGGAGGTCACGAGCACCGGGGCGACCGCGGAGCCGAGGTTGCGGAACGTCTGGTTCATGCCGGTCTGGATGCCGAGCTCCCGCGGCTTCGCGGTGAGGACGATGACGTTCGACATCGCGATCAGCACCGCGACGTTGCCGACCAGGAGCGGGATCATGAACAGGGCGACCTCGAGGACGGTCGCGTGGAGGACGACGAGCCCGGCGGCCCCGGAGCCGAGCACGGCGAACCCGACCAACATCACCGGCTTCGGGCCGAGGTGGGAGACGACCCGGCCCGCAGGGTAGCCGAAGGCGAGCATCGAGAGCGCGGAGGGGAGCGCCACGAGGCCGTACTGGAACGGCGTGAGGTTGAAGCCGGGGCTCAAGGTGTCCTCGGCGAGGATGGTCGTCGAGACGAACGTGAGGAACATCGCGAGGCCGACGATGATGCCGTTGACGTTGGAGACCCAGATGTTCCGCTCCTTGAGCGCGGCAAACGACACGACCGGGAAGCGGGCCCGCGGCTCCCACCACAGGAAGAACAGCGTGCTCGCGGCCGCGAGGAGGAAGAACTGGGGGACGCCCCAGGGGACACCGGCGAGGGAACCCGCGGTGAAGCTCGTCCAACCCCAGGTCGACCCCTCGGTGATGCCGAGCATCAGCGTCGCGAGCGCGACCCCGAGGCTCGTCACCCCGGGGAGGTCGAGGGGGTGCGGCTCCCGGTGCGGCGACTCGCGGATCCAGAGGGCGGCGAGGACCACGAGCAGGACGGCGACCGGGATGACCGTGTGGTAGGTGAGCTGCCAACCGTAGGTGGCGGCGATCCAGCCGCCGCCGGCGAGGCCGAACGCGGCCCCTCCCGCGAACATCGCCGACACGATCCCCTGGGCCTGGCCCACCCGTCGGGCCGGGAACACTTCAGGGATCATCGCGAAGGCGAGCGGGAACATCGCCATCCCGAGGCCCTGGACGGCCCGGACGGCGATCAGGACGTAGATCTGGTTCGGACGCGAGAGGCCGAACGCCGCCCCGATGTTCGGGGAGAAGCCGGCCAGGCTCACGGCGAGGGCGTAGACGCTCATCACGACGAGCAGCATCCGCTTCTTGCCGTACTTGTCCCCGAGCTTCCCGAAGATCGGGGTCGCGACCGTCCCCACGAGGAGGTAGGCGGAGATGATCCAGGCGATGGTCGAGTAGGGGGCCCCGTCGAAGAACTGGTAGAACGACTTGAACGACGGAAGGACCATCGTCTCGACGTAGGTGACCATGAGCGCCATGCCGGCGAGGATCGCGAGCACGGCCCGGGCCGCCTTCGGGTCGAACGGTGTCCCGGCGGCGGTGCGAAGCCCCCCGTTGCCGTTCGCCATCACGGGGCACCTCCCGGGGACGCGCCCTCCGGCCGAGGGGGCCGCAGCCGCTCGGCCACGGTGCGGAGGACACGGGCGGCCACCCGCACGTCCTCCACCGATAGGTCCGCGGTGACGGTGCGGAGTTCCCGGTCGAACGGCCGCCAGACCGCATCGACCAAGCGACGGCCCTTCGGCGTCACCGCGAGCACGACCTGACGACGGTCCTCCTCGGAGGGCCGGCGCACCACGAAGCCGGCCTCCACGAGCTGGTCGACGGTCGCGGTACAGGCTGAGGCCGTGATCCCGAGGCGACGCGCGAGCCGACTCGGGTGGACCTCGCCGCCGTGGAGGAGGTGGTAGAGCGACCAGAACTGCGGCGGGCTCACGCCCTGCCGGTGCGCCTCCGGGACGAGGTGGAGGTGGGCCGCCTGCTGAGCCCCCTGGATCGCCTCCAAGAGGTCGCTCGGCCCCTCGGGAGCCCCGGCGCGCCGGACCGTCTCCGCGTGCATCGCCCGGAGCTGAATAGTTAGACTATTTAACAATACTGTAATTGAACTGTTAACAAATCGAACTAACCGCCCCGGGCCGGCGGTCAGCGCAGGGCGTACCGGGCGAGCTCGACCAGGTCCTGAAGGCGAGGCGCGGAGTCCCGAGGGACGGCCTCGTCGCCCCAGGCCGCCACGATCGACCCCCCCGGGAAGGCGGCATCGCGGGTCGCCTCCGCCGCCCCGAGGAGGGTCGGGGGACCTCGACGGTCGATCTCGAGCAGGAGGACGAGCGCCCCGACCGGGCCGGAGTCGACGGCCATCCCGCCTTCGCGCTCGTTCCCCCAGGCCTCGACCCGCGCCTCCTCATCGTGGAGGTGGGCGACCCGCGCGGTCCGGCCGCGGGGCCGTCTCGGGAGCTTCGGAGCCGGACGCCAGGCGATCCGCTGCCCGGCCTCGCGGAACCGGCCGAGGAGGCCCGGATCCACCGGTAGACCGGGGTCGGTCATGGCCCCACCTTCCGCCCCCGCCAGAGGCGGCAGTCCGGACGCACCGAACACGGCCCGCAGACGGAGAGGTCGCGCTCCTTCGGGCAGTCTCCGGAGATCCCGGTATGGCAGAGGACGAAGTCGTAGCGGATGGGGTCGATCGGCTCGATCCGGCGGAGGGCCTCGCTCACCTCCTCGACCGCCGCCCACGAACGGGTCGCCCGCTGGGTGAGCCCCAGGTGATAGGCGATCCAGTGAACGTGCTGGTCGAGCGGGATGCGGAGCTCGCCGGTCGGCACGGCCTTCCAGTACCCCAGATCGGGGAACCGGTCGCGCACCATCCAGCGGACGAACAGGGTGAGGCGCTTGCACGCGCTCGACGGCCGGTCGAGCGGGCTCGGAAAGAGCGCGCGGTATCCCGGGGGAGGGCGGCGGGGGACCGACCTCGACCCTTCGCCGCGGAGGGTGCGGGCGAGCGCGTCCAGTCCTCGGCGGAAGCCCCCCTCCTCGAACCCCCGCGCGAACACCTCCTCGAGCGTCGGAGAAACGGAGTAGTACTCGGTCAGCACGGCCGCGAGATGGTCGAGCTGGTCGCCTCGGATCCAGCGGTGACGGAACGGACGGAGCCGGCGGCGCCGCTCCGCGGCCCACGCGGGGTCGACCAGCCGCGCCACGTTCCCGTCAACCAAATCGACCAGGCGCCCGATGGCCCCCCGGATCGCGGTCGTGTTGCCGATCGCGAGGGTCGAGCCGAACACGCCGGCGACCTCCGCGCTTCGGCGGTCGCGCGCGAGCGGACGCAGGACGGAGATCGGGTCGTCCGCCAGCGACCGCTCGAACGGGAACCGCGAGTAGAGGAGCTCCAAGTGCTGCGGAAGCTCCGGAGTCGGGCGGTAGACGGCCACGGTCCGGCCGACCCGGGATGGGCATTTACCCTTGCCCGCCCGGGGCGCGACGTAGGACGAGCGCGTAACTAGGGCTCGAGCTTCCGGAGGCCGTGCCCCCCTCGGATTTCGAGCTTCGTCCCACCATCGACCGGGACTGGCTCGAGGAGCGCGCCCGAGCGGAGCCGTTCCTCCATGCGTACGCGCTCTGGGACCTCACGCGAACGCCGGAGCAGGTCCGCTTCGTCTCGGCTCTTCAGGACGGGCGGACGATGGGCTACCTCCTCCTCTGGGTCGGCACGCCGCCGCGGCTCATCGTCCACTGGTACGGGGTCGGGCCGGTCGCGAACGCTCTCGTGACGGCGCTCCCTCCCGCGCCGTTCCTCGCGGTCGTCCCGCCCGAGGTTCAGTCCGTGGTCGAGGCGGCCCGGGGAGCCTTTCGTGGGGTCCCGCTGTCCCTGCTCGCCCACCCACCGGGTGGATCACTCCCCTCCTCCGAGGGAGTCCGGCGGTTGACCGGAGAAGACCGCGTCGCGCTATCGGAGTGGGCCCGGCAGTTCACCGGCTCCGAGGTTGGCGAATACCCCGGGATCGACCCGGAGGTCGAACCGACCTGGGCCGCGTTCGACCGCGGTCGACTGGTCGGCGTCGTGCGCGCCGCCGTACGGCTTCCGCGCGTCTGGCTCCTGGGAGGGGTGTTCGTGTCTCCCGATGCTCGGTCCCGTGGCGTCGGAGGTCGGGTGGTCGCCGCGGCAGTCCGGGCGGGGGAAGGGGAAGGCGCCCACGTCGGCCTCTACGTTCGGGAGGACCGAGTCCCCGCGCTCCGTCTCTACGCTCGCCTCGGCTTCCGTCCGGTCGCCCGAAGAGTGTGGATCGACGCCGGTGCCGGGTTGGACCCGTAGTCATCCGAACCTCTATGGCCCCCGGTACCCCCTGGGGAGACGATGCCGTCCAACGCCGAGGCGGCCGAGGTGTTCCGTCGGATCGCCGACCTCCTGGACGTGCTCGGCGAGCGGTTCAAGCCCGAGGCGTACCGACGGGCCGCGCGTTCGCTCGAGGGACTGCCGGAAAGCCTCGCCCACTTCGCGGAGCGGAACGAGCTCCGTTCGATCCCGGGGGTCGGGGAGGCGATCGAGGAGAAGATCCGCGAGCTCCTCTCCACGGGGAAGGTCCACTATCTCGAGCGGCTCGAGCGCGAGGTCCCCCCGGGGCTCGTGGAGATCATGCGCCTTCCGGGCCTCGGTCCAAAGACCGCTCGTCGGTTCTGGGTCGAGCTGGGCATCGAGGGCCCTGCGGAGCTGCGGGACGCGATCGCCGCGGGCCGGTTGAGCGGGGTCAAGGGGTTCGGGGACCGCAAGGTCGAGCAGATCCAGGAGGCCCTCGGGGCGGCGACGGCGCCTCCGAGCGCCCGACGGCCGATCGAGGAGGTCTATCCGGTCGCCCGCGCGGTCGTGACCGCCCTCCGCGCTCAGAGCCCCGCCGACCGGGTCGAGGTCGCGGGGAGCTTCCGTCGCGCCCGCGAAACGGTCGGTGACCTGGACGTCCTGGTCACGTCGAGCGACCCCGAGAAGGTCTTCGACGTCTTCTCCGGACTTCCGCAGGTCGCCTCGGTCCGGCTACGCGGAGGGACCAAGGAGACCGTCCTCCTCCACGGGGGGCTGCAGGTCGACCTCCGGGTGGTCGAGCCCGACCAGTTCGGCGCCGCGCTCCAGTACTTCACCGGCTCCAAGGACCACAACGTCCATCTCCGCTCCCTGGCCCGCGAGCAGGGGCTCAAGGTGAACGAGTACGGGGTGTTCCGGGACGACCAGCGGGTCGCGGGCGCGACCGAGGAAGAGGTCTACGCCGCCCTCGGGCTCGCCTGGATCCCTCCCGAGCTCCGCGAGGACCGCGGGGAGATCGACCTGGCGCGGGCGAAGAACCTGCCGAAGCTCATCGAAGCGGGCGACCTTCGCGGCGACCCCCACGTTCACCTCGAGGACCCGAACGACCCCCGGGCCGCGGAGCGGGTCGTGGTGGCCGCCCAGGCCCGCGGCCTTTCGTATCTCGGGCTCGTGGTGGCGTCGGTCGACGAGAACGGGCGCAGCGAGCGGGTCGACCGTCGCATCGTGGAGGCGGCTCGTAGGGCGGCCGGCGACTCCGTACGGATCGTGAACGTGGTCGAACGAGGACCGGGGCCGCTTCCTCCCGGACTGCGGGACGTCCCCGCGGACCGGACCATTCTTCGGCCCGTCGGTACCGAGAAGGGAATCCCGAAAACGACGACCGAGCCGGAGGCGTGGCTCGTCGCGCACCTCGGAGGCCCGGTGGAGTTCGTTCGCCCGTGGGCGACCCTCGCCGCGTCCCTCGGGGCCGCCCTCGAGGTGGGGCCGGGCGCGGAGCGGATCGATTCCGCCGCGGCCCGCTCGGCACTCGAGGCCGGGGCCCGTCTTTCGATCTCGACCGGCATCGGCGGATCGGACGAAGGCGCTACCGAGGCGGTCGCGCTCGGCTTTGCCCGTCGCGCCGGAGCGACCCGCGAACAGGTGATGAACGCCGCTTCGCTCCGCCAGCCTACAGCGTCGCGTCGGACGAAGGCTCACTGACCGCGGCCGCGGGGCGGAGGCCGCCCGAGATCGCGGTCGCGGGTCGGCCCTCGCTGCCGCGGGCGATGCAGCTCGCGCACCGGTGCTGGGTCGGGGTGAGCCCGTGCCGCCAGTAGCAGTCCGGGCAGAGGAACCGTCCGCACTCCCAGCAGCGGGGGGTCGCGTAGCGTACCTGGAGCGGGGTGGAGCAGTTGACGCACGCCCCGGGCGGGGAGAGCGGATGGGAGCGGAACGGGGGAGGCTCGGGAAGCCGCTGACCCGCCGGAGGCAGGGGCGGCTTCGGTCGAGTGGTGAGCGGCCGGGACGGCCCGGAGGCGGGCGCGTTCACACCCTCCCGACTACCGCCCCCTTTTTATGCCTACGTCCCGGGCGAAGGACGTTCCATTGGACCGGGGAGTTCATCTAGGACCCGCCGGAACCGTCCTTCATGTCGGAGCCGCGCGCCTACCCGCGGGCGTACGCCCGCCCGACCACCGGCCGCCCCAACCGGGCGGCCGAGGTGGAGGTGAAACGGTCGCACGCGGCCATCCCGGTCGCGGTCGTCCTCGCCGCGCTCGGACTCTACCTCGGCCAGTACTCGATCCTCCTCCCCGGGCTCTTCGGGCTCGCCCTCCTCTGGGCCGGCGTCTCCTTCCTGTCGACCCGCCTCAACCCGCTCAGCCCGCACTTCTACCTCACGCGGAAACCGTCCTGGACCGCGGTCGGCGTCGTCTTCCTCCTCGGGATCGGGCTCCTGTGGGGCGCCTATCTCATGTGGACCCACGGGTACGGCCCGCTCCTTCCGCGGGCGCTCGGATTCTAAGCGGCGACCATCCGCTCGAGGGCTTGTCGCGCCCGCCGCGCGGTCTCGGGTGGGACGTCGATCACGTACTGGTTGAGCCGCAGCGAGTCGCGGACGTCCTGGAGGTCGATCTCCTTCATGTAGGGACAGATCGCCTCGCGGTCGATCGGGGTGAACCGCGTGACGGGGTTCAGGTGGCCCATGCGGTGGAGGATCCCGACCTCGGTTGCGACCAGCACCTCGGGGGCCCGCGTCTCCTCCGCGAATCGGATCATCCCGTCGGTCGACAGGATCCGGTCGACGCCCGGGAGGGCCTGGGTCGAGCAGCCGCACTCAGGGTGGGCGATCACCGGGGCGCCGGGGTGGGCGGCCCGCGCCCGCTCGAGGTCCTCCGGTCGCATCTTCGCGTGGACGGGACAGTCGCCGACCCACAGATGCATCGGGCGGCCGGTCTTCTTGCGGACGTAGTCACCGAGGAAGATGTCGGGAAGGAAGAGGATCTCGCGGTCACGCGGGACCTGCTCGACCACCTTGACGGCGTTGGAGCTCGTGCAGCAGTAGTCGGCCTCCGCCTTCACGTCCGCGGAGGTGTTGATGTAGGCGACCACGACCGCGCCCGGGTGCTCCGACTTCCACGTCCGGAGCTGTTCGGCCGTGATCGAGTCGGCGAGGCCGCAGCCGGCCTTCGGGTCCGGCAGGAGGACCGTCCGGCTCGGGTTCAGAATCTTGGCCGTCTCGGCCATGAACCGGACGCCGGCGAAGACGATCAGCGGCCGGTCGGCCTCCATCGCCTTGCGCGAAAGGTAGAGAGAGTCTCCGACGAAGTCGGCGATGTCCTGGACCTCGGGCCGCTGGTAGTTGTGGGCGAGCAGGAGGGCGTTCCGCTCCTCCTTCAGGCGGCGGACTTCGGCGTCCAGCGACATCGGCCTCCTCCCGGCATTGCTAGTTCGGGGGGTGTCTTAAGAGCCCGGAAGCGGGCGGAGCGACAGGTGGAACGGGAGGGCGGGGGCCGAGTGGGTCAGGGCCCCCAGGCTCGCGGCGTCGGCGCCGACCGAACGGTAGCGACGGATCGTTTCCGGGGTGATCCCCCCGGAGAGCTCGACCCAGCAGCCCCGGCGGAGGCCGGCCGACCGGAGGGCGGAGACCACGCGACGGGCCCGGGCCGGTGAGAGGTTGTCCAGCAGCAGGGCGTCCGCACCGGCCCGGACGGCTTCGACCGCCTCGCGGACCGACCGCACCTCCACCTGGACCCGCTCGCCGGGGACGGCTACGGTGCGGGCCTGCCGTACTGCCGCCCGAAGCGGGACGAGCGCGAGGTGGTTGTTCTTGATGAGGATCCCGTCGGAGAGGTCCCGCCGGTGGGGACGACCGCCCCCGTGCCGGACAGCGGCCTTCTCGAGGTCGCGGAGCCCGGGGAGCGTCTTGCGCGTGCCCCAGACCTCGAGGCGGGGGCGGGCCCCTCGGGCGTTCGCGACCGCCTGAGCGGTCGTGGTCGCGACCCCGCTCGCGTGCATCAGGAAGTTCAGGATCGTTCGCTCGGCGGCGAGGATTCGGCGGGCGTCGCCCGCGACGGTGAAGACCCGGGTCCCGCGCCGGACCCGACGGCCGTCCCGTCCGACGAAGGTCACGCGGAGGCCGGCCGAACGCGCGACCGCGACGGCCGCCGAGAGCCCCGAGAGGACGCCGGGCGCCTGGGCCGTCACCGACCCGACGGCGCGTCTTCCACCGCTGACGACCGCACGGGTCGTTCGGTCGCGGGCCACGCGGTCCTCGGAGAGGGCGTCCCGGGCGAGCCGGCGCAGCCCGGCGGGGCCGTCACTCCGCCGGACCATCCGTCTTCTCCCCTTCCTTCGTCCGGAGCGCCCGCTTCAATCGCTCGAAGTCGGCGGCGACGTCCGGCCGCAGCGCGGGGAGGTTCTGGCGCTCGAGCTCCTGGACCCGACGGCGGGCGTTCGCCCGGTCGCCGCGGGCGTAGGAGAGCTGGGCCAGGCGCAGGACGACGTCCACCTCGTCGGCCGGCGCCTTGAGCTCCCGCACGATGCGGTACGCCTCGAGGAGCTCGGCCTCGGCCCGGTCGTACTCGCCCCGGTCGTGGAGGATCTTCCCCTGGATGATCAGGGCCTGGACGAGACCGAATCGGTCGCCGATTCGCTCGAGGATCTCCCGCGACCGTGCGTTCTTTTCGGCCGCCTGGTCGAGCTCGCCGGCCTCGCGCAGGATGTCGGCGGTGTTGAACAGCGCCCAACCGACCCGGCGCAGGTCGTGGGCCTTCTCGGCGAGCCGCACCGCCTCGGCGAACTCGGTGATCGCTTCCGTCCACCGCTGGGGCGTCGTCCCCTGACCGGAGATGACGACCCCGAGGAACAGGTGGGCGAACGCCGCCTCCCGGAGGTCCCCGAGCCGCTCGAGCGCCCCCGCCGCGGCACGCGCTTCGACCATCGCCTGGTCGGAGCGGCCGAGCATCCCGAGGGCGTTCGCGCGACGGACCTGGCCGCGGGCCAGGGCGCGCTCGTTCTGGGTCGCCCGTGCGAGGTCGAGCTCCTTCGCGTTCTCCTCGAGCGCCTCGGTGTACCGTCCCTCGTAGTAGAGCGTCTCCCCGTGAAGATGGTGGACCCCGAGGAGGATCGCCGGGTGGTCGGTCAACTCCGGAAGCGCGAGGAGCCGCGCCGTCGTCTCGGCGGCGGCGCGCCACTCCCCACGGTCGGTCTGGATGCGGGCGAGGTAGAGCTCGAGGAGCGCGAGGACATGGGTCGGGAGTCGGCTCGCGAGCCCACGCCGGGCCAGGTGGTGGCGGAGGAGCTCCTCCGCCTCCTTGAGCTGGCCCACGTGGTCGATCTGCTGCGCGAGCTCGAGGACGAGCTCCATCTCGCCCTCCCAGTCGTCCGGCTTCAGCCGACGGAAGCTCTCGAGGGCCCGCTCGAGGTGCTCGCGCGCCGTCTCGGGGGAGAACGAGCGGTCGGCGAGTTCGGCGGCGGTCCGGTTGTACTGGAGCGACTTCTCGTCCACCTTGCCGAGATAGAAGTGGCGGGCGAGCGCGTAGATGGTCGCGATGTCGGCGCTCCCCGTCGCCTCGAGCGCCTCGCCGACCCGGCGGTGCAGGAGCCGGCGACGGCTCTCGGTGAGCCCACGGTAGACGTTCTCGCGGAGCCGGTCGTCGGCGAACGTCAACAGTTCGCCCGGCCGCTCGAAGAGGAGCCCGCGGCCGACCAGGCGGTCGATCGCCTCGGCGAGGCGCTCCTCGTCCTCCCCGCTCGCGCGGAGGAGGAGCTGGAACGACAGCTCGGGGCCGATGACGGAAGCGACCGCGAGCGTGCGGTCCTCCTCCTGGTCGAGCGGGGGGACGGTCGGCTCGACGTCGACGTCGCCCGGGATCTGGACGAGCGGCGGCGCGTTCGGGACGCGGAGGCGGCGGTCGAGTTGCTCCAGGAGGAGCGGGTTTCCACCGGTCTCGGAGTACCGGCGGGCGACCTCCTCCGGGGTGAACGGGCGGCCGGGCTCGCGGTCTCGGAGGTAGTCGGCGACCTCGTCCGAGGTGAGCGGGCGGAGGACGATGCGGCGGGCGCGCGTGCGATTCTCGAACTCCTCGAGCCGCGCCCGCCGGGACGACGGCAGGGAAGAGAGCGGCCGCACGGTGCCGAGGATCCAGAGCGGCCGGTTCTGGAGCTGGCGCGCGAGATACTCGACCGCCTCGAGCGACATCGGGTCGGCCCGGTGGAGGTCCTCGAGGACGAGGACGGTCGGCCCGCGACGGGTGAACTCGTGGAACTGCTCGGCGATGCCCGACCAGATGGGGTCGCGGATCGCCTCCCGCCGCTCGTCCGCCGTCTCGAGGGCGGAGATCAGGCGGTCCTCGATGCGGACCGGGGCCGACAGGACCCCATCATCCAGCCGCGGCGCGAAACCGATGAGGAACGCGGCGGGGGCCCCCGCCGCCGGCATCTCCTCCGCGAGGCCGGCACCGGCCGGCTCGCGGGCTCCTTCGAGCGCGGCCCGGATGAGCGCGAACGGGGGCGGGGCATCGACCGCGGGCGCCCGCCCTTCGAGGACCCGAACACCGCGGCGGCGCATGTCCTGGACGAGGGCCCCGACGAGCGTCGACTTCCCGACGCCCGTGTCGCCCACGAGGAGCGTCACGCCCCCGCTGCCCGCCCGTGCATCCTCGAACCGTCGGTGGAGCGCCTCGACGGCCTCCAGCCGGCCGATCCACGGGCGGCCCCCGGCTCCGACCGCCATCGTTCGCCACCAAGGAAAGGCGGGGACGGGCTATTTACCCTCGCCCCGAAGCGGCCTTGACGAACGGGAGGGGGACGACCCGCCCCGGAATCGAGTTCCCCCGGATTTCGAGGGCGACCGAGGTCCCCGGCGCGGTCGCCTCCTTCGGGAGGTAGGCGAGCGCGATGCCGTGGTTCAGGGTGGGCGAGAGACCGCCGCTGGTCGCCGGGGTCACGAACTTCTCTCCCCAGTGGACGGGGGTCCCGTGCCGCGGGATGGCCCCGGGGGCGTCGACCTCGATCCCGACCAGCCGGACCGGCGGTCCCGCGGCGTGCTGCTGGTCGAGGACCTCCTTCCCGACGAACGGGTGGTCGAGCTCGACGAACCGGTCCTGGGCCGCCTCGAGCGGGGTGTGGTCGCGGTGGAACTCCTGGCCCGAGAGGAGGTAGCCCTTCTCGAGGCGCAGCGTGTCCCGGCACCCCAGACCGCAGGGGACGGCCCCGGCGGTAAGCAGCCGTTCGGCGATAGCGTCCACGGCCTCGTGACGGACGAACAGCTCGTACCCGAGCTCCCCCGTGTAACCGGTCCGGCTCACAAGGATCGTGCGGTCGAGCCCGGCGGGGAAGGGGAGGCCGAGCCGGCCCTTCCGGTCCGCTGCGGCCGCGTCGGCCGGGAAGAAGGCGAGATGGTAGAAGCGGAGGTCCTTGAGGTCCCAGCCGAAGACGCTCTCGAGGAGGTCGCGCGACCGGGGCCCCTGGAGGGCGAGCAGGCCGACCTCCGCGTTCCAGCGGTGGACGGTCGTGTCCGGCGCCCGGTGCTGGCGGAGGATCTCTTCGACCTCGGCGGCCCGGCCCGCGTTCGGCACGACCAGGAATCGGCGGGCCACCTCGTCGCCCGGGTCGATGCGGCTGATGAGGAGGTCGTCCACGATCCCCCCGGAAGCCTCCAGAAGGAACGAGTACCGGACCTGGCCCGGGAGGATCTTCTCCGCGTTCGTGACCGTCCGCCGGCCGAGGAGGTCGGTCGCGCGGCCCCCCGCCACCGTGAGGATCCCCATGTGGGAGACGTCGAACAGGCCCGCGGAGGTCCGGACCGCGTTGTGTTCGGCGAGGATGCTCGAGTAGTAGAGGGGCATCTCCCAGCCCGCGAACGGGACCAGGTGGCCTCCGTGGCGCCGGTGGTAGTCGAAGAGCGGCGTCCGCTGGAGGGCCACGGGGGGGCCGGTCACGTGATGATCTCCTTCAACCGGTGCTCCTCGAGCGCGTGGCGAATCTCGAGCGCGATCCGGCGGCCCGTGCTCATCTCGGTCCGCCAGAGGGAGTTCCCGTACGGGTGGCCCAACGCGATATGGACGTTCGTCCCCCCGCCGATCCGCGCCGCCACGTCGAAGACGGTCGGGTGGCCGTCCGGGTCGATGCACGTCTGCAAGCAGAACGGCCCGATGATCCCGGGCGGGTAGCGGGCGTGGGCGGCGTCCACGAACTTCTCGCCCATGCGGAACACCTCCTCGAGAATCGACTCGCGGACCGTGAGGGTCCCGTGGCCGACGACCGTGAACTCGGGGATCCGGGCCGACTCGCTCAGCTCGAGCTGCTGCGCCGCCGGGAGCCGGACCAAGCCGTCCAAGTTGCTCTCCCGCCGCTCGTCCACCCCGAGGAGCTCGAGCCCTTCGGACCGCCGGACGAGCGGGGAGAAGAAGAAGTTGAAGTTGAAGACCGGCCCGAGGACGTACTCCTCGATGCGCGCGGTGGCGAGGTCCGCCTCCGCGATCGTCCCGCGCGCGAGGAGCCGCTCGACCTTCGCCCGATACTCCGCGGGGCTCGCGACCGAGAAGAAGCCACGCTCCAGCCGGCGTTTCGCGTGGGGGAGCTTCACGATCGACAGCCGCTCGATCGCCTCCGGGCTCTCGACCTTCTTCGGGATCGCGACGCCGGCCGACTCGAGGAGCGAGTAGTAGTTCTCCCGCTCCGACCGCTCCTCGATCCGGAGCATGGCGCGGCTGCCGACGATCGGGAGACGGAGGTCGTTCTCGATCACGTCGAGCGGTACGTAGGAGCTGAAGGCGCGGTTCGGGACCAAGAGGACCCCGTGGTCGCGGAGGCGCGCCTGCTCCCCGGGCAGGGCCATGTCCGCGAACGCGCGGTACGTCCAGACGTCGTCCACGCAGCCGCGGCGGCGCGAACCGCTCCGGTCGCGCACGGTCCGGAAGTACCGCGCGTAGGTGAGCTCCCGGCCGGCCTGCGCGAGCACGAGGGTCGAGAGGCCCTCCGTGACGGCGCCGTCCGCGACGTCCAGCGCCGAGTGCGAGCCGACGACCCCGACCACCGGCCGCATCGGGTAGTGCTCGAGCAGCCCCTGGACCTCTTCGAGCGGTAGCGTCATGGAAGCCCTCAGTCGCGCGCGAGTCTTAGCGCTCGCGCCACCCGCTCCCCCGAGAGCGGGAGCTCCGTCACGTGGGCCCCGCAGGCCGCCCGTACCGCCGAGGCGACCGCCGCGGGCACCGGGATGATCGGGGGCTCTCCCAGTCCCTTCGCTCCGGAGGGACCGGCGCCGGGAAACCCTTCCACGAACGTCACCTCGATGGGCGGCGACTCCGTGAGGGTCGGGATCCGGTAGTCGAGGAGGCTCGGGTTCGACAGGCGACCGTCGTCCCGCCACATCGCCTCCTCCGTGAGCGCGGTCCCGAGCCCCATCACGACCCCTCCTTCGACCTGGGCGCGGGCGCTCGCCTCGTCCACCACCCGCCCGACGTCGTGGAACGTCGCGTACCGAACGACCCGGACCGCCCCGGTCTCCCGGTCGACCGCGACCTCCGCGACGTGGGCGGCACCGGAGAAGTCGGTGTACGGGTAGAACGTGCCGTCCCGGACGAGCGACTCGTCGATCGTGCCCGACCGCCCGTAGTGCTTCCCCTCCGCGGCGAGGCCGCCCGCGGCCCGCTCCTCGGGAGTCAGCAGCTCCGAGACGGGGCGACGCACCGTACCGGCCGTCGCCATCAACTGGTCCGCTTGGACGGCGAGGCGCGCCCCCTCCTTCGCCCCGAGTCGCTCCCCGAGCGTGCGGAGCAGCCGCTCCGCGGCCTCATCGACCGCTCGGCCGAGCGCGCCGACCGTTCGGCTGCCAAAGACGCCGGTGTCGAAGGGCGCTTTCGAGGTGTCGAGGTAGTCGACGCGAATCCGGTCGGGCGGGAGCCCCGTGCGGGCCGAGGCGACCGAGCGAAGCCCGACCTCGACGCTTCCGCTCCCGATGTCGCGCTCCCCCTGGAGGATCGTGAGCCCGGTGGGAGATAGGAGGAGCCGAGCCTCTCCGCCGGCACCGGTGCCGGTCGACCAGAATCCCACCGCGACCCCCACCCCGTGACCCGCCGGAGCAGCTCGGCTCCACTCGGCCTGGGTCCGGCGGGCCGCCTGGAGGGCGGAGGGGAGGCCGAAGCCGGAGACCGCCTGGCCCATCGGGGTCGTACCCCCTTCGTGCCAGAGATGGTCGGCCTTGAACTTCGCCGGGTCGACGCCGATGCGCCGGGCGACTTCTTCCAGATGGGACTCGACCGCGAAGGCGCACTGGGGGGCGAACGGGGCGCGGTGCGGGCCGAAGGGGGGCTTGTTCGTCCGCACGGCGTATCCTTCGACCTCGAAGACCGGGGTCCGGTAGGGGCCGAGGAGGAAGCCGATCGAGTAGCCGGTCGCAAAGTCGCGGCCGGGGAGCGAGGTCCCGACGTCGAGGAGGAGGCGCACGCGTCGGGCCGAGATGCGTCCGTCGGTCACCGCGGTGTCCAACCGGATGACGGACGGCAGGGTCGTGCGGCCGAGGAGGAACTCCTCGCGGTAGGTGAGGGCGAGGCGGACCGGCCGCCCGGAGGCCCTCGCGAGAAGGAGGGCGTACGGCTCCAGGAGCGAGGAGCCCTTCCCCCCGAAGCCGCCCCCGACCCAGGTGCCCTCCACGACGATCGACGCCTCGGGCACCCCGAGGAGCGAAGCGAGGTCCTCGCGCACGCCGAACGGGCTCTGGGTCGAGGTGCGGACCTTCCAGGTCGAGCCGGTCACCTCGGCGAGGCACGCGTGCGGCTCGAGGGCGACCTGGTGGACGCTGGCGGTGCGGTAGGTCTCCCGGACGACCGTGTCGGCCGCGCGGAACGCTCGCTCGACGTCCCCTCGGCCGGCGTGGACATGCGCCGCGATGTGGGACGAGGTCGCGACGTTCGAGCCGGGCCACTCCGGAAAGAGCGACTCCAAGTCGCTCACCGCAGGGAGCGGGTCGACCTCCACGCGGACCGCCCGCGCGATGCGCCGGGCGGCGGCGAGGGTCGGGGCGGCCACCGCCGCGACCGGCTGACTCGGATAGACGACCTCCTCGGCCGGGAAGAGCGGCCGCTCGCGGTCCCGCTCTCCGGGCCCGAGAAGGTCTTGAAGGTCCTCGACGCCGACCGCCACCGCGTCCGGCTCCCTCCGTGCGGCCGTCAGGTCGACCGCGCGGATCCGACCGTGGGGCACGGGGGCGAGGACGAGCGCACCCCACCTCATCCCCGGCGCCTCGAGGTCGGTGCCGTAGACCGCTTCCCCGGCGAGCTTCGGCCCGGCGTCCGGCCGGTCGATGGTGCTCACGGATTCGCCTCCCGGGCGAGGCGGACCGCGCGTACGATGGAGACGTAACCGGTGCACCGGCAGAGGTTGCTCGAGAGCTCTTCGAGCAGGTCGTCCATCGCGACGGAGGTGCCCCGTTCCTTGAGGAGACCGGTGAGAGCCATCACGAACCCCGGGGAGCAGTAGCCGCACTGTACCGCGCCCGCTCGCCGGAACGCGTCCCGGACCCGACGGCCGACCGGGTCGTCCGCGACCCCTTCGATCGTCGTGACGGCGCTCCCCTCGACCTCGTGGGTCAGGGTGAGGCACGAGAGTGTGCTCTCGCCGTCCACGAGCACCGTGCAGGCGCCGCACCCACCGGTGCGGCAGCCCTCCTTCGTGCCTTTGAGGCCGGCCCGCCAGCGGAGCGAGTCGAGGAGACGCTCGTCGTCCGGCACCGTCGGTAGGTCGACGGGCGATCCGTTCAGCGTCAAGTGAACGCGCTGCGCGCTCACGAGCGACCTCCTCGCTCGACCGCGCGGACCGCGCGGAGCGTCAGCGTCCGGGCGACCTCCCGGCGGTGTTCCTCCGAGGCGCGCTTGTCCGCGACGATCGGCGCCCGGCGCGCGACCGCGTCCGCGGCGCGCACGAGGTCCGTGTCGGTCGGCGAACGGCCACCGAGCGCCTCGGCCGCCTCGGGAACGAGGAGGGGCCGAGGAAGCACTCCCCCGACGGCGACCCGCCACGCCTCGAGGCGGGCGGAGTACGCGACGGCCACCGCGATCTGGGAGATGTCGTTGGACGGGCGGACCCGCTGCCAGAGGTAACACGACGGACGCGGCTCGGCGATCCGGACGGACCGGATCAGCTCCCCCGGCGCCAGCGCGGTGCGACGCGCACCGAGGATGAATCGGTCGACCGGGAGGCTCCGCTCGCCGGCCGGACCGAGGAGGTCGACCTCGGCGTCCAGGGCGAGCAGCACCGGCACGAGGTCGGAGGCCGGTGCCGCGCGCCCGAGGTTCCCCCCGAGGGTCGCGCGGTGCCGAAGCGCCGGACCGCCGACGGCCCGCACCGCGTGGAAGAGGGCCGGAAACTGCGCCCGGACCTCGGGGTCGAGCTCGAGACGGCGGAGCGGGAGCGTGCCCCCGATCGTGAGGACCGTCCCCGTCCAGTCGAGGGTGCGCCAGGGGAGGCGACGGAGCGAGACCACTCGCTCAGCGGTGACGCGCCCGTCCTCCAAGTCGGCGAGGAGGTCGGTGCCGCCGGCGAGCGCGGCCGAACCCTCGGCCGAGCCGATGCGAAGTGCCGCGACCGCCTCGTCGGGCGTCGACGGGACGACCAGCGTGAACGACGGCATCGGCCGGCGCGCGAGCACGGCCCGCCAGTTAGCATTTCGCGTGCCCGGACTCGGGGGAGGGCCCGTGTGTTTTATCCGAGGAGCACGTTTGGCACTCCCGACGCATGCCGTTCGAACTTGCGTTGCGTTACAGCACGCCGTTAACCCCGCTCTCCGACCTCGACGAAGTGCTGCGCGAGTTCCTCCGGATGGTCGGCTATCTTCCCGAGGGGGAGGAAGGCCGGGGGTCCGAGGGGCCGGTCGGTCAGAGCATCGCTTACCGGCTCGTCCATGACTGCCTCCTCCGCGACCCGACCCGACCGTGGTACACGGAGGAGCTGGCGGCGGTGCTCAAGACCTCGAAGCCGAGCGTCTACCGCCACATCAACAAGCTCAAGTCGCTCGACCTTCTCGAAGAGGTCACGGGAGCGTCGGACGGCAAGGGGCGGAAGGGGTACCGCCTTCGCTACGGGAACCTCGCGCGGGCGTGGGACTTTACGGAAGCGAACGCGCAGAACGCCCTCCGCCGGTATCGGGAGACGGTGAACCACTTGCAGACGTTGATCGAGCAGAAGGGGAGCGAGACGCCGCCGAAGGTCGTGCCGACCGTCCGGGCCACCGGACGCCTGCGTGAGGGACGATGACCGCCCCGACGGCCGACGGCAAGCGGCCACCGATCGCGCTCACGCCGAACTCGCGGGTGCGGGTCCGCTCGGCCGGGCCCGAGGCCGGGCCGATCGTCTCGACCGGATTCTACCGGGGCCTGGTCTCGATCGCCGGGGACAGCGCGCTCGCGATCGAGCTGGACGGGTCGGACGGCGAGGAGAAGGGCCGCACCCGGCTCGTGCCGGTCCCGGCGCTCCTCGCGATCGACCTCCTCGAGGTCGCGAAGGCCGAAGAGGAGAAGCGCTCGGAACCCTCCCAGGCCGCGGCGTACTTCCGGTAGGACCGGGGAGGTTTTCCCCTCCGTCCGCCCGCCGAGACGGGCTTGCTGGGAGTCTCGTCGCCGGAGGCCCCGGCGATTTCGAACCCAGGTCGTTGGCTCCGAAGGCCAACAGGATAGTCCAGACTACCCCACAAGCCCGCCGGACTCCGAGAGGCGGCCCCCTCTATTTGGGCGTTCCGCGGGAGTCGGCCGGCTTCGGCTCGGCCCGGAACCGGTCGAGCGTGGTCTGGGCGGCGGCGCCGGGGAAGAGCGTCGAGAGCGAGTCCGCGAGGATCTGGATCCGCTGGCGCACGTAGGGCGTGATGCCGTCCATCGCGCCGAGCCGCTGGGAGAGCGGGAGATACTTGCGGACCGAGGCCTCGTAGACGGTCGACAGGAGCTCGCCGCCGCAGCGGCCCCCGGTACCGCTCGCGACGCACCGGCCCGCGAGCGGCGGCCGCCGGTAGGAGGTGCCGCACGTCTTGCAGCGAAACTTCTGGGTCGCGTAGCCCTTCAGGTTCCCCATCACGTCGGGAAGGAAGTGCGCGTTGAGGACGAGCGTGACCGCTTCCGCGACGTCCACGGCGCGGATCTCGGTCGCGAGGAGGACGGACCGCTCGACCATGTCGGTCATCGAACGGCCGTCGCGGTAGGCGGAGCGGACCGGTCCGCCGGCGATGTCGGTGGTGTCGTGCGTGAACCCGTAGCCCGAGAGCGAACGCTCCCCGCCGAGCCGCTTCCCCACGAGGTCCAGGAGCGGCTCGACCTCTCGCGGATCCCTCCGCTCCGCCGCCGCCCGGTAGACCTCGAGCGGGTAGCGCGTCCCGACCTCGACGTTGTGGGCTTCCTTGTCGACCTCGGTCGCCTCGAGCCGGGTCGTGAGGACGAGCGGCTTGTCCATCAGGGCGCCGCGGCTCTCGGGAAGGTAGGCGCGGGAGAAGTTGAGGAGCGTGTCGAGGAGCAGCGTCACCGAGTCCTCGTCCCCGTCGCAGTTCCGCCGCTTGGCCGCGTGGAAGACCGGGTGGGCGAAGCAGGCCTCCGCTTCGGTGAAGCCGAGGATCCGGCCGGCGACCCCCCCCGAGGTGTGCGGCGCGAGAGCGACCACGAGCGAGCCGACCAGCCCTTCGGGATGCTCGACCCGGTAGAACGGTTCGAGCCCGTAGAAGCGCACCAGCTCGTCGTCGACGAATTGGGCTAGACGCGTCAGGTACGCCCCGGCCGAGCGGGAGAGGATGAGGTCCTGCGGTTTCAGCTCGACCAGTTGATCCGGGTCGGTGAGGGGCACGCCCGACCAATCGACCTCGTAGCCGAGCGCGCGGAGCCGGCCGAGGTCGGTCCCGACCTCCGACGGCCGGAAGTGGGTGAGCGGGAGGTCGGTCATGTCGAACCGCGCGGTCCCGTCCTGGTAGACGGAGACCTGGTGGGACGCCCGGAGGATCCCCTTCTCGACCGGCTCGGGCACCTTCCCCGGCGAGGTGAGTCCCTTCACGCCCTTCACGGTCGGCGTCTTCGAGAGGTGGAGGCGGGCGAGCGCCTCGCTCCAGATCGGGGCCACGGGCAGGCTCTGGACGGCCACCGCGCCGGTCGGCTCGGTGTGGGCACCGCAGGTGCACCGCAGCCAGACGGTCTGGCGCTGGCAGACCGGACAGGCGCGGACCCCGAGGTCGACCTTCGTGCCCTCCCGCATCGTGCGGCGGGCCGCTTCGGGGACCGAGCGGGTCGGCCCTCCCGCCTCCCCGACCGGGAAGAGCACGTGGACGTTCGGCTGCATCGACCGCTGGTACGCCTTCTCGGGGCGCCCGACGCGACCGCCGACCCTCGAGGGGGCGCGGGCGCGGACGGTCACCTCCGCGAGTCGGGTCACGTAGCCGAGCGGGTCCGTCCCGACCGGTTCGAGGGGGACCCGTCGTTGGAGGAGCTCGCCCTCGGGGGAGAGGCCGAGGCCGCCCACCAGCGCCGCGCTCGCCTCCGCTTCCCCCCGCCAGCGGTCCGGGCCGATGGGGTGGAAGAGGAAGCCCAACCGGAGGAGCACCTCGTGCCAGGAGGGGTCCGCGGCGAGCTCGACCGCGCCGTCCTTCCACCGTCCGGTCCGTTCCACGAACTCGGAGAGGGCCCGGATCTCCGCCGGGGAGAGGTCATGCCAGAAGAGCAGCCACCGCGGATGGAGTGGCACGCGACGCTCCCGGCCGATGCGGACCGCCTCGTCGTACGACGCGACCGAGACTCCGGACTCCGCATCCAGGCCGGCGGCGCGGAGCTCCTCGACGTGCCAGTCGAGGGAGTAGGCCCCGGGAGCGAGTGGGCGGTTGTTCTCCAGGAATTCGCCGACTGACACCAGGATCTCGCCGAGGTCGACGATCCGACGGATGCGCGGGAGGAGCTCCTCGGCGCGTTCGACCTCGTGCACGGCCGTGACCGTGCCGTCGTCCAGCTCGACGATCGGGCCGTCGATCGTGTCGCAGACCGCCATCGCGGTCGCCTTCCCCGGGTACTCGAGTTTCACCTGGGTCCCGATCGCCACGAAGTGCTGGAGGACGACCATCGTCGCCGGGTTGATGGCACAGGAGGCGAGCCCGGTGGTCCGCGCCCGGCCGTAGATGAGCCGGAACCCTCCGGGGTGGCTCGGGTGGGCGAGGACCGGCCGTCCGCCGACCGAGTCCTGGAGGTACTTCGGGGTGCGCAGGTCTTCCTCGTCCACGGCGGCGTGACCGAGCTCCTCGAGGAACTCCCAGCCCTCGAGGCCCAGCTTGTCGACCACCTTGCGCAGCTTCGCCGCCTTCTGGCACAGCCCTTCGGCGATGACC
The DNA here is from genome assembly GCA_035625165.1 of Thermoplasmata archaeon. Taxonomy (GTDB): domain Archaea; phylum Thermoplasmatota; class Thermoplasmata; order Lutacidiplasmatales; family UBA184; genus Lutacidiplasma. Next base: position 10,718 of record DASPQC010000056.1, on the reverse strand, counting down.
AGGCACGCGCCGCCCCGGACCCCGTTGGTCGGGACCCGCGGAAGGTCACGGAATCCGCTCACCTCGGCGTCGCCCTCGGTGGCCTCGCCCGAGATCGCGACCGGGACGTGCGTGACGACGGTCTCGATCTCTTCCGGGGTGGGGACGTACTGGAGATGCTGTAGGTACTTGTACAGAGGAATCTCCTCCCGGTAGCGCTCGACCTCGGCATGGTCCGCGCGGAATGGCGCGAGGCCGAGGTCGCGTCGGACGATGTCCGCGAGGAGGACGCTCAGGGCCTGGGCGGTGCCCCCGGCCGCGCGGATCGGACCCGCGTAGTAGAGTTCGATGTAGGAGGAGCGGTCCGGAGTGTCGTTCTTGACGTGCACCTCGGCGAGGCCTTCGAGCGGGGCGACCAGGATCCCCTCGGTCAGGATCGCGAGACCGACCCGGAGCGCGGCATCGACGCGGGCAGCGACCGTCGGCCGTCTGGGGTCTTTCGCGAGACGCCGAGCGATGGTGACCGCGACCTCCTCGCGCGGCATCTGCGCCGCCAGCTCCCGGATCTCCGTGGAGATGCCGTCGATGCCGAGGTGGGCGAGCAGTTTCTCGACGCGCGTCGCCATGTCCTGGGCGCGCGGCACCTCGGGATGAAGCTCGGGGTCGAGCCCCTCGCGACGGGCCTGTTCGGCGATTTCGTACGCCCGGTCGACCTCGGACTCGATCGCCCGGAAGTACGGTTCCACGGCCGCGCGAGAAGTCGTCGATGGATAAGTTCGCTCGCTCCCGGGCTCACGCGCGCAGGCGTCGCAGTCTCCAGAGGCACTCGATCGGCCATCGCCGAGCGAACGCGTCGTCGGAGCGCGCGAGGTACGACGATCGCGCACCGCGCGGGGGCCGGGTCTCGAGCAGCCGCTCGACCGCGAGCCCCGAGCGGACGAAGAGGTCGAACCATCCGTCGTAGGGCAGGGTGTACTCGACCGGCGACCGGGACCCGAACTCCAACCGGTGGAGGCCGAAGTAATCTCGGCGGAGCCGGAGCGACTGGCGGTCGCGTCGCCGGTCGTGGGTGAGGTACCGGAACGGGCTCGAGGCGGCGAACACGAGATGCCCGCCCGGGCGGAGGACCCGGGCGCACTCCGGCACGGCCCGCAATGGGTCCGCGAACGTGAGCGCCCCCCAGTCGGAGAAGATGAGGTCGAAGGCCCGGCTCTGGAACGGAAGCGATTCCGCGGCCGCCCGTACGAGCGGGAAGCCCCGACGCTCTTCCCGCTGGATGGCCTGGGCCTGTCGCAGTTGGGCGATCGAGAGGTCGAGCGCGGTCATGCGAGCGCCCCGCCGTGCGAGCGCGGCCGACCACCGGGCCGCCCCGCACCCCAGCTCCAGCACGGACTTTCCGCGTACGGGACCGAGCAGGCCGAGCTCTGCCTCGGGAATCCGCCAAAGGCCCCAGGCCATCGCGGAGGGACCGCCGAGGACCTTCGCGAACTTCCGGTCGTACCCTGCGCTGTCGCGGTCCCAGCTGGTCCGGTTCCGCCGGACCGACGAGTGAACGCGCGACTCCCCGCGACGCGTCATCGATGCCCCTACCGGGAAGCGAGGGATAATCCCCCACGTTGGCGCTGCTTCTCACCCCACCCGGGTCCACGGACGTGTCGCTCCGCTACGTCGCGTCGGGGTCCCTTTCCCGCAGCGTCGCGAGGGCGGGCCGAATGGGCCAGTGCGTGCGATGTTCGTGGCACGGCGAAGCGGAGCGGAGAGCCATCGCGAGGCCGGTCCCAGAAGAGAACCTTCCGCCGGCCCCGGACCGCGAGAGAGTTCCGCTAAACGCAAATGTTTATGTAGCAACCTCCGAGATTCGTCCCGCAGAGCGTATGACGCTCGTCTGACAAACGGAGCGGGGAAGTAGCGATGAAGTCCATCATCCAGGAAGCGATCGCAAAGCACCAGGAGAACCAGGCCCTGGTCGAGGAGAAGAAGCCGGCCGCACCGACCTACGTCAACGCCGACGACGCGGAGCTCGCGAAGTTGGCGGAGACGCTCAAGGTCAACATCCGGATCGTCGGATGTGGGGGCGGCGGGTCGAACACGATCAACCGCTGCGTGGAGGAAGGAATCCAGGGCGCCGAGATGTGCGCCATCAACACTGACGCGAAGCACCTGCTCACGATTCACGCTCCCCGCAAGATCCTGATCGGGCGCCGCGCGACCAAGGGCCTGGGGGCCGGTGCGCGCCCCGAGATCGGCGAGGAGGCGGCCCGCGAGAACGAGGAGGAGCTCCGCCAGTTCGTCCAGGGCGCCCACATCGTGTTCGTCACCGCCGGGATGGGCGGCGGCACCGGGACCGGCTCGGCCCACCTCATTGCCCGGCTCGCGAAGGAAGCCGGTGCGCTCACGATGGGTGTCGTCACGCTGCCGTTCGCCGGCGAAGGCGCCGCGCGGATGGAGCAGGCGAGGGACGGCCTCGAGCGCCTGCGCCGCGTCTGCGACACGACCATCGTCATCCAGAACGACAAGCTCCTGGAGCTCGTTCCCCGCATGCCCCTGGACGCCGCGTTCAAACTCGCCGACGCCGTCCTGATGACGGCGATCAAGGGGATCACCGAGATCGTCACGAAGCCCGGCCTCGTCAACCTGGACTACGCCGACATCCTGACCGTGATGAAGGACGGCGGCGTCGCGCTCATCGGCCTCGGAGAGAGCGAGAGTGCCACCGACCGCGTCACCGAGGCGGTCACCGAAGCGCTGACCTCGCCGCTCCTCGGCTCGGTCGAGCTCAAGGACGCGACCGGCGCCCTCGTGCGGGTCATCGGCGGACCGACCATGACGGTGAGCGAGGCCGAGAAGGCCGCCGCGCTGGTCGGCTCGAAGATCTCGAAGCGCGCCCGCATCATCTGGGGCTGCTCGGTCGAGAACTCCCCCGAGCTCGAGAACACCATCAAGGTGCTGCTCATCATCACCGGGGTCCGGGCCCAGAGCCTTCTCGGACAGAAGGGGGGCTACGCCGCCGGTGAGTCCGAGGAAGTCATCGACCTCGTCCGGTAGACCCCCGCGTCGCCGGGCCCGCTACCTCGGCCTCGAGGTGGCGGGCGAACCTCTTTCCCCGCCCTCGATTCGTTGGTGGGAGCAAACCCTCGCATCGATGCTGAACTCCAGGTCATCGGAACTGTTCCGTTGGCGGTTGATTCGGGTCGAGGGTCGACGCGCGCTGGTCGAGGTCGACTGGCGCGTGACCTCCAACGCACGGGCCGCGTGGAACGCGCCGATTCCTCAGCGGCCCGGGTCGAAGATCGCTAGCCGGCGCACGTGGGGGACCCTGGTCGGCGCGAAGCGCTGGTTACGGTCCCCTGCCCCTTCGCGGGTGCCGTAGCGCTCACGAAAGCGTCGGAGCGAACACCGCAAGCTCGACGTTCGCTGTAGTAGCTAGGATGGTGAGTACGACTTTCCCCATCGGGCCGCCGGAGGTGTACGGACCGACGCAGGCCGCGGTCGGGCCGGTGCACGTGACCGTCCCGGGAATCGGGTGAGCCGCGTAGTAACTCATCCACCCCGAAGCATACGGTGTGTAGACGGTGATCGTAAGGTAGGTCCCAGGTAAGAGGGTGAGCCCCGAGCCGAGAGTCGAGAGAGTCAGGGCCGCCACCAGTCGAAGCGAAAAGTCGGCGGTACCGACCCCGCTCTCCTCCCCGAACCCTCCGAGGAAGCCCGGGATGAGGACAGTGGCGGCGGTTCCCGTGACGGAGATGAACGGTGGGTCTAGCACGATGGGCGTACCGCCGGGCTGGGCCACCACGACCGCCCCATCGTCCAACGCGACCTCAGCGCTCGGCGCGTACGTGTTCGCGAGGTGAACGACCAGACCCGCGTACCGATGCTCATTGAACGAGGCCCGCTGGGGGAAGGTGAAGAATGGGCAGAGCTGGTACGGTGGCCCGATGAGGTTGTAGGACGCGCTCCAGTACGTCGCGAGCGTCGCCGACCCGGAGTAGGCGGTGTTGTTGAAGGTGACGGTCAACGTCGCCTTGTTCGAGCCGCCGGCGACCGAATCGGTGCTCGAGAGGTTGTCGTACGGACAGGCCGCGGAGACGGGGGCGAAGGCGTTGAACCCCGTGAAAAAGACGCTCTCGGTCCCGCCGGCCGTGCCGGCCGTGAAGGTGTCGTAACTCCCGAAGTAGGAGGCGATCAGCGTGTAGCTCGCCCCCGTGTGCGACTCCACCACGTTGTCGTGATTCCCGACCACATAGAGGTGGATGAGCCCGCTGGATGTGCTCGAGAACGTGAGGTTGTCGAAATTGCCGAAGATGATGATGGTGGACGTGAGGCCGCCGGGGGCATTGACCGTGACATTGTCGTGGCTCCCGATGACCTGCAGGTACTCGAGCGGCCCACCCTGCGAGCTCAGCAAGATGGTGGAGTAGCTGGCCGTGACGTTCACGATCGAATGCCCGCCCCCCGTGAAGCTGATGTTGTAGGAGCTGAATTTTGGCACCGAGAAGTTCCAAACGATCGCCGCGTTGCCGGTGCACCCGATATTGCCCGAGGTGCTCGTGTTCGAGAAGGTGCAGCCGGATCCGAGAGAACCGGAGTTCGGAATCCCTCCGCTCGGCGCGGTATAGATCCCGGTTCCGACGATGGTGAAGTTCACCGTCATGTTCGCGCGGGGGTCAAGCGGCGTCACGGTAGCGCCGTCCGGCCCGGCAAACGGCGGGGCTGCGTCCGACCCCAGGGTAATCGGCTGAGAGACCTGGTGGCCGGTCCCGTGGTTGGCCGCAACCGCCTCGATCAATGCCGCCAGGTGACCGATCTGGTCCTGGACCAGCAACCCCCGGTTCTCGTCGTTGACCGACATCTGGCCGGGGAGCGCCGTCGAAACGTAGTTCGCGATGATCGTAACGACGATCATGAGACCCATGATCGTCGCGACCGGCGCGACCTGCCCCTTCTTCCGCCGCACTCGCCATCGACGCGGGGAACGAGCGCGGGCGAGGGCCCTCGGAAACGCAGCAGGCCGGAGCGAACGTCGGTGCATCGCGGACCCTGGAGAGTAAACTAGCCGTGGGTCGCGTATTTATGGGCTCCGTCGCGGGGGCGGTCGGCCGGGCGCGCAACTTATGCCTCGCCCAGGCTCCCCCTCAGGGGTACGACCGGTGAGCGACGCGGACGGCCTCGCGCGCGTCGAACGGGCCCTGTTTTCGGCGGACGATAAGTCAGGCCTCTCCGAATTTGCCGACGGTCTGGCCGACCTTGGGGTCGAGATCTGGGCGACCACGGGGACGCGCAAGGCGGTCTCCGGCGGACGGGCGGCGGTGCGGCCGCTCGAGGAGTTGACGGGCGTCGCGGCGTGGTTCGACGGGCGGGTGAAAACCCTCCACCCCGCGGTGTTCGGCGGGATTCTCGCCCCCCGGACGGACGCCGGAAAGAAGGAGCTCACCGAGCGGAAGATCCTCCCCTTCGACCTCGTGGCGGTCAATTTCTACCCGTTCGAACGCCACCTGGCCGAACACCCCGACGCGCCGGACCGGGAGGAGTTCATCGACATCGGTGGCGTGACGCTCGCCCGCGCCGCCGCAAAGAACCACACTTGGGTCACGGTCGTCACAGACCCCCACGACTACCCGAAGCTGCTCGAGGAGCTCCGCACGCACCGGGGGTCGGTCACCGCGGCGACCCGTCGGGCGCTCGCCGTGAAGGCGTTCGCGCGGTGCACCGAGTACGACCTTGCCATCGCCCGCGGACTGGGGGGCCCTCCGCCGAGCACCGAGGCGTTCCCGGACGAGGTCGTCTTCCGTCGGCAGCCGTTGAAGCTCCGCTACGGGGAGAACCCACACCAGCGGGCGGCGGTCTACGAGGCGGTCCACCCCACCGGCTCAGCGATGACCCCCACCCCGTTCGAGCTCGTGAAGGGCGAGGGTCTCTCGTTCACCAACTTCCTGGACGTCGACACGGCCCTCGCGATCGTCGCGGAGTTCCCCGGGCCGAGCGCGGCGGTCGTGAAGCACGCGACCCCGTGCGGGGTGGCCGTCGGGTCGACCGTGCGCGAGGCGATGGAACGGGCGATCGCGACCGACCCCGTGGCGCGGTACGGCTGCGTGGTCGCCGTGAACCGGCCCGTGACCGGGGAGGACGTGGGATCGCTCCACGGGGTGTTCGTCGACCTCCTGGCGGCGCCCGGGTTCGACCCCACCGGGCTCGAGGCGCTCGGCCGCCGGCCAAAGGTGAAGGTCCTGCGGACGCGACCTCCATCCCTCACCGAAGCTCGTTGGGAAGCGAAGAGCGCGCTCGGCCGGCTCCTGCTCCAGGAGACCGACCGTCGGCAGCTCGCGCCGACCGACTTTAAGCTCATCACCGGGAGCCCGGTCTCCGCGGCGGACCTGGACGACCTCGACTTCGCCTGGCGGGTCGTCCGCCACGCGAAGTCGAACGCCATCGTCCTCGTCTCGGCAGGACGGACGGTGGGCATCGGCTCGGGCCAGCCGACCCGGGTGAAGGCGGCGGAGCTCGCCTGCGAGGTCGCCGGGGATCGCGCGCGCGGGGCGGTGCTCGCATCGGACGCCTTCTTCCCGTTCCCGGACGGAGTCGAGGTCGCCGGCCGGGCCGGCGTCCGGGCGATCATCCAGCCCGGCGGGAGCCTCCGCGACCCCGAGGTGATCGCGACCGCCGAGCGCTACCGGATCTCGATGTACTTCACCGGCTGGCGGGTCTTCCGCCACTAGGCGCCGTCAGGCGAAGTCGAAGTACTTCCGGAGGATCGAGCGGAACTCGGCCGGCCTCACCGGCCCCACCTCGCGGCCCCGCTCGGTACCCGAGGAGAGGAAGACGTAGGTCGGGATCGCCTGGATGCCGAACGAGCGGGCGACGACGGTCGCCTCGTCCACGTTCACTTTCGCGAACTTGACCCGGCCCGCGAGCCGGTGCGAGAGGTCCCGGAGGACCGGCTCGGTCATCCGGCACGGGACGCACCAGTCGGCGTAGAAGTCGACCACGACCGGGAGCGACGACTGGATCACCTCCGCCTCGAAGGTGACGTCGTTGACGCGGACCGGCTCCGCCCGCTCTCCCATCGGCCGACCTCCCGGCGGCCCCGAATTCGGCCCTCGTTTTAAGGCCGCGCTTCAATGCGCTCCACGAGGTCGTGTGACGGTCCGCGTCCCCGCTCCCGACCGTCCGACCGCCGTCCCCCGACGCGGGCCGGCCCTTCTACGGTGGTTCCGCGCCGAGCGGCGGCCGCTCCCCTGGCGCCGCGACCGCGACCCGTACAAGGTCTGGGTTGCCGAGGTCATCCTCCAGCAGACCCGGGTCGAGCAGGCCGTCCCGTACTTCGAGCGATTCCTTCGCGCCTTCCCGACCGTCCGTGCGCTCGCTCGAGCCCGCGAGGGAGAGGTCCTCAAGGTCTGGCAGGGCGCGGGGTACTACGCACGGGCCCGGAACCTCCACGCCGCCGCGCGACGCGTCGTCCGAGAGTCCGGAGGCCGCCTTCCGGGTTCGGTCACCGAGCTCGAGCAGCTCCCGGGTGTCGGTCCGTACATCGCGCGCGCGGTCGCGAGCCTCGCCTTCGGCGTCCGGACGGTCGCCCTCGAGGCGAACGGCCTGCGGGTCGCGGCGCGGTGGACGCTCGAAGAGGGGGACCTGAAGACGGCCCGGGTCCGGTCTCGGCTCGAGCGGGCCTTCCTGACCGAGATCCCGAGCACGTCGCCCGGGGAGTTCAACGAAGCATTGATGGAACTCGGGGAGACCGTCTGCCGACCGGTGCATCCCCTCTGCGGACGATGCCCGGTCGCCGGCACGTGCCGTGCGCGGGCCGAGCTCCCCGACCCCGGAGCGATCCCCCGGCGCGGCCCCCGCCCCTCCCGTCCCCACGTCCGCGCCGCGGTGGTCGTCCTGGAGGACCGTGGACGATGGCTCGTCCAGCGACGTCCGCCGAACGGCCTCCTCGGAGGTCTCTGGGAGTTCCCGGGCGGCCGGATCGAACCCGGGGAAACCCCCGCGCGGGCCGCTCGTCGGGAGCTCCGCGAGGAGACCGGGCTCAAGGTCGGCGCGTTGCGCCGGTGCGGAGTGGTTCGCCACGCCTACAGCCACTTCTCCGTGGAGCTCCACGTCTACCGCGGTCGGAGGACCGGTCCTCCGCTCCGACCCCTACCGAACCAGCGATGGGTCGTGCCCGGCCAGGTCGGCGAACTTCCCCTGCCGAAGGCGACCGAGAAGGTGCTCGGCCTCATCGGTACGGGGGCGGATAGAGCTTCCCGGGGTTCAAGATCCCGTCCGGGTCGCACGCCTCCTTGATCGACCGCAGGAGCCGGACCGCCTCCGGCCCCAGCTCCTGGGCGAGGTAGGGGACCTTGAGCAGCCCTACCCCGTGCTCGGCGCTGATCGTCCCTCCCAGCCGGAGCGAGGCCTCGACGAGGGCCTTGCGGATCCGCTCGGCCGCCGGCGACGTCGGGTCGACCACGTAGTTCGGGTGGAGATTCCCCTCGCCCAAGTGGGCGAAGAGGAAGAGCGGCACCCGCTCCTCCTCCGCGATTCGGTGGACCGCCGCGAGGAGGGCGTCGACCTGGCCGGTCGGGACGGCGACGTCCTCGCGGATGCGGTGGCCGAACCGCTCGTCCAGCACCACGCTGCTCTCGCCCCGAAGGCTCCAGAGGTCGTCCGCCTCCTCGAACAGCTCGGTCGGCCCGTCGGCCCCGCCGCGACGGAGGACCTCGTGGAGCCGGGCGACCCGCGAGGCCGCCGAGGCCGGGTCGTCCGCCTCCACTTCGAGCATGAGCAGGGCCCGGCCCCCGGGTCCCACCGGCCGTCGGCCTTCGGCCAGCACGGTCGCGCAGCCCCGGTCCAGGTACTCCACGGCCGACAGGCCGGTGCCGGGAGCGTTCGAAAGCCGGGCCGCGAGGGTCCCCAAGTGCACCGGCTCGGGCAGGGCGACCACGAGCCCCTGCCGGACGGGAGGGATCGGGGCGAGCCGCACGGTGAGCTCCGTGATGACGCCGAGCGTTCCCTCGCTGCCGATGAGAAGGGAGAGGAGGTCCGGGCCGACCGAGCGCTTGGGCGCCTTCGTGCCGAGACGGAGGGACGCCCCCGTACCGAGCACCGCCTCCAGCTCCCGCACCCAGGCGCGGGTCGACCCGTACTTGAACGACCGCGGGCCGGAAGCGTTGGTCGCGACGTTCCCACCGATGGTCGACTGGGTCCAGGAGCCGGGGTTCGGCGGGAAGAAGAGGCCCTTCGGCCGGAGCGCTCGCTGGAGGTCGAGGTTCACGACGCCGGGGCCGATCCGGGCCCAGAGCTCCTCGGCCCTAACCTCATGGACCGAGCTCCAGCCGGCGAGGTCGACCACCAGTGCGTCCCGCGGGGGCACCGACTCCCCGTCCAGGGACGTTCCACCTCCGCGGGCGACCAGGGCGGTCCCCGTGCGGCGGGCCCAACCGACCAGCCGGACGACGTCCGAGCGGTCGGCGGGACGCACGCAGGCCGCCGCCCGTCCCTTTAGGTGCGAGCCGTCCCGGTTCACTCGGTCGAGGGTCTCCGGGTCGACGACGACCTCCCCCCGGAGCAGACGACGCAGCTCGTCCAGCCGAGAGGGCTCCACGGCGGGCCCACCCTCCGGGGGCCCTTACCGCTGCCGCACCACGGGCGGGTGCCCGACGGGGTCGGGGCTGCTCACCGCTTCCTCGACGAGGCGCATCAGCTCGCGGATCGCGAACGGGCGCACGATGACGGCCCGAGCCCCGACCCGCATCGCCTCCGCCCGGAGCCCACCCCCCTCGCTCGGGAGCAGGACGACCGCCCGGAGGTCCGGGTGGTCGTGCAGCACGACGGCGAGCTCGTCCGACCACCGCTCGTCCTCAGTGTCGACGTCCTGGAGGAGCAGCCTCGGACCGAGGCCGGGGGCGAGCTCCCGGAGCTCGTCCACGGTCCGGGCCTCCAGGACGATCCGGTGGTGGTGGAGCCGGAGGAGACCCCGGAGCAGCAGCCGGGTGTCGTCGTTCCGACTGAGCAGGACCGCCTCCACGGGCCGCCCCTCCGGAGCGGGCAACGCGCCCGGACCCGAGCCCTCCTGAGCCCCGAGTACCTCACGTAAGCTAGGCATGGCGAAGGCGGTCCCGGTTCCGCCTTGAGCCGTTGCTGGACCGTTCCTCCTAATCAAATCATGGTCGAACTGGCTCGACGGAGGCGAAAAACGGCCCGTCGACCAGCTTCCGGGCCGATAGATAACTATATAGAGAGTGGCGTAGTATCGTAGATTGGCCTCGGGCATCGACGGCGGGGTCTCTTGGTGGCACCGTCCGAGAGACCAGGAGCCACGCCGCCGGTGCCTTCCCTGTTTCCGTTGGAACGATAGATTCTTTTCAGGGTCGGTACCCGAGCCAACCGATGGTCGCCTGGTTCGGACCCTCCACCGAGGATATGGAACGCCTGCGCTCTGCGGTCGAATCGCTCGGGACGACCAGCGTGCCCGGTCTCGCGGCCGCCCTCGCCTGGCGGGAACGCCGCACCGAGAAGGTCCTCGCCCGCGAGCTCGCCCGGGCCGATACCCCGATCGCCTACGAGCCCGCTCGGCGCACCGTCCGCTGGACGAAGAGTCCGCCTCCGGCGCCGCCCCCGGAGGCTCCTGCGGTCGTCCCCTCCGCGCCGCTCAACCTCTCCCGTCCGCCGCCGCTGCTCACCCCGACGCAGATCGGCTCCGGTTTCAAGACCCTCTGCCCCACCTGCCATGTCGCGCTCATCCCCGCGGGCTCGGGGAACCT
>DASPQC010000055.1:0-15428 GCA_035625165.1 Thermoplasmata archaeon | reverse complement strand
GTGAAGAGCGCAAAACCACCGTTATAGACGGCCCCGAGGCCGAGAATATCCCCCAGCCGACCTGCCTGGGTCGTCAAAGTCGCCGTGATCAGGAGGTAGATCAGAATCGTCCAGATGATGCTCGACAGCGAGGCGGCGAGCTCCCGACCCATGGTCGGCAACGCCAGCACGACGATGGTGGTGTCGATTGCGACCATGAGGGACCCCAGCGTCGCGAGGGCGAGCACGCTGTTCGCGTGAGGGCCCCGGGTTACAGAGGGACGGCCGTTCGCCAACGCGGTCAACGTCGGATCCTCGTCGCTCCCCGCACCGGACCCCTCCGGCCGCTTAAGCAGTGGGTCCGAGCCGGCGTCCGCGGTGGTCCCGTCACCCCTATAACGGACCCCCCGGTGAACGGGGGCCCATGCCGCCGGAGGTCGAGGACCACCCGCGGCCGACCCTGCTCTCGGATTTCATCCTCGGGAGCCAGGACGGCCTCGTGAACGTCCTCGGAATCCTGCTCGGACTTGTTGTCGCGACTCGCGATCCCCGCATCATCCTCATCGCGACGCTCGCGGCGCTCGCCGCCGAGTCGATCTCGATGGGCGCGGTCGCCTACACGTCAACCCTCGCGCGGCGCAACCTCTACCTGAGCGAGGTCCAGCGCGAGATGGCCGAGATGCGCGTAGTCCCCCACCTGGAACAGGAGGAGGTTCGGGTCATCCTGCGGCGCTGGGGGTACGAAGGCGCTGAGGTCGAGGAGATGCTCGCCCGCATCGAGGCGAAGCCGAAGGCGATGCTCGACATCATGATGGCTTTCGAGCTCAACCTCTCCGAGGTCAAGCCCGAGCAGCCCCGGAACAGCGCGCTCGTGGTGTTCGGCGCGACCGTGGCCGGTTCGATCATCCCCATCCTTCCGTTCTTCTTCCTTTCCCACGACCTGGTGATGGCCGCGATCATCGCCATCATCCTCAGCGCGCTCGTCCTGTGCGCAGTGGGATACTACGAGGCGACCGCGACCAAAGGGTCCACCTGGAGGAGCGCCCTCCGGATGGTCATCATCGGGATCGGCTCCGGTTTCGCCGGGTTCCTGATCGGCGTCCTTGTAAAGACGTTCTGACGACCGGAAAGGGCGTTGGCGTCCTACGACGCCATCCGGAAACGGTGGCGTCGGGGGCGGTGAGCCGACCGGCCAACCCATCCCATCCAGCGGGTAGACCGCTGAATCTCGTGGCGTCGGCATGCAGCGCACCAGACGACCTTCTCGTCAGGTCCCGCCAGCTCGGGCGTCGGGGTGTGGTCGCTGTCGGGGTGGTCGCAGCGACGCCCCAAGCAGGCGTGGGGCCCACGGTCGAACCCCATCGGCGCCATCGCGCCGGTAACTATGCGGATTAATACGTATTAAAGGCTGCGAATCGGCTAGGGCGCTCGGGGGGCCAGCTTCCGGACCCTCCGCGCAACATGGGCGCCCTTCTCCTTCTCCGAGAGGTCACGGAGGTGCATCGAGACTGTGAGGGTGCCGTTCACCTCGACCGGATCAGGAAGTAGGGGCAACTTGAGGGTCACTCGGTCGAGCGAGAGCTCGAGTTCCCCGTGTCGGTCCGAGAGGGCCTCGATCAGGTCGACCAATGGGTTCGCGACGTTTCTTCCCGACGACGGCTCGTCCATGCCGAACCCAGAAATGGGGGCCTATAGGAAGCTGCCGACGCCGGCAGCGGAAACATCGAGGTCCACCGGCTTCGAATCACCCGGCCGGCGCCCGGCCGCGCTCCCGGCCCGACGAAAGCCTACCGGCTCCCCAGCCCCGCCTTCTGCCGAAGCGCGTGGTAGAACCCACCGAAGCTGGTCGCGGTCGGTGTCCGCAACCCCTGCACGCGCAGCTGCTCGCGGACCTCCTTCGAGCCCTGGCGGAGGTCAAGGATCTTCGCGGTGTCGTACTTGTACTGGAAGGTGCCGGGCGGGCCCCGCGGGAACGGCTCCCAGTCCTTGATGCTGGTCGGGCGGAGCTCGTGAAGTCGCTTTCCGTCCGACGGCTGGAACGCCGGCATCGTCAGGTGCTCCTCCGTCAGCCAGAGGAGCGTCGCGTCCCGGATCGCCTGCTGGGTCGTGTCGTCCAAGGCCCCCGGCGCCACCTGGGCCTGGACCCAGTCGACCAGCGCATCGAACGTCTTCTCGGCGTTCTCTTCCAGCATCTGAAGCACGGCGAGACGGATGGCGCTCCGCCGAAGCTGCTGGACCCCGGTCTCGCTCAGGCGGTATTCCGCAGTGAGTCCAAGGAGCCCCTCCGAGTTGTCGGCGAGCTCCGCCAGGGGGAGTACGAACAACGGAGCGGCCGGTTCCTGCCCCGAGACGAACCAGAGCGAGAACTCGCGTCCGTTCGTGAGCAGGACGAGCGGCACCTTCGCCTCCTTGGCGTGGTCCGCCACCGCCCCCGGCTCCGCGACGCTCGCCGTCCGCTCCCGGACGTCGAGGAAGAGGCGGGCATGGCCGTCGGCGTCGAAGAGGGCGTAGTCGACGTGGGTGTCCTTGGAGGGGACAGGGAAGTCGAGGTAGACCTGGTGCTTGTCGTGGGGGTCCCAGCCGAGCGCGACCAGGAATGGGTTCACAATCCAGTGGCGAATCTGCTGTTCGGTGACATCTTGGACGTCCCGGAGGACCTCGCCGGCGACCTGCTGGAAGTCGGCCAGGCGACGACTTAGATCGATAGCTTCCATCGGTTCCGCGATGGAACGGCGCGGCCTTAAACCTACCCTCGAACGGCGGTGGCGGGACCGCCGAGCCGAGCCGCTTCTCGCTCCAGGAACGGCTCCACCGGGGTGAGCGGACGGCCGAGGCCCTCGTAGGGCGGCAGACCGAGCAGGTCGGAAAGGAGCCACTCCACCTCGTAGGCGTAGAGGAGGGAGGAGCCCAGTCGCTCGAGGGTCGCAGCGACCCACACGGAAGTGCGCGGAGAGAGCCGGACGTACCGCGGAGGCCGACCGAGGGCCCGGAACATCCGGTCCGTGAGGTCCCGGTATCGGAACCGAACGGGTCCCCCGGCGATGACCTCCCGGGTTCCGGTCTCAGCCGCCTCGCGACGGAGGATCCGCGCCAGGTCTTCCACAGCGATCGGGCTCACGTGATACTCCCCATCCCCGAACATCGGGAAGCGGTGGTACCTGTGCATCAGCCGGAGCATGACCGTGAGCAGCCGGTCGTTCGGACCGAACAGCATCGTCGGGTGGACGGTCGTGTGCGGGAGCCCACTCGATGCGAGCGCCCGGTCAACGACCCGCTTGTACGAGAGGTAGGGGAGTCCTTCCTCCAGCGAGGCGGGCGCCGCCGGAACGCTCACGTGGAGGAACCGGCGGACGTTGGCCCGGGCCGCGGCTTCGATGAGCCGGCATAGACCCGCGGCCAACGGGGCGAAGACCCTCGCGGGTCCCTGGCGGTACCAGGCCAGGGTGACCACGACGTCGACCTCTCGGAGCATCGGGGCCCAGTCCGCAACCTGGGCGGCATCCCCGGCAACCCATTCGACCCCGCGTGACGCTTCGCTCGCCACCGGATGTCGGTGGACGGATCGGATCTGCCAGTCGTTGGCAAACTCCGGCAGGAAGGCACGTCCTACGAGTCCCCCGCAGCCGCCGACGACGAGGACGCGAGGCCGGCCCGACGGCGAAATCATACCGTGAGGGTTCCCACCGAGGTTTCCGGAGACGGGCCCGCGGTGGGTTCGGCGAATAGATCCTGCCACGATGCGATCAGGGGGGGTCGAGCTTCCGCGAGCGAGACCGAGCGCCCGGCCTCGGCCGCGATCGAGGTCATCACCGAGCCGTGGAAGCCGCACGGGTGGAAACTCTCGAAGGCCTGCAGGTCGGGGTCCACGTTCAGGGCGAAGCCGTGGAACGTGACCCAGTGGTCGACGGCGATTCCCACGGACGCAATCTTGCGTTGACCGTCCACCCAGACGCCGCGCCGCCCGGGGACGCGGGCCGCTCTCACCCCGAAGGGGGTGAGCGAACGGACCACCAGCTCCTCCACTTCGTGGACGAACCGGCGGACGTCACGCCCCCTCGGGTCCAGGTCGACGATCGGATAGCCGACGAGCTGTCCCGGACCATGGTAGGTCGCCTTGCCCCCCCGTTCGACCCGAACGACGGGGAGCCCGCTCCGGGCCGCCTCTCCGTCGTCTCCCTCCACACCTACGGTCACGACGGGGAGATGTTCGACCAGGATCAGCGTATCACCAATCCGTCCCGCACGGCGATCGCGGACCATCGCCCGCATCGCCTCGAGGGCGGTCGAGTAGTCGCGACGGCCCCAGTCAACCACTGCGGGCATCGGTCCGCCTCCGGGCGACGTGCATCGGTTCGCCGAGCCACAGCAGCGCGGCCTCCTGGAGCGCTTCGGAGAACGTAGGGTGAGGGTGGATGGTGAGGGCCAGGTCGCGCACGGTCGAGCCCATCTCGAGCGCGTGGGCCACCTCGGCGATGTAGTCACCGGAGCTCTCGCCGGCAGCGTGCACGCCGAGGAGGAGTCCGGTGGCGTCGTCGCCCACGAGCTTGAGCCACCCCTGGGTCGCGTGGCTCGCGTGGGCTCGTCCGAGGGCCGCGTAGGGGAACCGGACCTCCCGGGCCTTGAGCCCCCGACTCTCGGCGTCCGACCGGCTCATCCCGACGGTCGCGAGCTCGGGGACGGTGAAGACGACCGAGGGCATCGCCTGGAACTGGAATCGGGTCGGCAGTCCGGCGATCGCCTCGGCCGCCACCACGCCCTCCCGGTAGGCCTTGTGCGCGAGCATCGGAGGACGGGCGACGTCGCCCACCGCGAAGATGTGGGGGACGTTGGTCCCCATCCGGTCGTCCACCGAGATGAAGCCGGTTTTCGGGTCCGCGAGGACCCCTACCTCGGCGAGTCCGAGGTCTCCGCTCAACGGCCTCTTTCCTACAGTCACGAAAAGCCGCTCGGCCGTGAGCTCCTCCCGTCCTGCCGCGCTCTCCACGGTCATGGTGACCCCGCTCGATGAGCGGGCGAGCGCGGTCGCCTTCGCCCCCACGCGAACGTGGACCCCGCTCCGCTCGAGGGTCCCGGTAAGCTCTCGCGCGAGGTCCGCTTCGACCCCGGGAAGGAGCTGAGGCATCATCTCGACGACCGTGACCTCGACCCCCACCCGGGAGAGAAACTGGCCGAGCTCGCAACCGCTCACACCGCCCCCGAGGATCAGCATCGAGCGAGGGAGGTCCGGCATCGAGAGGATCTCCCACGCGTTGAGCACCTGAGTACCGTCCGTTTCGAATCCCCGAAGGTTCACGTGGACGGCACCGGTCGCGATGACCGCGAAGTCGAAGTCGACCCGCTCGTGTGCTCCGTCCGGGGCGGTGACGTCCAGCGAACGGGGTCCCGTGAAGTGGGCCTCCCCTGCAAGGACCGTAACGCCGGCCGACTTGAGAAGGGTCGCGACGCCCTGCCGTTCCTTGGCCACGACCTCCCCTTTGTGCTTCATCGCCACGGAAAGGTCGAACCGGGGGTCGGTGGCGAACACGCCGACCTCCGGCCCTTCGGCCCGAATCGAATGGAAGAGTCGGGAAGCGTGGATGAGCGCCTTCGACGGGATGCATCCGCGGTTGAGGCATTCGCCACCCAGATCGGCCTTTTCGACGAGGAGGACCTTCTTCCCGAGCTGGCCGGCGCGGATGGCCGCCATGTACCCCCCCGGGCCTCCTCCCACCACGGCGACCTCGGTGGATCGGGCGTAGGTTCCGGCCACGGGACGGTCTCCTTATCCTCGCTCGGCCGAAGCGACCGGAGCATAGACGTCTTCGGTCAGGCTCTCGGGAGGCGGCGGGGCAGTGCCTTCGGCGGCCTGGATGGCCGCCCGCACCTGTTCCTCGGCGGCGCGCGTCGACCCCTCGCGGACGCTGGGGGTTAGAAGGGCGTTCGAGGTCATCCACTTCTCAAGCCGGGCCACCGGGTCGCGGCTGGCCGCCGCCTCTGCCCATTCCGCCGTTTGGTACCGCCGGGGGTCGTCGGAACTCGAGTGCGCAGTGAGGCGGTAGACGACGAGCTCGAGCATCTCCGGGTGCCGGCCCGTCCGGACCCGGTCGATCGCGTCGCGGAGGGCAACGTACGTGCCCACGAAGTCGGTCCCGTCCACTCGGGCCCCTCGGAGTCCGTAGGCGGCCGCCTTGTCGGCGAGCCTGGATGCCGCCGTCTGCCGGGCCACCGGGAAGGAGATCGCCCACTGGTTGTTCACGCAGACGAAAAGGAGCGGAACGTCGAGCACGGCGGCGAAATTGAGCCCCGCGTGGAAGTCGTTCGAGCTCGTGGCCCCGTCGCCGAAAAAGGCGATGGCGATCCCCTTCGCTCGCTGGCGCTTGAGCCCGTAGGCGACGCCGACCGCCTGACTGATCTGCGTCCCGATCACGGACGACATCGATACGTAGTGGACGTCACGCGCCGTCGGATGACACGGCATGTTCCGACCCCGGCCGGGGTCCCTTTCATCGGCGAACAGGTGGTGGACGTAGGTGTCCAAAGAATGCCCGCGGACGAGCGCCACCAGCTGCTCCCTAAGTCCGGGGAAAACCCAATCATCGTGGTCGGTGAGCAGGCCCGCGGCGACGTTGACGGTCTCCTGTCCGGTCGCCGCGCCATAGAAGCCGACTCGCCCCTGGCGCTGGAGCGCCTGCATCCGGGCGTCGAGGGTGCGAGCCAGGGTCATCCAGCGTTGAGCTCGCAGGAGGATCGATTCCCAGTACGGTCCCAGAAGACCCTCCACCTCCTTCGGGGTGTAGGGGAGGGGTAGGATGGAGGGCGCCGCGCTCATGCCATCTCGGCGAACAGCTGGTGGGGGTCCTCGAGGTATCCCTTCACCGTGGCAAGGAACTGGGCCCCCTCGTAACCGTCGATCACCCGGTGGTCGAGCGAGATCGAGAGGTTCATGACGTCAACCGGCCCGACCGTCCCGTCCGGCCGATACGCGGGTCGGCGAGAGATCTTGTGGACCCCCAGGATCGCCACCTCGGGGTAGTTAAGGATCGGGGTCGCGAGCACGCCCCCGAGCGCCCCCAGGCTCGAAATCGTGAAGGTGCTGCCGCTGAGCTCGTTCCGCTGGAGCTTCCCGGCGCGGCCCCGTTCGGCGAGGTCCTGGACTTCCTTGGCGAGTTGTGTCACGCTCTTCTGGTCCGCGTTGCGGACCACGGGGACGATGAGACCGTCCGGCGTGGCGGTCGCGACGCCGATGTGGTAGGCGGACCGGACGACGAGCTCCTCTCGGGCGTCATCCATCGTCGAGTTGAGGCGGGGATGGATCTTCAGGGAGGCCACGACCGCCTTGATGAGGAACGGAAGGTAGCTCAAGCGCGTCCCCTGCTTCTCCACGTGCTTCGCGATGCGGTCGCGCAGGATGACGAGCTCGCTCACGTTCACCTCCTCCACGTAGGTGAAGTGCGCGGCGGTGTGGGTCGCGAGCGTCATGTGCTCGGCGATGACCCGGCGGATCCCGCGGATGGGAATCCGCTCCCGGACGTCAGCGACCTCCCCCGGGGGAGGGGTGGGTACCGTGCGAGCCGGGGCCGCAGAAATCGGGGGAGCTCGGGCCTCGGGGGTTGCCGAGGGAGGACCAGAGGGTGCGACTGTCAGGTCGGCTTCGAGAATCCTGCCGCCGGGGCCGGACCCTTTTACCGTCGCAAGGTCGATTCCCTTCTCAGCAGCAAGGCGGCGAAGGTACGGAGATGCCAGGACAGGACCCCCGGCCGGCGGAGGGGTCGGGAGACCTGCCGGTAGAACGGGCGTCGGGGAACTTGGGGGCCCGGATTTCCGGACCTCGGCGGGAGACGTTGCGGCCGCGGTCGGGCCGGCCCCGGATCCAGAGGTCTCAATCGTTACGAGAATGCCGCCCACCTTCACCTTCTCGCCGACCTTGGCGTGGAGTTGAGCGATCTTCCCCGCCTTCGGCGACGGGATCTCCACATTCGCCTTGTCGGTGAGCACGCTCACGAGGGGCTGGTCCTCCTGAACCGTCTCCCCCTCCTTCACGAACCACTGAACGACTTCGCCCTCGGCTACGCCTTCTCCGATATCCGGAAGTCGGAATTCGTACGCCATCTGAGCACCCTCCTATCCAGCCTTGACGGAGGTCCGGGCCGCGTGGGCGATCCTCTCCGCGTCGGGCAGGTAGACGTGTTCGAGCGCGTAGGGGAACGGGGTGTCGAACCCCGTAACGCGTGCGACGGGAGCTTTCAAGGAGTAGAACGCCCGCTCGGCGAGGAGGGCCGCGAGCTCGGCCCCGAAGCCGCAGAATCGAGGGGCCTCGTGCACGATGACGGCGCGCCCGGTCTTCTCCACGGAGGCCACGATCCCTTCTTCGTCCAGCGGTACCAAGCTCCTCACGTCGATCACTTCCGCCTGGATCCCTTCTGCTGAGAGACGCTCCGCGGCTTCCAGGGCCGGGGGGATCATCGCTCCGTAGGCGAAGAGGCTGACGTCCGTTCCCTCCCGCGCGATGCGCAGCTTCCCGAACGGAACCCGGTGGTCACCGTCGGGTACTTCCCCCGTCACCGCCCGGTAGATCCGCTTCGGCTCGAAGAACATCACCGGGTCCTCGTCGTGGATGGCCGTGAGGAGGAGCCCTTTCGCGTCCGCGGGAGTCGAAGGGACAACCACCTTCAGGCCCGAGGTGTGACAGAAGTACGCCTCGTTGCTCTGAGAGTGGTAGAGCCCTCCCTTGACGCCCCCACCGTACGGCGCCCGGATGACCACGTGGCAAGGATACTGCCCGCCCGACCGGTAGCGGAACTTCGCGAGCTCGCTCACGATCTGGTCGTAGGCCGGGTAGATGAAGTCCGTGAACTGGATCTCGGCCACGGGCTTGAGCCCGTAGAGCGCCATCCCGATCGCGGTACCGATGATTCCGGTCTCGGAGAGAGGAGTGTCGATGACGCGGTCGGCGCCGAACTCCTTGAACAATCCCTCGGTCGCTCGGAAAACTCCCCCGTTGACGCCGACGTCCTCTCCGAGGACGAGCACGTCCGGGTCGGAGCGCATCGCTTCGAGGAGCGCCCGGTTGATCCCCTGAACGAGCGTGAGCTCGGTCACGGCTTGCTCACCCCTTCGCCGAGGAAAAGATCGAGCTCTGCACGTTCGAGAACCAAGCGGGGGGTCGGCGATTGGAACACGTCCTCCAGGAGGGTGTGAGGGTCGACCGGCGGAGTCCTCTCCGCCTCGGCGAGGGCTTGCCCCACGGCCGCCTTCGCATCCTCCCAGATCGCCGCGTCGCCCGCCTCGGTGAGCTGACCGCTCTGAAGGAGGAGAGACTTGAGCTTCAACAACGGATCGTCCTTCTTGGCCGCCTCGACCTCTTGCTGGCTGCGGTACCTCCGAGGGTCGTCCGAGGTCGTGTGAGGTCCGAATCGGTAGACCTGCGCCTCGATCAGGGTGGGGCCACCGCCCGAAAGCGCCCTTCGGCGCGCCTCCCGGACCGCGACGTAGACCGCGTCCAAGTCGTTTCCGTCAACCACGACCCCCGGGAACCCGTAGGCCGCCGCCTTCTCCGCGAGGGTCGCGCTCTTCGTCTGGCGGTCGCGCGGTAACGAGATGGCGTACTCGTTGTTCTCGCAGAAGAAGACGACCGGCGCCGCGAAGACCCCGGCGAAGTTGAGCCCGGCATGGAAGTCGTTCGAGCTGGTCGCACCGTCTCCGAAGTACGCAATCACCGCGATGGGGTCCTTCCGGTATCGTGCCGCGATGGCGGCGCCGACGGCCTGAGAAATCTGCGTCCCGATAGGGCTGGACGCCGACACGAAGTGCTGGTCGCGGAACGCGAAGTGGTTCGGCATCTGCCGGCCCTTGGTCGGGTCTTTGGAGTCGCCGACGAGCTGGTGGAAGATTTCGGACAGGGAGACCCCCCGATAGAGCGCCACCGCGAGCTCTCGGTAGGAAGGGAACACCCAGTCGTTCGCTTCCATGGCGGCGGCCGAGCCAATCTGGGCCGCTTCCTGACCGGAAAGCGGCGCGTAGAAGCCGATCCGGCCCTGTCGTTGCAAGGAGAGGCATCGATCGTCCGTCGCCCGGATCAGGACCATCAGTCGGTACGCGGCCAATCGTCGCTCGTCCGAAAGGGCCTCCGCCCTCGACTCTGTGGGCGAAGGTCGGGGTACGGCCGCGTCCGTCAAACGGTCCACCGGGAACGACCGACTCGGGTCATCGATATAAGTCTACAGTTCGGGCCGACCGCCACAGCTCGGCTGGAACGCCCCTCAGGAGAACCGTTCCTCCTCGACTTCCCCCACTTTGCAATCTATTTCTACCCCCTCGCTTGTCGCCGCGGCCCTCCGAGGAACCCATGCCGAACGACGTTCCTGCCATCGACGTCCGTGCCATCTCACGGACGTTCACGAGCCGGAAGGGGTTCCTGTTTCGGGAGGTCACCCACACCGAGGCACTACGAAGCGTCGACCTGGTGGTCGAACCGGGGGCGATATTCGGGCTGCTCGGCCCGAACGGTGCCGGGAAGACCACTCTCGTGAAGATTCTCTCCACTCTGCTCCTGCCAACCGGGGGCCAGGCCCTCGTGCTCGGGCATGATGTCACCCGCGACGCCGACTGGTTGCGCCCCCGCCTCGGGCTCGTGCTGGGAGGAGAACGGGGCCTCTACAACCGCATCAGCGGCCGGGACAACCTCCGCTACTTCGCCGACCTCTACGGGATACCGGTAGGCGAGCGAGAGCACCGCATTCAGGAGGTTCTCGACCGGGTGGACCTCGTCGAGGCGGCGGACCGGCGAGTGGAAGAGTACTCTCGGGGGATGAAGCAGAAGCTCCACCTCGCCCGAGGCATCCTCCACCGCCCCGAGATTCTGTTCCTGGATGAGCCGACGATCGGACTCGACCCGAAGAGCGCCCGGGAGACCCGGAAGCTGATCCGGTCGCTGGTGTCGGACGGGGTGACCATCTTCCTCACGACCCACTACATGTTCGAGGCCGAGGAGCTCTGCCCCGAGCTCGCGATCCTCTCGAAGGGGCGGATCGTCGCGCGCGATTCGGTCGCCCGGCTGCGGCACCTGATTGGAGGTGACCGGACGGTCGAGGTCGAGGATTACGGATTCGAGGACGGGGAGATCTCGGCTCTCAAGGCGCTTCCCGGGGTCTCGAAAGTCGTGAGCGAGGAGTTCGGTCCGAAACTTCGGCTCACGCTGAGGCTCCGGACCGACGACGTGGGCGAGCCGGAAGTACGACGCGAGCTTCCGAGTCACCCGGACCTCTCGGTCCGGGTGCGCCGGACCTCCGTCGAGGACGTCTACCTCGACCTGGTCGAGGAGGAGGCGACGTAGATGGCCGCCGCCACCGCGCACTACTCTCGTTCGCGCTCGACCGCGGCGGCGATGCGCCTCTCGATCCTGATGTTCATGGCCGACCCGCAGTGGCTCATCCCCTCGATGATCGCCCCGGTCGTCTTCGGCCTCGTCTCGTTCGAGCTGTTCCGAGGGATCGGCCAGTACTACCTCACCTACGCGATCCTCGGAGCGGGCATGATGAGCATGTGGGGGCAGACGCTCTACGGGAGCGGTTGGGCCACCGGCCAGGACCGTGAGTTTGGAACCTTGGAGCCCACGATCCAGTCTCCTACGCCCTACCTGTACGTCGTTCTGGGCCGGGTGCTCTGGAACGTGATCTCGGGCCTCATCGGCGGTCTCATCGTCTACGGAGTCGTCGTCGCCGCCGCGGGTCAGCCACCGGCGCTCGCGAATCCGGTGGGCTTCGTGGTGCTCTTCGTCTTCGTGATGCTCACGCTCGCGGCCGTCGGGGTCGTCTTCGCGGCGTTCTACGTCTACACCCGGTACGCCGGTTTCATCCAGAACGTGGGAGAGTTCGCCTTCTACGTCGGCACGGGCTGCATGTTCCCGGTGGTCCTGCTCCCCTTCTGGGCCAACCCGGTCTCCCTCGTCTTCCCTCCGACGTGGGCGCTGGACGCGCTTCGCTATCTCTCCATACCGGGCTACACCGGCTTCGGCTGGGGCTTCTGGGTCGACATTGTCGGCGCGGTCGTGACCACCGCGGTCTACCTGATCATCGCCGGGACCGTCTTCCACCGGGTCGAGCGGCACGTCCTCGAGGTCGGGAACCTCTCGGACTACTGAAGGGTGGGTTCGCTGACGATGGCTGCTCCCACACTCTACCGGCCCCGCTTCTGGCGGACATTCTGGTCGAACGCCGTATTCTCCCCGAAAACGAGCCTCGGTTTCATGCGCATCGACTTCATCCTGGGGACGATCTTCATCATCCCCCTCACCCAGATGGTCTTCTTCGCGTTCGTCGTCCGCCTCGCGGGTGGCGGTGCTTCCGAAATCGCGTTCACCGCCGTCGGAAATGCGGTCGCGACAGTGACCTACTCGAGCGTCTTCTCCGTCTGCCAGACGACGGACTCGGAGAAGTGGCAGGGGACAATGGAGCACCTCCTCGTCTCCCCGGCGAACCGGTTCGCCCTCTACATCGGCCGCGGCCTGATCCCGATCCTGATCTCGCTCGCAACGGTGGCGGTGGGACTTGTGTACGCCGACCTGTTCTTCGGTGTCGTCATCCCATGGTCCGTCGTCCCGGCCCTCGCGGTTTCGGTCGTCCTTACGGCGTTCGCGATGGTGGGGTTCGGTCTCCTCCTGGGTGGTGTGGCCCTCTACCTCCGGACTTCGCTCATTCTGGGGAACATCTTCCTGTTCGTCGGACTCCTCCTTTCGGGAGTGAATTTCCCTCTGTCCTCGCTGCCCCCGGTCCTCCGGTGGGTGGGGGATGCACTCCCGTTGACCTGGGGGCTGGTGGCCATCCGGGCCACCATCTCCGGAGAGACGCTCGGCGCTCTGGCTCCCCTCTGGGGGGCCGTCGGGCTCGCCGCGATCATCTCCTTCGGTGCCGCGCTCGCCCTCTGGGAGGTCTTCGAGCGGCGGGCGCTTACCACGGGAAGCATCGCCCGGTTCTGAGCGCTCTATCGAAGGTTTAGTACTGCCCGGCCGTCCGTGTTTCGATGCGCCGCGCCGCCCCGATCCGGCTCGGGCCCCACGAGGAGGAGCTCTTGACCCGCTGGGCGGCCGAACCCGCCGGCCGCCGCGCGATGCGCGCCCGGATCCTCCTCGAAGCCGACGCGGGACGCGGGAACGCCGAGATCGCTCGGTCGCTCGGGGTGCACACGGAAACGGTCGCCCGATGGAGGAACCGCTTCGTGGTGAACCGGATCGACGGGATCCTTCGGGGCGCCCCCCGGAGCGGCGGACAGATGAGCCCCAAGGCGGACGTGGTCGAGCGGATCCTCTCCATCACGCTGGACGGTCATCCCGAAAGCGAGCTGCAATGGAGCACACGCACGCTCGCCCGCACGCTCGGGGTGAACCACATGACGGTGCACCGAGTGTGGAAGGCCCATGGAATCGTCCCCACGCCGAGGAGTCTTCCCCCGGCGTCGGCACGATTCGCCCCATGGGTCGACGTGGTCGGGCTGTACCTCCATCCGCCGGCAGCCGCCGTCATCTTCGCGGTCGAGGATCGGATGGTGGATGCCGAACCGCCGGAGATCTTGCTGAGCAAGGCCGCGGCAACGGTCGAAACTCGTGGACGGACCTCGCTGGTCGATTCCATCCGGGCTGCGGAGGAGCTCGTCCCGCCGTTCAAAGCGACTGAGACGGCCGTTCCGGGCTTCCTCGTCTTCCTCCGGACACTCGAGGAACGGAGTCGGCGGGCGACCCAGCTCAACGTTGTCTTCGATCGCCCTCTCGAACTTCTGCCCGCCTCGGTCGCCTCGTGGCTCGGCCGACATCCGAGGTTCCGTGTCTACTCAACTCCGTCGGGAGCCACATGGGGGAAAATCGTCGACTCCTGGCTACGACGGTGGGACCAAAGTTCCCTTCACCCGAGCAGTTTCTTCGAGGCGCCGGCGCTCGCCGACTGGATGGAGCACGAGTCGGCCTCCCCCTCCCGGCGCCCTCTCTCCATCTCCTGGCAGGCCGGACGCGATCGCCGGAGGGCGGACCCTCCCTCCGACCGGTCCCTTCGACCCAAGGGAAGCGAATCTCGAGGAGCAGCCTGCCGGCGCACAACTTCATGAGCTCCACCGGTCCTGAGTCCGACCCGCTCGGCGATGCAGGAGAATGCCACGTCCGGCCGGCTCAACAGGTCGCCACTAGCCTATCGACGGCAACGTTCGGTAGTGCCCGCGCTCGGAGGGACAGCGATGGCCTTGGTTCTCCTCTTGGTCTGGGCGGGGGTCGCGGGGCGGATGGCGGCCCCCAGTCCCGTCGGGTCGGGACTCTCTGTCAGCGCGAGCATTCCTCCTTGGAACAACTGGACTTGTAACCCGAACAACCCCAGCCCGGCGGCCCTTGACGTCCCCGCGGCGAACCCTACGCGGTCCGAAGAGGCTGGGTCGAACCTCACGGTGTCCTACGAGTTCAAGGTCGAGGGATATGTCCACGCGGACTACGGGAAGACAATCTACCTACCGAGCGTGAAGGCAGTCCTTCCCACAGCACCCACGGGCAACCTGTCGTTGCCACTTCTGGCCAAGACCGTCCGGATCGCCACCGGCAACTGGTCGTCGCCGCACCTCCTGAGCAGCTCAGAGAAGATCGGCTCGAACGTCACATTCTCCACCGCGAAGGCCTACCTCTCGTCCTCCAAGCAGGCGGTGATGGCGAACGCGACCTCCGGCACCCTGACGCTCGAGTTTCGGTGGCACTGGAGCTTCGTCCCCACCGGCGGCGGTGGCACGCGGGCGGGCGCCTGGACGATTCCGTCAATGAACGCCTCTTCCCCCTACCTCCCCAGCATCTTCTATCCCGCCCCATACATCGGAGTTCTGTCGACCTCACCGACTCCGGCGCCCAGCGGCTCGCAGTTCAACCTCACTCTGGACGGGTTCGTGGCCAATACGTCGTTCCGGATGGTGCTCGAATACCCGAACAACGGAACCGAGATCCAGTCCATCTGGGAGAACACATCACGAGGAGCCCAGAAGTCCACGGTCTGGGTCCCACTCGCATATCGGAGCGGCACGCCCGTATTGCCGGCGAGCTACTTGATCCACGTCCACGACGTGTGTGAGGCGATTGTCGTCATCCTGCCCATCACCGTCGTGGCCGACGGCCCGGGCGTGAGTCCGGCACCTTCCGCTCCGCTCTCCCTAGCGAAGGTTGATTCGTTCTGAGAGCGGACGGCTTCCGAGGGGGTGGTTCCCCGGGCCGGAAACGCTCAAATGTCGGTGGACCTCCCGCGGCCGAGGGCCCATAGCTTAGTTTGGCTGGAGCACCCGGCTGATAACCGGGAGGTCGCCGGTTCAAATCCGGTTGGGCCCACATATCGTCAGAGAATCGTCTCATTTTCAGAATACCGTTTGCCGTTGGGAAGGGGGGGTGAGGCTTTCCAGCCCTCCCTGCATGTGCTGGTCGAAGACTGCGAATCCCTCGGTCATCTCTTCCTGGTCGACCC
>DASPQC010000054.1:0-29374 GCA_035625165.1 Thermoplasmata archaeon | reverse complement strand
TCATCGCCCGTGAGGTGAGCGAAGCTGTCGATGTCGGCGACGGACACCGTCCTCGTGGCCGTGACCAGAACTGCCCCCGGCCGGAATCGACCGGCTCCCGTCGCGACCGGTGAATCCGAGTCGCTCATGCGAGAGAATGTGCAGCGGACCGAGCGATTTGACGTTTGGGCGTGCCATCAACCCCCGACCCTGACTCCCTCGTAGCCGATTCCCCCGCCTTCCCGTGAATCTCGAAGGTGTATACGGAGTGTTGCCTTCGAGAAAGTGGCGCTCGATCCTCGGCGTCCGGACTCACGAGATGAGGGCCGTAATGGCTCCGAAAGTGGCCTGGACTCTTGCCGTCGTAACGGTATCGATCCTGCTCATTAGCCTCCTTCTACCGGTCGTAGAGGCCGCCGTCGCCTCGCCAAGGACACCCACCGGTCCGGATCGGGCGCGAGCCATGTCCCCCATGCCCGAACAGAGCCGGCCATCCCTCGATACGGCGGCCACAACTGGCGAGTTCGGCGGGCCGCACCCGGGAACGCTCGAGATTTACGAGGTCGCGCCGGCGGGTCAGACGAGCGAAGACCCGGCGGTCGCATACGACCAGGTCTCCTTTGAACCGATCATCAACGTCTACCAGACCCTCGTGGCCTACAACGGGTCGAGCACGGCGCAGTTTGTTCCTGAGGTCTCGACATGTGTTCCGGGGCTGAGCGATGGGAGCCAGTCGACCCCGTCCGTCTCCTGCCAGGCCGTTTACGGCAACAGCCTGATCGTGAACGGGCCGAGCGGGGCCCCGGAGTACTTCACCTACCCGATTGACCCACACGCGCACTTCTACGATGGCGCGACCGGGGTGAGCTGGCCCGTCTATCCGTCCGACGTGATGTTCAGTCTGGCGCGGACGATGGGGTTCGCGGACCTTCCGGGCGCGGGAGTGCTCAACGGGTGGATCCAGGCCCAGTCGCTGCTCCCGATCGGGAACGTGAGCTGGGACAGCCACCTCCACTATCCGTTCAACAGCACGCCGCAGAACATCCTCGGTTCGATGCTGATCAATGACAGCAGATACTGTCCTGCCTCGGCGCTCGGAATGAGCGGTTGTGTGACCTTCAATGCGTCCGGTAGCTCCCAACCCTGGCCGTTCTTCAGCCAGCTGGTCGCAACCGCGCTGGGTGCGGGAATCGTTCCATGCGGCTGGTTCACGGCCCAGGCCGCCGGCGTCCCGGGGTTCCCGGGATCGGCGGCGGCCAACGGGGACGGTCCGTGCCTGCTCCCGGGCGGCGCGACCAACACAAGCCAGGCGGCGTTCGAGAGCTTCCTAGCCAAGGAATCGCCGACGGCCTGGGACACGTTCGAGCAGTTGGCGCTGAACCACCCGGCGGTCCAGCCGAAGGTGCAGTACAACCTCGTGGGGTCGGGCCCGTACTACATTGCCCCAGGGGACGATCTCCCGACGGAGGGCTATACCCTGCAGGCGAACCCCGCGTACGAGCAGCCCGCGGGATGCGTCGGAGTGGGAGGCGGGTGCGAGCCGGCGGCGGGGGCCTTCCAGTCGAAGGTGGTCGTCCGGTACGAGCCGGGCGACGTGGAGGGAATCCAGCAGTACATCGCCGGTCAAGCCGACGCCGCCGCCATCCTGACTAGCGATACGGCGACGATGGTGCAGCTGGCCTCGGAGGGTAAACTCGCGGTCATCAGTTCTCCCACCCTGGCGATAACCGCCCTCGCCTACAATCTCGACTTCAACATGACGGGCGCGATGGCCGTCGGTACCGACTACGGCAACCTGAACGTGGCGAGCGACTTCTTCGCGTCCAACACGGTACGCGAGTTTCTGGACCACGCGTGGCCGTACACGACTGTCAATGAGACGCTCTGGACAACGGACGGATTCTCGTACGGGTTCAACTTCGGTGGAGCGATCCCACGTGGGATGGGAGAATACTATCCGACCAACATTTCGTGGCCGTATCTGGGCGGGAACCCGGACGACAACACGTCGGTGAACAGCGCGACGTGGTGGTGGACGGAGGGGACGACTCCCGGGAACCCCTACTATGACCCGGAGCTCGCGGCGTGCTCGCCGTCGGTACCATGCAAGTTCCCCGTAATCGATCTATGGTTGGACTCCTCGGTCGACCACGCGATTTCCGACTTTATTGCTTCGGTTAAGACGATAACGCAGGGCGCCGTGCAGCCGTTTACCTTCGTCGAGTGGAGCTGGGGACTCGGCGGACCCTGTGGGGGCCCCGTCGGCCCGGGTTACAACTGGTGTTTACCCTTCTACGACCTCGGCTGGATCGCGGACTATCCGGACCCGACCGACTATCTGTCTTCACTGTACTATGCGAACTCGACCTACACGCTCGACGACCAGGTCTATCAGGTTCTGGAATCGAACTCTACCTACAACTCCTCAAGCTGCGGGCACACCGGTAACAGCTGGGCGGATCTCGCCTACTGGGCGAACTACTTCAGCGAGATGGGACAGCCGATTCCCAACGATTGCCAGGGACCGGCGTATCACTCGATGTTGGTGTGGATGAACACGGCCACCTCGTTGCCGATAGGCTCGTACCGCGTCCTCGTCTACAATGAAGTCGAGAGCATCGAGAACCAGCTCGGCCTCTACCTCTGGCTCGAGGAGACGAATTACGTAGAGACCTGTTCGAAATGGATCGATACCGCGACCGTGAACACGAACCCCATGGTGGGAGGCGGTGGAGTTCAGACGTGGTACCTCTGGCAGTACTCGAGCTTCGTCACGAATGTGACGTTCCACGAAACCGGCCTCGCCTCCGGCATAACGTGGTCGGTGTCTTACGCCGGGCTAGAGTACTCGTCGTCCGCCTCGAACCTCACGGTTCCGTACCAGACGAATGGGTCGTACTCCTACGAAGTCGGCTATCAAAACGGGTACACGATTACCGCGGGGGCGGCGAACGGAACGATCGTCGTAGCGGCTCCGACGGCCGTGACAGTGAACGTGACTTTCACGTCGTTCACCGGCGGGTCCACGCTGAACTTTCAGGAGATCGGACTCGAGTCGGGAGCGTCGTGGACGGTGGTCGTGACCGGGGTCGGCGCCATCACAGGCAACGCGTCGTTGGTCCGCTACACCGTGCCGACCTCCGGCAGCCCGTACTCGTACGTGGTCGGCACACAGGTCGGATACACGGCGTCGCCCGTGAAGGGAACGGCCGCGACCGGGACCACGACGACAATCGTGTTCACCGGGGTCCTCGCGTCCACGTTCCCGGTGACGATCGTGCCGTTCGGTCTGCAGGGGGCGAGCTGGACAGCGACCGTTGGCGGCTACACCAACAGCTCGACCGGCAGTCTTGTGTTCTGGGAGCCGAACGGGTCGTACGAGATCGTCGCCACCAGCAACACAACGCTGTCGCCCGTCTTTCAGGCGAATCCAGTGTTCGTGAACGGCGTGGGGGTCACTGTCTTCGTCTCGTGGGTGCGTGAGGTGTCCCCCGAGACGTACGTGGTGACGTTCACGGCGTCACAGGGATTCGCGGAGGCCTGGTCGGTGAGCTTCAACGGGTTGACGAACTCGTCGTCGACGGGGGGTACGATCGGTTTTACTGCCGTGAACGGGACCTATACCTTCGCGGTGACGGTCCCGAGCGGATACGCGGCGAGCCCATCGGGCGGACCCGTGAGCGTCCGCGGCTCGACGACCTCGGTGGCCATCGCGGTCTCCGTGCTAACGGCACCTGCCACGAAGTACTCGAACTCGACAGGGGTCCCGATTTGGGCGTACGCGGTCATTGGTGGACTGCTGGCGCTGACGCTGGTCTTCTTGGCCTCGACGGTTTTCTTCAATCGGCAGCTGAACGAGCTCAAGCGCAAGCAGGGCTCGGGGGCCGGCGGGGACTCGCCGAGCGAAGACTCTCGAACTCCGCCCCCGCCACCTTAGGCAGAGCGGCGCTCCCGCTGCTCGGCAGTTTCGTGCCAGGACGTGTTTGAAAGTTGCCTGAGGACTCGCGGGTTCCTCTCGGTTGCACGAAGGGAGGCCGGCGTCTCTGAGCCCGGGCTGGGTGAACGGAGACGGCCGGTAGATCGGGCCGACCGGATCGACGCCTCCGATACCACGGATCGTTCGGCCCGTCAAACGGCCGCGGGGACGGAGGTCGCGCGGCTCGACTCGGATACCCTCTGTTCCACGAACGGACGGAGCGCGTCCAGATGGTCCACCAATCTCTCGACGAACTCGACCCGAGCGAATCGGATCCCATCGAGATGGCCCACGCGCTCGGCCACCTCCGAAGCTTTGGAGACGTTCGGGAGAATGAGCCGGAAGATCTCAAACTCCTCCCAGACCCCCGCGTAAATCATCCAGTCATCGAGCAGATGGAGGATTCGGCCCTCGGCCTCGGCCTTGGTCGCCCGGTCCTCGAATGCGACGATCAGCTCGGCCGTGACGCCGCCCACGAGGGCTCGGTAGTCCATCCGGGGAAAGGTCAGTATCGCCCCGTTCTCCGCGAGACGAGCGAGGCGCCGCTTGATCGTCCGGCTGGAGACACGGAACTCCCGGGCCAGTTGCTCGTAGGTGCGGAAGTTCCCGGCCATCAGACGGCCGACCAGCGCCCATTCGGACCGCGTCAGGCGGCCGGGAGCCGGCGGGTGCGCGACCCGGCTAAACAATCCGCGGGACGAACCGCTGATCTGGTCGATACGCGCCAGTTTCCGCTCGAGGTCTCGCGAGTCGGAGAAGGTGAGGGCCATTCCCAGGAGCGGACCGCGGAAGTCCTCGAAGAAGACGACTCCCCCGAGCTGGGCGATCTTCTCCATCACGTCAGCCTTCGACCGTCCGGAGGAGACCTCCACCGCGTAGGAGCCCGACCCGAGACCCAGAAGGTTCGGATTCGCATACGCGGAGATCCGAAGGAGGAATCCCGTTCGGATCATCTCCCGGACCCGGTTCCGCACCGTTCCCGGAGAAGCGCCGATGCGGCGGGCCACGAATCGGTAGGATGGTACGAATCCGGGTCGGGCGGGCCAGACCGTGTGCGCCTGGGTGAGCTCACGCAGTATCCGAATGTCGAGCCGGTCCATCGCCGCCCGCGGGCCTCAGTCCGCCTCCATCGACTGGCCAGTTCCACCGGCACGACTCCGGCCATTAGATAGTCCTATCGACCTCCTTGGAGGCGTCGCCTTTCCCCGCGAGACGTCACCAAGTCAACCCTACGCAGCCCTGTTTCGACAGGCCCGATACCCTTGGATTCGAAGGCGCGTCCGAGTCCGGAATACCGTGGAGCGGTGGATGCCGAGGTCAAAGCACGACGGCGGGGCATCCGCCCGGGCAGGGGGCCGAATCCGCTCCCGAGGTTCGTCCCCCCGACCAATGGGGCTGCCGGCGCGGCGGGAGGGTGTCGAGCTCGTACTGGTCCGCCCTGAATTCAGCCCGCGAAGTCGTACGTGGTCGAGCTCGATACGGACCCCGTGGAGTAGAGGTTCGTGCTAAGCGAGTCGTAGACGACCGAAGAGAGCTGGATGCCGGGAAGATACGCGGTCGCAGTCACGACGCTCGCGGGGCTGATCCAGAAGAGAGCCCCGACGCACGAGACCACCATGTCGTGGTTGGCAGAGTCGTAGGTGAAGCCAAAGAAAGCGGAGACGTAACCCATCTCGCACACCGGGGTCAGCGTCGCAATGTTCGTGTGGGAGACAGAGCTCACGACCGAGATGTTGCCGTACGCCGCGACGTAGATGTCCTGCGTCGACGGACTGTAGGCCACGTCTTGCGTGTAGGGACCCACCGTCAGATTCTTCACTATGGTACCCAGAGCCGGGTTGACGATGGTCAGATTGGAGTAGCCGTATCCCAGCATCTCGTTCTGGGCCACGTAGAGGTAATGGTCCGTCGGGTCGTACACGACGGAGTAGGGTGACCCGCCGACCGGCACGGTCCCCACGCTCGAGAGGGTCGCAGGGCTGATCACGGTCAGATTGCCGCTACGGAGGTTCGCGACGTACGCCATCCCGTTGGCTGGGTCCAGGCCGATCCCGATCGGTTGAGTCCCTACCGGCACCGTGCCTAGGAGGGCGTCGGTCGTGGCGTTGTACGCGATCACGTCGTCGGCGCCCGAACTAACCACGAGCATCTCTCGGGTGGCGGGGTCGTAGAGCAACCCCTCTGGGCCCCCCACGGAGAGCGTGGCGACCACCAAGTTGGAGCTGGTGTTGATGGCCTGAACGGCGCCACCGCCAATATCGGAGACGTAGACTTCTGCGTTCAGGGGGTCGAAGGCGCTGAACCAGGGCCAGGCCCCCATGCCGACGGTGGCCACGACATTGTAGCTCAGGTCGCCGAAGTAGGACAGCGTCGCCGAGCCGGAGTTCGCCACGTAGATATGGCCGTTCGCGGCGTCGAAGGCAATCCCCTCGGGCGAGTTGCCGACCAAGACCTTCGCGACGACCGTGTTGGTCCCCCCGCTGATGAAGGCGACGGCGGTGGAATACGCCAGGTCGGCGAGAATGTCGCCTGAGGCAGGGTCAACAGCGAGCTGACCCGGTGCGGCCGGTAGGGTGACATTGTCGACCACGAACGGCCCTGCGCCATCGATGGCGCTGACGTTCCCCGTGGTCAGGTCGGAAACGTACACGAGGTCATTGGAGCTGTCGAATGTCACGCCATAGGGCTCGCCGCCCAGGCCGATGTTCTGGACGACGCTGTTGAGGGTGCCATCGATGACGGAGACCTCACCCACCGAGGTGTCGGCGACGTAGATCTCGCCGGTCGCACCATCGAAGGCGATTCCCTCCGGCGCAGAGCCGGGGGGAAGAGGTATCGCGGCGCTCGTGGAGTCGGCCCCCGTGGGAATGACGGAGACGTTGTCGGAGCCTGCGTTCGCCACGTACACCGCATCGGTCCACGAGTCGTACGTCATGGCGAATGGGGCGATCCCTACCGCAAGGGTCGCGACGACCGAGTTGGTCGCGGTGTTGATCGCAGAAACCGTGTCGGCGCCTTCGTTCGCAACGTAAACGTACTGATTCGAAGGATCGTAGACCATGGCTACGGGGGAGGATTGGCCAGTGACGGTGGCGACCAGCTTGTTCGCTGAGCTGAATGCCTGAACGGTTGTCCCGCCGTCGTACCCCACATAGAGCTCGTGGTTCGATGGAGCATAGGCCAAAGCCCAAGGAACCGAAGGCACCGAGACCGAACCCTCCTTTGCCAACGCGTTCGCGTACGTCACCACCCCGAACGACGCTAGCCCCGCCGCCGCAACAAGGAAGGTGAGGCCCAGCACCATGGTCCGTCGGACCCCCGCGCTCCTCGACGCTCGAGTCCTGGCCCCGCCTCGTGCCACTCGGTTGGACCGCCCCATTGGGGCCGCAACACGGGACCTCCCAGTTAAACATCTGCTCAGCCGAGTTGAGCAAGAGTGCCACACATCAGTTCTTGAGATATCCGGGAATCGCCCAAGGACTCTAGGTGGTGGGACTGCCCCTCTCCGTTAAACAAGAGGGGGCAGGGGCGCCCAACTTGAGCAAGGTGAACCGCGAAGGCTACCAGCAGGTGGTGAACGGACTGGGAAAAAATCTTGGCGGACAGCTATGGTCAAAGCACGTCGGAAACATTGGTGGGTGACAGGGAAACAGAGTCTCGATGAGCGTAAGCACGGCGACAGCCCCTGCCGCGATGGAAAGTCCGTAGACTGCCGCGCGCGTCACGCTCCAACCACGACGCGCCCTTCGCTGGGCGATGCGCGTCCGAATCATGATCGCCTCCGGCGAAACGCCAGGCGGAGAGATCATAACTCGCCCTTTCTGGAACGTCGCCCCACCCAATGAAGGCTCCGTCACGGAGGCGTTTACCGAGCTCCCCGAGTCGGGGCGGTGCCCTTCCCTGACCCGAGCGGGCTTTCATCTCCCCTCCTCCCCTCCTTCTCCCTCCCGCCCCTTTCCGAACTGTCTCCGTCGATTCCTGATGGTCCCTAATCGAGTTCTTGGCGAGGGGGCGGCTCGGGCTGGGAAGCCACGGCCGCGGGTCGGCGGGGACACGGGCAGGTAGTAGATCTCGCGAGGGGCGCGAAGGGTTCGGTGGGCGCCCCTGCCCCCTTTCGTTTAACGGAGGGGGGCTAGGCGCCTCCGAACCCTTTCCTTGTTGCTCGCGTTAGCTTTCGGCGAGTGACCTTACGTGAGCCTTACACCTGCGGCCTCGAGCCCTTGCCGCACCTTTGGAGCAAGGTCCCACTTCGGGCAAGATGGATGCCCGAGAATCGACTTGGCCTGTTCGATGCTGATGTGATACCCTCGTTCGAAACTGTTTCGACCGATGTGAAAAGTACTACGGAGCCACCAGTCGCGGTGCTCAGGCGGGCCTGAACCCGGTCTTAGATCAGACCAGTTCCGACGTTCGGTGTGAAACAGATACCTGAAGGACACGCCCTCCGTGTCGATCTCAACTCGGCGCACAGAGACGATCGACACCCACGCCAAGTCAACAGCTGCCAGGAAGGCGATTACTCCCACTAGGCGAGGAACGACGTCGGACGGAGAAGGTGGTCCCGACAGATAGATGACCCACAGAACCCCGATAGGGAACATGCAGGCCACAACCAGCTGGCCAACCTTGTCGAGCCAAGTAAATCCTGTCGTTCTCACAACGACGGCGGGAGCCCTGCTCATCCACCCAACTCGGGTCAGGCAATCCTCCCCGATATGGGCTTTCGTGTTCGAAGCATCCCAGGCCGACCTCTCCGGTCAGGTGGGCGCCCCTCCTTTCTGCCTTAACTCGTCGAGCGTTTGGCCGCGGCAGCCTCGTGCCACATCCGGCTGATCGTCAAGACGAACGCAGCCGCTCCGCCGAACACGACGGCAGCGATTAGGAAGCCGAGAGCGTATTCCTGGCAGGGATAAGTGTAGGAGCAGTTGGTTACCCCGTTGCAGGGCTGGACCGGACAAATCTGGTGCCAGAACCCAAACAGTGCGGTGGTCGTTGCCGCAGAAACGAAGGCAACGACGGTCAGGGCGACGCCGACGACAGTCAAGCGCCTCACGAACAGCAAATCTCAACGGTTCCGATGAACATTACTAACTGGTCCTTCTCACGAGCCTTTCCGCACAGGGGTCGGGTGGGCGCCCCTGCCCCCAGGCGTTAAACAAAAATGTAACAATATCTAAATATTCGTTAAATCCTGTTAAACGGCGTGCGAACCGCTCGGGCCGACGCTCCGGCGACCCGCTTCCTCGGAGTTCGCCTCACCGCCGAGGAGGCGTCGCTCCTCGATCGGATCCGCACGGCGCGCGGGCTGGCCAACCGTTCCGATGCAGTGCGACAGCTCGTGCGGCAGGCCGCGGAACCGCGGCCCACGGGCCTTGAGCTACCGGCCACGCTCCGGAACGAGCTCGAGGAACTGGTCGAGGACGGCTACGCCCGGGATTTGGACGGCGCGCTGACGCTCGTCCTTCACCTCGGGCTCGCGGAGCTCGTACGGACCCACTCCGAGCGTCTGCCGTCGTTGCGGGCCTCCGCGCGTTCGGCGGGTGAGCGGAAGGCCGGACGCCGCCGAGCGGATCGGGAGGGTCGGGGGCTCCTCGGGCGCTAGCCTCCGGGAACGGGGAAGGGTTGCAACATGGAGCCGATGGCGATCGCCTGGAGCGAGCGGAGCGGGTTCATCTGTCGACTGTGCCGGCAGGACGCGAAGCATAATGAGGTGCTACACATCTCCTACTGCCCCGTCCACGGGCTGAGCTCTCCGCTGGACCAGTTGCCGTGGCGACCGGAGGCGAGAGTATCCCGCGTCTCTATACCCGCACGGGCGATCGTGGAGCCACCCGTCTCTCGGGTGGTGCACGCGTAGACAAGGATTCCCCGCGGGTCCGTGCGTACGGCGCCTATGACGAGGTAGGCGCGCAGCTTGGGGTTGCCCACGCCGCCCTGACCGAACCACCGGAGGACGTCCGCAACCTCGTCCGACGTCTGCAGCACGAGCTGTTCGTCGTGCAGAGCGAGCTCGCCCACGCCTCGCCCGCCCGCGCCCCCCGCCATCGCATCGAGGGGCGCCACGTTCAACATCTGGAGGCGGACATCGACCGCCTCACTGCGGAGGTTTCCCCGCTTCGATCGTTCGTCCTGAACGGAGGGTCACCGGCTGCGGCGGCCCTGCACGTCGCCCGAACGGTCGCCCGACGCGCCGAACAGGAACTGTGGACCCTCCACCGGTCCGAGCCCCAGCGGCCGGAACTCCTTCAATGGGCCAACCGTCTCAGTGACCTTCTCTTTGCCCTCGCGCTCTCCGCAAACCACCGGGCGGGAGTCCGCGAGGTTCCGCCGGACTACGAAGTGTAGGACGCACGAAGGAGGTCGACCGTGGAGGTCGGGGTGGTCGGAAAGCCGAACGTCGGCAAGTCGACCCTGTTCAACGCCCTGACCCTCCTGGACGCGCCGATGGCGCCCTATCCGTTCACGACCATCGAACCGAACCGGGGGGTCGCTGCCGTCCGGGCGAAATGCCCCCATCCGGAGAAGGGGGCGCCGTGCGACCCCGGGAACGCGAAGTGCGTGGATGGAACTCGCTGGATCCCCGTGAGTCTCGTGGACGTGCCCGGGCTAGTCCCCGGGGCCTCCACCGGGAAGGGGCTGGGTCACAAGTTCCTCGACGACCTTCGCGCGGCGGACGGCTTCATCCAAGTCGTCGACCTGAGCGGTGCGACGGACCCCGAAGGACGGATCGTCGCCCCCGGGAGCAACGACCCCGCGGAGGAGGTCGGCTGGCTCGAGGAAGAGCTGGTAGCTTGGGTCGCCGAGATCCTGGGAAGGGATTTCGAGCGGCAGGCGAAAGGGGTGGAGCTCGAAGGGAAGAAGGTCGAGGAGTTCCTGGTCCAGCGGCTCACAGGGCTCGCGATTTCCCCCGCCGCCATCTCGACCGCGCTGAGGAACGCGCCGGTCGAGCGCGCGCACCCTGCCCATTGGTCGGTCGCCGAGCGGACCGGCCTCGCCCGCGAGCTGCTCCGGGCGTCCAAGCCCCGCCTCGTCGCGGCGAACAAGTGCGACCGGGTGACTCCAGAGGTCGCGAGCCGCCTCCGCGCCGCGGTCGACCCCATCCCGGCCGTGCCCACCGCCGCCGACGCGGAGCTGACGCTGCGGCGGGCGGCGAGAGCCGGGCTCATCGATTATAAGCCGGGGGACCCGAGCTTTAGAATCCGTGACCCCGGGCGGCTTTCTCCGCCGCAACAGAAGGCGCTCGAGGAGATCGGTCACGTGTTCTCGCGATGGGGGTCGACGGGGGTCCAGTCGGCCCTTGAAACGATGGTCTTCTCCCGGCTGGGCATGATGGTGGTCTATCCGGTCGAGGACGAGAACCACTGGACGGACAGCCGAGGCCGCCGGCTACCGGACGCGCTGCTCGTTCCCGCGGGCACCCCGGCGCGGGCCGTCGCCTACCGCGTGCACACGGACCTCGGAGAGCACTTCATCCGGGCCATCGATGGACGCACGCACCGCGCGGTCGGAGCGGACCACCCTCTCGAACCGAACGCGGTCGTGAGGATCGTCGCCCGCAAGTAGACCGAAGCGACCCGGCCCCTACGGAGGACCGTGGAACTCGACCAGCTCGGCCCCGAACGCGGCGGGACGCACTGCGAACGGAAGGCCCCCCGCGCGCGCAAGTCGGCGGATGAGGTCGGTCTCCTGCCCCGGCTTCGCGAGAGCGACTACGGAGCCGCCGGCCCCCGCGCCGGTCAACTTCGCACCCATCGCGGCCGGGTGAGCCGCCTCGATGAGCGCCTCGAGCCGGGGATGGGAGACGCCGACCTCCCGCAGGAGGCGCTGATTCTCCCCAAGCAGGTGGGCGGTGCCCTCTCGGTCGCCGCGCTGGACCGCCTCGATGCCCGAACGGGCCACGCGGTCGAACTCGCGGAGGAGGTTGGGGCCATCGGGTTGGGAGAGGCGCTGGGCGACGGCACGGACGGCGTCCGCCGTCGACCGCGGGATCCCGCTGTGGGCGACCACCCAGACCCAGCCCGGGTCGTCGACCCGGCGAACCTCCCATTGACGCGACCCATCGGTCACGGCCCACAGACGTTCTCCAGGGCCCCCGTTGAGGGAGATGTATCCCCCCGCGACCACGGTGGAGGTGTCTCCGGGGCTTCCCACCCCCTGCGCTCCCCGCTCGATGTCGAAAGCGACCTGGGCGAGGCGAGGTCGGTCGATGCCCCCGGTTACCGAGGAGAGCGCGGCAGCCAGGGCCGCCGTGAATGCGGCGGATGACCCGAGGCCCGCGGCCCGGGGGATCCGCGATACGACTCGGACGTCGACCGGCGGCTGGTCCTTCCAGCAGCGTTCGAGGCCCGACCGGAAGTAGGCGTTCCGCCGCGCCGCCTCCGCGTCCCCGTTGAGCTGGTGGGCCGCCCCCGACTTCACGAAGACCTGGGTCGTCAGGTCGATCGCGAGGGCGAGCTCGGGTGCGCCGTGGACCACCGCGTGTTCCCCGAACAGGATGCACTTCCCCGGGGCCCGGGCCGACAGCGGGAGGCCCCGGGCGGGGACAGGCGCTAACGGTTCCATCGACCGTCCTCGCCGCGGTGGTCGACTCGCTTGCCGCGGGATTGGGGCACCACCCGCTGCCGAGCCCGAGAGAACGGGCGGGCATCGGGAACACCGAACAGGCGCACGAGCGTCACGGCGACCGCCGCGACCTCGCTGTGCGGCTGGTGGCCCACTCCCACGTTCCATCGAGAGAGACGATAGAGCTCGCTCGGCACTTTGGCGCCGCCGACCACTAAGAGCAGTCGCGGCTCCTTTCGCATCTGGGGGAGTATCCGCTCGAGTGGTTCGCCGTACATCGTGAGGTGGACCACCGCGCCGGGGTATGCACGGACGAGCTTCTTCCAGTCGTCGGTCGGAACGACGCGAAACGACCCGCCCCAGCGAAGCGCGACCGCATCGAGGCGCTTGGCGAGGTCGGGGTCGGGCGGATGGAGGTACATCCGGGCGGCGCCGAACGCCCGGGCAGCGAGCGCGAGGTGGGTTGTGAGGCGGGGGTCCCGGCCTGCCCGGTGTCCGACCCGGAGGAGCTCGACCTCGGGTCCTCGGCTACTCCGGGCCTTCCGCCTGGAACCGCTCGATGCGGTGGCCACGGTACTCCAGCTTGTCCGAACGTTTCACGAGCGCCTTCAGGCGGGTCGGCGACATCCCGAGCTCCTCGGCGACGTCCGAGAAGAATCGTCCTTCCTTCCCGACGGCGTCGAAGATCCGCTGCTCGAGCTTCCCGTAATCCTTGAGGGACATGGTCGCGATCGCGAGGACCTCGGAGACCTCGGCGAGCGGCGATGTCGTGTTGATGTTGATGGTCGAGTAGTAGAAGTGATGGCTCTTCTCGGGTTGCCGGTGCCCCTCACGGGCGACCCAGCGGGTGTCGATCAGCCGCAGCTTCTCGAAGAAGGCGAGCGCCTTCTTCCCCTCCGCCCCGAACTCCCGCTCGATGTCCTCGAGGGTGAGCCAGGCCTCTCCCAGCCGCTGAACGAGCTTGAGCTTCACCGGCGAATCGACCGCGCGCAGGATCGGCACGAGGTCGCTCACGTCGTTCACGACCTTGATACGGTGGATGGTGGCCGACATGAGGAGCTACTCCCCCGGAGACCGTTCCGGGCTTGCCGCCAGCAAGGCACGACGGTACTTCCCATATCGGTCCCCCGGGTCGAAGCGGGCCGGGTGGGGGGTGCGGGTCTCTCCCCCGCACTCTGGGCACTTCGCGCGGAGCGTGTACCGCCGACAGCTCCGGCAGAGCCGGAGGAGGGACTCGGTCATGCCCGGGTAAACGTCCCTTGTCCACCAGCGGCCTTGATCGACTTCAGCGTCGCCTCCGTCGCCCGCTTCAGCGTCTCCTCCGCCTGCTTGTACTGGGAGGCCTGGACGCGGATGCGGTAGCGAGGGGCGCCGACGTACTGGACCTCGACCATATCGGGGGCGACCTTCTCGGCGGCCAGGAGCGCCGTCCGGACGTGGTCGAGGCCGTCCGGCGCGGGATCGCTCACCTCGAGTGTCCCGAGGATCGTGACGTGGGGGGGAAGGATGTTCGCGTGGGCGACCTTCACGAAGGCGGTCGACCACGGAGCCTTCGGGTTCTCGGTCTGGAACCGTTTCGGGTCGGCGCTCGCCACCTCGAAGGCGGCGAAGAGGGAGCCGTATCGCTCGACGAGCGCGGGTCCGAAGGCGTCGGCGGCCTCCGCGGGCGGAAGCTTGAGCTCCTTCGCGACCTCATCGACCAGCCGCAAGGCCCGCTGCTCATTCTTCCAGGCCTGCACCTTCTCCCGGCGCTGGTGGTCGTTGATCCGCTTGAGGGAAAGGTCGACCTGGTTCTTCGAGGGGTCGACCCTCAGGACTCGCGCGACGATCTTCTGGCCCTCGCGGATGTGGTCCCGGATGTACTTGACCCAGCCGGTCGCCACTTCGGAGAGATGGATGAACGCCTCACGATTCGCGTACTCGTCCAGCGTGACGAACGCCCCGAAGTTGCGGATGGACGTGACGGTCCCGATGACGAGGTCGCCTTCCTCGGGGAGCTCGGGCCGAAGGGGCATCGGTCGGCCGGACCCCCGGGCCTACGCCCCGAGCGGGCGAACCTTCTCGCCCCGCAGTTTCGCCTGGCCGCCGGTCGGAGTGGCGAGGGTGGCGCCGCAGACGGCGCAGTTCACGACCGTGGCCGGTCGGCTGAAGACCGTCTGCTCGGTGGAACAGTCCGGGCACTTCACGACCCAGAACGGTGCGGGAGCGCGAGCGGCCATCAGTGCTTCTCCACCAGCTCGAGCTGGCTCGCCCTCCAGCTCTTCGGCTGGACGATGTACTTGCACTTCTTGCAGCGGTAGCGGAGGTAGACCCGCCGGACGGCCTTCGCCCGACCCTCGGGCTTAGGGCGCGGGAACCCTCCGTAGCCCCGGGTCGCGCGGCGGAACCGGCGCTGGCCCCACTTGAGCTCCGAGGCGGGACGCTTCTTTGCCTTCTCGACCTCGTGCTCCGTGTGGACCTTGCACTTCGGGCAGTAGGTCGACACCGTCTTCGGGTAGTGCATGGACGGCGGCCGATTCTCCTCCCATATATAGGTCTAGGGGCGCCGGAATCTTCCCGTCGGGGGCCGTTCAACGCGGGCGCCGCCCCGGCGGAGAATGCGGGCCTCCGAACGACGCGCGGCCAAAGCCAAGACTTATGTAGGGAGGCCTTTTCGGCGCGCTCGCTTCCCACTGAGGGAGAAAACGATGCCGGATCGCCCGTCGCTCGAGGCCGTTCAGGAGCTCTTAGGAAAGGCTCCCGAGCGCAAGTTCGCGGAGTCCGTGGAGCTCTCCGTGAACTTGAAGGACCTCGACCTCTCGGTCCCGAAGAACCGGATCGAGGACGAGATTCCGCTCCCGAACGGCCGCGGAAAGCCGGTCAAGGTGGCGGTCTTCGGTTCCCCCGAGCTCTGTCAAAAGGTCCGGGGGGTCGCTGACCTGGTCGTGCCCGCGAGCGAGCTCGACGATTTCGCGAAGAACGCCCAGGGCGCGAAACGCACGGTAGCGGAGGTCGACTTCTTCTTGGCCGAGGCGCCGCTCATGCCGACCATCGGTAAGCGGCTCGGAGTCATCCTCGGCCCGCGGGGAAAGATGCCGCGCCCGGTCCCTCCCGGCAGCGACCCCACGAACCTCGTGAACGCCCTCAAGCGGTCCATCCGCATCCGCTCCAAGGGGAACCGCACGTTCCATGCTCCGGTGGGCACCCGAACGATGCCGGCCGAGCAGATCGCCCAGAACGTCGACGCGGTGCTGAACCGCATCATGGGCAAGCTCGAGCGGGGAAGGACGAACATCGAGTCGGTCTACCTCAAGACGACCATGGGGCCGGCGGTCCGGCTCTGGTGAGGGGAGGGCGATGCCGGGTCGGGGGTCGGTGCGAGCGGAGAAGGTGGCGCGGGTCGACGCGCTCGCGAAGACCGTACTCGACCGGCCGCTGACCGCGGTGGTCGGCATCCGAGGTGTCCCGGCCGCGGCCCTGCAGACGATGCGCCGCGAGCTCCGTTCCCGCCACCACCCGATCGTGGTCGCACCGAACAGCGCGCTCCGCCATGCCCTCGAGAAGGCCGCCGCGGAGCGCCCGGCGCTAAAGCCGCTCCTCGACCACGTCGAGGACCAGACGGCTCTCCTCGCGGCGGAAGGGAACCCGTTCTCGCTCTACCAGGAGATGCTCAGGACCCGCTCCCCTACACCGGCGCGGGGCGGCGAGGTCGCCCCGAGGGATATCTTCGTCCCCGCCGGGACGACCAACTTCAAGCCCGGCCCGATCGTCGGCGAACTCCAGCACGCCGGCCTGCCCGCGGCGATCGAGAAGGGCAAGGTCATCCTCAAGAAGGACACGACCCTCGTGCACGCCGGTCAGACGATCTCCCGCGAGGTCGCGGGGATGCTGACGCGGCTCGAGATCTAT
Organism: Thermoplasmata archaeon; assembly: GCA_035625165.1. GTDB lineage: Archaea > Thermoplasmatota > Thermoplasmata > Lutacidiplasmatales > UBA184 > Lutacidiplasma. The sequence continues at coordinate 12,969 of DASPQC010000054.1, read as the reverse complement.
CCCCTCGAGGTCGGGCTGACCCTCCGCGCCGTCGTCGAAGGCGGCACGTTCTACGCCCCCGAGGTCCTCTCGGTCGACCTCGATGCCCGCCGGGCCGAGCTCGCCGTCGGAGCGCGCCGCGCCCTGGGGCTTGCGGTAGAACTCGGATACCCGACTCCCGCCACGATCCCGCTCCTCATCGCGAGGGCCCACCGGCGGGCCCTCGGCGTCGCGCTGGCCGCCGGCTACCCGACCAAAGAGACGATCGAGCCGTTGTTCGCGAAGGCGATGCGCGAGGCGGCGGCCGTCGGGAAATTGATGGGTCACTGAGGGTCCCCCCGAAGTCCACGGAGTGAGAAGGATGGAGTACGTCTATGGTGCGCTGCTGCTCAACGCCGCCGGAAAGCCGATCGAAGAGAAGGCCCTCACCGGGGTCCTGACCGCGGCGGGCGTCTCGCCCGATGCGGCCCGGGTGAAGGCGCTCCTCGCCTCCTTGGAGGGAGTCAACCTCTCCGAGGTGCTCGCGAAAGCCGAGAGCTTCGCGGCCCCCGCGCCCGCCGCGACGGCGCCGGCCGAGAAGAAGGAAGGCAAGGGCGAGAAGAAGGAAGAGGAGAAGAAGGAAGAGAAGGGCGTCTCCGAGGAGGAGGCGGCCGAGGGACTCTCCGCCCTCTTCGGCTGAGTTCGACCCGAGTTCGGAGCGCACCGCTTAAGACCCGCGACCGGGTGGCTTCGGGCGGAGAGCCCGCCCGGGGCCATCCTCACCATGCCCCCCCGAGAAGCGTGTGGCGTCGTCGGGATATCGCTGCAGGGCAAGGGCGCGGCCCCCTACCTCTTCCGGGGCCTCCGCTCGCTCCAGCACCGCGGGCAGGAGTCGGCGGGGATCGCGACCACGAGCCATGGGACGCTCTTCCACCGCAAGGGGATGGGTCTGGTCCACGAAATCTTCACCCAGGAGCTGCTCGACACCCTCCGAGGGTCGGTCGGGATCGCCCACGTGCGCTACTCGACCACGGGGTCGAGCGACCTCGAGAACGCCCAGCCGATCGTGGTAAAGGTCCATGATCAGGACGCCGCCATCGCCCACAACGGGGACATCGTCAACTTCGACCGGATACGGCGACGCCTGCAGTCGCAAGGGGTCGAGCTCCTCGGAAACGCCGACACCGAGACGATGGCCCAGACGATCATCCTCGACTACGGCCGGACGCGCGACCTGGACGCCGCCATCCGGCGCGCGTGCACCGAGATCGTCGGCGGCTACGCGGTTGTCTTCCTGGTCGGCAACCGCGTCTACGCCTTCCGCGACCCGTTCGGGATCCGCCCGCTCGTCTTCGGCACGGTCGAGGGCGGGGTCGCGGTCGCGAGCGAGTCCGTCGCCCTCGAGATGATGGGCGGCCGCCTCGTCCGGGACGTGGCCCCCGGGGAGGTGCTGGTCCTCGAGCGGGGCCAGGTCGCCCGCAGCTCGACCATCCCGAACTCGGGCGAGCGGGCCCACTGCATGTTCGAGTGGGTCTACTTCTCCCGGCCCGACTCGATCGCCGAGAACCAGCCCGTCTACGACGTGCGCTACCGGATCGGTCGGCACCTCGCTCAGGAGAGCCCGGCTCAGGCGGACCTGGTCGTCCCAGTACCGGACTCCGCGCGACCCCAGGCGCTCGGCTTCTCGGAGGGAACGGGGATCCCGTACGCGGAGGCACTGATCAAGAACCGATTCGTCGAACGGACGTTCATCCTCCCCGACCAGAAGCGCCGCGAGTTCGAGGTCCGAGTGAAGCTCCACCCCGTCCCCGGGCTCCTCAAGGGAAAGCGAGTCGTCCTCGTGGACGACTCGATCGTCCGCGGGACGACGTTCCGGGAGATCGTCGGCATGGTCCGTAACGCCGGCGCGACCCGGGTCGACGTGCGCATCGGCTGTCCCCCGATCCGGGCCCCATGCTACTTCGGCATCGACATGAAGGAGCGAAAGGAGTTGGTCGCCCACGACCGAGGCGAGGAGGAGATCGCCCAGATCGTCGGTGCGGACAGCGTGCACTACCTCTCCTTGGATGGCCTCGTGAGTTCGATCGGCCTCCCGGGCGACAGCCTCTGCCTGGGCTGCCTCACCGGTCGATATCCGGTCGAGGTTCCCGAGGAGCGGCACCGCTTCCAGAAGGCCCTGACGGAGTTCTAGCGCGTGGCGACCACGGTCCTGCTACCGGCCGGACCTTGGGTCGTGATGGTCCCGCTGGAGGGAGGGACTCCCACCTCCTTTTCGCGATCCCCGGACCGCCGTCCCGTCGTGTCGGCCTTGGCCGACCCGAGGAAGGCTCCCCTGCCGGCCGCGCTCTGGGAGGCGATCCGCGCCCTCTCGCCGAGCACGCGTCTCGCGGTCGCGAGTGGGGTGCTGCGGGCGGAGGTCGAACGGGAAACCGGGCAGCCGTTCCAGCCGGCGACGCTCGAAGAGCTCCGGGCGGCACGCACGCGCTGCCCCTGGCCGACGGGGAACGAAGAACGAGGCTACGTCCGTCAGGTCGCCGGGGCCTCGCTCGAGGAAGCGTTGCGGTCTCCGGTCGAGGTCCTGATCACGTTCGCGCGGGAAGAGGAGCGCGTGGAACGCGCGGTAGAGCGCGAGGCCCGCGCTTCCGAGTCGTTCCTCGCTGCGCCCGGTTCCGCGCTCGACGAGTATGTCGTGGCCTGGCGCAAGAGCCGCGCCCAGCTCGTCACTCACCACCGGGCGCTGCTCGACGCGCTCGAGCGGGAGGCTCGCCAGACGGTCCCGAACCTCTCTGCCGTGGTCGGAGCTCGGGTTGCGGCTCGCCTGGTCGCCGAGGCCGGCGGACTTACGCCTCTCGGTCGCATGCGCGCCTCGCGCCTCCAACTGCTCGGTTCCCGCCGGCGCCCCTCGCCCGAGCGCGGGCCACGCTTCGGGGTTCTCTACCGGGCCGACCGAATGGACGACGTCCCGCCGGGCCGCCGGGCGGCCTACGCCCGCAGCCTCGCGGCACTGGCGGCCATTGCGGTGAGGGCGGACGCCACCACGCACGCGAACATCGCCCCGGTGCTGCTCGCCCGGAGGGACCGTCGGATCCAGGACCTCTCCCGGAGGCGGACATGAGACGGGCCCGGCCGGTTCGGTCGTCCCCCGCTTCTCCGCGGCTCATCGAGCGGTCGGACGACGAGAGGGTCGAGGTGTGGACCGAGGCCGTCGGAAGCCTGCCGCCCGTCTACGGAGAGCGGTGGAAGGAGGTCCGGGGTCACCTGTACCGGGCGTTCGACCCGTTCCGGTCGAAGCTCGCGGCCGCCATCGTCCGCGGATGGACCGGCCCGCTGCCCCAGGTCGGCGAGCGGTGGCTTTATCTCGGGGCCGCGAGCGGCACCACGGCCTCGCACGTCGCCGACCTGGTCGGACCCTCGGGTCGCGTGTACGCGGTCGAAAAGAGCGTGCGTCCGTTCGCCCGGCTGTTCGACCTCAGCGGACGTTGGCCCAACCTCCTACCCATCCTCGCCGACGCCCGCGATCCCGAGTCCTTCGTGGACCGGGTTCCCCCCGTCGATGGCGTGTACGCGGACGTGGCCCAGCCGGACCAAGTGGAGATCCTGACCCGCGCCGCGAGCTGGTACCTCCGCGGTCCAGGGTCGGCCGTCCTCCTCGCGCTGAAGGCCTCCAGCATGGGGCGTGAGCTCTCGCCGTCGGTCCATTCGGAGCGGTCGGAGAGCGCCCTCGCCGAACGGTTCGACCTCGCCCCCACCGTACGACTCGAGCCGTTCCACCGGGCGCACTACTTCCTCGGCGGCGTCCTACCGGGAGCGCGGACGCCCCCGGAGAAACGGCCCCCCACTAGGCGGCGGCCCGCGCGCTACCGCGGAGGACCACGACGGTGACGATGTCCTCGTCCGCCAGCACGTGCTCGCGGCCGACCGTCTGACCGGGGAAACGAGCGCTCGGGCCCCAGATCTGGGCCGCGCGGAACGACCGCGCGAGATCCCCGGGCAACCGCTCTAGGAGCGAGGAGACCGTCGCCCCCGAACGGAGGATTACCGGTTCTTCGCGGTCCGGCGGACGGCCCGGAGGCTTCACGTAAATCCGGATGAAGCGAAGCGCCGAGCCGATCCGCTCCACCAGCCGGTCGAGCCCCTCTCCGGTCCGGGCGGAGATGAAGGTCGGGTCGAACGGCTTCAAATCGAGCGCGAGCCGGGTGCGCTCCGCCGGGCCGAGCAGTTCCGACTTGTTCACGGCGATGAGGGCCGGGAGGTAGACCCGGTTTCCCGCCAGTACATCGATCAGCTGGTCCGCGGTCGCATCCTCTCGGAAGACGATCGAGCCGTTGTGGACCCCGAACTCGCGGGCGATCTGAGAGGCGAGGCCGCCCGCGAGGTGCGAGAGTCGGACCGTGCTCGACACCGTGAGGCCTCCGCGGTCGTTCTTCTGGACGACGATCCGAGGCGGGCGCTGGTTGATCCGTACCCCCGCGCCTTCGAGCTCGTTCGCGAGGGCCCGCAAGTTGGTGTGTTCGGGGTCGATGAGGAACAGGACCAAGTCCGTCGAGCGGACGACTGAGAGGACCTCCCGCCCGCGCCCGCGGCCTCGGGCCGCCCCGGGGACGAGGCCCGGCATGTCGAGGAGCTGGATAGAGGCGCCGGACCATCGGAGCATCCCGGGGATGATCGAGAGGGTGGTGAAGTCGTAGGCCGCCGTCTCACTCTCCGCCGCGGTGAGCCGGTTGAGGAGGGTGGACTTGCCGACGGACGGATAGCCGACTAGACCGACGGTCGCGTGTCCGCTCTTCCGAACGGCGTAGCCGAGGCCGGCGCCCTTCCCCTTCGCCCGCGCCTCTCGCTCCAATCGGAGCACGGCCAGCTTTGCCTTGAGCCGGCCGATGTGCCCCTGGGTCGCCTTGTTGTAGGCGGTGTTGCGGATCTCGTCCTCTACCGCCGTGATCTGTTCTTCGAGCGTGGACATCGAAGTGCGGCCGCGGACGACCACTTCCGGGGGGTCTTCCGTCTACTTGAGTCTGACTGCGAGGCCATCGTTCAGCTTCCCTCGGCAGCGGACACATGACCTTCGTCAGAGCCGTTGCACAGCTTCCGGAGTCACCGGCGTTCACGGGGAAGGAGATGTCGCGCGCGTGGGGGTTCCATCCACACGGTCACGTCGCTGGCGGGGAGCGGGATTCTGTCGCGTTGCGACTGCGTATCGTAGCGGCCCTGAGGGCAGCTCTCGGTGGCGCGATCGAGTTTCGCCTCATCCTCACCGGATCGGCAGAACCGACGGTCACCTTCGTCGCCGACCACCGCTCGAGCGAGCGTTGGGCGAGCCGGGTCCTCCTTCCGGCCTACGACCTACACGACTGGCGGCCGGTACCCGTACCCTGCCTGGCCATCGGAGCCACGTTCGAGGCGCGCCGGCTGCGACCCTGGCCGTCGCCGCTGAGAAGTTCTCAGGACGCGCTCTCGCTGATGGATGCCCTTACCCTGGCTGCTCGGACCGCCCCACTTCCGTTCACGCTACAACTGAGTGCGCAACCGGGTCCCGTGCTGGCGGCTCTGCCACTGACGGGTGGGACAGGCTCGGCGGCACCGGGTCCGTCTCGCCTCCCCTCGCCGTTCCGGGCGGCCACGCCGGGATTTCCGGCCCCGCACGGCGTCATCTCAGCCGACGTATCCCAAGGCTGGCGCATCCGCTGCCGCGTGACGGTCTCCCGGAATTCGTCGGGAGCCTCGGTTCGGTCTCTACTACGCGCGATGGAGGGCGCGTTTCGTGGTCCGACGGGGAACGGCGTGCGCTTCCAACGTTGTACGTCGTTTCCGATTTCGCGCTCTCGCGAGTTCATCGTCTCTGAGCTCGAGCTCGCGACGACGCTGCCCGGCCCGGACTCCGTGGCCTCGCTCGGTACCGCTTCAATCCGGCCCTCGGAGATCCTTCCGCTCGGACGGACTGCCTCCGGTCGGATCGTCGGTCCCGAGGTTGAGGCGACGCAGGGTCGGCATCTCGTGGTGCTGGGCGAGACCGGGATGGGAAAGAGCTCGCTCATGGTCAGCATCGCGCGCTGGGTTGGCCGCTCGTCGGGACTGATTCTTCTCGATCCCCTCGGTGAGACGGCCCGGCAGGTCCGGCTCGAGTTCTCGGACGCGGCCCCCGGACGGATTCGGTGGATTTCGCCTGTCGAATCTCCTCCGACGCTGAATGCGCTCGACGGGACCTCGGCCGACGACCCCGGCGCCGAGCTCCGAAGTGAACGGAAGCTCAACGACCTGGTCCACGCCCTTCGGCGGGTGCGGGCCGGGCGGTACGTCGACTCGAGCTACTGGGGTCCTCGACTCGAGGAGATGCTGCTGAGGGCCATCCGGGCGGCCGGGGCGATCCCCGGTGGGACGCTGGTTGATGCCCACAACCTCCTCTCGACCGAGGGCCGAACTCGGCAGGTCGTCCCCCCCCGGGCTGTGGAGAAGGTCCGTGAGCTCGCGGACCGCATCCGCCTGCGTCCGGAGGATGCGGACGGTGCGCGCCGGCTCCTCTTCGAGGTCGTCCGCAGCCCGACCCTCGAGCGGATGCTCTGCGCCCGGGAGCCGACCCTGAAAGCCGGCGACCTCGTGGAGCCGGGGCGGATTGTGCTCGTCAGCGGCGAAGCCTCGGTCGTGGGCGAGGCGACGGCGCGATACCTCCTCGCGGTCTACCTGGCCCTCGTCTGGTCGGAACTCCTCTCCCGGCCAGGGGCGCGGAAGACGTTTGTCCTGCTGGACGAGGTCCAGTGGTACGCCCACGAGAGCCTCGCGGAGATGCTCCGGCTCGCCCGCCGACGGAACGTCCACGTGGTGATGGCCACCCAATCACTGTCCGCGCTGTCGGAAGAGGTCCGCGAGTCGGCGTGGACGAACGTCGCCGACGTCGTAGCGTTCCGCGGTTCGCCCGACGAAGCCCGGATACTCTCGCGCGCGTCGCCGGTCCTCTCCCCCGAGTCGATCCTCTCTCTGCCCCGTGGCGAGGCGGCCGTGTTGCTCGGCAAGGGGCAGGCCGTAGAGTGGGTTCGGTCGGTCCGAGTCCCGGCCCAACCCGGAGCGTCGGGGCATTCCGCTGAGGAGACCCAACGTTTGGTTCGACATTCAGCTGAGGCTTCTGCCGCCCCTCGGAGGGAAGGAGATGGAGGGAGCTCGGCCGCAGTCGAGGAGGTGGTTCGATACGTCCGCGAGCGTGTCGCTCGCACCCCTCCGGGTGCCGGAGCCACGGTCACCACCGAGGAGCTTCGTCGCGCGCTTGACCCGACCGGGAGAGCGGTCCGCGTCGCAGGGTCGGTCCTCGGTCGAGCCGGTGCGATCGTCCGGACAGAGCGAGGAACTTCGGGAAGCACCTGGCACCTTCGTTCCCCATTTCCCGAATCTGAGGTGGCGCAGCTGCGTTCCTCCTCGAAAGCCGATGCCGGCGGGACGGAACCCTCATAGGGACGGAACGGCTCGTTTCCTCGATGGAGGTCCCTCCGACCCCTCCCCCGGCGGCTGCGCCGCCGTCTCCGAGTCCCGTGGCGTCTCCCGCGACCGTCCTCGCCCGGTGCCCCACAGGCATCGGAGGCTTGGACGCGATCCTCGAAGGCGGGATTCCGCGCGGCAACATGGTGCTGGTCGCGGGCAGCGTCGGGACCGGGAAGACCACGCTGAGCCTCGAATTCCTGGTGCGGGGTGCCGAGCGAGGAGAGCGGTCGCTCTTCATCTCGGTGACCGAGGCCTCCTCGAAGCTCATCCAGAACCTCTCGACGTTCGAGTTCTTCCGCAAGGACCTGATCGACCAAGGCAGCCTCCTGTTCGTGGACCTGCCGATCGCCTACGAGAAGCTCGGCCTCGACCGCGAGGAGCTGACCGCCGAGGAGATCGATATCCTGATCCGGACGATTCGCGACCTCGTCCGCTCACTCGGCGCCCAGCGGCTCGTCCTCGACAGCCTGACGTCCGTCTGCTACCGCATCCGGCGGGACGAACAGATCCGCGACTTCATGCTGCGGTTGGGACAGGAGCTCAAGGACGCGGGGTGCACCACCCTGCTCGTCTCCGAAATTGGCCCTCAACCCGGCCGGTACTCCCTGCACGGCGTCGAGGAGGCGATCGTGGACGGCGTCATCCTCCTCTGGAACACCCGTCGGATGGGGGACATCCTGCGGGTTCTCCAGATCGTGAAGATGCGGGGGACGGCGCACTCGCGGGCGCAGTACGTGATCGAGCTAACTCCGATCGGAATGCTGATGGCCCCCCACCTGAAGGGCGGGCGGTCGGAAGGGGGACCGTAGGTCGATGGCGCCGGTCGACATCGGGGAGCGGCTGCGCGCGCTGCCCGGGGGGAGCGCGGTCGCGCTCAAGCTCGACCCGGCCGAGTACGCCGACCACTACTTCGCGGTGCTCAACGCGACCCTGCGCGACGTCGGCAGCGAGACGAACGCGCACACGATCTACGTCGCGGTGACGAACCCGGCGGCGTTCGTCTGGTCGCTCGCCCAGGCTCTGGACGTCCCGAACGACCGGATCGCGTTTGTGGACGCCATCAGCCACATCATGATGAACTACTCCGATCCGGTCCCGAACGCCACCTACGTCGACAGCCCGCGGGCGCTCGAGGAGATTATGCTGCGGGTCGAGTACCTCCTGCGGAAGTTCCCGCATCCGCGGTCGATCGTCGTGGTCGACAGCGTGAATTCGCTCGCCATCCACAACCCGCCCGAGCTCCTGTCCGAGTTCTTCCACATCCTCCTGAACAATCTGAAGAGCCGACAGGTGCTCACGGTCGTTCTGGAGACCTCCGAGGAGAGCGCGAGCGGCGTCGAGCAGATGCTCAACCTAGTCGTGGACGAGACGATCGACGTGGCTCGAGCGGGCCGCTGACCATGGCCGAACCTCAGCGTATCTTCGACATTCCCGAGATCGACCAGCCGCTCTGGACCGCGCTGCCCCCGGGCTGGCTTGCCCTCCTCATCGGCCACTCGGGGAGCGGGGCGCCGCTGCTCGCGAAACAGTTCGCCCACGCGGGTGTCGGGAACGTCCCGGTCCTCTTCTACACGACCTACGAACGGACCGAGGACGTCCGGGCGTCGTTCGACGACTTCGGCTGGGACCCGGCCGAGATCAACATCGTGAACCTGGGGGACGAGTACTACGAACGGGTCCTGGAGCGGGGCCTCGACATCGCGCGGGCGCGCGAGCAGGGCCTAAGCTTCGAGGAGCTCGTCACGCCGAGGCTCAAGGACCGGACGACCCGCTCGTTCTCGCTCACGAATCGGATGCTGAGCGACCTCGCCTCGTTCGACGCCCCTTTCCGGCTCGTGATCGATTCGGTCGACTTCTTCTTCGAGGTGTTGGAGCTCCGCGAGGTCACGACGGTGGCCCGCCAGATCCGTCACCGCTGCCAGACCGTGGGCGGCCAGGCGCTTCTCACGGTCCACTCGATGTCGCACGACCGCCCCGTTTTCGGCCTGCTCGAGGACCTGGCCGACCTCGTCTGCCAGCTCAAGGCCGAGCCGCACGGCTCGCGTTACGAGCATACTCTGTATGTCGAGAAGGCCGCCCATCGACCCGACCTCTCGCGGATCTGGAAGGCCCAGATCCAGGAGGGCGGCTGGCGGGTCGAGGAGCCCGGGCGGCGCGAGCGTGAGCGGCCTACATCCACGTAACCGAAGCTTTATCGTGGACGTCCCGCTCGGGCCGCGGAGGCCGAAACACCGTGGAGGACGTCGTCATCCGCACGCACGAAAAGGTCGAGCTCCGCGACCCAATCCTGGTCGAAGGCCTGCCGGGCGTGGGCAATGTGGGGAAGCTGGCCGCGGACTACCTACGTGAGCAGCTCCACGCGAAACCGCTCGCGACCATCTATTCGAAATTCTTCCCTCCCCAGGTCTATGTCGGCGAGGACGGTGTCATCCGCCTCGTCTCGAACGACCTGAGTTACTGGCGGGCGCCGGACTCGGCTCCACACGACCTCCTCGTCCTCGGGGGCGACTACCAGGGAATCAGCCCGGAGGGCCAGTACGAGATCACCGGGCGCGTGCTCGAGTACTGCCAGAATCTCGGCGTCCACGAGGTGTTCACGCTCGCCGGCTTCGCGCAGGGACGCGTGGTCGAGGAGCCCCGGGTTCTCGGGGCCGCCACCCTCCCGGCCCGGGTCGAGGCGATGAAGAAGTTCGGGGTCGTCTTCTCGCGGAACGACCCGGGAGGGGGCCTCATTGGGGCGAGCGGTCTGTTCCTGGGGCTCGGACGCCTCTTCGGGATGGAGGGCGTCTGCCTGATGGGCGAGACGAGCGGCTATTTCGTCGACCCGAAGAGCGCCGAGGCGGTCCTCCGGGTCCTCGTGCGGATCCTCCACCTCGACCTCGACTTCACGGCGCTCCAATCGAAGGCCCAGGAAATCGACCGCATCGCGCAGAAGATCCACGAGGTGGAGCAGCGCTCCTCCGAGCCCTCCCCGGGGTCGACGTCTCCGCGAGAGGACCTCGGCTACATCGGGTAGCGCGCGGCGCGCGGATGAGCGACCCCGCGCCGTCGGTCGATCCCGAATCCGTGGAGCGTCGACGACGATTGCTCGACCTCCTCGAGAAGGATGCCCGACCCGACGGCTTCGTGCCGTTCGACCGGTTCATGGAACGGGCCCTCTTCGCGGACGGGCTCGGCTTCTATGCGCGCGACCGCAGCCCGTTCGGCCCGGGCGGGGACTTCTACACCGCCGCCCACGTCTCGCCGCTGTTCGCCGCGTCACTCGCGGCACGCATCGAGGTGGCCGTCAACGCGCTCGCCCCCTGCCGGCAGTTCCGAGTTGTGGAGCTAGGACCGGGCGACGGAACGCTCGCCGCCGGGATTCTCGGGGCCCTGGCGGCCCGTGGCCTGGGCTCTGCGGTGCACGACTACGTCCTGGTCGAGCGCTCAGCGCCTCTTCGGGAGGCCTCCCTCGCCCGGGCGAAATCGGCGGCGGAGCCCGAGGGTCCACTCGTTCGGGCCGGGAGCTCGATCGGCGAGGACGGACCGTTCAGCGGGGTCGTGGTCGCGAACGAATTGCTGGACGCCCAGCCCGCGCGTCGGTTCCGGCGGGCGGGCGGCGAATGGCGGGAGCTCGGAGTCCGCCGTGACGGCGACCGGCTCCGGCCCGCAGAGGGAGCCATCTTACAGCCGGTCCCCGGGCCGCGGCTGCCGGAAGTCCCCGAGGGGACGGTGGTCGAAGTCTCCCCCGCAGCGGAAGCGCTCGTCCGAGAGGTCGGCGACCACCTAAGTCACGGGCTGTGCATCTTCCTCGATTACGGCATGGAAGAGGAGGAGCTCGTTTCGGGTCATCCCGGGGGGACGCTCGACGCCGTACGTCGTCACCAGTTCGAGACGGACCCCCTCGAGTTCCCGGGCGATACCGACCTCTCCGTGTTCGTCAACTTCACGCGCATCCGGGCGGCCGCCCGGGCCGCGGGTCTCCGCGAGGTGACGTTCGCTCCCCAGAACGAGGCGCTCGGTCGGTGGGGGTTCCCTGCGCTGCTCGAGGCCGCTCTGCGACGGGCCGGGTCGAGCGAGGCGGAGGTCAAGCTTCGGCTCGCGGCGAAGAACCTTCTCTTCGGTTTCGAACGGTTTCGGGTCCTCGAACTCGTGAGTCCTTCCGCCCTCGGGGGTACGACCGGGCTCACGTGACGGCCGGGGGGGCCGCCGGGGTGATGGGCTCGGCGACGCGCGCGTCGATCAGGAGCTTCGCCGTCTCCGGCGGGAGCGAGATCACGTCGTCCTTCCGGAGCTCGACGGTGGTCGCGCCGACCTGAATCGGTCGACCTTCCTTGATCACGCGAACGTAGACGAGCGCCGACGGAGAGGGCAGGGGCCGCGCTGGTGGGGGGGCGGCCGGCGGCGGGCCGACCACGGGGGTCGGCTCCGCCGGACGGCCGGGCGAGGGCGCGGCGGGGACGGTCCCTCCGCCCGACGGTTCAAGGTAGGGTGCCGCTCCGCGTCGGTGCTCGAGAAGGGCGGAGAGGAGGCGGTCGAACATCGCACGCTCCTCGGTGAGGGCGTTCGGCAGGTCCCTCGGTCCGCCGATACTCGCCTGGAACGCCGCCGAGAGGACCTTTTGCATCCGAGCCTCGACGATGTCGCGGGCGACCTGGGCCGCACGTGAGTACGTTTGGCGGGAAATCTCCCCCTTGCGACCCGACGGGTTCTCCCGAAGGTCGGCCTCGTAGGAACGGCGGACCTCGGCGAGGTAGGCGGCCGTCGTGCCGTAAAAATCGTGCGGCAGCTTCGCGAGCGCGCGGCCGGCCGCCTCGTTGCGCCGCCACTCGAGAAGGAGGGTGAACTGTTCGGGCATGGAGGAATCGGGAGAGACGCGAAGGACTATAGGAGATGTGCGGTCTCGCATCGCACGGTCGGTCGTTGCCGACCGAGGAAACGACCGATGCGGGCCGACCGCGATCCCGAGGTCGCCTTCGATGGGTTCGTCGAACTCTGGGAGAAGTTGCTGCGGGACGCGGCGGAGCCGGGCACCGTAACGGTGGTCGAAGGGGAGCGGGACCGACGGTCTCTGCGACGGCTCGGGCTATCGGGCGCCGTGACGGTCGTCCACCGGGGTCGGCCGCTCTCCGGAACGGCCCACGCCCTCGCCCAAGCGCGCCGGGTCATCCTCCTGACCGACTGGGACACCGAGGGAGGGCACCTCGCCCAGCGCCTCAAGGAGTACCTCGAAGCGGAATCGGTCGCCCTCGACCTCGACTACCGGCGCCGGTTCGCGCGGCTGCTCCGGGGGGAGCTCGTCCACGTCGAAGGACTCTACGGCTGGGCACGGCGCTCCGCCGAACGGGCGCGTCGGTCGCTCGAGTTCCTCGCCGACGATCCGATCGGCGGGGGCCCGGACTCTACGGGATAACCTTCGTCTGGGTACGCCGGATGTCGCGGCGGTTGCGCGCCCGCGACGGTCGGAACCGTTCGGCGCCCTTCCCGCTCCAGCGGAGGCCGCGACCCTCAGTCCCGGCGCTCGTGAGGCCACGGTAGACGCGACCCCTCTGGGCCGGAGCCCCGATC
>DASPQC010000053.1:0-3306 GCA_035625165.1 Thermoplasmata archaeon | reverse complement strand
TCGGCCTTCGGCGTGATCAGGTTCCAACCGGCTTTGAGAATCGAACCCCCGATCAGCCATTCGAGGAGAACCGCGGCAAACGTCACGCTAATCGTCAGCCCTGAGCTCAGCGTCGAGCCGAAATTCAAGCCACCAAGCAGTCCTCCGAGCAGTGAGCCCGGGGTGGTGCTGGGCGAGCTCTGACCGGAGGAGGTAGAACCCGGGCCCGCGTGGACGAATCCGTACGTTTCTGCGGCTGCCCCGCTCGTATCTTGGACTTCGAGAGAGACGTTGAAAGTCCCCGACGAAGAGTAGTCATGGACGGTGTTCGTCGCGTACGTAGCATTGCCGTCGCCAAAGTTCCAGTAGCTCGAGGAGATCGATGAGCTCCCCGCGACCGAGTTGTCGGTGAACGTAACCGAGAATCCGCTCACGCTCCAGCTGAATGCGGCGGTCGGTGATGCTGAGGTCGAGCTCACAGAGGGAGGACTTCGGTAAAGTTCGTACGCTTGAGAGAACCCAACAAGCAGGATGGCGACGCCCAAGGCTATCAACACGGAGCCGACGATCTTCTCGTACGCTCGCTCCACGAGAGAATTCACAGAGAACATCGGTAGATTAGTTCCGCCACAAAGGTGCCCCACGCCAAAGCGGGGGTCCGGAGATGTGTCACTCGAACCGATCTTTCCGGGGCCGTCATCCTTCCCGGCGAAGTCGGTCGACGAGACGGGAGATCGCGTCTACGACCAGGTCGGGCTTGTCGTGCATCACGTAGTGGCCGCTCCCGCGGGCGAACACGGCTTGCCGCGAGGGAGACGCCGCGACAAACAGCGCATGCTCGCGGCGCAAGGCGGCCACTTCTTCGGGCGCTTCAATCCATGTGGTCTCGGCAACGATGTCGATAACTGGGAGTTCCAGAGGAAGCGAGACCGCGCTCAGGCGTCGGGCCGTCTCCGGGAGCGCCTGCATGAGCGGCACCATGACGGCCGAAATAGCCGGGTCCATCTTCTGGAACATCGGAATCTGGGGCGTGAACCTCGAAAGGAGCCGGGCGACCTCCGCATCATCGAAGAAGCCCGGGACATTGCCCTCGACGAGCACAATCCCGGCGACCCGAGGATCCGCAGCGGCCGTGAGAATGCTCACGAACCCACCGTAGGAGTGGGCGACGAGAACGATCGGGCCCGGAACCCTGCACGCATCGAGAACGGCGCGGAAGGCGGAGACCTCGTCGTCGATCCGATAGGGCCCGGGCTTCGGTTCGCTCTTCCCAAGACCCGCTCGGTCGTAGATGACGGTGGACACCTCCTTCTCTTCTCGAACCTTCGCCTCGATCGATGACCAAACCGACGAGTTGTCGCCTCCTCCACTCTCGAACACAATCGTCGGGGATCCCGAGCCGGCCACCTTCACCCAGAGCCGGTAGCCGCCGACATCGACCCGACGAGCCCGGCGAGTGGGAGGCGTGGCGCGAGAACGACTTGACGACATGGAACGCCGTATGGCCCACGCTCAGAAAACCCCGCCGGAGAGGGCCACCTGCAGAACTGTGCGGGCCCGGTCACCCTAGCGAGCGAGGTCGGAGGAGCTCGACGCGAGAGGAACTGGAGAGAATCAGCTGCTCTTCGCCTTGGGTCCTTTGCGACGTGTCGGCTTCTTCCCGGGCTCCGTGGTGGAGGGGGCGGCCTCAGCGGAAGATGATGGGGGCTCCTCGGCGACCGTTGCGGGCGTGGGCGGCTCTGGAGATGAAGAAGCAGGGGGACTCGGCGGTAGGATCTCGACGGGTGGCGGGGGAGGCGGCGGGGGAGGCGGAGCCGCGACCGGCGCCGGAGCTGCCGGTGCTGGGGGCACGGGGGCCGGCGCCGCGGGAGCCGGGGGCGGCGGAGGCGGGACCACGTGGTGAACGGGTGCGGCGGCCGGTGCACCGTGATGCGCCGATGCCGAGGCAGGTCGCGGGGTGATGGGAGTGAACTCTCCGGGACGCCAGGTGTGTGGCATCCGGAGGATAGAGGGATCCTTCAGGAACAGGTCCGCGTGACCGCAGGCACGACAGATCCGGGTCCCGAGCGAGAGCTCCCCACGGGAGCGAAGCGAGAGCGAGCCGCCTCCGAGTCCACCGGTCTTGAGGTCGTTCGCCCAGACAAAGTCGGTTCCGCCACAGTTGCTACAGACAGGGGCCACTCGGTTCACCCTACGGGCGCCAACAGGTGGGCCCGCTGTAAAAACAGTTACGGCGGCGAGCCGGGTCCGCCCTCGAATGCGAACCCTCCCTCTCCCAGAAGCTCCAAGTATCCATCGGCCCGTGGCGCTGTTCGATGACCCCAGGTCGCTTCGCTCGAATGGCGGTCGCCATCGACGGCTCTCCGAACTCCGACGACGCCCTTGATGCCGCCATCGATCTCGCTGTGCGGTACGGAAGTGAGCTGACCGTGCTGACGGTCGCCCCGCTCGTGCCTGTATACATGCCGTCGGGAGGGAACTCGTACATGCCGACCCCCATCGCCCCCAGCGACAATGCGCGGTATCTCGCGCTCGTCGATGCCGCTGTGAAACGGGCCCAGGCGGCGGGGGTCTCGTCGGTCACCGGGGTCTGCCAAGAAGGGGTCGTGGTGGACGAAATCCTCGCGTTCCTCGATACGCACCCGATGGACCTCATCGTGGTCGGCTCGCGTGGCCTGTCCGCTACGAAGCGTCTCCTCATCGGCAGCATCTCCTCCGCGCTGGTAACGCACGCACCGTGCCCGGTGCTGGTCGTCCGGAGCCGGCCGTCTACGAAGCCCGCTGGGTGATCGTTACCCGCGTCGGCACGGGCAGCTTGTGGGACGCCTTCCGGAGCGCCTCTTTGGCCGCGTCGAGATGCGCCTCTGTGGTGTAGATCGTCAGTAGCTCGGCGCCGATCGACGCCCGTACCGCGTGTCCGACGGGCTTCCCGAACGCAGCCCGCATCCCGTCCGAGATACGGTCGGCTCCCGCCCCCATCGCCATCTTGTGCTCGCGCAGGATCTGATGCGGGAAGCGGCGGACCTTGAGATGGAACTCGTTCGGGGCCGCCTTCTCGAGGACCCGGACCGCGCTCACACGCGCGGCCTCGAGGGCAATGTCCCGGACCTGAGCCGCCTCCTCGGTCCCGAGCGTCAGGCTGTAGGGGAATTCGGCCCGAAGGTTTCCGGTGTCGAACTGGGTGACCCGGCACGTAGGAATCCCACCCATGTACTCCTGGCGGGTGTACACCTGCCCCTCGACCTTGCGGTACATGCGGGCGGGCTTGCGCGTCATGGGAGCCGCCGAGTATGGCTACCCACTAAAAGGCTTGCGGAGCGCGCCGCC
>DASPQC010000052.1:0-10382 GCA_035625165.1 Thermoplasmata archaeon | reverse complement strand
GTTCCCACAGTACGAGAGGAACGGGGAATCGGCGCCTCTAGTCCATCAGTTGTCCGGCAGGGCATCGCTGAGCAGCCACGCGCTACGGGATAAGGGCTGAAAGCATCTAAGCCCGAAACCCCCTCGAAAAAGAGAGACCTTTAAGGACATTCGTAGAAGACGAGTTCGATAGAGCCGGGGTGTACGCGGAAAGCCTCCGGGCGATCCGCTCAGCCCGCGGCCACTAACGTCCGCAGCTACGTTAACTGGTTGCGCTTGGCAGTTAAACAGAACGCGTGTGGTTTCTTTTTTTGAAACCCCGGAACCCATCGGCGAGCCGCACGGCCGCCGATGTTTAGTCGTCCGCGGGTCTGGCGGAGGCCGTGCCGTCGCTCGGGGTCGCGAAGAGCCACTGGCCCGTGGTGGCGTGGATCCGCCTCCGGCTCCCTCCGCAGCCCGCGCCGCTGAGCCTCATCCCGGGCGTCCCACCGCCCCCGGCCCCGCCGCTCGACATCTTGGAGCCGAACCCGGTGCCGACCGACCCCCGGAAGCGCGTCTACGCCTTCGAGGAGGACCACGACACCTGGGTCCTCCGCCTCGTCTGGGACGCCGACGACCCCGGTCTCCTCGAGGCCGAGTGCCGCGCGCCGATCTTCGGGAGCCGGCTCCCGAAGTCGGAGGTCCCCAAGTTCTGGTCGGCGGTGAAGGCACTCATCGCGCCGATCGGACCGCTCCCCGTGGACGGGGCCGACCCTCGTCCGTGACCCGCCGACGCGCGGACGTTAAGGGAAGGAAGTCGCTCGCCGCGCCCGTGCTCCGCCGGACGTTCCTCCACCTCTCGGGGATCGGTCCCGTGACGGAGGCGGAGCTCTGGCAAGCGGGTGTCCGCGACTGGGCCGACCTCTGGACACGACGGAAGGAGCTCGGCCTCACCTCGCCGACGTTCGCCCGGCTCGAGCCGGAGATCCGGGCGAGCGAGCGCGCGCTCGTCGAGCGGGACGCGCCCTGGTTCGGACGGCGGCTCCCCGACCGTGAGCACTGGCGCCTCTACCCGGAGTTCGCGCCCCGCACCGCCTTCCTCGACATCGAAACCACCGGCCTCTCTCCCTACGAGGGCATCGTCACGGTCGTGACGGTCCACGGCGGGGGCTCGACCCGGACGTTCGTGGCGGGAGAGGATCTCGAAGAGCTCCCCGCGTACCTGGGTCATTTTCCCCTTCTGGTCACGTTCAACGGGAGTCGGTTCGACGTGCCGTTCCTCAAGGTCGCGTTTCCGGAACTCAGCGTGCCGCCGGTCCACATCGACCTCCGCTTCCTCCTCTATCGAATCGGTCTCGCGGGCGGGCTCAAGCGGATCGAGGAGGCGCTCGGGGTCGGGGACCGCACGGGCGTCGAGGGGATCGGGGGGCTGGACGCCGTCCGACTCTGGCACGAATACCGCCGGGGGAGTCGGGGCGCGCTCGACCGACTCGTCCGGTACAATCGAGCGGACACCGTGAACTTGGAACCGCTCCTTAACCACGCCGTCCGTGAGCTCACCGGGCGCCTCGAGGGAGCGCGCGCGTTCGAGACCCAAGGGTCGGCCGCCGGCCCGGTCCGGGGTTAGCTGCCATGCTCGCGCCGCTCGCTCCGCGGAGGGCCGAGCGATGAGGGTGGCCATCTTCTCGCACACTCCGCTCGAGTATTTCGGCGGCGGCGAGGTCACGGCTATCCTGCTCGCGAACTGGATGGCCCGCGAAGGCGGGGAGGTCGAGTTCCTCAGCGAGGCCGGCTACGCGGGACCTCGCCGTGTCCCGGCCGAGGAGGTCCGCGCCCAGCTCGACCCGCGGGTCCGCCTCGGAACCGTGCCGTTCGACGACCGCAAGTGGGCCGGGTTCCCGTCCATCTGGAGGTCGACCCTGCCCGCCGTCGGCCGCCTCACGGGGAACGACGCGAACCTGATGCTCCTCCCGACGGTGCCCGACCGTCGCTACCTCCTCGAGCTCTACGACCGCCGGGTGCCGGTCATGTTCCTTCTCCATTCGCTCACGCTCGACCAGCCGTTCCGCCTCCGCCGGAAGATCCTCTGGAACGAGCTCCTCCACCACCTCTCCCTCTACTCCCTCCGTCGACTCCCCTCGAATCCCCGCCTGCTCTACCAGGTCCTCAACGACCGCGCGGAGACGTTGCTGAGGGCCCACGGGGCGGCGCCCGAGCAGGTTCGCCTCATCCCGACCGGCATCGACTTCGCTCGCTACGAGGTACGAGAGGATGGCGGCCGGTTCCGCGTCGCGTTCGTCGGCCGCATCGAGGAGCCGTGGAAGGGAATCGACCTCCTCCGCGCCACGGTCGAACGGACCCTCGCTCGGGCGCCGGGAGCGGTGGAGTTCGTCCTGATGGGGTCCGGGCCGGACGGCGAGCCGCTCGGAGCCTGGGCGAAGGGCCTTCCCGGCGTCCGCTACCGAGGATTCGTCCCGTTCGAGGAGAAGGTGGCCGAACTCGCGTCGGCCTCGGTGATGCTCTCGACGTCGGGCGCCGAGCCGTACGGCCTTTCTTCGGTCGAAGGGCTCGCGAGTGGCCTTCCGTTGGTGGCCACCGCGACCGCCGGGTCGACCTACCTCCTCCGCCAGGATCCGGTGTTTGGGCGGGCCGGCCCGTTCTCGGCGGCGGGGTTGGCCGACCTCCTTCTCGGATACCGTCGGGAGTGGGCCCGCGACCCCGGCCGGTACCTCGCGGAGCGGAGGAGCCGCCGGGAGCGCGCGCGGGCGTTGTTCGACCTTCCCCAGATGTTCCCCCGGTACGCGCAGTGCCTCCGCGACCTCACGGCCCCCGCGGGAGCCGGTCCCGGTGCCGCTACGCGGGGAGGTCGAACCCCCGAGCCGGGGCGGGGATAGGAGCGTCCCTCGGGGGCTTCGTCCGGGCGACCCGTTCGGCGGCGAGCTCGCAGTACTCGGGCGAGCTGTCGATGAGCAGGTAGTGGCGGCCGAGTCGACGGGCGACCGCGCCGACCGTCCCGGTCCCGCCGAACATGTCGAGGACCACGTTCCCGCGGTAGGAGTAGAACTTCACGAGCCGCTCGATAAGCTCCTCGGGGAACGGCGCCGGGTGGCCGTCGCGGCGGCGCTCGGGGGGAATCGGCCAGAACCCATCGGAAGCCCGCTCGAACTCCTTCGCCGAGATGTCGACCGCGGCCGGGTCCCCGGGAAGTCTCCACTGGCCCTTCGAGAAGACGAGCACATACTCCCACGAGGGCACGATGTGCGGGTTGGACGGGCTCCGCCAGCTCCCCCACGCCGTACGGCGCCCCATCGTCTGCTTGTACCAGATGATCTCGGTCCGCATGATGTAGCCCAAGTCGCGGAGGTCGCGCGAGAGGTCGTGGTGGATCGGCCGAAAATCCTTGATCGATGTCGGCGCGACGTTCAGGACGAACCGCCCACCGACGACCAGCACCCGATGGAGCGAGCGCCAGACCTCCCGGAGCCACCGGAGGTAGGCGTCCGGGGGCAGGTCGTCGGTGTACCCCCGGTAGGGGATGCGAACGTTGTAGGGAGGACTCGTGATGGCGAGGTGGACCGACGCCTCGGGTAGTCGGTCCAGCACCTCCCGTGCGTCCCCACGGATGACCCGGTCAAAGGGCGTGAGGGGGGCTCGATCCGGGCGAGGGGCCCTACGCATCCGCACCGCGAGGCAGGTCGAGGGGATGAGCGTTCGCCCGGCGGTCAGGCCGCGACCTTCGGCACCGCCGCCCGGAATCCCGCTTCGTCCGCCACCTGCTCGCCGATTGCGAACGCCGCGGTGGCGGCCGGCGAGGGAGCGTTGAGCAGATGGAGCGCGCCCGGGGACTTCACCAGTACGAAGTCGTCTTCCATCGTCCCGTCCGGCCGGACCGCTTGCGCCCGCACGCCGCTCGTGCGGCTCCCGAGGTCCGACGCGGCCGCGGCGGGCCAGAGCGTGCGGATGGCCTCCAGGAACTCCGCCGGGCTCCACGACTTGAGCCACTCGTGGGCGGCGATCGAGCCGTAGTTCCGCAGGAGACCGACGAGGCCGGGGAGGGCCGCGGTCCGCCAGAGCTGCTCGAGCTCGAGCTGGCCCGGTCGGTAGCCCTCTCGGGCGAGAGCGATGGCCGCGTTCGGGCCGGCGAGGAGGTCGCCGTTCACCATCGGAGTGAGATGCACCCCGAGGAACGGCACCTCCGGGTCCGGTACCGGGTAGACCAGCATCGGGGCGATCGGCTTCGCGCGGTCCGAGAGTCGGTAATAGTCCCCACGGAACGGAACGATCGAGACCGGCGGTCGCGCCCCCATCGCCTCGGCGAGTCGGTCCGACCCGAGGCCCGCGCAATTGATGACGAAGCCCGCTCCCACCGCCTCGGAAGGGGTCTCAAGCATCCATCCCGCGTTCGTTCGGGTGGCCGACCGCACCCCGTGGCCGACCAGGACGTCGACCGAGGTCCCGCGCAAGCGCTCGGCGAGGCGGTTCGCGACCGCGAGGTAGTCGGTGATCGCGGCCGAGGGGACGTCGAGCGCCGCGACCGCCCGGATCTCCGGGGCCCGCTCCTTGAGCTCGGAGGCGGACAGACGTTTCAGCCCGGCGACCCCGTTGCGCTGCCCGCGGTCGGCGATCTCGTCTAGCGCCGGGACCTCCTCGAGCCGGGTGGCGACGATCAGTTTACCGACCCGAGCGAGCGGGAGGTGCTCTGTGGTGACGAACTGAATCAGGCGCGCGCGACCTTCGAGCGTGAGCCGCGCCTTGAGCGAGCCCGGCCGGTAGTAGACGCCCGAGTGGACCACGCCGCTGTTGTGGCCGGTCTGATGCGCACCGACGGACCCTTCCTTCTCGAGCACCGCGAGCGAGAGTTCGGGTCGTCGAACGCGGATCGCCCACGCCGTCGCGAGGCCGACGATGCCTCCGCCGACCACCACCGCGTCATACCGGTTTACCATGCTGTCACGTGGCACGCCTCTCGGTGGCGCCGCGCCCGTCGAGGGGACGGCACGTCAAGCGTTTAATCTCGTTTGCCCAAGCCGGACCCGGTAAGGGTCCATGGCGATCCGTATCTCTGTTCCTAAGGAGATTAGCCCGGGCGAGCGACGGGTTTCGCTCATTCCTGAGGTCGTCCAGCATCTGGTGAAGTTGGGGTCGGAGGTGGTCGTGGAGGCGGGCGCCGGCGACCTCTCCCGCTACCCCGATGCGCTCTACACCGCGGCGGGCGCGAAGCTCGAGACCAACCGCAGCGCGGTGTTCGGGAACTCCGCCATCGTGCTCAAGGTCCAGCCGCCGACGCTCGAGGAGACGGCGTGGATGTCCCCGGGGACGGTCCTCGTCGCGCAGGTGAACGCGAGCCGCAACCTCGACCGGGTCGCGAAGCTGCGGGACCAGAAGGTCACGACATTCGCCCTCGAGCTCCTCCCGCGGATCACCCGGGCCCAGAGCATGGATGTGCTCTCCTCCCAGGCGACGGTCGCCGGTTACCGCGCGACCCTCATCGGGGCCGAGCTTTGCCCGAAGTTCCTGCCGATGCTGACGACGGCCGCCGGGACGATTCGGCCGGCGAAGGTCCTCATCCTCGGGGCGGGCGTCGCCGGCCTCATGGCGGTGGCGACCGCGCGTCGTCTCGGAGCCCAGGTCGAAGCCTACGACGTGCGGCGGGCGGCCGGAGAGCAGGTGAAGAGCCTCGGGGCGAAGTTCCTCGAGCTGCAGATCAACGCGGAGGGCGCGGGGGGCTACGCCCGCGAGCTCACCGACGCGGAGAAGGCTCAGGAGCAGGAGATGGTATCGAAGGCGGTCGCCGGGGCGGACGTCGTCATCACCACCGCGAACGTGCCCGGGCGCCGCGCTCCGCTCCTCGTGCGGAAGGAGACGGTCGCCCAGATGCGGCCGGGGGCCGTGCTGGTCGACCTCGCGGCCGAGACCGGCGGCAACTGCGAGCTCACGAAGCCGGGCGAGCGGGTCGAGGTTGGCGAGGTCACGATCGCGGGGCCGCTCAACCTCCCGAGCGACCTCCCGTTCCACGCGAGCCAGATGTTCGCGAAGAATCTGGAGTCGTTCCTCACCCTCCTCATCCAGAAGGATGGCACCCTCGTGACCGACTACTCGGACGAGATCCTGGCCGGAAGCCTCCTCACGAAGGCCGGCCAGGTGACGCACGCTCCGACCGCGCAGATGCTCTCGGGAGGGAAGTGAGCCATGACGGCGGACATCTGGACGGCCGGGTTCATCGCCATCCTCGCGGCGTTCACCGGCTACGAGGTCATCAGCCGGGTCCCGGTCCTGCTCCACACCCCGCTCATGAGCGGGTCGAACTTCATCCACGGGATCGTGCTGGTCGGGGCGATCATCGCCCTCGGTCTCGCGACCACCCCGCTCGAGCAAGCGATCGGCCTGGTCGCCGTCGTGATGGGAGCGATGAACGTGACCGGCGGCTACGCGGTCACCGAACGCATCCTCGCGATGTTTGACCGCGCCAAGAAGAAGGAGGGCGGCTCATGAGCGGCTGGCAGCAGCCCGTCGTCGACGGGGTCTACGTCCTCGCCGTCATCGTCTTCATCCTCGGCCTCAAAGCGATGAGCAGTCCCACGACCGCTCGTCGCGGGATCGTCTTCGCGGGGGTCGCGATGCTGATCGCGGTCGCGGTCACGTTCGTGAGCCCGGTGCTCACCGGCTCGGGGTTCACCAACTTCGCGCTGATCGCGATCGGCGTCATCGCCGGGAGCGGGGCCGGCTACTACTGGGCGAAAGTCGTCAAGATGACCGCGATGCCCCAGATGGTCGCCATCTTCAACGGGATGGGCGGCGGCTCGGCGGCGGCGATCGCCGCGGTCGTGCTCCTCTCCGTGCTCAACACCGACCGGGCCACCTCTGCGCTGAGCCTCGCGGGGGCCGTGATCGGTTCGATCTCGATCGCGGGGAGCATCATCGCGTTCTTGAAGCTCCAGGGCTGGATGCCGTCCAAGGCGATCGTCCTCCCGGCCCGCCAGGTCACGAACATCGCGGTCCTGGTGCTGGGGGTCGGCTTCGGCGTCTACGGCTTCATCACGTCGACCGAGCTCTGGTTCCTGCCGTTCTACATCTTCCTCCTGCTCTACGGGATCCTCCTCACGATCCCGATCGGCGGCGCCGACATGCCGGTCGTCATCAGTCTCTTCAACGCCCTCACGGGGATCGCGGTCGCGCTGGACGGGTTCGCGCTCGTCAACGGACCGCTCGGGGACGCCGGCTACGCGATGGTGATCGCGGGGATGCTGGTCGGTTCGGCGGGTTCGCTCCTGACCTTCCTCATGGCGAAGGCGATGAACCGGTCGGTCTCGAACGTCTTCTTCAGTGCCTTCGGCGCCACGGAGGAGACCGGCGTCAAGATGGCGGGGGCGCTCAAACCGATCGAGGCCTCCGACGTCGCGGTGATGATGGAGTACGCGAACCTGGTCATCATCGCCCCCGGCTACGGGATGGCGGTCGCCCAGGCGCAGCAGAAGGTGAAGGAGCTCTCCGACCTCCTCGAGGCGAAGGGCGTGACCGTGAAGTTCGCGATCCACCCGGTCGCGGGCCGGATGCCCGGGCACATGAACGTGCTCCTCGCCGAGGCGAACATCTCCTACGACAAGCTGTTCGACCGCGACGAGATCAACAACGAGTTCCCGAACGCGGACGTCGTCCTCGTCATCGGCGCGAACGACGTCGTGAACCCGGCCGCCCACCGCCAGGGGAGCCCGCTCTACGGGATGCCGATCCTGGACGTCGAGAAGGCGAAGAACATCATCGTCATCAAGCGGGGGCAGGGGAAGGGGTTCGCGGGCATCGAGAACGACCTGTTCTACCGCGACAACTGTCACATGCTCTACGGGGACGCGCAGGCGGCCGTAGGGAAGCTGGTCTCGGCGCTCAAGAAGTCGTCGTAGGGCGGAGATGCGAGCGCGAACGGAGCGCGGCACGGTCGGCGGACGCCGGGCACCACGCCCCTCCCCGAGCCCGGGCCCGCCGGGGCCGTACCGGCTTCGCCGGACGATGCGTCGGGACGAGCCGTTGCTCGTCCGCCACCGCCGCCGGATGTGGGAGGACATCGGCGGACGCACGGTGGAGGAGCTCGACCGCGCGGACGAGCCCTACCGCCACTGGCTGAGACGCGAGACGGCGGCCCGGCGGATCATCGGGTTCCTCGCGGAAACCGAGACCGGCGAGGTCCTCGGGAGCGGGCTCATCTGGCTCCAGCCAGCGCAGCCGCGACCGGGCCGCCTCGCGCGGCTCTCGATGCCCTACATTCTCTCGATGTACACCGAACCCAAGGCGCGGAAGCGCCGGGTCGCCTCGCGCATCGCGCGGGCGCTGGTCGAGTGGGCGACCGACCACGGTTACCGTCGCATCTTCCTCCACGCCTCGCACGAGGGCCGGTCGGTCTACGCCGCGCTCGGCTTCGAGGACGGGAACGAGATGCGACTCGAGCTGCCCGCGAAGCTCCCTCCCCTCCGCTGAGGGTCTCCGCTCACGTCGTAGCCGGAGCCGCCCCGTGAGGGAGCGTCGTCCCGTCGCTCGGTTCTCCGCGGAGCTCGGACCGCCAGAGCTCAACGAGCAGGACGAGCAGGATCACGGTCAACACGACGTCGAGGACCATGCTCGGCCAGGTGACGCCGTCATCCCAGGCCCAGACGTTGAGCGCGAGGTCGTAGTTGACCGAGCCGACCAGCGACACCCCCCATAGCAACCAGCGGGCGCGGACGCCGGCGAGGGCCACCGGGAGCAGCCAGACGAGGATGTTGAACGAGAGGTAGGGGGTGATCAGCGCAAACCCGACCAGCGTGATGGTCACCGCGCGGATCGGGGAGCGGACGAAGAAGAGGCAGGTGAGGACGAGCGCCCCCGTCAGCGCTGCCTGCAACCCCTCGACCCAGAGGGAGGAGGGGAGCGCGTTCGCGAGCAGGAAGACCCCGTAGAGGTTCACCGAGAACGAACGACGCCCGATCTGGTTCAGGAAGACCACGTCAAGGAAATCCGACCGCCATGCGGCGAAGGAGAGAGCCGTGACGGCCCCGAAGACGGCGAGGGCCGAGAGGAACGGCAGGTAGCGGCGCCGACGGGCACTGCCCGACATCGACAGGATGGGAAACAGGTTCGGGAACCGGGCGGTGGAGAGGAACCCGCCGACCGCGGCGGCGAACGGTTCGCTACGTCCCGCGAGGTAGAGCGACAGGAGGACGGTCGCGGGGACGATGGTGTTCGTGGCCCCGTCGATCTGGGAGGAGAGGAGCGGGATGAACAGCGGGGAGGTCGCGACGAAAAGAAGGACGTACTGCCGGTCCCGTCCGGCGACGGCCCAGGTGAGCGGAACGATACTGAGGGCGACCGCTCCCCAGACGACGTAGATCCCCGGCAGCCCTCCCAGGCTGCCCACCGCATCGAGGAGGACGGCGGCCATCCCGTACGGAACCTCGATCGTCTTCCCGCAGTCCGCGACCGTGAACGGGTTGGTGCCGGCCCAGAACGCCCGGCCCTGGCTCAGCTCCCCGATGGGGTCGCTCACGCCGGGGGGATGGCATCCGTACTGACCGCTGAGGATCCCGTAGGCGGAGACGGAGCCGAACGCGATGATCGCGGCGACCAGGAGGGGCTGCCAGTCGAGCCAGTGGAGGTCGGAGCGACCCGACAGCCGGCGCAGGAACGATAGGACCCGAGGTCGCAGGCCGGCTCCTCGCTCCGTCCGGTAGAGCAGCACGACCAGGTTGAGTACGAGGAGGAAGCCGAGCACCCCCCAGGTAACGGTGTTGAACCAGAGGTCGCTCAACCAACTGAGCATCGCCGGGAGGAGGCCCTTCTCCGAGAGGCGGCGAGCGGGTTCGCTCTATTTCAGGGCTCGTTGGCAGCGGCACCCGCCGGAGTCGAGGCGCGGGACCGACCTCCGGTACTCTCCTTTATACCGTGAGCTGGTGGGGGACCTCGCGGGAGAGGTCCTTCGTGTCGCGGCTGGAAACGATCCGTCGCTTGGTGGCGTACGATCGACACGTGTTCGACGCCTACGAGAAGACGATACGGCGGATGGGTTGGGCGAAGGCGACGGCGAACCACGAGATCGGCCATCGGTCACTCAAGGACACGCTGGTCCACATCCTGAACGTCCACGAAGCGTGGTTCGTCGCCGCAGCCCAGAATCGCTGGGAGGTGTTCGACACTCCCGGTCGCCGGCCGGCGGAGATCCGGTCGTGGAAGGACCTCCAGCGGTACAAGACGCGGGTCTGGCAGGGGATTGACGCGCTGATGGAGAACCTGACGGACGTCCAGCTGGACCGTCGGGTCCGGGTCCCGTGGATTCCGGGCCGCTACACCATGGTCGACGCCTTCTTCCAGGCGTCGTTCGAGCAGGCGCACCACCTCGGCGAGATCATCGCGGTCTTCTGGCAGATGGACAAGGCCCCTCCCCAGATGATGTGGATTCC
>DASPQC010000051.1:0-19221 GCA_035625165.1 Thermoplasmata archaeon | reverse complement strand
GCACGGTGGCGGTGCCCCAGCGATCCCAGAACCCCAACGGCGGGGCCAGGTAGTGATCCGCGGCGGCGGTATACGTGCTCACGGCCCGCGCGGCATGCTCGCGCTGAAGCGGCCCGGCTACCGGCGCTCCGTCCAAGGAATCCATCGCATTCTGGACATGCTCGAAGCTATGCTTGAATCATGCCCCGAGGGGATTCCCCTGCTCTTTCCGAACGAGTAGGATACACCGGCACCGGAGGAATGGGAGACTCCGGAGTCGGACGGAGAGGACTGCAGAATCCAATCGCGGTTAGTACGTTTCGAGGTGTAGTCCAGGGATTCGCTGAAAGGCTCGGTCTCGGGTTACGAGTATTCCTCGGTTCCTTCGTACAACGGCCGCGATGAGAAGGTCCAGATTGCCCACCGCCAGTCCTCGCCGATGCAAGGCCCCACCGAGCCCTGCGGCCTCATCGGCCGCCTCCCTTTCGAGAGGGAGGGCCGGCAGGCGGCGGGCCAGGGTCAAGCTCCGCTCGAGGAAACGACCCCCCTGTCGATAGGCTGCTCGGAGAAACTCCGCCAGCGCCGGCGCGGGGATGGTCAGGGGTTCCTGCTGCGACTCCCATTCTCTTGCACGGTCTGCGGCTCCGGCATCACCGCGGAGAAGATCGAAGCAATAGCGCGCGTCCAGAGCCCTCACGGGGGCCCTCCCTGATCTGTCAGGCGACGTCCCCGTTGATGGTCTCTCCGTCGTGAGTCACGCCGAACTAGATCAATCTCCTTCCATACGACAGGAGCGACATCGCTCAGGTCGCCCGCCAGGTCCGAGATCTTCGCCGGGGGACGAAGGTGCCTCCGAACGGCGTCGCTGAAGGTCTCCCCAGCGCGTCGGTGCGTCGAAGCAGCTCGTACGTCTCTGCGTCCAGAGCGATAGTCTTTGCTGCCATCGCTGTGTTTCACACGAGAGGTTGTTATGGCTGTTGGTTTTGTTCGGTACAGGGGTCATAACGCCGAGCGGGGATACTGTGGAATCCGGTGCTACCGGTACCTCATGGATCTTGTCGCGGGAATGGCCCGGCTCGGGTGCCTCCCGCAACCAAGCGGGAAGGATCGGGCCGAAGCGAGATCTGTGTTTACTCTCAAAGTAAGATTTTTGTAGGCGCCCAGAATATTACTTTCGCTCATGAAATCTGTAAGGGATGCGGCTCATTGTTATCGATGTGGGTTCTATTGGTTCCCGCGGAAAGTGAGGGTTAGGATGTGCCCTCGGTGCAAGTCTCCGCACTTTGACATTCCCCGCCTTCGCATTCCCTCCTACGGAGGCGGGCTGGGGATTGAACAGGTCATCGGGTCGAAGCGCGCCCGCGTCCTCCGACTTGCGAAGCGCTACGGTGCCTCCGAGGTTCGTGTCTTTGGCTCCGTGGCCCGCAAGGAGGCCACCCTGGCGAGTGATGTGGACTTACTCGTTGCTCCTTCGGCGAAGCGGTACGACCCGATTTCGCTCCGACTTCAACTGCGAAAGCTGCTCGAGCGTGACGTCGATCTGGTCTCTGAGAACGCGCTTCACTGGTTCATCCAGCCACAAGTTATCGCCGAGGCCGTACCGCTGTGACGGAAGATCGATCCCGAGCGAGACTTTCACTGGCGATCGAGCATCTGCAGAACGCAATCGAATACTCGCGTAGGGGTCGGTCCGTGTTCTTTGACGCCGAGAATCCCGACACTCAACGGCTAGTCGAGGCCGAAATGAGAAAGGCTTTCGAGTCGCTCAATCGGGAAGGTGACCGGTTCTTCAACGAGAATCCGTCCCTCGATCGTTCGCGCATTGCCGAGCTTCGACAGACTCTCACTCACGACTACGCCGAGGTTGAGCCGATTGAGCTTTGGCGTTTGGTGACCGAGGAAGCACCTCGCTTGCTTCGCCGACTGGCACGAGCGCGAGTCTGAATGAGGGAGCAGTGTAAGACGGAGGGCTGCGACGCGCAGAGGCTCCCCCACCCTTCTTGATTGGCCCGGAGCGAACCCCTGCGTCGAACTAGTCCGACAGAGTAGCCCCGAGCGGGGATACTGTGGAATCGAGTATCTTCGGTATCTTAGGCGGCGCTCCTTGGGACTCCCCAGCTCATAGGGCGCCCGCCTGCACGGGAGAGTTTCTCTCATCACCCGAAGGGCCCGCAGTCGCGGTCAAGAGTACGCCCCTTCGGACTGGACGAAGCTCCCTCCGTCCGTTCCAGGCGCGCCTCCCAGACGCGCCGCCAGTTTAGGACGAAACCACCTAGTTCGGATCCGGGTCATCTACCGAAGGCCAGATGGGACGAACCATGCGGCATGAAGGCCACGTGTCAGTCCGGGGTTACGACTCGCTTTCGATGTGGTGTATCCGGTACGACCGCAAACCGAACTATTCTGCACGGCTCCCAACGAATTGGTCCAGTCCCTGAGTTTCGCTCCGTTACGGCCAATCCCACTCCTGCGGCAGCTCGAACGATTGCGTCGAAAGCTTCCTTCGAAAGCCGAGAAACCGGTCGATTCCATCGACGCATGGACCAGTTGTTGGCAGAGCTAGGCCTGCTCCGCGGGCTTACACTATAGTCGTTAAGAACTAAGTCACTAGCGACCACGGACCAAGGGAGAGACTCCGTCCGCCCGGAGGCCCACGTGAACTGAATCCCTTCAAATCGGATTGCTAGGCCGATTGCGCCGGGCCGAGTCTTCCAAAGCAAAACAAAGAACAAACCGATCAAAGAAGAAAGGCATAGGAACACGATGGGGAACGCCACCCATTGAAAACCCACAACGCCTTGAGTCAGCGCGATTCCTATGAACCACAGAAGGACGCCAATGAAAACGACGCTGAGAAATGTGTACACTTGACGAAGCGTTCTAACCTGCCGAGAGAGCGCCCTCGACTCGGTACGTAGGTCAAAAACGGCAAGTGCAGGGCGGTCCGACAGAGTCATCAGAGTTGTTGGTTAGGGACGACAAGACCCATCAAACGAGAACGCTTGACCTCTTGTGTCGATCAATTGAATGCAGATTGAAAAGCGCCTCGCATGCGAAGCGACGGTGGCCATCAGTATCGGTGCCGTCCTGCTAGCGGTCATCGTGGGGGGGACGATGGGATTCGATGCCGGGCAACCAAGCAGCGTAACGATTCCCTTCGCAACTGAGCGTACTATCTCTGTCGGTGGAGGGCCAATCGGGGTGGTTTTCGACCCGGTGAACAACTACCTGTATGTAACTCTCGAAGAGAACACCACGTTGTTGTTCAACATGACAGTCATCAACGCGACCACCAATCGAGTGGTCGCGTGGATTCCGATGTCTTATGGCGTCATGACTATGGCCGTTGACACTCGCACGGGATATGTCTACACCGGAGATGCAGGAAGTACCATCTACGCGGTGAACCCGATTACGAATCGAGTGGCGTGGACAGTGCCGGCAGGATGCCCACAGGGATGCGGGCCTGAGGTTCAAACGTACGACCCGGTGAGCGACCAAATCTTCGCTACCGACCTAGGGAACAACAACCTGAGCGTTGTCCACAATGCAACGCTGGTCACCTCCTTCTCTGTTGGAAGCGGTCCGAATGGCGCGACCTATGATTCCACGAATCAGGACATCTATGTGGCAAACGAAGGGTCTTACAGTCTCACCATCGTCAACGGATCTACCGACCGTATCGTGGGATATGTCAAACCCGTCTATCCCGGCCCTGGAGTTACCTTCGACGAATCCAACGGAGACGTCTACGTTTGTTCGAACGCCATTCAACCGGGTCAGACCAATAACATCACGGCCGTGAATGGAACCACCAATCAAGTGGTGGCTGTGATTCCTATCAAGAGCTACTGTGGAGGAGCGGTTTACGACCCGACTAACGACTATCTCTACGTCACGGACAGAGGTTCGCCTAGCAACTCATCATGGCTTTCCAATGTGACGGTGGTCGATCCCGAGACGAATCGAATCGTCCTCAGCCTCCCCGTCGGGTTGGGACCAATCGGCATAAATTACGACTCGGCAAATCACAATGTGTATGTGGCAAACACTTACTCCGGCACGCTTAGCGTCCTGCCTCAGCTTTTCCGCGTCACCTTCTTAGAGAGCGGGCTTCCTCCAGGCACGAATTGGTCGGTAGCGCTGGCGGGTCGGACCTTTTCCACGAATGCTACCTCCATTTCGTTCCCTGAGGTGAATGGCACTTACGACTACTCAATCCCGGCGGTGAACAACTCTACTGGGAGTCCCACGTCGGGACCAGTGATGGTTGAGGGTCAGTCCCGTACGATTGGCGTCGAATTCTCAAACTCAAGCAGTCACAAGTCCACCTCCACCTTCTTGGGGCTGCCCGTGTGGACCGGATACGTCCTCGCGGGCGGAACCTCGGCGGGAGTCCTTGTCGCAATCGTAGTTGCTGTTCGACGTCGTCGCAAGATTCGGCCGGGCAGCTCAGCCAGATGACCCCCGAGAACGGGTGGAATCTTGGTTCGGATACCCCCGGCGATTCGATTCGATCGCGCAAGGGAACCGGCTCGTACCGCAGAAACGATGGCGTAAACCTCTCGCATGGGCGCGCCAAGGCAAAGGGACCCCGTTTAAGCAATCCATCAGAGAGGTCTTGACCTACCCACCCCAGGACCATCGGGTTCCCGCTACCAACTCGTCGTCCTATGACCCGTACTCCGCCGGTCGCTCGGCTGCGCTTAATGCGAATGCGTTCCTTCAATCAGTAGTTGTGGAAAGAGAGCACACGGTTTTCCAAATTGAGTTATCGTTGGTCTGTGGATGGGTCGACACGCGACGCACCGCAATCGGACTCCATGCCCGATTTCCAGCAAGTGAATCGCTCAGCAGCGCCAACCCGAATCTTAAGACCCGCCTGATGTTATATCAAAAAAGCCGGAATCGTACCCTAATCAACCCACCTCAGAGCCAATCTACCAGTTGCGGCCGAGCGAATTTCGCTCGGTCAACCGGGGCCGCAGTATCCAGCCTCCTCCCTTTGGTCTTTCGGCGAGCGGAGCTGGGTTGAGAAGCCCACTGGGCTGGCGCTTCACTATTGAACAAAGATCGTCACGGATTGTGTCTGACCCACCAACACAATGTTGTGCGAGGGCCAGAAGAAACCGAAGATTCTATCCGGCGAGGTCCACGCAAAGGACTTCCCGAGGTTGGGTCCCCCAAGGCCGGCGAACTGGAAGGCGTAAGAAACTCCGTCTTGCTCCGCCCCCGTAGCGTTCCACGTTCCGAGAACTCCACAGCCTGTCGATTCGAACCAGAAGTGGAAGGTAACCGTGTGGAAGGAAAACATACCCATCAAGGTTGGCGGGATTGGTCCTGAGACCGGGCATGGCGCCGATCCAAGAGCCACTGTCTCCTGGTAACGGATGGGGGGAGCCGGGTTGAGAAGCCATCCCGGCCAAACTATGAGCAAAATAGTAAGCAGGACACCCGCCACGACCCCCAGAAGGGCGACCGACTGACGGGTCGGGTTCATGGACCCCCCTTCGAAGTAGTGCCTTGTCCGTAGATAGCAATTCAAAATGGGGCCTCTTGACCCACCTGCCCTACCATTGTTGCGGTCTCGTTCGGTATCGGACTCACAGCGCCTCGACTGAAACCACCAAGGTCACATTCGTGCCCGGCAGGGGCCAATCGACTCCACATAGACCGTCAGTAGAGGTCCAGTTGAGCCATGTGGATCCCTCTGGCGGAGCGTATGGGGGGTAAGCCGTTAGGGTGAATGTGTCCGTCTCAGCGCCCGGCTCGGTTGCGTCGCCTCTGAGCACGACCGCCCTCGGATGCCACTGGGAATAGAACTGGAGCTTGAACTCGACCAATCGAAAAGTAAAGTTCACTGCAGGGCCAACGCAACCGAGGCACAGGGCCGGCGGAACCGTGACCGTGACCCTGCAAGTCAAGTTGTAAGAGTGAACCTCCGGGTTCGGACAAGTACTCGGGCTCGCCACGTTCGGCCCGCAGTAGATTGCAAAGACAAGCACCGTCGCCAAGATTAGGGCCAAGGCACAAAGAGGAGGCACTTGCGGGGTGCCAGTCATGGGGGCCTACCCTAGAAGGTGTATGCGGGCTGTTCATTTACACTGTTCCGGGGCTCGGCCGGCTTAGGTGAGGATGTCTCTAGCTTGGTCTAGCTCGACCTGCCCGCCCTAGGTTTGTTACGGTCTTGCTTCCGAATTCCCTTGTCCAACCAACCGGAACCGCGGTGTCCAGCCTCCTCCCTTTGGTCGGAGGCATAGTACTCGTTGTTGTTGAAATGGAACCCCCTTCCCATTGAGGCGATTCAGCGGGGTTTTCCGGACCGCTGTCAGCCGGTCAGCTTCGGGAGTACTTCCGTCCTTCAACCCGAGCTAGGGTGTTGTTGTCGCTACCCCCTGTCAGACCGGCGGCTAACGGTAGTTCCGCCGATCCCGGCAAGTCGCGCTCCCCGAAGGCCGCAGCAGTGGCGAGCCCGGGCTTCAATGCGCCGCCATTCGTCTTCCCCGCCGTTAACGGGGCGGTCCCACCGGCGACCGGACTGGGGGTTCGCGGACCTGCCGCTTCACCAGCTCCCGGGTTCCTACCGAAACCGGCCTCTCCGGATTGTGGACCTTGAACTGCTGGGGTCGGGCATGTCCCGTACCAACCCCCTACCCCCTTCCGGGAACGCTTCCGGACGGCTTTCCGGGCCCACCAGGACGCTTCGAGTTTCCGCTTGACCCGTTTAACCGTGGCGATGCTGATTCGCCATTCTCCAGTCTGCCGGTTGCGGCGATCGAAGACTTCCCGCTCGGCTAGGTAGTCAACCGTGTCGAGCGCTTCCCGTAGGTCGAAGTTCCTCTTGCGGTTCACGGAACCCCTCCCGGGTTCGCGGAATCGAGTTTTGCCGCCACTGGGGGACCGTAGGACAGCCCGGGAGCGGGTGGATAGGCGTCCGAACCACGCCGGACCGCCCGGGCGATGGTTTCTCTATCGACCCCGAAAAGGCCGGCGATCTCGGCCCAAGATAGCCCGTTTGAGCGATGGAACGCCGCCGCCTCAACCGTTTCCCTGTAAATTTTCCGCGGGCGTCCGCCACTCATGGGCAGGGACCCCCGGGCTCGTGGACCATCCCGCAGATTGGACAAAGACCGAGGGCCGGTCGCCCGGCCCCCGGGGAAGAGGTTGGACGCTTTGGGATGGAACGAAGGCGGGCGGCGTACTCGCGGTCGAGAGCGTCGAGGTCAGAATGACCTACCGGGCACGGGTCGAACCGCAAAAGGGCAAAATCGCGCTCGGATAGCCCCGAGCGGATTCGAACCGCTGTCGCCGGCTCCAAAGGCCGGCATGCTTGGCCTCTACACCACGGGGCTGGGCGGCCGGAGCGAGGCCGAAGATTAAAGTCCGTCCGTACCGCTCGAGCCGATGCTATTAGGGCCCCCCGTGCTTGCGGATTTGTGCGGCGGACCAAGATCCTGGCCACGGTAGGCCCAGCGATCGACCGAACGGATCGTCTCGTCGAGATGGTCCGGGCCGGAACGGATGCCTTCCGCCTCAACTTCTCCCACGGGACGGAGGCCGAACATCGAGTCTCGTTCGGCCGGATCCGGGAAGCCGGCCGCAGGGTCCACCGAGAGCTCGCGATTGTCGCGGACGTGCAGGGTCCGAAGATCCGTCTGGGTGAGATCGCTCACGGCTCCGTGCGACTGTCCGTCGGCCAGCCTTGGAGGCTCGACCGCGACCCGGCCCCGGGAGACATCACGAGGGTTGGCGCGGAGATTCCCTCTTTCCATCGGGCTGCACGGGCCGGCGACCCAGTCCTGCTCGGCGATGGGAACGTGGAGCTCCAGGTCGAGTCGGCCGACGGGGGGGCCATCGAGACACGGGTGGTCCGAGGCGGCATCGTCACCTCCCACGCCGGTCTCTTCCTGCCCCGAGCCCATCTGCGGGCTGATGTGCTCGGTCCGAAGGACCAGCAGGATGCGGCCGTGGCCGTCGCCAAGGGGGCCGACTACCTAGCACTCTCGTTCGTTCGCGACGCCACGGACATCCTCCGCGCTCGACGATGGCTGAACCGGCGCCCCGGCGGGCGGTCGGTGGGCATCATTGCGAAGATCGAGCGGGCGGAGGCGTTGGAGCACATCGACCGGATTCTCGACGCTGCCGATGGGATCATGGTCGCGCGAGGAGACCTCGGGATCGAGGTCCCCTTGGAGCAGCTCGCCCTCGAGCAGAAGTCGCTCGTGCGGCGGGCCAACGCAGCGGGGAAGTTCGTCATCGTCGCTACCCAGATGCTGCTCAGCATGCTCACGTCCCCACGCCCGACCCGGGCCGAGGCGACCGACGTCGCCAACGCCGTGCTGGATGGGGCCGACGCAGTGATGCTGAGCGAAGAGAGCGCCATCGGGAACTTCCCGATCGAGTCGGTCGAGTGGCTCGCTCGCATCGCCGAGGCGACCGAACCGTCGTTCGACCCGCGTCCGGTCCGGGATCTCCGTGGCGGGTCGGGCTCGAAGGAGTCGGAGCGGTCGGTCGCCGCGGCCGCCGTCCAGCTCGCGGAAAGCGTGGGGGCCCGAGCGCTCGTTACACCGACCCACTCGGGGCGCACGGCCCG
This sequence comes from Thermoplasmata archaeon, assembly GCA_035625165.1. GTDB lineage: Archaea > Thermoplasmatota > Thermoplasmata > Lutacidiplasmatales > UBA184 > Lutacidiplasma. Next base: position 10,649 of record DASPQC010000051.1, on the reverse strand, counting down.
ACTGGTCGCTGCCCTTCGCCCCCGCACGCCGGTGCTAGCGCTCTCTCGCAATGCATCGGCCCGACGTCATCTGGCGCTCGTCCGAGGGGTCGTTGCGGTCCCCTCCCCGGAGCATCGACACTTGGTGGAAATGTCCCGCCGAGCCTCGCGACTCGTCCTGGACCTCAAGCTCCCGGGTTCCGGTCCAATCGTTCTGACGGCGGGCTATCCCGTCCGGGGCCGACCCACCAACCTCGTTACGGTCCTCGACCCAGAGAGAGCCGCGCAAGCGATCTGATGGTGCTGCCCGGTCGATTCCGCTCCCGGCGTGGCTTTCAAGTGAGGCAGTGTGCCGGGTCGCATATCTCGTACGAAGGGATTGGCGCAGGTTTCAGCGGCGGTCGGTTGAAAGCGTAGACAACCAACGTAATTCTCGGCAGGGCTCTGTTTTCGCACATAAACACGAGACTATCTGCTCAACATAGTGTCGCCCGCCCGAAAAGAGGGTGACTATGGAGCTCGAGCAGTTATCCATCATTGGCGGCCGCGGTAAGAACGGTGACCCCGAGCTGGTGGAGCGGGTCGACCTGCGGATGGGCGAGGTCGCGAGCGTCGTCGGTCCCACCGGTTCGGGGAAGACCGAGCTCATCAACGACATCGAACGATTCGCGAACGAGAACACCCCCTCGGGCCGGAAGATCTTGGTGGACGGCGAAGTCACCCCCGACGAGGCGGTTGGCGATCCCGCGCGCCACCCGGTCGCCCTCATCACGCAGCACACGAACTTCCTCTCCGATCTCCCGGTCCGAGAGTTCCTCCGAATCCACGCGGCGATCCGGCAAGGAGCCGACGCGGAATCGCTGGTCGGCCGAACGGTCGAGTTCGCGAACGAGCTTACCGGGGAAGCGATCGACCTTGAGAGCGTGATGACCGAGCTCTCCGGTGGTCAGACCCGCGCCCTCCTCATCGCGGACGCCGTCGTGATCGGCAATTCTCCCATCATCCTGCTGGACGAGATCGAGAACGCCGGCATCCACCGCACGCGGGCGCTCGAGCTCCTCCGGCGCCACCGGAAGATCTTCGTCTTCGTGACGCACGACCCGCGGATCGCCCTTCTTTCCGACTTCCGGATCGTGATGCGCAACGGCGCGATGCGCAAGCTGATCGCGAAGGACCCGCGCGAACGACGGGTCGCGGACGCCCTGAGCCACCTCGACGACATCATCCTCGAGTACCGCGCGAAGATCCGCGCGGGCGAGCCTCTCGACGACGCGGTCCTCGGCGAGCGGCTCGAGGCGCTCGGCCTCGGAGGGGCGGCCAAATGAAGGTGATCGTCTGCGCCGGGCCGCCGACCAGCGGGAAAACGACGGTCCTGAAGCAGGTCGCCCGTCGTCTGCGCTCGAAGGGCCACCAGCTCGCCTACCTCAAGACCGATGTTCAGTTCACGAACGAGGACGAGCAGTTCCGTACCCAGTTTGGCATTCCCGCGAAGAAGGTCTACTCCGGCGAGCTCTGCCCGGACCACTGCAACGTGATGGTGCTCGGGGACGCCGTGCGGTGGGCCGCCTCGGTGAAGGCCGACACCCTCCTGGTCGAGACGGCCGGCCTCTGCCTCCGCTGCTCCCCCTACATCGAGGATTCGCTCGGAGTTGCGGTCCTCGAGGCGACCAGCGGGATGAATCTCCCGAGGAAGATCGGTCCCCTCCTCTCCCTCGCTGACGTGGCGCTCGTGACGAAGATCGACCTCGTCTCCCAAGCAGAGCGGGAGGTGTTTCGGGCGAACGTCCTCTCCGCGACGCAGGCGTCGGTCATCGAGACGGATGCTCTCCACGGGATCAACATCGACCGTCTCGTCCGCCGGGTCGAGCAGGCGCCAGATCTGTCGGGACGTCTCCTCCTGCGCGGGAACCCGCCGGTCGGGGTCTGCACGATCTGTGTCGGCAAGAAAGAAGTCGGCTGGCAGCAGCATTTCGGCGTCGTCCGTCAGCTCGAGGGCGAGACGTTCTACCGGGGGGAGTAGATGCGAGCTCCTGCCTCCGGAAACGGCGGCGCGGTGGCGACCCTACCGCCGTCCCCCGACCTGAACGCCGAGGCATCCCACATCCTCACTTCGCTCCCCGGACTCGACTGCGGCCTCTGCGGCTACCGGACCTGCGCCGAGCTCGCGGTGGCAGCCGTCGCGCACCCGGACGTGCTCGAGCGGTGCGTTCAGCGCGAGGCGACCGTCAGCGCGTTCGCGCCGGTCGGCGTCCTGGAAACCCCTATGGGACCCAGCCTCCCGATGGCCGGGAACACCTGTGACTCTTGTAACGTCGTTCCCCCGCTCCAGGCGCGCGACTGGAAGGACCACCTGGGCCGCGAGTATGAGTTCGTGCTGCAGACGTTCCCCGAGGAGCCCGGCCCGCGCGAGACTCTGCTTCCCCACAACCCGATGCTGACGCGCGAGCTCCGCATCCAGAAGGGGGACACGCTCATCGGTCGGCCGCTCGGGATGTCCTGCGGCTGCCCCATCACCCACTGCGGCGTCGTGATGGACGTCGACGAGCGGACCGGAGTGATGGTCTGGTGCGTGACCGGCCCGCTCCGGGCCCGTCGGGAGGGGTTCAAGGACATCGGCTACTACTCCGCCCAGGCATACGAGGGGCTCGTCACGGAGTCGAAGTCCGAGCTGCGGATCGGCTGTCGCTACTGGTTCCTGCCTCGACGGTGCATGCTGCAGTGGCGGCACAGTGGACTCATCAACTTCCTCGCGCGGACGTCGCGGGGCTACCAGGTCCGCATCGAGGGCCTGATGATCGGCTGACGAAACCCCACGACCTACCCGGGAGCCGCCCGAGGGTGGGGCCAAGCGGGCCGTACGGCACGGGCCCAGAGGACGAGGAGTAGCATCACGAGGCCGGTGCCGCCCGCGTAGAACCACGCGACCGTGTAGCCCCAGGCGTCCGCGACCCAGCCGAACCCGAAGGCGAGCGAGCTCCCGATGAACAGCTGGAGGGAGTTCATCAGGGCGAGGCCGACGGCGAACCCTTCGACCCGCGCCTCCGGTAAGTAGGAAGGGTAGAGGTACAGCACGGCGAACACGATTCCTTCCGCGAAGCCGATCACCGCGAACACGGGCCAGAGCGCCTCGAACCCGAGGAGCGGGATGGCGAGGAGGAGGACTCCCGAGAGCGCGCCCCAGAGAAGGAGGGTGCGTCGCATGTCCCGGGCCCGCTCCGCGAGCCAGCCGCCGACCGGCCCGCCGACGATGTCGGCCCCGATCAGGACGGCTGGCACGGCCGCGGCGAGCACAAGGTTCCCGGTGACCCCGGTCGACTTCGCGTACTGCGTGAAGAACTGGGCGGCGATGTAGTACGCCGCCCAGAGACCTCCCGCGCCGAGCGAGAGCGCCCAGAGCGAGCGAGAGTTGAGGATCGGACGGGCGACCGCCCACACCTCCCGGCTCGACCGAGGCGGGGGCGCGCCTTTGACGGGCAGGGCGACGACCAGAAGGGCAGCGGTCGCGAGCAGCATGACCCCTCCCACCAGGAGGGCCGAGGGCCATCCGTAGAGCTCGCCGAGGAGGGCCCCGGCGATGAGGGAGATCCCGCTTCCGATGCCGAAGCCCGAGTTGTAGACCCCGATCACCGGCCCACGGGTCCCGGGAGGGAAGTAGGAGGCGACCAGCTCGAGCGCCGGAGCGAAGAAGAGCGCGGCCCCGGCGCCGGCTCCGAACCGGAGCGCCGCCAGCACCTCCCAGTTCGGAGAGAAGGCGGAGGCACAGCCGGTAACCCCCATGGTGAGGAGCGCGACGATCGAGAGTCGTCGGCCGCCCCAGCGGATCGCCGCGATACCGGCGGGGAGCTGGAAGACCCCGGCGCCGACCAGGAACGAGGCGAGGACCACGCCGAGCTCGGGAGTGGTGGCATGCAGCGAACTCCCGATCAGCGGAAGGACCGCCCCGACGTTGTACCAGTTGAACGCATAGACCGTCCTCGCGAGGAGGAGGGCCGCGGCGGCCCGGCGGCGGTTCGGCAGAGACCCGGCCATCACGCCGGCTTCCGACCGAGCAGCCCGTGGGTTTCGAAGAATCGGAGGTACCCCTGCGCGGCGATGTCGTAGCCCGAGACCAGCGACGCCCGGTCGCGCGGGTCGAGGACCGGTCCGGTCGACTCATCGTACTCCCGGAGGCGACGCGCCACGCCCTCCACGTCGAGACCCTCCGTGGCGGCCGCGAGCGCGACGTCCCGCCACTGTTCGACGATGGTGCGGTAGTGGACGAGGTCGGCCGCTCCGTCCGGGCTCGGTCCGAAGTGGCTGAAGAGGACGAGCCTCGGGTCGGTCGCCCGCATCACCTCAAGGCTGTGGAACAGCTGGTCGAGGTCGAGGTCCGGGGGCGGGACGGCCGGCCGGACGTGCGCGGAGTGCTCGAGCCGGACTCCCGCTCCGTCGCCGGTGAACACTCCGCGGATACCCGTGTCGAAGAAGGCGAGGTGATGCTTCGCGTGGCCAGGGGTGGCGAGAACCTGAAGCTCTCCCCGTTTCAGCGGGAATCTCTCCTCTCCGCGGAGCTGATGCACTCGTCCGGCCGCTACGGGGGCGATCGGGCCCCAGAGCCGGTCGAACGCCGCTCCCCAGACCCTCCGAGCGCTCGCGATGAGTCGGGTCGGGTCGACCAAGTGGGGGACCCCGACCTCGTGCGCGAAGAAGTCCGCGCGCGGCAACGCCTCGGTGAGCGCTCCCATGCCGCCGGCGTGGTCGAGGTGGATGTGGGTGACGAACACTTGACGGACATCCTCCCGGGCGACCCCCGCCGCCTCAATGCCCTGGAGGAGCGAGTCGCGGCACGTCGTCGGACCGGTCTCGATGAGCGCCCACCCCTCCTCGAGGGGCAGGAGGTAGGCGGCGACCAGCCCCTCCGTGTCCCGGAACCCGAGGTCGAGCAGCCGTCGGTCTTCGCCCAGGTCGCGCACTTGGGGTCGAGTCATCTTCCCTCCTTCTCACCCTAGAGGAACGGGTTCTGGTAGACGAAGAGGCCGAGCGCGCTCACGACCGCCATCACGGCGGTCCCCGCGAACGCCAACCCCCACACCACCCGGTTCCAACGCAGCACCTTAGCGCCGTCCAACGGCCCTACGGGAATCAGGTTGAACGCGCCGAACCAGCCGTTGATGTAGGCGAGGAAGAGGAGCCAGGGGGCGACCACCCACCCCAGAAGGTAGGTGCCGGCCGCGGCGGCGTAGAAGACGAAGGCGAAGGAAAGGTTCGTCATCGGGCCGGCGAGGCTCGTGAGCCCCCAGTCGCGCCGGTTGATCTCGGACATCCCTCCGACCATCGTCGCTCCCGGGATGGCCCAGAGGAAACCGACGATGTACGACATGACGAGCGACAGGACGAGGCCCATCGGCGACATGCGGAATTCGGCCCAGAAGCCGCGACGCTGGGCGACCACCTTGTGGGCCAGCTCGTGGGCGATGAAACCGGTGAACCCGGTCGCGGCCGCGACAAGGACGTAGATCCACGCCTCCGACGAGAGGAGGCCCCGCCCGTTCGTCCCGAGAAAGGCGCTGCTCCCCGTGAGGATGATCACGAGGTCGAGCGTGATGACCGCGTAGGCGATGAGGATGTCCCGGATTTCCCTCCGGGAGGTCGTGATCCGTCTCGGCGCGGGCCGCGCGTAGCTCCACGAGTAGGTGTAGCCGTAGGGGCCACTCGAGGTCATGCGGGCGCCCTCGCACGGTCCGAAACGAGGTACTCGGCGGGCAGCGGGGGCGCGTGGAGTGAGCCCTTGAGCAGCTGACGGAGGAGGGAGACCCCGTCGGCGAGTCGTGGACCCGGTCGGCTGAAGTAGGCCTCATCCGCGAGCACGGTACCCAGCCGGCCGCAGGCGCCTTTCACGCGGCTGAGCAGGGCCGGGTCCGACAACTCGCGACGGGTACGGTCGACCGAGAAGGAGCAGGGGCTGAGCACCACGAGGTCGGGGGCCCCCCGTTCGACCGCGCCCCAAGTCGTCCGGCGTCCGGGTTCCCGAGACGGCGGTCCGATGGGGACGCCCCCCGCACGATCGACCATATCCGAGGACCAAAGGCCGGCAAGGATCGGCGGGTCGAGCCACTCGACGATGGCCACCCTCGGGCGGGCTTCACGAGGTGTTCGGGACGGGCGGCACCGCTCTCGCAGCTCGGAGACCAGCCGCTCCGCCGCCGGGCGGTCCGCCAGGGCCTCTCCGACCGTGAGGATCGAATCGAAGACTTCGGTCAAGGTCGTGGGGGCTAGGGAGACGATCGCCGGTGAAATCCCCGCGGACCGGCAGGCGGCCCTCACCTCCTCGGCCGTCACCGAGCAGACCCCGCAGAGTTCCTGGGTGAAGAGGACGTCGGGGCGGAGCTCCCTCAGTCGATCGACGTCCAGCCGGTAGAGGCTTTCACCGGCGGACCTCGCCTTTCTTACACGGGCGTCGATCTCAGAGGACGGTCGCTCTGAGTCGAGGGTCCGCGGCTTCATGACGATGGGTAACGGTTCGACGTCGGGCGGATAGTCGCACTCCGCGCTCCGGCCCACGAGTTCCCCGCCGTGACCGAGGGCCGCGACGATCTCCGTCGCGCTCGGAAGCAGCGATACGACTCTCACCGGCCCCCTCAGGACGGTCGAGTCGGGGCCGAGTTACTTACGTTTACGGGTCGCGCGACCCTTCGCCGGCTTCGGCGCGGTCCTCGACGGGGAACGTGCGGCCTTCGGCGGCGCCGGAACCCGGCGGGGGACCGAGGGTCGCCTCGCGACCGCGGGCGCCACGAGAGTCCCCGCCGCCTCCGCCGGGCGGGCCGGGGGCGGCAGACCGAGGTGCTGGCAAAGAGCTGCTTCCCGTTCGTACGTGAGGCCGAGCCTGCGGGCCTCTTCCCGCTCCTCGTTGCCCAGTGAGGAGCTCCCCGTGCGTTCGAGGGCAATCGCGTGAAGGAATCTCAGCTGCGGGTCCTCCGGCGTACGGGAAAGCATCGCTTCGAGTTCCACTCGAGCGCCCTTCCAATCCCCCAGGTCGACCAGCGCGGCCAGCAGGTGCGCCCGCACCTCCGTCCTCGCGTCGTCTTCCGCGAGGAGGGCACGATACATCTCCACCTCCTCCTTCGGCCGAGCCCGGGCTCCGAGCACGGCCGCCTTGCCGAGGCGAGCCTCCAGGTCGTCCGGGCGGGTCGCGAGAACCTCGTCGAACTGGCGCTCGGCGTCATCGGTGAGACGGAGGGCGAGCAGGGCGCGGCCGACGCCGACTCGCGCGGGCTGGAATCCCGGCTTTAAGTCGGCCGCCTGTCGATAGAATCGGAGCGCGAGCGCGGGGACGCCCCAATCGAGCCAGGTCCGCGCCCGGTGCATGATGCCGTCCAGCTGCTGGGCGCTCGGGAGCAACCGGCGCGTCTCGCCCGGTCGGGGAGGGCGGGGTTCCTCACCGAGCATCGACCCCAGACCGAGCTGGCGAGCGAGTTCCGCGAACCGTGGGCCTTCGACCAACGTCCCCCCGTGCCGCACCACCTCCTCCGACAGGGCGAGCGGGAGATGGGCAGGTGTGAGGACGACCAGGTGGGCAGGGTTCGGCCCGGCGTCCGTGAAGAGACGGCGTACGGTGTCAAGCGAAATGACGGTAGGGTCCTCGACAAAGGCGTAGAGGAAACCGTCTCCCGTGCGGAGGACGAGGCCCTCGTCGGTCGGCTTCGCGGCATCCAGCCGCTGACCCATCGCCTCGATCAGCGCGCCGGCCAGCTGGACGAACGGGGAAGAGGCCATCAAGGGGCCGATGGCCCGGTCCGTTAAATACGATAGTCGTCCAGCGGCAAATGCCGTGGACCTCTCCGGCTTGTATCGGTACCTCCCCGATCTCGAACGGGAGCTGCGCGCCTCGTACCGGAGCGAACGTCGTACGGCGCCCGCCGCGGTCCGGCCCTACGTGGACGCGAATGTCGAGTTCACGCTGCGTGGCGGCAAGCGGTTTCGAGCGCTCTTGCTGCTCGCTGGCTACCATCTCGCCACCGGACGGGATCCTCGACCGGCACTCCCCGCCGCTGCGGGGCTCGAGCACTTCCAGAGCTGGATGCTGATCCACGACGACATCGTCGACCACGCCGAGGAGCGTCGCGGCGGTCCCTCGCTCCACCGAGCGATGGAAGGCGCCCACCGCCGGGAAGCGCTGGGGGGCTCTGCCGAGGAGTACGGGGTCGGGATCGCGCTCACGCTCGGTGACCTCGAGGAACCGTTCACGGTCGATTCGTTCCTTCGGGTGCGTGTTCCCGCGGCCGCCCGACTGGCGGCGCTCGCGGAGTACGTTCGGATGACTCGACTGACGGCGTACGGCCAACTTCTCGACATCCGCAACGAGACGCTCGACCCCGGCCGCGTGAGCGAGGAGGCGGTCCTGACCGTCCACCGGCTCAAGTCGGCCGTCTACACCGTCGCCTCGCCCCTCAAGATCGGCGCCCTGCTCGGCGGGCGCACTGCACCATCCCTCCTGGATCTGGAAGCGGTCGGAATCGACCTCGGGGTCGCCTTCCAGCTGAGGGACGACGTGCTGGGCGCCGGGTTTGAGGCCGAGGAGACCGGGAAGAGCTCGAACGACCTCATCGAGGGCAAGCGGACGCTCCTCGTGGTGCGGGCCTGGCAGCTGGGTTCGGAGGCTGACCGGTCGCGCCTCGGCCGTGTCCTGGGGAACCCTCAGGCTCCGCCGGAGGAGGTCGAACGAGCCCGCGAGGTGATCCGTGCGGCCGGCGCCCTCGACTATTCGGAGCGAAGGATCTCAGAACTCACGGAGCGGGGTCTGGACCGCCTACGTCGGAGCCGCACGATTCCCGCGCGAGCGAAACCCCTCCTGAGAGAGGTCGCCGACCGGTTGGTTCACCGAAGGGCGTAGGGCCCTATTCTTCCGACCCACTCTCGCCCGCCGGGGCGGCGGCGACGCCCGCGGCCTGCAGTTGCTGAGAGAGATCCTGCTGCATGGTCGTGTAGCGTTCCTTGAGGTGGGTCTCCTGTCGCTCGACGGCCTTGAGGCGGACCTCGAGGGTCTCCTTCTCCTCGGTCAAGAGGTCCTCGACCTCCTTGCGACTCTTGGCGCGGACGAGGAGGCCGCCGATCGGCCGGTAGACCGCGGTTTCCTCGGAGACACCCTTCAACTCTTCGAGCGTGTGGGAGAGCTCGCGGACCTTGAGGTCGATCTGGAGCCGCTGCTGCTGAACCGCTCCCAGCTCCTGCTGGAGCCGCTGGAACTGCTTCAGGTCGTTCTGGAGCTTTGCGGGAAGTGCCACGGAGCGCGTGACCGAGGGCGAGAGATAAGCGCTTCGGACTATCGAGCGGGCGGTCGGGCGACCTCGGCCGTGGTGAGTGAGAGCTGCACCCAGCCGAGATAAGTGTTGAGCGCCGCGCGCATGGCTCCCGCGTCCGCCGCGCGGATGGCGACCTCGACCACGTCGGGCGCCGGGCGCGAGACCTTCGCGTGCGCCCGCGGGACCTCGCGGGTCGCCTCCGGGCCCAAGGCACGAGCGAGCCACTCCGCGACCTCCGCCCGACCCGGACGAACCGAGATGCGTGCGGTCCACGGTTCGGCGACCTCGGTCATCGACCGAGCTCGGCCTCGAGCCGGGCGAGGATCCGGTCCGTCTTCTCCGCCGCGGACCGGACGTAGGCGGCCGGGTCCAACAGCTGGTCGACTTCTTCCGGACGGAGTAGCTTCGAAATGCGGGGGTCCGCCTTCGCCCGGTCGGCGAGCGGACCCGGGACGCCCCCGGGTCGCGTCAGGGTGCGGAGTACCTCGTGGGCGTCCGCTCGGGCGAGACCCTTCGAGGTTAGGGCGAGCATCAGGTTCTCGGTCATGGCCCCTCCGCCCGAGCGGGAGAGCTGCTCGGCCATCTGGTCCGCATCGACCTTGAGGCCGCGGAACACCCCCGTCAGCTTCGTCAGCAGGTCGTCCGTGAGGACGATCGCGTGCGGGAGGACTATCCGTTCGTTCGCGGAGTTCGCGAGGTCGCGCTCGTGCCACTGGACCATGTTCTCGAGCGGAGGCAGCGCCAGAGCGCGGACGAGGCGGGCGAGGCTCGTGACGTTCTCCGAGACCATCGGGTTCCGCTTCTGGGCCATGGTCGAGCTGCCGACCTGGTGCGCCTCGTCAAACGGCTCGGAGACCTCTCCGATTTCGGTCCGCTGGAGGTTGCGGACCTCCGTCGCGAGCCGCTCGGCTGTCCCAGCGACGAGCGCAAGGAAGTTCGTGAACTCGGCGATCCGGTCCCGGCCGACGATCTGTGTGGGCGCCTCATCCGCCGTGAGTCCAAGGCGGGCCATCACGAGCCCTTCGAGTTCGGCCGACTTGTCCCCGAATCCCGCACCGGTTCCGACCGCCCCCGCCATCTTTCCCACGGCGAGCCGCGGGAGGAGTTCGTCCAGCCGGTCGCGGTGCCGACTGACCTCGGCCGCCGCGACGGCGACCTTGTAGCCGAAGCTGATCGGCACTCCGTGCTGGCCGTGCGTCCGACCCACCTCCGGGGTCGCCCGGTGCTTTCGCGCGAGGTCCACCAGCGTTCGCGCAAGCTGGGTGAGATCGTCGCGCAGAATCCCGGCGCTCTCCTTGAGTTCGAGCGCCTGGGCGGTATCGGTGATGTCGGCACTCGTTGCCCCAAAGTGCACCCAGCGACCGGCGGGCCCCGCTGCCTCAGCGAGGGCCC
>DASPQC010000050.1:0-36081 GCA_035625165.1 Thermoplasmata archaeon | reverse complement strand
GACGCCGCATTCTACAAGTGCCCGAACTGCGCGCCCCCCTCCGGCTACTCGGTCGAACCGGTCTGTCCGTCCTGTGGGGGCGAAGCGAAGTTCCTCCGCGCGGTATCGTTCGTGGACGCGCCGGGCCACGAGGCCTTGATGGAGACGATGCTCTCGGGCGCGGCGATCATGGACGGCGCGCTGCTCCTCATCGCCGCGAACGAACACTGTCCCCAACCCCAGACCCGCGAGCACCTCTACGCCCTCGACATCATCGGAGTGCGTAAGGTGGTGGTCGTCCAGAACAAAATCGACCTGCTCTCCGCGGAGGAGGCCGCGGCGAACTACCGTGAGATCGTGGAATTCCTCAAGGGCTCTCCCGTGGCGAACGCGCCGGTCGTCCCCGTGAGCGCGAACCACAAGGTGGGGATGGACGCGCTCATCGGAGTGATCGAAGAGACGATTCCTACCCCGCCCCGGGACTCGAAGAAGCCGCCGCTGATGTACGTCGCCCGGTCGTTCGACATCAACCGGCCCGGCACGCGGCCCGCGGGCCTCAAGGGAGGAGTGCTCGGAGGCTCCCTCCTGCAGGGGCGCCTCACGGTCGGCGACTCGATCGAGATCCGGCCCGGCGGGGTCTCCGAGAGCGGGGCTCAGGCGGAGTCGCTGATGACGAAGGTCACCTCCATCGTCTCGGGCGGCGAGGAGCGGGAAGAGCTGCACCCGGGGGGCCTCGCCGCCGTCGGGACGAGCCTCGACCCCGCGCTCGCCAAGGGCGACGGGCTCACCGGTCGCCTGATCGGTGCAGCCGGCACCCTTCCCCCCGTGAGCCAGAAGATCCGGCTGAAGGCGACCCTCCTCGACCGCGTGCTGGGAGCCCAGCGCGAGATCAAGGTCGAGAAGGTCCGCACGAACGAACAGCTCGCCGTCACCGTCGGCACGACCGTCGCGGCCGGCAAGGTGACGAGCGCCCGCGGGGACGAGGTGGAGCTCTCGCTGAGCCGGGCCGTCACGGTCTTTCCCGGGAGCCGCGTGGCGGTCTCCCGAAAGCTCAACGCCTGGCGGTTGATCGGGTACGGGATCATCGAGGGGACGGCGAAATGAAGGCGGACCTCATGGAGATCCTCTGCTGCCCCGTCTGCAAAGGGGACCTGACGCTCACCGTCCGGGAGAAGGACCGGGAGGAGATCCTCACCGGGAACCTCCGGTGCGAAAAGTGCCGGGTCGATTACCCGATCGACGAGGGAATCCCGGACCTGCTCCCACCGGACGAGCGCGACTAGCAGCGCCGGCTACGGCCCGACCCGGTAGTAGTAGGCGAACAGCACGCCGAACATCAACACGGCGATCACGACCGACGGCACGAGCCAGGGGATCTGGCCGCGCGATCGGGCGTGGACCGAGCTTCCCACCGTCACGACGGGGATGGCGAAGGCGAGCCAGTACCCCGTCAGCACCGTCGTGTAGAGCGCGAAGGACGTTCGGTTGCCCATCGGGTCGTGAAGCGTCACGGCGATGACCAGCACGACCGAGAAGGCGAGGAACCCCAGACTGACCCCCGCGGCGTCCAAGTACCCCTCCAGACCCCGCTTGCGACGCGGGTGGGAGCTGCGGAGGTAGAGGAGCATCGCGACAAACAGCGCCAGGGTTCCCACGAGCACGTAGAACGCCGTCGTGGCGAGCGGGAGCGGGGTCGGGCCGGGGCCGGGAGGGGCGAGCGCCATACCGTTCAGCGGGGTTGGAGGGTGACTCGAGCCGGACCGCCGTCCCCGTTGCGGAGGCGAAGGGGAAAGCACGCGAGGTCGTAGTCCCCGGGAGGGGTCGCCGCGAGGAGAAGTCCCTCGAGGATCAGGACGCCCCGGCGGAGGAGGGCCCGATGGACCGGGTATCGGGCCTCGGAGTCGTGCTCGATGGAGAGGGCGTCGATCCCGACCAGCCGGACCCCTCGGTCCAGGAGCGCCGTCGCCGCGGAGGAGTCGAGGGCGACGTAGTCGTCGAAGAACTCTAATCGTTGGTCCCATCGGGCCGAGTTCGCTGTCCGGAACAGGACCCGGTGCGTCCCGGACGGGACCGTCGCCACCTCGCGCGCCGTGACCAAGGTGGAGCTGTCGGGGACGCCGACCACACGGCAGGGTCCGTTCAGGACCTCGAGGTCCACTCGGTCGATGCTGGCCCCGCCGGGGACGAAATGGGAGGGCGGGTCGACGTGGGTCCCGGCGTGGGAACCGAACTCGACCAGGGAGAGGTCGTAGTCACTCCCGCGGTCGATTCGCTGAAGGGGTCGGCTCGAGAACGCGGGGTCTCCCGGGAACGCCGGCATCCCGGCGAACAGCGGCATCGTCACATCGATCCGCGCCATACGACCCTGGTCTTCCGCTGGCCGGCCTTCCTGTCCGACCGGCGGCTTAAGGGTTCGGTTTCGGTGGCGGAACGGCCGAATCTTGCGGCTCGACACGAACCGTTAAACACGGGCCGACGAAGGGAAGGAGGATGACCCGGCGTGGGGGGTCCCGTCCGGACGACGACGAGGACGACGACGTCGACCTGGACGAGGAAGAGGAGGAGGAAGCTCCTCCGCGTCGGACGCCGCGTCGCACGCGTCCGAGCCGAGACCGCGAGGGACGAGGGCGGCCGGCACCACTCCGGCGGTGGAAACGCTCGGACGCGGACGAGGGCGCGGAGGAGCCGTCGCCCGATCGTTTGTCGACCGCTGGGGGCGACCGACGGCCGATCTACTGGCGGGCTCGCGACTCCCTCTGGTTCGAGCCTCTGGTCGCGCTCGCGGTCATCGTCGTGCTCCTGGTGGCACTGTTCGCCTACACGCAGAACTGGCCCCCGGTCTACGTCGTGGAATCGAACAGCATGCAGCACGGGTCGCACGACATCGTCGGGCTGATCAACACCGGCGACCTCGTACTCGCTCAGCGGATTCCGACCGGTCAGATCACCCCCTACTTCCCCGGTATCGAGACGGGGTACTCGACCTACGGCGAGTACGGGGACGTCCTGCTCTACCACCCGAACGGCGGAGGCAGTACCCCGATCATCCATCGGGCCATCATCCTCCTCGTCTGGAACGCGAGCACGAGCTCGTACAGTGCACCGAGCCTTTCCGGCCTCCCCTGCGACGGAATGCCGGGACCCGGGGAGGCCTACGCGACGCCCGGCACCACCAACCCCGACGGATGCAACGTCGACCGAATCACGGGGACCCTTGACCTCTTCCACGTCGGCTGGAGGTCCTCGACGCTTTCGATCGACGTGAGCGCGGAGAGCGACTCGGTTCCGTTCCTCGGGGAGCACACCGGCTTCCTGACCCTCGGGGACAACAACACCTCCCCGGTCGGGTGCTCGATCAACTGCACGGCGGACCCGGACCAGCCGGGGACCAGCCAGCTCGTTGCCTCCTCCTGGATCCTCGGGGTCGCCCGCGGGATGCTCCCGTGGTTCGGCGCGTTCAAGCTCCTCCTCACGGGGTCGGCGAGCGAGGTCCCGCTGGAGTCGTGGGAGTACATCGGAATCACCCTCGCCGGGGTCATCCTAGCCGCCCTCGGTCTCCATTACCTCCTCCGGGCCGAGGGGGTCGAGACCGAACTCCGGCGCCAGGAAGAAGAGGCCGAGGCCGAAGAGGAGGAGGACGAGGAGGTGGCAGAACGCCACCGGCGCCGGCGCTGGCTCGAGTCACTACGGCCCTGGAAGCGCGCCGACGAGGCAGAAGAAGAGGAGCCGGACGAACCTCCATCGAGGCGTCGCGCCCGGTCGGCCGCGACGCGGACGGAGGGGCGCCGGGGGCGGCCACGACCCCATGTCCGACGGGACGCGAAGTCTCGCCGGCGCGAGGACGACGACGAACTGTAGACCGCCGGCTGGGGGTGGAACCGAGGTCAAGCTGCCTCCTCCTCCCGTTCGCCTTCGCATGTTCTCGCGGCAAACCTAAAGCCCCGGGTCCCGTCCGCCCTTCGGGGTCGAGTGTATGCATGTCATCGGAGGAACCGCGTCCACGGCCCTCGCCGAACGCATCTCGCGAGAGCTCGGCAACGCGCCGTTCGGCCTCCCGTTCAAGAAACGCTTCTCGGACGGCGAGATGTACGTCCGGGTCGGCGGCCGGCTCGAGGGCGAGGACGTCGTGCTCGTGCAGTCGACCCGGACGGACGAGGACCTCCTCGAGCTCCTCCTGCTCGAGGACGCGATCCGGGAGTCGGGGGTACGGCGGTTCTTCGTGGTCGTCCCGTACTTCGGCTACGCCCGACAGGACCGCCGATTCTTTCCCGGCGAACCGGTGAGCGCCCGGGCGCTCTGCCGGCACGTGGAGCTGGACGCCGACGCGGTCATCACCGTCGACCTTCACTCCGCCCAGACCCTCTCCCACTTCACGAAACCCGCCTTCGAGGCGAGTGGGATACCGGCGATCGCGCGCCTCCTGCGTGAGCGGCCGGTCGACCTCCTCGTGTCCCCGGACAAGGGCGGCATCGAGCGGGTCCGCCGAATGGCCCAGTTGCTCGACAAGCCCTGGTTCGCCCTCGAGAAGAAGCGCATCGACAGCGAACACGTCGAGCTCTCGTTCCCCCCGAACGCGCCCGCGCCCCTCGAGGGGAAGCACGTCGTGCTGATCGACGACATCATCACGACCGGCGGCACGATCGTGGAGGCAGCGAAGCTGCTGTCGAAGCACGGGGTCGGCGCGGTCAGCGCCGCCTGCACCCACGGGCTCTTCCTCCGGGACGCCTTCGAGCGGATCAAGGCGGTGACGGACGAGGTCTACTCGACCGACACGCTCGGCAACCCGGCCGAGAAGGCGTCGGTCGCGCCGGACATCGCTCAGATCCTGCGACGAGAGGTCCCGACCTAGACGGACGGACGACCGTGGAGCATCCTCGCCCCGCGCGGGAGGTCCCCCTCGAGCGGTTGCTCGAGCTCGTCCAGATGGTCCGCCGGGAGCTCGTCCTCCGGGAAGAATCCCCTACCGGTGACTGGGTGGAGGAGACGGCCCAGGGGCTCCACTCCGGTGCCCAGGCCGGTTGGTGCTACCCCTCTCCGGAGGCGGACGGACTCGCGTTCTTCAGCACCCGGGCCGGCGCGGCGTTTGGCCACGTCCACGTCGGAGGCGGGCCGGGAGCGCTCGCGCGGGCTACCAAGCTGGCCGAGACCCTCATCGACCAGCTGGCCCCCGACATCCGCTCGGTCGACCTGGGGTTCACGGGTCTCACGACGGACGACGATCACTCCCTCCTCTCGACCCTCGCTCAACGACCGGGTTCCTTCGTGATCGAGCGGGAGGCGATGGAGCGGGCGCTCGGGCCGGCCGACGCGGAGCCGCCTGCGCGCCCCGCCCCGGACATGCTCCACGTCGCGATCCGGGACGTGACCTTGGACGCGCTCGCCCACCTCGACGTTCGCGCCTTTCAAGGGTCGACCGACGAGCTCCTCATCGGCCACGAGGTCGCCGACTACCGACGGGTGCTCGAGACGCTGCTGGGCGGCGGCATGGGGCGATTCCTGGACGAAGCCTCCACCGCGCTCATCGAGCCGCACCCGACCCGCCTCATCGGGGCGATCCTATCCTCCGAGCAGTCGCCGCGTCGCGCGGTCTTCCTCGATTTCATGGTCGACCCCGAGCGGCGAGGACGGGGGTACGGACGGTACCTCCTGCGATGGGGGCTCCGGGCCCTCTGGGCCCTGGGCTACGAGCGGGTCCGCCTCTGGGTCACCGTATCGAACGGACCGGCGCGCCACCTCTACGACGAGCTCGGCTTCCGTCGCACCGCGACCGCCATGATCTACCGTTGGGAACGGCCCTCGTCGACGCCGCACCCGCAAGCGCCCCGGTAGGGGCAGTCCGCGTACATCCACTCAGGACACGGCGGGAGCGACATGGAGTCCCCCTGACGGAGGGCTCTCCGAAGGGCCTCCGTCCGGGTCCGGAACAGCCGGGAGAACGGAGTCAGGGTCGCGAAGCGGAGCTCATACACGGAGATTCGGTCCTCGTCCCTCTCCGCGCGCTCGTACGCGGTGACCACCCGCCCACGATACGAGCCGGTGGCGGCACAACGGAAGCCCAGGTCGAGGGCGTACTGCGGATAGCGGTCGACCATCGCCGACGGGAGGAGTCGCTCCCACGCCCGGGAAGTACGGACCAGGTAGGGTTCGCCCCGGAACGCGGTGACCTCCTCCGCGGGCTCGTCCGTTAGAACGGGAAGCTGGCAGACCTCCCCCACCGGACCGCTCTCGATCGCCTCGACCAGTCGGCCGTAGACGTCCGGAGTCGCCGATTCGGGCGATGGAGTCGGCGGGGGGAGGGGCGCGGCGGGCGAGGATCGCTCGAACCACGCTCTTCGAGGGTAGATCAGGTCCCGGAACCTTTCGACGGAAGGGGGAGCGGCGGGCCCCGGCGTGTGGGCCAGGGAGCTTCGGACACGTTGCTCCACGTCCGGTCGGGCCAAGATCGACTCGACGCCCCCGAGCATCGCGTCGCCGGCTTCTGGTTCGTCCCCGCGGCAATCGCACACGGACGCCCCGCGGAACTCGCACCCGCGCGAGAACCACCGGCAACGAGAGAGGCCGGTCGGGGCCCCGCTGACGAGAGCCTCCCGCAACCCCCGAGCGCGGGCGTTCATTTCCGCTCTCACCGGAGAAAGGTCCCCGAACGAAACGTCGACCGCTCGCACCGCCTCGACGACACCCCCGGGGGTGAGGAACTGCAGCAACCGGCCCGCGCGTCGGTCGAGGAGGGCGCAGTACATCGCAAGCTGCTCCACGTGGTCGGGCCGGAGTTCGCGCAGCTCGGCCGGGTCGACCGTCGAGGAGCCGCTCTTCACCTCGGTCGGGAGGTCGGCGAGAAGGTCGATCCGCCCCACGACCCCCTCTCGACGAACCCGTACCTCGAGAGGGCCTTCGTTGGCGAGCGCGCGGCCGACCAGCTGGTGGACGGCACGGCCCACTTCCACCGCCGCGCGCCGTTCGGGGGCGAACTCGACCGGAGGACCGAGACGCCGCCAGAACGCCTTCCGCGGGTCGACCAGATCCGTTACCGGAACCGCCCTGAGGCCGCTTCCGTGGGCGAAGCGCTCCGTGACCTCGCGCGCGAGCTCGTGGTCCTCGGTGACCCGGACGCTCGACCTCCACTCGATGTCGGGGGCCGGCGCGGAGGAGGTCGCCACGAGCTCCCGAGGGCCGACACAGAGATGAGGCCGCCGGGCGAGAGAAGTCGATATACCGTCCCCCCTCCGTCCGGGCTTCGTGACGGCTGCCGCCCGTCGTCCGCTCATCATCGGGAGCGGCATCGCGGGGCTCTACGTCGCGCTGCGGCTTCGCGAGATGGGAGTGCGCCCGATCATCATCACGAAGGCGAGGCTCGAGGAGTCGAACACCCGCTACGCCCAGGGAGGCATCGCCGCCGCCATCGGACCCGAGGACTCGACCGCGCGCCACCTGGAGGACACGATCCGCGCCGGGGCCGGCCTGGTCGACCGGGCCGCGGCTCGCCAGCTCACGACGGACGCGCCGGCACGGATCGCCGACCTCGTGCGGTTCGGCGTTCCGTTCGACACCGTCGAGGGGCAGATCGCGCTCGGCCGGGAGGGGGCGCATTCCACCGCGCGCATCCTCCACGCGGGAGGAGACGCGACCGGCCTCTCCATCGAGGAGGCGCTCAAGCGACGGGTGCTCCAGGAAGGGATCGACGCCCGCGAGGCGACGGCGCTCCGGGCGCTCCGCCCGGGAGGACGGGAAGGCGTGGTCGCGGTCCTTTCCCGACCGGATGGGACCCAGCGCGAGGTGATGGACGAGAGGCCAGTGATCCTCGCGACCGGCGGAGCCGGATCCCTCTACCGACAGAGTTCGAACCCGGCGATCGCCACCGGCGAAGGGGTCGCGATCGCGTTCCGCGCGGGAGCGCTCCTCACGGACATGGAGTTCGTCCAGTTCCACCCCACGGCATTCTACCGGGAAGGCGCTCCGCGCTACCTCATCACCGAGGCGATGCGCGGCGAGGGGGCGGTGCTCCGCAACGAGGCCGGGGAACGGTTCATGATCGGCCAGCACCGCGACGCGGAGCTCGCCCCCCGGGATGTCGTTGCCCGGGCGATCGACCGGGAGATCCAACGCTCGGGCCACCCGTGTGTCTACCTAGACGCCACGGCGATTCCCCGCGACCGACTCTACGCCCGGTTCCCGTCGATCACCAACTTCCTTGCGACCTACGGGCTCGACCCGTCCCGCGACCCCATCCCGGTGACGGCGGTCGCCCACTACATGGTCGGCGGCGTCACGACGGACCTGGAAGGTCGCACGACCCTCCGGCACCTCTACGCGTGCGGGGAGGTCGCCTCCACCGGTGTGCACGGAGCGAATCGCCTCGCCAGCAACTCGCTGCTTGAAGGGCTGGTCTTTGGCGAGCACGTCGCCCGTCAGCTCCTCCACCCCGTGGCCCGTGCACCGGCGGCTCCTCCCCTCGTGGTCAAGGTCTCCCCGCCCCCCGGCGCGGGACGTGCGGGGGCGCTCAAGGTGGCCGAGCACGTCCCGGACATCTTGTGGGAGGAGGTCGGCATCGTCCGCTCAGCCGAGGGGCTTCGGGACGCGCTCGACCAGTTCGAACGGATCCTCCGTGTCGTCGAGCCCTCCGACCCCGCGGAGCTGCCCGGCACGGCGGCGAACGCCGCCCTCACCGCGCTGTTCATCGCGAAGGCCGCGTTCACCCGCACCGAGAGCCGCGGGGCGCACTACCGGTCCGACTGGCCCCGCCCCCGTCCCGCTTGGCGCCACCGTATCGGGCTCACGGTCAAGGGGCGAGCGGCTCGGGCGAAGTAACGGCGGCGGCCGACAACGGTTATTCCTTCCGGGCCGTGGGCCGCTCGATGGACCTCAAACTCTCGGATGAGGAGCAGGCGCTACGCGAGGGGACACGGGCGTTCGTCCGGAAGGAGATCGCCCCCGTCGCCGACCGAATGGACCGGGAGGACTACTTCCCGCGGGACGTCTTCCAGCGACTGGGGGAGTCTGGGTTCCTCGCCCCGACCCTCCCGCCGGCGGTGGGGGGCCTCGGGCTTTCCTACCTCGCGCAGGCGATCATCCTCGAGGAGATCGCCCGCGTGAGCCCGGCGCTGGCCCTGACCGTCGGCGCCCACTCGAACCTATTCGCCGACAACGTCGCGCGGCACGCAACGCCGGACCAGCAACGCGAGTTCCTCCCGGCGATCGCGTCAGGTGACGCCGTGGGCGCCCTCGCGCTCACCGAGCCGGATGCGGGGTCGGACGCGGTCTCCCTGCGCACCCGGGCCGAGCGGCACGGCGACCACTACCTCCTGAACGGCTCGAAGCAGTTCATCACCAACGGGCCGGTCGCCGACACGCTCCTCGTCTACGCGAAGACCGCCCCCGACCGTGGGTCGCGCGGGATCTCGGCGTTCATCGTCCGCCGGGACACGCCCGGCTTCTCCGTCACGAAGAAGCTCGACAAGATGGGGATGCGCGGGTCGCCCACGGGGGAGCTCTCGTTCCAGGACGCCCGGGTTCCGGTCGGACAGCGCTTGGGGGAGGAGAACCACGGGGTGCGCATCATGATGAGCGGGCTCAACGTCGAGCGCGCGGTCCTGTCGGCGATCCCGCTCGGCATCATGGAGGAGTGCCTCGAGCGCTCGGTGCGCTACGCTCTCGAGCGTCAGCAGTTCGGACGGCGCATCGGCGAGTTCCAGCTGATCCAGGCGAAGCTCGCGGAAATGTACACCCTGCTGCGCGCCTCCCGGCTCCTCACCTACGCGGCCCTCCAGGACGTCACCGACGACCCCCGGAGCCGCCGCGCGAGCGCGGCCGCACTCACCTACTCGTCCGAGGCTTCGACCCGCGTGGCGTTCGAGGCGGTGCAGATCCACGGCGGGTACGGTTACATGCGCGACCTGCCGCTCGAACGGCTCGCGCGGGACGCAAAGCTGCTCGAGATCGGCGCCGGCACCTCGGAGATCCGGCGGCTGCTCATCGCGCGGGAACTGCTGGGACTCGGCCCGCTCTAGTCGGCGGCCCGGGCCCCCTCGAACGGGGCGCGCCGAGACCTACCGACCGACCGGCTTCCTCAGGCCGAGCCCTTCCTCGATATAGAGCGCCGCCTGGGTGGAGGTCGAGCGCCGGTCCCGTTCGGCCGCTCGCTTCAAGTTACGGAGGATGGCGGGTTCGAGATACACGGCGAGACCCACGCGTCGCTTGGCCTTGCTCTTCGGTGGTCGCGGCATCTTTCGTTTCTCCAACAGCCCGAACGACACCACCACGGTACCCGGTCCGCAGGGTCGTTCGTCGCTGAGAACGTCTATTCAGGAATGATAAATAACATTCGTCCACCCGGCTCACCTCGACCGGACGGTGGGTCGGAGTACCTCAGAGAATAAGGACCCGGCTCGCGGACGGCCCGGTCGGCGAGCCGGGCCCGCTCGAGGACCCTAACGCGCAGTAACGTCTCGGGAACTCGAGGTGCGGGCTCGTTTAGCGAGCCGCCGCCAACGTATTTAGCATCGGGACCCCCATGCGCCACCGATGGCCGGTCGCCCGCCGTCGAGCTCTGGCCCGGTTGCCGGACTCCGGGTCGAAGTCCTGAAGGAGCTCCAGAGCCTGGTCGATGACCGCGACAGCCGGGACCGCATCGACCGGGGACCTCTCGCCGAGGCGAAGGGGCGGGAGCACTGGGTCCTCCATCTCCTGCTGAGGGCCGATGAACTGGCCCAGGCGCACCTCGACACGCTGGTCGGGACCGCCTACTCGAACCTCATCGCCCGCCTGCAGGCGATCGAGGACCGGGTCCAGCGGGTGGAGGCCTCGGGCACGGGGCTCGGACAGGAGCTCAAATCTCGGTTTGACGGCCTTGAGGGTCAGGTCGCCGAGCGGATCTCGAAGGAGGTCGCCGCCGCCGCCGACCGGGCGGGAGAGCGGATCTCGGGCGAGGTGTTCAAGTCCCTCGAAGCCAAGTGGAAGCCGATCGGGGAATCGGTCGAGACGTTCGCCCAGTCATCCCACCAGCTGACGAAGGACCTCTCCGACACCTACCGAGTGACGACCCAGAGTCGTCTCCTCTTGAACGAGAACGCCCGGCGGATGATCGACCTCGGTCGGGACCTGGTCGCGCTCGAGGAGAGCCTCAAGCTCGCCCTCACGAAGGCGATTGAGGAGGCCCTCGAGCCGCTCGAGGAACGAATCGCATCACTCGAGAGCCGCCTCGGCCCGGCCGGCGAATCCAACGGGAACCGGGCCCCCGTCGCCCCGTCCGGAAGCGCCTAGGCCGCGCGGCGTCCCATGCGACTTTTCCGGCGTCACCCCCGCTACGAGAGCCTGCGCGTACGCGCGGGCCTCGCCGAGGCCGCGCGGGACGGGCTGGTGGTGCCCGAGGGTCTCATCGCGCAGGGCCGTGGAGAGGCGTTCGACTACCTGCTCGGAGAACGGACCTCGCCGAGCGCCCGCCGCGCGGAGCGGGTCGCGGCGGTGTGGCTCCGCCGAGCGGACCGGCCGGTCGTGAGCATCAACGGCAACGTCGCCGCGCTCGCGGCACGGGAGGTCGCACGGCTCGAGCGAGCGCTTCCCTCGCTCGGGGTGGAAGTGAACCTGTTCCACCGCACCCCTAAGCGGGCGGTGCAAGTGGCGTCGACCCTGCGCCGTGGAGGGGTGACCCGTGTCCTCGGCGTACATCCGACCGCCCGCATCCCGGGACTTCCCTCGGACCGGGCGCTCGTGGACCGTGACGGGATCTTCGCCGCGGACGTCTGCCTGGTCCCGCTCGAGGACGGGGACCGGACCCAAGCGCTCCGCGCCCTCGGCAAACGGGTCATCTCGGTCGACCTCAACCCCCTCTCTCGGACCAGTCGGACCGCCGACCTTCCGATCGTGGACGAGGTCACCCGAGCGCTCGGTCACATCGTCGAGGACCTCCACCGAGTCTCGGCGCCCCCGGCTCGGAGGGTGTTCCCGCCGTTCGACGCGGCCGGCGCCCTCGCGGACGCGCTCGCGACGATCGACCGACGCCTCAGGAAAGTGGCGGGCCCTCGGTGGCCGCGTCCTTCACGGGGCCGATGAGACGGTCGGCCACTTCCTCGAGGAAGCGCTGGTCGGACGCGTCGTAGGCGCCGACCGTTGTCCCGTCGATGTCGACCTCGCCGAGCACCGTCGCTCCCTCACGGATTGGGACGACGATCTCTGACCGGGTCTCGAGGAAGCAGGCCAGGTACTCCGAGTCGTTCCGCACGTCGTCGACGATGACCGTCCGGTTCTCTCGCGCCGCCCTCCCGCAGACGCCGCGCTCGATCGGAATTCGCGTGTGCTCCGTCGCCTGGGGACCGTCCCACGCTTCGAGGACGAGGGTCGTGCCATCCTTCCGGTAAACGCCGACCCAGTGGTACGGGCGGAACGAGCCGCGGAGGAAGCGGCACACCTCCTGGAGGGCAGCGCGACCCTTGAGGCGCGCGAGGATCGCGTCGACCTGGAGAAGCGCCGGCGTCGCCGCGCGCGGGGGCACGGTCATCGGGGCGCTCCTACCGGCCGGGGGGGAGCGCCGAGGGGGAGACTCTCCGCCGGGATGGGACGACCGTCCTCGGCGTTTGAACTCCCGAGGCGTATTCCGCCACGAGCTTTCCAGACTCGCGCCGTACCGGACTGAGCCACCTCGGCACGCCCGAGGTACGAGGACCGGCTACGGTCCATAAGCTTAGCGGAAGTGTCGGGCCGACCCTAGTCGCGCAGCGGGAACCACCGGCAGTTCGAGCAGCCGGAACCGCGGTCCTCCCCGGGGATGGTCGCGCCGCAGTTGGGGCAGAGGCTCGGCGGCGCCACCGACAGCACGAGACAGTCGTAGCAGCGACCGCCCCGCCGGTCGTTCGGGAGGAGGACGAGTTCCTTGCCGCAGTAGAGACAGCGCGACCACCGGTCGTCCGGAGCGTCGAACCCTCGACTGTCAGCAAACGAAAGCATCGGGCGGTCGTGACGCTGACTCCGGTACATAAGGACTCGCGCGTCGCGCGCCCCGGTGACGTCTTACCAATCGCGCGACGCCGTCTCAGGGCTCCTTCCATCGCGCTTTGAGGGCCGCGACCACGAAGAGCGCGACGGTAAAACCGACCAGGACGGCCCAGTCGAGTTCTGCGCGTCCGACCGAGAGCGGCTGGAGGCCGGTCGCGCCCTGCGCCAAGCTCGCCGCGTAGGTGGTCGGAGAGAACTGCGCGACGATGCGGGCCCATCCGGGGAGCGCCGCGAGCGGATAGTAGACCGGGGGAAGGACCGTGAGGAGCAGCGAGATGAGCGGACTAAACAGGAACGTCTCGCGGACGTCTTCGAAGTAGGTCGCGAGGGTGAAGGCAAGCGCGGTCGCGAACGCCCAGACGAGCAGCATCACGCCGGTGATGACGAGACCGCTCAGCGGGGTCGCGAGCCCGTCCAGGACGAAGATGACGGCGAACACGCCGAGCCCGGGGAGGGAGTAGACGAGCTCGCTCAAGGCCATCCCCGCGACGTAGACCGGCGCCTCGACCGGCGAGGCGACCACGATATCCTGGAACTTGAGGTCGTGCCGGTAGTGGGTCAAGTCGGACTGAAGTCCGGTGCCCACCGAGAGCATCGTGAGGACCATCCCGCCGGTGACCCCGTAGGCGAGGAGGGCGCCGTGCGAGATGACCGTGATGAAGAACAGGAAGGAGAGCGGCGACGCGAGCAGGTTCAACAGGTAGAGCGGCTGCGTGCGGATCGGGATCACGCCGTTCAGCTCGACCAGCGTGAGGAGCGAGCGAAGGCGGTGGCGTTCGCTCATCGGTTCGGGACGAGGTCCTCCTCCTCGTCGGGCTTCTCTCCGTCCTCCTCGATCGACCGACCGACGACCTCGAGGAAGATGTCCTCGAGGCTCACCGGACCCATCGACAGCCGCGCCCCTCGGGCGAGGGCCTGCCGCGCGAGCTCCCGCGCCTCCGCCTCGCGCGTGAACACGAGGAACCCTCCTTCGATGTCCGACACCCGTCCGTACGACTCGAGCTCGCCGTGGGTGAACCGCCCCTCGACCGACACCCGGTAGGGAAAGCGCACGCGGTCACGGAGGTCGGCGGGAGTTCCTTCGAGGACGAGACGACCGCGCTCGATGAGCGCCAGCCGACCCGAGAGCGCCTCCGCCTCATCGAGGTAGTGCGTGGTGAGGACGATCGTCCGGTGCTCCCGGCTCGCCCGTCGGATCGCCTTCCACACCTCGCGCCGCGCGATCGGGTCGAGGCCGGTGGTCGGTTCGTCGAGGAACAGGATGTCGGCGTCCGACGCGAGGACCATGGCGCAGAGGATTCGCCGCCGGAGTCCCCCCGAGAGCCGGGAGACGAGCCGCCGGCGAACCTCTCGGAGCGAGAGCTCCTCGAGCACGGCTTCGGTTCGCCGCCGGGCTTCGCGCGGCTCGAGGCCGCGCATCTTGAGGTAGAGGTAGATGACCTCCTCCGCGCGAAGGAAGTAGAGCGGTCGCGACTCCTGAGGGACGCAGGCGATCTGGGCCCGGATCTTCCGCTCGTTCGACCGCGCATCCTCCCCGAGGACGGTGATCGTCCCCGAGGTGGGTTCGAGCTGGGTCGCGGCGATGCGGACGAACGTCGTCTTGCCGGCGCCGTTCCGGCCGATCAGGCCGTAGACGCCGCCGGTCGGGACGTCCAGGTTGAACTGGGAGAGCGCCATGGCGCCAGCCGGGGCGTGGGGGTAGACCTTGGTGAGGTCCTGTGCGTGGATCGCTGATGCCATGGAAGGGCGAGGGAATGGACCTCCGTTCTTAACGGGGCGGCGCGCCGCTCAGCTCAGGACCTCGTTGAGGCGGCCGAGCGCCTGGGCTCGCTTCACTTCGCGAGCGATCCGCCGGCCGGTCGAGAGCTGGGGCTCGATGAGGTCGGAGTACGGGCTCCCGGAGATGAAGAGGTTCGTGCCCGCCACGATGCGGGTCGACACCTCGAAGACCTTGAACTCGAGCTCCTCCGTCATGATCCCCTCGACGCAGAACGGACCGACCATCCCGCCGAACAGGTCGATCGACCGCTCGACGATGCGGGCCGCCACTTCGAACGCCTTCGGGAGGAGCGACTCCCGGAGGATCACCGGGACGTTGCCCGTGACCACGAACGTGGGGCGGATCCCCGCCTTCTGGAGCTCCTCCTGAGCGCCGAGCTTGTAGAGCTCGTCGATGTTCGCCTCGTCTCTCCGATCCATGCCGAGGAGCTCGAGCGAACCGGACCCGCAGCGGTAGCCGCCGTCGGTGATCGGCGAGTAGAAGAAGTGCATGTAGTACCGCGTCCCGAGGACGTACTCCTGGATCACGTACGGACCGGTCGGATGGAACTCCTCCAGGGCCTCGCGGTTCTTCGCGAGGAAGAATCCCTTGCCGCCCTTCGCGCCATAGTACTTCACGATGGACGGACCCTCGACGTCCGACTCGTGGTCGATCCGCTTCGGCATCGGCACGTCCGCTGACTCGAGCCATTCGCGCTCCTTGCGCCGGTCCGACTCCCAGGCGAGAACGGCCCGGTTCCCGAACACCGGGACGTCGAGGGTCGCGAACCGCTCGGGCCCCAGGTACTCGACAAACGAACCGTGCGGCACGATGACCGCGCCGGCCGCGCGCAGCGGTTCGACGAGGCTCGGGAGATCCTGGACCCGCGGTACCGAGAGAAACCGGTCCGGTCGGGCGAGGGGAAAGGCGTCGTAGAACTTCGGCGGCGAGCCGACCGAGAGGCCGATCGCTGGCAAGCCCTCGATTCGGGCTCCGTGAAAGATCTGGAGCGACGAATGCGAACAGAGGGTCGCGATGGCGGGAGTACGGCCGCGGAGGCAGGAGAGGCGGTCCTCCGTTGAGAGGGTAGTCCCCATACGGGGGACTATCGGGCGGCCGTCATAGCCTTTGCGAGGCGAGGGTCAGATTCAGCCGGCGCCGGCGCTGTCCTCGAGCTCCCAGAACCACTTCACCCGGCGGGAGCCGCTTTCCGCGAGGCGTCGCCGCAGCTCGGCGGGAACGGTCGGATCCCGAAGGAGTCGGCGGAGCTCCTCCGGGGTGCCGTGGCCGACGCGCTCGGCAAGCCCGGCGGCGTCCAGCAGCGGCTTCACGGCGTCCAGCGAGTACTGCCAGGCCTCCTCCCGGCGGCGAATCGCCACGGAGCGGCTTCCGGGGATTCGGTGGACGCCCAGCTCCTCCGCCGCCCGGTGGAGCTCCTCCGCCGTGCGTCGAAGGTCCTGCTCGAGACGCTCTTCGTCCCGCCGCAACGTCTGGAATCGGTCGACGAGCTCCTTCAGGCGGGCGTCGTCTGGCGGGGGCACCACCCGAAACTCGGGGCATCGCGACTGGAAGTCACATCGAGTACAGTGACGGCCCGGGGTCGGATCGTACGCTTCGGACCGAATCCCATCCGCCACGCTGCCCATCCGCTGATGGAGCCGTTCCAACGTCTCCGGAGTGCGCGGAGCGGTCCGGTGGGGGGTGAGCGACCGGAGGTGGTAGAGCGTGAGCCGTTCGACGGGCTCGGCGTAGTTGTTCGCGACCAGGACCTGGTAGATCGAGAGCTGGTCGGAGCCCTGCGCCTCCTCGCCGGAGAGCTCCCGTGACGTCTTGTAGTCGACGACCTCGAGCCCGCCGGAGGACGTGCGGTCGATCCGGTCGATGTACCCGTGGATCGGGATCCCGTCCCAATGGGCTTCGAGGTGCTCCTCGACCGCGACCGGATGTGGCGGGTCGTGGACGAGCCGTTGGTAGTAGCGCAGGAGGAGGTCCCGCCCCAGGGAACGGTATCTCTCCTCCTCCTCGGGGGAGACGTAGCCATCGCTGAGCCATGCCCGGTCGTAGAGCGCGAGAAGTTCCTCCCGCGTCAAGGCGGGCGGCGCCCGCGGGGCCCTTCCGCTGCGTTCCCAGTCGTCCAGTGTCCGCTGCGCTTCGCCCGGCCGCGGACGTCGGGGAGCCGGTACGACGTACGGTCGGATCAGCTCCTCGAGGACGGAATGGACCACGCGCCCGAACGTGAAGTAGCCGCGAGGCACCTCGGGCAGCCGGTCGATGTAGAGAAACTTCCACTTGAGGGGGCACTCCAGATAGGTGCGGTACGAGGAGAAGCTGAGCGGCGCCGAGGATGCCACGGCCGCGCAGCTTCCCGACGGCCTATCTCCTTTTGGTAGGAGCTCGACCGGTGACCCTGGAGCGGCCCGGGGGCGCCGGGTCGGTCGGGAGGACGCCTAGTGGCCCGCCGCGGCCGCATCGACCGCGACTTTCTCGCCCGCCTCACTCGGGAGGGTACCGCGCGCCTGCGGGTTCGTGAGGTTCTTCGGCAGCCCCAAGAGGTCCAGGAGCTCCTTGTAGTGGTTGCGGATCGTCACGGGCGTGACGTTCGCCACCGCGGCGATGCGGTCCTGGCTGCGCGGCTCGCCCATCAGGTTCGAGGCGATGTAGATGATGGTCGCGAGGATACCGTTCGGCAGAACTCCGCTGGTCGAGTAGACCTGCTCGACCTGCTCCAGCAGCGAGAGGACCTTCTGGCGGACCTCCTTCGAGAGGTTCAGGTCCTGCGTGAAGCGCACGAGGTAGTCGCGGGGCTCGACCGGCTTCAGCCCGAGCTTCAGCTCGCGGGCGAGCAGCGTGTAGGCGCGACCCACCTCGATCTTGGTCGCCTTCGAGTGGGCGATGATCTCTTTCATCGTCCGCGGCACGTGGCACTGCCGGCACGCGGCGTACACGCTCGCCGCCACGAGGGCGACGATCTTCTTCCCGCGGGTCGCCTTGTGCTCGAGCGCCCGGCGATAGATGTAGGTCGCCGACTCCTTCACCTCGCGGGACAGGCCGAGCACGCCGGCGAGGCGGTTCAGCTCTCCCAGCGCGACGACCAGGTTCCGCTGGTGCGTCCGTGCGGCGCGGAGCCGGTGGTTCAGCTTGCGGAGATGGTAGAACTTGAGCGAGGTATTCCGCGAGAGAGAGTTCCCCTGGAAGTCGCGGGTAGGGACTCCAATCTCGCTGAAGAGCCCCTTGTCGGGCATGAGCGGGGAGATGACCGGGCCCCAGCCTCGGGCCTCCCGGCCCGTGTCGTCCTTCGAGCCGCGCTGACCGCGGTCGCTGACGAGGGCGCTCTGGTCCACGACCAAGCCGCAGTCCGCGCAGACGATCTCGCCACGGATCTCGTCTCGGATGAGGTGGGACGACCCACAGTTCGGGCAGGCGTCCGACTCCGCAGGGGGCACCGGCACGGGCACCGCATCGGCCGAACGGAAGGGGTTCGGTGCATTCGGCCGAGGAGTACGCGCTCGAGGAGCCGAGGAGGCGGGGGTAGTGGTCTTCATATCTTCTGCCGGCCCCTAATCGGACGCCCGTATTTATAGGTTCGTCCGAGTTATGTCACGATTGTTTGCTACACATGCTACATCATGCGGCGGTGTAGCACGGCTTTGGGATTTTAGTCAGCGGCTGGTTCCTCGTGTGACTATAATCAGGCGTTAGTGATTTTATCGACCAGATTGCGGATCCACTACGACCGGCTTTGGGAATAATGGGACAGAAATCTACCTCTTGGGAACAACCCCGGAATCCGTGATTAAACTCCATGGAAAGCACGTGATTCTTTTCAGATCAGAAAATTGAAGCTGGAACGATCCCAGTCCGGTGGGGTGTTGGGAGGCGTCCCTCCCGCCAAGACCCGCGGACCGCCACGCAAACTGCATGCCGATCTTCGAGCCTGCCCCGCACCAAGGCCTAAACAGTGGACTTGACAGGGGTCTACAAAAGGCCGGGACTTCCGATTCGGATGGTGGGGAGATTGCGTGAGTTGGGAGGCATACCTAACCCCGAATCGTTTCGACTAGTCTCAGCGTTGCGGTCAACGAGATTGAGTATGGTGAGCCTCTCCTGCGAGAGGAGTCTCCGAGTGCAACTGACTACTCGGTCAACCTGCGAATTAGAGCAATAGGCTTTCGATGGCCTTCTCGTAAGGTGCCGTAGAAAGTGACATCCCGACATACAACTCTGCGATGGCCGGAGGTCGAGGAACTTTCAGTTGAAAGAGGTAACTCTGCTCGAAGGGAACACTCCCGCCGGACGACCAGCCTCCGAATTGATCGAGCAATTCCGTACTCGCACTCGCTGCACCACGCCAGAGAGACAAAGTCGAATTGAACAGACCCACTTGGACAGAAGACTTGCTCATCGCCACGACAGTGAAGTTCACCACTTGCGACGAGTTCCCGGTCGAGATATAGAATTGTACCCAAGACAGGGTTAGGCTCTCATTAGAGACCCAGTTTGTAGTAAGGTTGTAGAAAGAAGCGGCCCCCCCCGAGTAGTTGCTCGCGATTGACATCTCGAAATCGAAAGGCGGAGCTCCTCCCGACTGACTCGTCGTGTGAGAGGGGGGTAGCCCCAAAACAGAGATGATCACGAGCAGTCCAACTACAGCACCCGATACGAGTGCCGGGGTTATGCTTCGCCACTCCGAACGGGGTCTGCGTGCTCCTGGAGCACCTTGACCCGACGTGGGAGCTGAGCCCACGATGCTGGAGCTGGACATGGCATCGTACTCTCGATAGATAGGGGAGTATTAGGTCATACGGATGCGCCAGCTCCGGCGCGTCCGTCAGAAGGGGGGCTTGAATTGTGAGCACGTCTCGCATACGACACTCGGGCCGGCTCGTGGGTACAACCGCTTCCATCGGCATCGCCCTTCTCGTGATAATATCCTCAGGGAACGCGGTGGCAGATGGACACGGCAGTATCAACTTCGGACAGAGCGCACCAGGAGTCGCGGGCCATGCGCGAACTGGCCCACTTGGGGCTCCTGCCAACCCGTGTTACACCACGAACTGTTCAGGAGGTTCGCCTTCAACTGGATTGGCCCCTCAATGCTCCGCGGGCTGCTCCAACACGACAGGCCGGGGCGTAGGAAACTTTACGGGGAACCAAACCGGCCGTCCCGCTTGCACTTCTTGCGGTGCACCGCTTGGTGGGTATTCGGGGGGCCTGGGGAGCGAATACTGGTTTGGAGCTGACTACCTTACCACGGCTCCGACCTACCTCGCGTGGGAGGTCTGGACATCAATACAGATTCCCAGTTCCCCTCCGGTGCCCGGTGACCAGTACGCTGTCGTCTTCTCGGTGTTCGACACTCAGAACTACTACGATCAGATTGGGTTTGCATCTGACTATGGGTGCTCTGGATGTGGCAACTCGCATGACACGTGGACTATTGCTTGGGAGCAGGGTATTTTTGGCTACAACAACGGTAAACCCGGTTGCGGATGGAATGGGACCTACACACGTGATGCTTACTCGACACCTGGGCTTACTCCCAATGCTTGGTACACCTTCGCCATTCTGAACGCCCCAAACGGAAGTATCTCGTTCCGCGTTTCGGCCGGGGAGGACAACACCACCGCCGTGATCTGGCACAATTGGCAGTCGGATTCGGCCTCGGGCTTTTTGATTCAAACCTCCGACGACTATTGCCACGGCTACAGCGGGCAGTGGTCCACTTTCGACGCGACACTGTATGAGGAGGTTGCCTACATTAACGGCACTTATGCCCAAGCGGTCCCACGCTGGGACTTTCTCTTCAATCAGACATCCGTCGAATACGGCGCGTCTACCATCTCGATGTTGCCCGACAGCTCGTACCAGGGGTACGGTGCCGGTAGTCCTCCCACCCTCCCCCACGGCTACTGGATCGATCCCACCTACGGACCGGACATCCTGAGGCTGGCGAACGAGGCTTTCGCTGAGACTTACACAACCGACGTGATTGATTTGATAGCCGGCGGCGGAACTGTGAAGGTCTACGGCAGCATTCTGGCCGTGGGCACTAGGGCCCCGACGGATTGGGCGCTAGTAAACTCCTACACGTATTCATTAGGCTGTACATGGCCGACCGGGGGAGGGGGTGCCTTCGGAGGGGGCGCCTACTGGCCCGGGTTTATTGGGAGCGGGAATTACTACTCCGTTTCAGCCCCTGCCCACACACCTACAGGACTCTACTACGGCAGTTGTACTGCTCAGATCACCTCCACGTCTCCTGTCGAGACGAACACATGGATTTGGTACATCAATGTCACCTGAGTTGCGACACACTAAGTTGGAAGAGTGGCCGGAACCAGGAATCCAAGAATGAACAGTCCGATGTTCTGAGGCGTCTGAGGTACATACGCGAGCAAGAGTCCAGGCTTTGGGGTATTGGCCAGAAGTCAGTTACCCATGTGACTTTGGCCAAACAGTCGCGCTTCTATCGGGTAGATTGTGATTCTGGTAGAACCGGAAGCCGGACGGCCAGCCAAACCTTGGAAGTCAGTGAAGCCGTCCCAGTACGACGCTGAACAAAACAGCCATACTATCTATGCCATTGGGGTATCAAATGGGAACCGGCAGCCCGGACTCCTCCTCAGACTCTGCCCCCAGTGTCATGTTGGACCAGATGGTCCGGTACGCCTCTACTCAGTGGGACTCGGCTGATCGCCTCGCGACCAAGGCTGCAGCTATCCTCACATTTGATGGGTCAGTGTTGGTGGCCAACGTAACTCTGCTGTCCGGATCGTCTCTGATTGACGTCCTGACCAGGGGCGCAGGCTCGGCGATAAAGCGGAAGCTCGGCGAATCGCTGCTCTCAAAGAACCCGCTTGCTCGGTTTAACGAGACGCTAGCGCGATTGCTGGCCTACAACATCGGAGTGATAGTGCACGAAATCCATGAGCACGGAATCGATCCTGCGTCCATCGGACTGCATCCATCTGGCCCTACACCCCCAGCCGCTCCGATTCCAATTGACGCATCAGGCCCCGCCCTCGCTCATCAGCCTCACGTCGCTTGTGATTCTATCAGCCCATGTATGACTGAATTCGAAGGGGGCTTGGAGTAAAATCCCAAAGCCGTGTAGCACGGCTCCCAACGGGGGAGATTCCCCAGGACACGGTTCGCTAACCCGCGGGCTCGCTCGCGGTCCCGACCGACCGACCGACAGCAGCACCCCTGCGGTGGCCGACGGTGGCGCCACCACAATCACCGCCCAACGCCTCGAGAAGTGGCCAAGTCGGGCCGCCGTTTCACCGAGATCTTCGGCGACCTTTGGCGGGCCGAGACCCGACCTCGGCCTCAAGGGCCGGGGCGAGGTGAGTCCGCCATTCGACCGAATCATTGCGTCGTAGCTGCTCGGCCCGTCGGCGCTGTTCTGCCGGGCTCAGGGCCCGGGGAGTGGGGACGACCGCGAGGCCCTCGAACTCGAGATGGGAACGGCGCAGGCCGTCGGCCACCACCCGGTACCAGAACTGGGAGTGGCGGAACGGGCCGTCCACGTGGGTGTTGGTCCAAGCCATCTCCCGGGGATTCAACCGAACGAGCCGTCGGATACGGCGTCGGTGCCCTCCCGGGTACGTGGTGTCGCGCATCACGAGCGCGTCCGGAGTCAACCATCGAACCGTACGTTCGGTCCTCTGAGCGAAGAGCGGCCCGTCCGCGGTGCCAAAGTCCGTGCACCACTCGTACGCCAGCGTCGCGGGAACCCGGAATGGCTGTCGGAACCGATACCTCAGGGATACGAACGGCATGCGCTCTTAGACCCCCTGGACCCCGGGGGAGCGTGCGACCTCTTAGAAGATTCGCTCCCGCGCGGACCCTCGCCGGGCACTCCGCGGAGCACGGGGTCCTCACGCCGGCGATGCCGAGAAGACGCACCCGCGGGTCGCGTGCTTGGTCGGGTCCGGTTTCGAGACCTCCCAGCGCTGGCCGAGCCGCGTCTCGAGGACCGTCCTCAGCAACTGAGGACACATCACCCGGCCGATCTCTGGAGAATCCCGGGTGCACGCAAAGCAACCGGTCACCTTGAGGGTGAGCGGCTTCTCTCGGACCATCGCGAGGCGCCCCATCGTGTGGGTCTCGTAGTAGCGGGAGAGCGATCGGACCACCTCGAGGGGCGTCCGGCCGCTGACCTCCTCCGCGATCTCGCGGCCCAGCTGGCGACCGATCGTCTCGATCAGTTCGGGGAGGTGGAACTCGAACTCCTTCACGCCGGTCGCCCGCATCCCGAGCTTCGCGATCTCCTTCAAGCGCTGGAACGGCACGGCTTCGTGACCGGCGGCCACCGAGAGGACCGCCGCCGGGGGGTTCTCCACTTCGACGAACCGGGCCTCGGCGCGCGCTGCCGGCGTCCACAGACGTCGGTGGTAGTCGCGCGCGAGCTGGAGGAACATCGGAGCCGAGGACCAGAGAGCGACCTGATCGACGCCCGCGGGGTCGAGGAAGTCTTCTCCGGAGACGAACACGAGCGCCCCGAGGCGGTCAATCACGACCGCCCGGTTGGCCACGGCGCCCGCCGAGTGCCTGAGCTCGCAGAACGAGGCGAAGTGCTTCGCCTCGGCGAGGTGGGGAGGGTAGACCTCCGTGACGAGACGGACCTTCACCCCGCGCTGCGCCGCCTCGCGCAGCGCCCGGTCGAGGCCCCCTTCGATGAGGCCGGACATCCCCGGGCCGGTGGTGCTGATGAGAATCTGTCGCTCGGCGGTACCGATCCGCTTCCGAAGGAACCGCTGGATCGTCTCCCGTCCCTCGAGGACGGCGAACTTCCGGGGGTCGTGGTCGTCGAGCTCGGTCCGGCTCTCCTCCCAATCGGCCAGCACCCGGTCCCGACGCTCCTCGAGGAGGCGCACACGTTCGGCGGCGTGCTGGATGTACCGGTCGACCAGTTCCCCCGGCGAGAGCGCCTCGAACCGCTGCGGGCGGCTCCCGGTGGCGTGGAGCAGGCCGCCCTGCGTCAGCTGCTTGATGATGCGGTAGGCTTCGACCCGGTTGACGGCCGACAGGCGGGCGAGTTCGCTCGCCGTCTGAGGACCGGCCCGGCACGCGGCGAGGTAGACGCGCGCTCCCTTCTCGGGGATGCCGTGCTCCCCCAGGAGCTCCAGCAACTCGGATCCCGGTCGCCCCACGTTCGAGGGAGGCGGGGACCCGATAAAAGCCGAAAGGTCGCCCGAGGACGGACGAGACCGGGGTCTACAGGGCCGCCTGGAAGTCCTCGATGGTGAGCGGGAACTCGACCTCGGCCCCGCCGGCCCGGGCCCTCAGGACCTCCCGGGCGAGAAGCCAGTAGACGGTCGCGAGCGCGACCCGGCCCTTGTTGTTCGCCGGGATGACGAGGTCGACGTTGCGGGTCTCGTTGTTGACGTCACAGAGGCCGACCACGGGGATGCCGATCGACACGGCCTCGCTGAGCGCCTGCTGGTCGGTCGCCGGGTCGGTCACGAGGAGGATCTTCGGTTCAAAGTACTCGGAGAGGTTCGGGTTCGTGAGGCAGCCGGGGACAAACCGTTCCGCGAACGAGACCGCGCCGACCGTCTTCGCGAAGATGCGCACCGGCTTCTGCCCGTACTGCCGCTGGGAAACGGTCAAGACCTTGTTCGCTGGCAGGCGGGCGAGGAACTTCGCCGCGATGCGGATCCGGCGGTCGGTCTCCTTGACGTCCAGAACGTGGAGGCCGTCGAACCGGACCTTGTAGACGAACCGTCGCATCGAGGCCGACTTTTGCTGGGTCCCGATGTGGACGCCGGAGGTGAGGTAGGTGTCCTCGGGGATCAGGAGCTCGCCCGGGCGGATGTCCTGGGCGTCGCTCGGGGATGGACCT
Source organism: Thermoplasmata archaeon (assembly GCA_035625165.1). Classification (GTDB taxonomy): domain Archaea; phylum Thermoplasmatota; class Thermoplasmata; order Lutacidiplasmatales; family UBA184; genus Lutacidiplasma. Next base: position 11,512 of record DASPQC010000050.1, on the reverse strand, counting down.
TCCTGCACTACCGTCTCGTCGTCGGGCATCGGTTACGTTCCGGTGGCGCGGCCGAGCCGCAGGAGTTCATTTAGCTTTGCCACCCGCTCACCGCCGAGAACGCCGCATTTCAGCCCCCGGGCACCGATGCCCAGGGCGACATGGGCGAGCCACCCCTCGGGAACCTCCCCCGAACGGTGGGAGGCGACCGTCGACAGCCCGTGCGCCCGGGCCAGGTCGACCGTGCGGAAAGTGTCGGTGAGCGTCCCGACCTGGTTCACCTTGATAAGGACGGAGTTCACGGACCGTCTCTCGATCCCCCGGGTCAGCCGACCGGAGTCGGTGGTGAACAGGTCGTCCCCGACGACGAGCGTGCGGTCCCCGACCGCCCGGGTGAGGTCGGCGAACGCGTCGAACTCCTCCTGGTCGAACGGGTCCTCGACGTAGCGGAGGCCGTACTTGTCGACCAGCTTCGCGACGAACCCGAGCTGGCCGGACGTGTCGAGGGTCTGGTCCTTGTAGCGGTAGCGCCCCTCGGAAAAGAACTCGCTGGCGGCGAGGTCCAGCCCGGGATGGACCGGAAGGTGAAGCTCGTCCCGGGCCCGCGCACACGCCTCGCTGAGCACGTCGAGCGCCTCGACGTTGCCCACCGAGGCGACCCACCCGCCTTCGTCGCCGCGGCCGAGGGCCCGCCCGGGGTAGCGTTTCTGAAGGCCTTCCCCGACCAGCTGGTGCGCTCTCAGCGCCGCCCGGATCGAGTCCTCCGGGCGGGATGACTCTGCGAAGGCGATGAACTCCTGGATGTCGGGCCCACCGATCGCGTGGCGCCCGCCGTTGAGGCAGTTGCCGACGATCGCTGGAAACGCCGTCCCGTCGACCCCGGGACGGACGAGGACCCTCCAGAGGGGCTCTCCGAGCTCCTCCGCGTGGGCCATGGCGGCAGCGACCGAGGCTGCGGTCGCGGAGTTCCCGCCGATGCGGGAGAAGTTGGTGGTCCCGTCGGCGTCGTGGAGCGCCCGGTCGATCCCCGCCCGGTCCGACGCCTCGAGCCCCGTGAGCAAGGGTAGAGCACGCGTGCGGAACGCCGTCAGCGCCTCCGGGACTCCGCCCTCGGGAAATGCTCGGACCTCATGGACCCCCGTGCTCGCTCCGCTGGGCGCCCCGGCCCGGGCCCGTGTACCCGACTCGAGCGACACGGTCACCTCGACCGTCGCCCGGCCCCGGCTGTCGTAGATGGCCCCGATCTCCACGGTCGTGATGCGGCTCATGGACCTTCCACGAATTCGACCAGTACGCCACCGAACGCCGACGGGTGGGCGAAGCCGACCCTCCGGCCTCTCGCGCCGGGGCGCGCGACGCGGTCGACCACTCGACCGCCGCGCCGCTCGACCTCCCCGAGCGCGGCGTTCACGCTGGGGACCCGGTAGGCGAGGTGGTGGATCCCTTCGCCCCGAGCCGCAAGGAAGCGGGCGACCGGGGAATCGGTGTCCGTCGGCTCGAGGAGCTCGATGTGCGTCTCCCCGGCGGAAAGGAAGGCGACCCGGACCCGGTTGGAGGGAACCTCCTCGGGGGCCGACTCCGGAGGCCCTAACAAGGGGGTCCACCGGGCGAGCGCCGCGGTGAGATTCGGGACGGCGATGCCGACGTGGTCCAGCTGCATCTCGGCTCCCCTAGAATGCTCGCGACGGAGGGTGCACCCCGAAGAGATGACGCCACGTGTCCGCCACCTCTCCCAGCGTGGCGCCCGACCGCACCGCCTCGAGGACCGACGGCATGACATTCATCCCGCGGACGGTCGACTCATCGAGGTGTCGGAGCGCCTCCTTCACCTTCGGGCCGTCCCGTTTCCGGCGCCATGCTCGAAGGCGCGCCACCTGTTCGCGCTCCTCCACGAGCGTCACGCGCTGGGCCGCGACGCCCTTGCCCCCGGTCCCGGGGAACAGGGCGAACGTCGGGTTTCCTTCGCGGAACTCGTTCACCCCGACCACGATCTCCTTCCGTTGCTCGCGGGCTCGGGCGACCCGGTACGCCTCGGCGGCGATCTCGTTGGACATGAACCCCCGCTCGATCGCGGCGAGCGCCCCGCCCATCTCGTCGATCCGAGCGAGGTAGTCGACCGCTCCGGCCTCCACCTGGTCGGTGAGGTACTCGATCTCGTAGGCTCCCCCCAGAGGGTCGACCGTGTTCGCGGCACCCGACTCCTCGGCCAGGATCTGCTGGGTGCGGAGGGCGAGGCGGGCCGACGGCTCGGTCGGAAGGCCGAGCGCCTCATCCAAGGCGTTGGTGTGGAGCGACTGCGTCCCGCCGAGCACCGCCGCCATCGCCTCCAGCGTCGTGCGCACCACGTTGAGCTCCGGCTGCTGCGCGGTCAGGCTCGAACCGGCGGTCTGGGTGTGGAACCTCAGCTGGGCCGAGCGGGGGCTCCGCGCGCCGAAGCGCTCGCGCACCACGCGGGCCCAGAGCCGACGGGCCGCGCGGAACTTCGCGATCTCCTCGAGGAAGTTGCGGTCGGCGGAGAAGAAGAAGGAGAGTCGGGGGAGGAAGTCGTCCAGGTCGAGGCCGCGGGCCCGGACCGCCTCGACGTAGGCGATCGCGTTCGCGATCGTGAACCCCACCTCCTGGACGGCGGTCGCTCCCGCCTCGCGCATGTGGTAGCCCGAGACCGAGATGTAGTTCCACTGGGGCATCTCCCGCGTCGCGAACTCGATCAGGTCGACCGTCAGCCGCATCGAGGCGTCCGGCGGATAGACGTACGTCCCGCGCGCGACGTACTCCTTCAGGATGTCGTTCTGGACCGTCCCGCCCAGCCTCTTCCTCGGGACGCCGTTCTCCTCCGCGACCGCCACGAGGAGGGCGGTCAGGATCGGCGCGGTCGCGTTGATCGTCATGGAGACGGTCGCGCGGTCGAGGGGGATGCCGGTGAAGAGGGTCCGCATGTCTCCGAGGGAAGCGATCGGAACGCCACAACGGCCCACCTCTCCGCGCGCCCGCGGATGGTCGGAGTCGTAGCCGTTCTGGGTGGGGAGGTCGAAGGCGACCGAAAGCCCCGTCTGCCCTCCGTCCAGGAGGAACCGGAACCGGCGGTTGGTCGCCTCGGCGCTTCCGAACCCCGAATACTGGCGGAACGTCCAGAGCCGCCCGCGGTACATGGTCGGCTGAATCCCTCGGGTGTAGGGGGGCGCGCCGGGGAACCCCACCTTCTCTACGTACGACCCTTCCGGGTCCTCGGGAGGACCCACCAGCAGGGGGACTCGTCCGCCCTCCATCTTGGGACCCAGCGACCGGCGGGCGGCCTCCTCCCACTTGGCTCGCCGAGGGTCGTCTCGGCGCGAGGCCCGGGAACGTGCCATCACCGAGGGACCGGGGCACGCTATTAATGGCCTTCGTGACCAACGAGGAGGGGCCAGAGGACCGAGAGCCCGACCTCGGCCCACGCGACCGGCACGGGGACCCCCAGCTGTTCGAGCAGACGAGGATGGACCTCTCCCAGCTCCGCCACCACCTCCCCTGCCACCCGCACGCGCGCCGCTCGGCCGGGGAGGGACGCGGCCAACTCGGCCGGCTCCCGGACCGCTCCGACATCGAGGTTCCGGAGGAGGTAGTCGACCAGCGCGGCCACGTCGGCGAACCCTGCGTTCTCCGAAGCGATCACGGCCCCGGCGTGGTAGCAGGTCACGGCCCCGGGCTCGGATTCGGGGGAGCGATGCACGACCGGCCCGACCTCCGCGAAACGCTGGGGATAGGCGTGGCGGGTGTTGCGCTGGAGCACCTCGAGATGAGCCGGGAGCAGACGGTCCCGGACGAACGCGAACTCCGCCGAGACCGGGTTCCGCACTCGAATCGGCCCGGTGGCGTCCACCCGCGCCACCGAGGTCTCGGAGAGGAGGAAGGGGGTGTTCGGCTGCACAAACCCCAGGCCCAGGAGCCACGTCGCGACCCGCCGGCGGAACAGCACTTCGGGTAGGCGACGACCTCGGGTCCCGCTCCACGGCAGGAGGCCGTCCTCGGGTCGGACCCCGACGATGAGGATGATGTCCTCGACCACGTCGATCGGGGTCACGAGGTCGGGGCGCCACGGCGGCGCATCCACCTTCCAACCGCCGGAATGCGGATGGAATCCGAGACGCGCGGACGAAAGGCGGCGCTCGACCTCACCGCCTTGAAGCTTCGTGCCGGCGGTTGCTTCGATGAGTGAGGCGCGGACGTCGACCGAATGGGGGTCGATGATCTGCCGGCCGTCCGCTCGAAGTTCGCCCGGCCCCACGATGGGTACCGGGCCGACCGCCCAACCCTGGGCGACGAACGGCACCAGGAGGAGTCCCAGCGATTCGCGGACCGAACGCTCCGACGTGCCGGTGGACTCGAGGAGCAGCGTGCGGTCGCCCGACCGAGCCTCTCCGGCGGCGCGGCCGTTGAGCACCGGGGGGAGGCTCAGGATCGTGCCGTGGGAGTCGCGCAGCACCAGCGCCCGGTGCTGCGAACGACCGAGGGGGCCATAGCGCGCCGCCATCGGGTGGTCGCGGAAGAAGTCGGTCCCCCCGACCTCACTCATGCCATCGAGGGGGACGAACCGTATCGAATCGAACGACTCGAGGGAGTACCGCACAGGCGGCGTCAGCCGTTCCAGCGGGTAGATCCCGAGGCTGGCCGATCGGCGGTCTCGCCCCATCGTGGCATGCAGGATCTCCTGGAACCGGACCGACTCGGCGAGAAGCCCTACGTCGAGCCCGGAACCCTCCGGAGCACGCACGACGGCACCCGCGATTGCCGGCCGGAGCGGGTCCACGGACGGATCGACTTCGATCCGGAGGCCGGCGTCGTGGACAGGATACGGAAGGGGTCTCGGGAGACCTCCTTCCGACCCGATCGCTCCCTGGAGGTAGAGGGCAAGGCCCCCTTCGGAGAGGAGGTCGAGACGGTCCGGCGTGACGGAGATCGTCCACTCCTCCTCGGTCCACTGGTCGATCTCTGCCTTGGAAGCGAAGAGAAGGTCCTCTAGCGCGCTCGGAGAGAGCGGGACCCGAAGGAGCTCCATCACGCGCGGGCCGGAGAGCGTGCTCTGGGGCATCCTAGGCACCTCCGCCGGAGAGGTCACCCACGTCGTCGACGAAGAGGTCGCGGATGTCGTTCCTGCCGAGCGCGACCATCGCAAGTCGCGTGATCCCCGCTCCCCACGCGATCACCGGGACGTCGATCCCGAGTGGCCGCAGCACCTCAGGCCGGAAGAGCCCCCCGGGGAACACCTCGATCCAGCCGAGCTGCGGGTGGCGCACGTAGCCCTCGATGGACGGTTCCGTGAACGGGAAGTAGCTCGGCCGGATCCGGAGCTCGGGGGCTCCCATCGCCTCCGCGAACGCGCGAAACAGGCCCACCAGGTCCCGGAGGGAGACTCCCTCTTGGCCGACGATCCCTTCACACTGGCCGAACTCGAGGTGGTGTCGGGCATCGACCTCTTCACGGCGGAAGTTTCGGTCGATCGAGTACATCCGGAACGGAGGAACCGGGTGACGAGCGAGGAACCGGGCCGAGACGGCCGTGGTCTGCGAACGCAGGACCGGCCGCGCGGCGATCGTCGGGTCGTAGTGGGTCGTCCATCCGGGGCCGAGCGGATCGCTCTCCCCGGGGAGCGGACGCCCTTCATGGGCGGCCGCGACCCGCGCCAGGAGGTCGGCCGAGGGCAGATGGCCCACGACCCCCTCGACCGCGAGGGCGTCGTGGATCGACCGCGCGGGGTGGTCCTGGGGCATGAACAGGACGTCGTTGTTCCAGAACTCCGTCTCGAGCAGCGGTCCCTCCGCCTGCTCGAAGCCGAGGCCGATCAGGATCTCCTCGAACTCCTCGAGCCACGCGACGTACGGGTTTGGACGGGCCCCGGTGAGGAACGGCACCGGCGCCCGGACGTCGTACGGCCGGAACTCCCGGCCCTTCCAACCTCCCGAGGTGAGAAGCCCGGGAGTGAGCGCGCCCAGTAGCTCTCGACCCTCACCGCCGAGCGGCATTCGGCGCCCCTCGTCGGAAGGGGCCCACTGCTTGCGGGAGCGGTGCTCGGTCCGCACAAGGCCCCGTCGTTCGAGAGACTCGACCACGGCGGCGTCGACCTGCTCCTCCTCGTTCGCCACCTGCTTGAGCACGATCTCCTCGGGAAGGGGACCTTCCGGAGGGCTTGCGCCCTCCCTCCAGCGGAACGGGAGGCCGTCCGCCAAGAGGCCGCGGCGGCGCAGGATCCCGATCGCGGCCGACCTCTCCTCCTCCGAGAGCCCTTCGGCCCCCGCCTCGTCCGGGGTGAGCGACCCACGACGCGCCAGTGCGTCCAGAAAGCGTCGCTCCGGAAGGCCGTTGGAGACCGCCGCCTGGCCCCGCGGAGTGAGGTGACGCAGAGTCTCGTGCTCCTCCTCGACGACGACCAAGCCCTTCGACTTGAGCCGCTGGAGGCTCCCCCGCACGACGTCCAGTCCCTGTCCCAGCTGCCGGGCGAGCTCCTCCTCGTCGACCGGCAGGTCGGTGAGGGCTCTCAGCACGGCCAGCACCGAACGCTCGGGTCCCGACAGCGCGACCGGGACCGCCCCGTCCGGGGCATCCCCCGATGCTCCGGGCACGACCCCGCGACAGGTTGTCTGGGTTATGAGGTTGTCAATTCGACCTGCGAAGTCAGGGTACGAACGGCCGTCGGCTCAGGGTGACGAGCCGGGATTCATGGGTGCCGGGCCCGCTGGACGAGACGAGGGAACGTAGCTGCCCGTCGGGCTCGCCGGAAGAGTTACGGGCGGGGGTGTCGAAGGGCCAGGGACAGGTGGAACGGACGGGGTGGGGGGCGACATCGTCCTCACGGAGGCGCGTTCCGTCGAGGCCCCCGGAGGCACGACCACGGGCGCCGACGAGGGACGTCGTCCTCTCGGCGGGCGCCCGAGAGCGCTACCGATCGTGATGGCCACCGCCATGATCACGACGAACGCCACGAGATTGTAGGGGGGGCTGTCGATGAAGCCGAGCGCGGGCACGAACCCCAAGAGGTTCACGGGGACGGAGAGCGTCGTCTGGCCGTAGTAGCCGTGGGACGTTACGGTCACGGTCGCGATCGCGTGCGCGCCGAGGTAGCACGCGGGAACGGAGAGCGAGGCCGAGACGGTTCCCTGCGAGCTCGAACTCACGATGGTGCTGGCGAACTGCCCGACACACGGGCCGACCGAGGTGTCCGCCGCGAGGTCGATCTCGATGGGAATTCCCGCGATCGGCTGGCCGCTCGTGCGGTTCGTCAGCACCGCATGGACCGTCACCGACTGCCCCGGCGCGACGGGCATCGGGCTCGCGGTCACCGTCAGGTTCACGAACGTCGCGGTCAGGTCCTCGTAGAGCAGGAGCGCACTCGGGGAACCCCAACCGGTGGCCGCGTCCCACCCGGTGGTCGCTTGGGCGATGCAGTTACCGCCGGTCGTGACGTCCATCAGGCCGATGCCGTTCTTCCCGGTCGGTTGCTCCTCCGCGACCACGTAGATGCGCGGGCTCACGTACCCGAGCGGGATCCCTGCGAGCGCGTCCATCTCCGCGACGAGCCCGCCCCACAGCGGGGTCGCGAAGCTCGTCCCCGCGCCCTCCAACGTCTGACCCTTGTAGTAGAGAAAGTTCAGCGCGGACGACGCGGAGACGTCCGGGGTACCGCGGCCTCCGTGGGCGACGATGGAGGGAACTCCCTGTTGCCACGCCGGGACCGCGAACTGGGTCGAGTAGCCGCCTCCTCCCTTCTGCCACGCCGACTCGGAGAATCCGGTGACCTGGCCCAGGAGATTGCGCTGGAGGGAGACGGCCGTGCCTCCCACCGAGAGGACGTAGGACGAGGTCGCCGGGTAGTCCGGTTGGAGCACCCCGTTACACGCGGAGGAGTCGCCCCCATCGTCACCGGTCGCCGCCACGAACGTGACCCCGTGCTGGGAGCCCGCCGCGAACGCCGATTCGAATCCGGCCCGCAGCCCCACGTCGGTCGACTCCGCGGTCCCGAACGACATCGAGACCACGCGGACGTTCGGTAGGCCGACCGCTTCGTTGAGCGCGTCGATCATCGAGACGTCGGTCGGCGAGTAGTTGTTCTGGGAGCTACCATCGGGCGCGTAGACCGCGTCCAGCGTCACCCCGGGCGCCAGCGAACCGGCCCACTCCATGTCGAGCGTGAGCTCCTGCGGGGCTTGGCTGGGGTCATTCACGGCCCCCGGCCCTGGTGAGGGAGCTCCGTCGACAGGATAGGCGGCCCAGCTCACGGCTGGGAAGGAGCTCGGGTAGTAGGTGGCGAAGAACGTCGAGAGGTCCGAAGGGGCGTAGCCGTCGCCCCAGAGCAGGAGGGCGATCGCCTCGTGCGTGGGGTACTGGCTCACCCCCCCCGACACGTTGTAGAGCGAGGAGACCGAGTAGATCTGTCGCGCGATCCCCGGGGTCACGAGGTCGGTCGACCCGACGGAGGGCGTCGGGTCGATGAGAGGAAGGGTGAACTGGTCAACCCCTGAGCTCAGCCCTGCGACGCCGGCGACGAGGTCCTCGAGAGCAGCGGGCAGTGCCGGAGGCTGAGAGGGAAACGTGACCAGGCTCCCGTCGAACCTCCCCACCAGGATCTCAGTCCCGAACGCTCGACCTACGGCGGCCGCTGGTCCCGCTACGGTGAGGGAGAGGCGGTCCGCGGAAACATGGACCACCGACAGTCCTGCGTTCTCGAAGTACTGCGCGACGGCGGCGTACTCCTCGCTCGTCAGCCCCCAGCGGTCGGCGATCTGGGTCCAGGAGAGGGGAGGGCTACCGGGAGCCGCAGGTTCGAAGAACGAAGGGTCGCGGGCCTTGAAGGTGAGCTCCACGAGCTGCATCCCTTCCAGCGGAGCGACGTCGGAGGCGCCGCCGGCAACCTCGCTCAGGTACCCCGCACGAACCGGAAAGCTGTCGCCATAGTAGGCGGGGAACTCGGACGCGCTCGCCGGAGCGCTCGGCGGACTGACCGGCGAGCTCGACGTAACCGGCGAGGCTCCGACCGCGGGGAGGGTTGGGACCGCGAGCAGTACGAGAGCCCCGACCCAGAAGGCGAGGGCGACCGCCCGCCGAGAATGCCTCCGGCCCGCCCGCATGTGACAGGAAGGAGGTTGCGGACCTCAGAAAAAGGTTGGGTCCGGGCGCTGGCGCAGCCGGCGCGCTACACGCGGATCGGCTGCGTGTACCCGGCCGGTTTGTGGAAGCCCGCTTCTCCGCCGAATGGGTCGGGTCTCGGGCCCGTCGGTTCCCCGCGCTTCTTCGCGAGGTACGCATCGATCGCGTCCGCCACCTCGGTCGCAGTGCCCATCGCGTAGACGACCGACCGTCCACCGGCCGCGAAGACGCCCGGAATCGCGGTCGCGAACCCTGCTCCCTTCCCTTGTGGCCAGCCCTGAGAGGTGACCTTGAGGTCGAGCTCGGGACCGAATCCCTCCAGGTCTGCCTTCTGTCCCACGGCGACAATCAGCGTGTCGCACGGGATCGTCTCCTCCGACCCCGGGATGGGGACGGGAGTCCGGCGGCCACCGGCGTCCGGCGGGCCGAGCTCCATCGCCTGCACGGTGAGCCCGGTGACGTGGGTGGTCCCCTCGACCTTCACCGGGGCACGTAGGAACTGGAATCGAATCCCCTCCGACTCGGCGCCGTGGACCTCCTCGGGGTCGGCGGGCATCTCCTCCCGACTCCGCCGATAGACGAGGGTCACCCGGCCGCCCTGGGATTTTCGAAGAGCGCTGCGGACCGAGTCCATCGCCACGTCGCCGCCGCCCACCACCAGGATCTCTTTCCCGACCGAGACCGGGACGTCGGTGTTGACGTCCTTGAGGAACTGGAGTGCCGGAAGGACTCCGGGGAGGTCCTCTCCCGGCACACCGAGCCGACGGTGACTGGGCGTGCCGATCGAGACGAACACTGCCTCGTATCCGTCCTCGAGGAGCTTCTTCAGCGGGAACGCACGGCCGACCTTCGTTCCCCGCACGATCGTCACGTCGAGGCCCCGGAACCTCCTCATGTCGACCTGGACGTCGGCGTCGGTCATCCGGTAGGCCGGAATGGTCTGGATGAGCCCTCCCACCCGCTGCTCCTGTTCGAAGACGGTAACTGAGTAGCCGCGGACGCCGAGCTCCCAGGCGGCCATGATGCCTGCCGGTCCAGCTCCGACCACGGCGACCCGTTGGTGCTTCGGCTTCGACGGGACGTAGGCGAGGTCACTCTTCCCGTACTCGAGCGAGGCCCGCTTCAGCTGGCGGATCGCGATCGGGACCCCTTTCTTCGCGACGACGCAGGACTCCTCACAGTAGTGGTAGCAGACCTTGCAGAGCGTGGTGGCGAGCGGGTTCTCCCGCAGGGTCACCCGGGCCGCGCCGTCCCAGTCCTCGGCAGCGACCAGGCGGATGTACTCCCGGCAGTCCTGGGTGATCGGGCAGGCTTCGACACACCAGGGCCGGCGGCACTGGATGCACCGCTTCGCCTCGAGGACCGCCTGCTCCTTCGAGTAGGCGTGCAAAACCTCCCGGAAGTCGTTCGTCCGCGCCGCGACCGATTCCTCCGGGATCGGCACCCGGACGGGGTTCAGCTTCGGAGGGGTCGGCTTCGGAGCGGCCGTCGCGGGAGCGGACATAATGCACCATCGATCGACCCCGCCGGATTCTTAAGACGCTTGCTGCCGAAGTTTCCGTGACGACACCGTAGCGAGGGGCGCGGCCGCGCGACGGCCTCCACTTATAGACGTTGCGTTCTCGGTTCGGGTCGCCGCACGGAGTCCGATGGTACTCGATTCGCTCGGGAAGTCCCTCCGCGGGGTCCTTCAGAAGATCGCGCGCGGGGGCGCGGTCGACGAGGCGCTCCTCGCCGAGGTCGTCCGGGACATCCAGCGGGCGCTCCTGCAGGCCGATGTCAACGTCCAGCTCGCCCTCGACCTCACCCAGCGGGTGCGACGGCGGGCTACCGAAGAGAAGCCGCCGGCGGGCGCGAGCCTGCGCGACTTCCTTGTCCGCATCATCTACGAGGAGATCCGCGGCATCCTGGGCAAGGACCGGCCGTTCGACGTGAAGCCAAAGCGGATCCTCCTCGCCGGGCTGTTCGGCCAGGGGAAGACGACCACGGCAGGAAAGCTGGCCCGCTACTTCCAGAAGAGAGGAGTGCGGGTCGGCCTCGTGGCGGCGGACGTCCACCGTCCCGCGGCGGTCGACCAGCTCGAGCAGATCGCGAAGAAGGTCGGAGCGGAGTTCTACGCGAACCGCAACGAGCGCCGGGCGGAGGTCATCTGCCGGGAAGCCCTCGAGCGGTTTCCCCCGCACCTCGCGGTCATGGTCGACACCGCCGGGCGGAGCGGGCTCGACGCCGACCTCATCGAGGAGCTGAAGCGGGTTCGGGCGGTCGTTCAGCCGGAGGAAGTTTTCCTCGTACTGGACGCCGCGATGGGCCAGACGGCGGGGCGGAGCGCCGAGGCCTTCCACAAGGCGGTCGGCCTCACAGGTGTCGTCCTCACGAAGCTCGATGGCTCCGCGAAGGGCGGCGGCGCCCTGTCGGC
>DASPQC010000049.1:0-9026 GCA_035625165.1 Thermoplasmata archaeon | reverse complement strand
TCCGGCTTCGCGAGCGCCACCAGCGCGTCGTCGATCCGGTACCCCCGGAAGGCCGACTCCCGGGCGGCCTGTTCGCTCTCGTCGCCCATCGAGACCCATACGTCGGTGTAGAGCGCGTCGGCGTCCCGGGCCGCCTCGCGGGGATCGGTCGTGAACGAAACGTTCCCTTTCGACCACTGGCAGATCTCCTGGGCGGCCGTCACCACCTCTGGGCGCGGTCGGTACCGTTCGGGGATCGCGCACACGAGGTCGAGGCCGACCGCCGCCGAGCCCAGGAGGAGGGAGTGCAGCACGTTGTTTCCGTCCCCGACCCAGGCGAGTCGGCGCCCGCGGAAGCGCCCGTTCCAGCGTTCGTGCATCGTGAGAAGGTCGGCGGTGATCTGGCACGGATGCTCGAGGTCGTCGAGCGCGTTCACCACCGGGACGGTGGCCCAGCGGGCCAGCTCGACCATGTCGGTGTGGCGGAAGGCGCGGTAGACGACGCCGTCGACGTACCGCGAGAGCACCCGCGCCGTGTCGGCGATCGTCTCCCCGCGGCCCAGCTGGAGGTCCTTCGAGGAGAGGTAGAGCGCCTCGCCGCCCAAGTCGTGCATCGCGACCTCGAACGAGGTCCGGGTCCGGGTCGACGGCTTCTCGAAGATCATCGCGAGGTTCTTCCCGCGAAGGGTCGGACGGAGGAGGCCGCGCCGGCGCTCGGCTTTCAATTGGGTCGCCCGGCGGAGGAGCTCGGGGAGGTCACTTACGACGTCGGCGACCGATAGGAGGTCGCGCTTCGCGCGGGGTCGCGGCATGATGCGACCAGCGAATCGGAGCGCAAAACGACTTCGTCGGCCCGGGTCGCTTCGTGCGAATGTTATGAAGGGGACGTGTCTGGCCGCGCCGAGGAACCGCGATGCCCGCACGTTCGAAGGCAGGGTCCGCACGACGGTCGGTTGCGCCGGCCCGCCGCCCAACACCGAGGAAGAAGGGCCGAAGGGTCTACATGGTCACCGGGGGGGTGACGAAGTTCGCAAAGGCGCACCCGGCGATGGACTTCCGGCTGATGGTGAAGCGCGCCTACGACTACGCGCTCAAGGACGCCCCCAACCTGACCGCCGACCGGATCGACGGCACCCGGATCTCCTACTTCTCCGACCATTTCTCGCGGCAGCTCAAGGCGGCGAGCATGGTCCAGGACTATCTCGGCATGAACCCGAAGGGCTCGGTCCGCATCGAATGGGGAGGGGCCACGGGGGGCGAATGCTTCCAGGCCGCCTACGAGGCGGTCGCCAGCGGGCGGATGGACGTCTGCCTCGCCGCGGGGTACGAGACGATGAGCCGGGTGCCGACGTGGAAGGGGAACGAGTTCATCGCGCTCGCTTCCGACACCAACTTCGACTTTCCCTTGGGCGGCTTCTACACCGGCTACTACGCGCTGATGGTCGTGCGTCACATCTACGAGTATCTCCGCCTCGGACGATTCGCTCACGTGAAGGACGAGCGGGAGGCCCAGCGGCTCGCGATCGCGGAAGGGAGTCGCATCATGAGCATGGTGTCGGTCAAGAACCACCTCAACGCGCTCCACAATCCCTACGCCCAGTACCCGAAGCGGCTCACCGTGGACGACGTGCTCAAGTCCGAGATGATCAGCTATCCTCTGACCCGCGAGCAGATCTGCACGATGTCGGACGGGGCCGCGGTCGCCGTGCTGTGCGACGAGGCCCGGGCCCGGGAATTCACGGACCGCCCGGTCGAGGTCATCGGGGTGGGGTGCGGGACGGACACGATGCGGCTCGCCGACCGGCCGTTCGGAAAGGTGCCGTTGATGTCCCACGAGAAGGCCTCCGACTACGCCCACCTACCCTATCCCGGGGTACATTCGTTCCGGGCCGGCCGTTCGGCCGGCCTCGAGGCGTACCGGATGGCCGGGATCACCGACCCGAACCGAGAAATCGACTTCATCGAGCTCCACGACGCCTACGCCTCGAGCGAGATCCAGACCTACGAGGACCTCGGCCTCTGCAAGTACGGTGAAGGGTACTCGTTCGTCGAGCGAGGCGACCCCTTCCTGAAGGGGATCGACTACGGTTTCCCCACCCCGCGGGCCGGCACGATCCCCGTGAACCCGTCCGGTGGCCTCATCGCGTGCGGCCACCCGGTCGGCGCGACCGGGCTCATGCAGGCCGTCTTCGCCTTCTGGCAGCTCCAGGAGACGGTCCCCCGCCACTTCCGCGACCCGGCCCTCCAACTCCCCCACCCCCGGCGGGGCGCGATCCACAGCCACGCCGGGACCGGCTCTTCCGTCACCGTCTCCGTCCTCGAGCGAGGGTTCCGATGACCGCGCGTCCTCGTTCGTTTACGAGGTTCCGGGAGGTCCAGGAGGAGCTCGAGAAGAGCGGCGCCGCCGTGTTCCGCGACGCCGAGGGCGTTGAGAGTCTCATCGTCCGGTCCCCCTACTCGATCCAGTACGTCCACAGCTACGCCGAGGATTCGCCCTTCTTCCTCGGCCTCGCCGAGGGACGGCTCAAGGGTTCGCGCTGCTCGAAGAAGGGATGCGGGTTCGTCTATGCGACCCCCCGGGCCCATTGCATGGTCTGCGGATCGCCGACCACGTGGCTCGACCTCCCGACCGAGGGACGCGTGCACTCGTGGACCACCTGCCACTTCGGAGGCGAAGCGTTCCTCCACGAGACGCCCTACAACCTGGCCCTCATCGAGTTCGATGGGGCGGGGAGCCTCCTCCTCGTCCGCTTGAAGGACGCGGTCGAGTCCGAGCTCTACGTCGGGATGCCGGTCGTGGCCCGTTTCGACCCGAACCCGAAGTACTCGATCACGGACATCTGGTTCGTCCCGAAGCGATAGGCCGCCCGGTCACGCCGGGAGGATCAGCCCGAGCAGCTCGAGCACATCGGCCTGGGACCGGGCAATATCGGCCCGCGGCGTCCGGGCCACGTCGACGAACGCGAGTTCGCGGAAGGCGGTCGACTTCGGCAACCGGGCCTCCGGCCACCGGCCCTCGAACACGAAGTGGAGGTCCCAGTGAGGGTCGCGCTTCTCCGAGCCCTCCCGGCGGTACGCCTCGGAGAACACGACCGGCCCGCGGAGGTCGGGGAGGGAGGTTTCGAGCTGTTCGTGGACGATGCGCCGAACCGCGTCGACCGGCGACTCGAACAGGAGGAGCTGACTCGAGGGGAGCATCCACCGAGCGCCGATTCGGGCCACTCGCTGGGGGTCGAGTCCCCCGATCCACGCCCACGGGGCTTCGGGGTTGATCCGCCCCATCAACACCTCGCCGGCGCGTCCCACTGGCCGGAGGACGAGGAACGCCGACAGGCACATCCCGTCGTCCGGGACGACCGATGCGCCGGGCTCATCCGGCGTGGCTCCCGGCCGGAGTCGAGCGTACCTCCGGGCGGGGGGAGCCTGCGGCTCAGGGCTCATCGGAGCCCCCACTCCGAGGATGCACTTGTCTCTACCTCATCCTCGCCTTCCCGCGCACGACGCGAGAGGGAATGCCGCGGGCCGGGCTTGAACCGGCGGCTTCAAGATCTTCAGTCTTGCACTCTCCCAAACTGAGTTACCGCGGCGCCGGGCCCCCCGACCCCGCACGAGCTATAAAGGATGGGCCTCGCGGCGGTGGGACCGAACGCGCGCGCTCACGTTCGAGCGGCGCACACCACGCCCTTCGCCCCGGGGGCTTATCTACGCGACGCCGCCTTCCGCAAGTCTCGTGGGCCGCACGCTCGTCGTTACCGAGAAGTTCAACACCGCACTCCGGATCGCCATCGTCCTTTCCGACGGCCGGATGAAACGGAGCCGCGTCGCCGGGACGAACGTCTTCGAGTTCGAGCGACCCGAAGGGCCGTTCGCGGTGGTGGGCCTCCGCGGTCACATCGTCGAGCTCGACTACCCCGCGGAACACCGGCAATGGAGCCTCGCCGGGCTCCCGACGCTCCTCGAGACGCCCCCCGAGAAGCGAGTCACCGAGGGCGGGATCGTGCGTGCCCTCCAGTCGCTCGTCCGCCACCACGACCGCGTCATCCTCGCGACCGACTTTGACCGCGAGGGCGAGCTGATCGGGCTCGAGTGCCTCGAGCTGCTTCTTCAGGTGAACCCGCGGATCGAGGTGAAACGGGCCCGGTACAGCGCGCTCACCCGCGACGAGATCGAGCAGAGTTTCCACCACCTCCAGGAGGTCGACCGCGCCCTCGCCGAGGCGGCCGAGGCCCGCCAGGAGATCGACCTCGTCTGGGGAGCGTTGCTCACCCGCTACCTCTCCCTGACCGCCGGCCAGCGCGGCCGGGGCTTCCTCTCGGTCGGGCGGGTGCAGACCCCGACCCTCGCCCTCTTGGTCGAGCGGGACCAGGCGATCAAGGAGTTCGAGCCGAAGCCGTTCTGGGAGATCGTCGCGACGGCCGAGAAGGACGGCGAGCCGTTCCGTCTTCACCACGCTCACGGGGTCTTCGAGGGAAAGGACGACGCGGAACGGGTCTATGCCAGGGTGAAGGGAGCCCACTCGGGGACCGTCCGAGAGTTTCTCGAGGAGGAGACCCGACGCCGCCCCCCGGTCCCGTTCTCCACGACCCTCTTTGTCGCCGAAGCGACCCGACTCGGCCTCGGGGCCGCGCTCGCGATGCGGATCGCCGAGGACCTCTACACCCAGGGACTCATCAGCTATCCACGGACCGACAACACGGTCTACCCCCGGGGTCTCGGGCTCCGAACGATCGTGGAGAAGTTCCGCGACGGGCCGCTCGGCCCGGCGGCCGAGTTCGTACTGGCCCAGCCGTCGTTCCGCCCGACGCGTGGTCGCACGGAGACGACCGACCATCCTCCGATCTATCCCACGGGGGCGGTCGACCCGAAGAAGCTCCGGCCTGAGCATGCGAAGGTCTACGAGCTCATCGTCCGACGGTTCCTGGCCACGCTCGCCCCCGACGCGGTGGGCCGCACCCGCACGGCCGCGGTCGAGGTCCACGGCGAACGGTTCGAAGGGAAGGGTCAGCAGCTCATCGACCCCGGCTGGTATCGCATCTATCCCTATTCGCAGCCCGAGGAGTCCCCGATGCCGCCGCTCTCCGTCGGCGAGACGGTGAAGGTGACCTCGGTCGACCTCCTCGAGGACCAGACGAAGCCGCCCCGACGCTACACCCAGGGCTCTCTCATCCAGGAGATGGAGCGGCTCGGGCTGGGCACGAAGAGCACGCGGCACGACGTGCTGCAGAAGCTGTTCGACCGACACTACGTGAGCCAGCGCCAGCTCGAGCCAACCTCGACCGGCATCGCCGTCACCGAGGCGCTGAAGGCGCACGCACCGGTGATCACCCGGCCGGAGATGACCCACCGCCTCGAGGAGGACATGGAGGCGGTTGCCCAGTCGAAGAAGCCGAAGGCCGAGGTCATCGCGGAGTCGCGGGAGATGCTCCGCGACGCGTACCACCTGCTCGCCGCCAACGAGCGCGGCGTCCACCAAACGCTCACCGGAGCGCTCGACCGCCAGCATTTCGTCGGCCCCTGCGTCAAGTGCGGCGGGGCCCTCCGATTGGCCCGAAGCCCCCGCGGGGCCCGTTGGGTGCAGTGCGTGAACAACCCGGCCACCTGCACGGTCACCTACGCCCTCCCGGCGGCCGGCTTCATCGAGCCCGCGCCCGACTTCCTCTGCGGAACCTGCAAGGTGCCGCGGGTGAAGATCGTCTTCCGCGGGCAGCGCCCGGAGCTCTACTGCATCAACCCCGACTGCCCGGAGCACCACCGCGCCTTCCGCATCGGGGTCTGCCCGAGCTGCGGGAGCCCCCTCCACATCCGCTACTCCTTCGCCGGCAAGCGGTTCGTCGGCTGTTCGGGCTTCCCGACGTGCCGAGTCACCTACCCGCTGCCGCAGCGCGGTAAGCTCGAGAAGGACCAGCCGCCCTGCCCGGTCTGCCGAGCTCCGGTCGTGACGGCGATCGAGGCCGGCCGGCCGCCGTGGACCCTCTGCATCAACCCGGCGTGTCCCACCCGCGAAGAGCGGGCGAAAGCCGGCGCGAAGGCCAAGACTCCCGCCGTGCAGAAGCGGGACGGAAGGAAGACCGGGTCACCTACGGCGGAACCCGGCAAGGGAAAAGGGAGTGCGGCGCGCCGGAAAGTCGCGCCGCCCGCCGGCCCCGGTAATGAGGCGCCGGCGGTCGACCGCGCCGCTCCGGGGAAAAAGGCCGTTCGGAAGAGCGCGAGAGCCTAAGGCGCTCGCTCCCCTCTCCTTCTCCAGTCCCCGTTTCCAGACCTCTTGCCCCGCGTTAAATACCGAGGTCGTGCTGGTCGCATCGTGAGCCCCTCCCACCGCCTCGCCGACCTCGATTCCCGGTCGTTCGAACGCCGGCTGCGCACGAATCCGCTCATCATCCTGCCGGTCGGTGCGCTCGAGTCGCACGGACCCCAGCTGCCTCTCGGCGCCGACCAGATCCAGGCGGAGGTCACGTCGTTCCAGCTGGCGGAGCGACTGGACGCCCTCGTTGCCCCCACGATCCCCTACGGTTCGACCCCGGGGGCGCGACGGTTCCCCGGCACCGTCTCCCTCACCCTCGCCCAGCTGGAGACGCACGTGGCCGGGGTCCTCTCCGAGTTCGGGCGTCAGGGGGTCCGCCGGTTGCTGATCATCTCGGGGCACGCCGAGCGCGGCCACATGGGCGCCCTACGGGAGGCGGCCGAGCTCGCGATGCGCGAGCATCCCCGTCTCAAGGTGGTCGTCCTCTCCGACTACGATTTCGTCTACGAGCTCCGGGGGAAACTCTCGCCGCCGACCGACGGCCACGCGGGGCTGCTCGAAACGTCCCGCGTGATGGCGCTCGCGCCCGAGACGGTCGGGTCGGCCCGGCCCTCGGTCGAGTACCGGCACAGCCCGTTCGTTCCGGGCAGCCCCTCGGAGGCGGACTGGCCCGAGAGCGTCATCGGCGACACCCGCGACGCGAACCCCGAGCTCGGCGCCAAGGTCCAGGCGCACGTGCTCGACCGCTTGGTGGAGACGGTCCAGACCCTCCTGCCCGCGTAGGGGTCCGCATGCCGGAACCGTCCGACGCCATCCGGGTCCGTGGCGCGCGCCAACACAACCTCAAGAACATCTCCCTCGACCTTCCTCGAGGGAAGTTCATCGTCGTCACCGGGGTGAGCGGGTCGGGGAAGTCGTCCCTCGCCTTCGACACCCTCTACGCCGAAGGGCAGCGTCGGTACATCGAGAGCCTCTCGGCCTACGCCCGCCAGTTCCTCGGCCAGATGGACAAGCCCGACGTCGACGCGATCGAGGGCCTCTCGCCGGCGATCGCCATCGAGCAGCGCGCCGGGAGCCGGAACCCCCGGTCGACCGTCGGGACGGTCACCGAGACGTACGACTACCTTCGCCTCCTGTTCGCTCGGATCGGAGTCCCGCACTGCCCCAACGACGGCGAGGAGATCGCCCCCCAGTCCGTCGACCGGATCGTGGACGCGGTCACCGCGCGGGCGCGGGGCGAGAAGGTCGACCTGATCGCGCCGGTCGTGCGCGGGAAGAAGGGCGAACACCGCGAGGTGCTCGAGCGTCTCCGCAAGGCCGGGCACCGGAGGTTCGTCCTGGACGGGGTCGAGGTCCGACTCCCGGGCGCCGAGGTCCGCCTCGAGAAGAACAAGAAGCACACGATCGAGGTGGTGGTCGACTCGCTCGACGTCGGGGAAGGGGAGGCGAGCCGGCTCGCCGAGTCGGTGACGCTGGCCCGCGAGCTGGGGGATGGACTCGTCATCCTCCGACGGTCGAACGGGGCGCGGGAGACGTTCTCGAGCCGTCGTGCCTGTCCGAAGTGCGGCTTCTCGATCGAGGAGCTGACCCCGCGAATGTTCTCGTTCAACAACCCGATGGGGGCCTGTCCCGAATGCTCCGGTATCGGGGCGACCCTTCACGCAGAACCGGAGCGGATCATCCCGGACAAGGAGAAGCCGCTCGTCCGCGCGATCTCGGTCTGGGGGCTCACCCCGGAGTCGAGCGCCCTCGAACGGTTCGGGGCGGCCTTCGGCTACGACCCCCGCCGCCCGGTCCGCGAGCTCTCCGAGAAGGGTTGGAAGGCCCTCATGTACGGGTCGGACCGCAACCTGGGCCCGGTGGCTCGGGGCCCGGCCCACTGGTGGATGGGGGGCTGGCTCCGTGAGGGCCTGGTCGCCGCGGTCGAACGCCGCTGGCGGACGACCAAGAGCGAGGGGGCGAAGGAGTACTACCTCGGGTTCATGTCGTTCGTCCGCTGCCGTTCCTGCCAGGGCCGCCGTCTGAAACCGGCGAGCCTCGCGGTGACGGTCGAGAGTCGGTCGATTGCCGACGTCGCCGCGATGACGGTCACGGAGTCGGCCGAGATGTTCCGACAGCTCTCCCTTGCGGACCGGGACGTCCAGATCGTGGGCCAGGTGGTGAAGGAGATCCGGGCCCGCCTCGGGTTCCTCGAGAACGTCGGGCTCACCTACCTCACGCTCGATCGAGGTTCCGGTACGCTCTCCGGTGGCGAGGCCGAGCGAATCGCGCTGGCGACTCAGATCGGCTCCGGTCTCGTCGGGGTCCTCTACATCCTGGACGAGCCGTCGATCGGGCTCCATCCACGGGACCACGCGCGTCTCCTCTCGACCTTGAAGACGCTGAGGGACGTCGGCAACACCCTGCTCGTCGTGGAGCATGACGAGATGACGATGCGGGAGTCGGACTGGCTGGTGGACCTGGGGCCCGGCGCCGGCGTGCTCGGTGGGGAGGTGCTCTACGCCGGACCACCCGACCGGATCGGGGGCACGCCGCGTTCGCTCACCGCGGAGTTCCTCTCCGGGCGACGGTCGATCGTCCTCCCCGACCACCGCGCCCCGCCGGCCACCCGGTGGCTGGTCGTACACGGGCCGCGCGAGCACAACCTCCAGGGGGACGATGTGAGGATCCCGCTCGGTCTGTTCGTCGGCCTCTCGGGCGTCTCGGGGAGCGGCAAGTCGACCCTCTTGAACGACATCCTGTTCAAGGCGGTTCGACGCCACCTGGGACTCGGTCGGGAGACGCCGGGAAAGCACGACTACATCGA
>DASPQC010000048.1:0-8237 GCA_035625165.1 Thermoplasmata archaeon | reverse complement strand
TGCGCCGTAAAATCACCGTCCTCCCGATAGACAGTCGGGCGACCGAGGAGGTCGGGAGGCACCTTATGAAGGCAGAGATCCGGGCCGTCCCTCACGTTTTGGAGATGCTAGGGGCTCTCGAGGCAAACGGCTGTGACGAGGTCTTCACGATGGATGGCCCACACGCCTGGGGAAAGTGGAGATTCAAGGTCACTCGCGTCAAACAAAAGGATACAAAGATATCTAGGTAACGCTTCGCACTTGCGCTAATCAAGTCCGACGCTTAGAGACATGGTTCTCACACCCAGCCCGCGTTCGATCGGCCCAACTGAGAGCTCCACCAGCCGCGCTGTCGACTGAAATCACCTGTCATAACAAATCGACACCACAGAATTCAAAGTAACGTATCAACAGTTACGAAATCACCATTGAGAGTCCAGCTCCCTGCGAGAGGCTTGGGAGCCTTCTGACGGAGGGTCGGATAACAGGAGTTATACGCAGCCAAAAGGGGCTCCCGGAGCCTCTTTTGCGTCTCAAAGGGGGGGTTTTCCGTCCAGATCCCCTAAACTGGCCCGGATTTGCCCTCTTGAGGGCCCAAGCGTTTGACCGGTCAGGCTCAGGCAGGGATGGTGAGCTTGGAACCCTGTCCCCCCAACCCAGGGTCGATTGCACGTCGCACCCTGGACGGCGTAGCTTGGGCCAGCCACCATCCAACCCTGCGAGCTCCTCACCCGAGCGCGCTTCCTCGCTAGGCGCCGGGGCCCGAGATGAGGCAGCGACCACGCGATCGGCGCGATCAACCCCCTGGCCAGCTTTAGGAGCTTATGTTGCGCTTTAGTCATTACTCAGACATCAGTTCGCTGGGTTCCCCTCCGTGAGTCCCCTCGGAGCGCCCGGCATGGCCGAGTCGTTCGATCAACCACTGTGGATCTGCGAGGTCTAAGGCAACCTAGCGGGAGAACGCGTCCTTCCCCCGGCTTAGTGTGCATATGCATATGTATATGTGGATACGCTCGTGGTGGATCGTTGAACTGGGGCGAGATCCGGCTGGCCGTCCAAAGCAGGCCGGGCCCCCCCGAGGAGGGATGCTCGAGAGGACAGGTCCCGTCCGAGAAGGGAGTGGACGACTGACGAGCCCCAGATGCCTCATTTCAGCTAAATGTCGACCCGAAGGCCAACGGAGTGTGCGGTTGCCGGTTTTCGGAAGGGAGAGGGCTTATCCCAAGAATCATGCTGTGGAGTGTCAGTTCGGGTTTTCCCCGAACCCCCGAGAGGCGCACACCGTGATCGCGATGGAGGGCAAGAAGGTCTGGATGGACGGACGCTTGGTCGACTTCGCCGACGCCAAGGTGCACGTGCTGAACCACTCGCTGCACTACGGAGTCAGCGTCTTCGAAGGGATTCGGGCCTACCCGACCGCCCTCGGACCGGCGATTTTCCGCCTCAAAGAGCACGTGGCCCGACTCATCGCCTCAGCCCGGGTCTATCACATGACCATCCCCTTCTCCGCCGAGCAGATCGAGCGTGCGATCCTCGAAACCCAGGCGGCGAACGGGATCATTCCGTCGTACATTCGGCCCCTGGTGTACCGTGGCGACCCAGGCCTGGGAGTGAAGAACACCTCCGGCAAGGTCTCGCTGATGGTCGCGGCCATCCCGGCGAAGAAGTATCTCGGTACGGGTTCCGAGAACGGCGTCCGTGCGAAGATATCGCCGTTCCGTAAGCCGCACTCCGATGCTCTGCCGTCGTTCGCGAAGGCCGCAGGAAACTACCTCAGCAGCTACCTGGCCGGGGTCGACGCCCAGCAGGACGGCTATGAGGAGGCGATCCTGCTCGACTCGCACGGCTACGTGGCCGAGGGAACTGGAGAGAACATCTTCGTAGTCCGGAAGGGCACGGTCTATACGCCGGGACTGGAGTCCGACATTCTGCTCGGGATCACGCGCGACTCCGTCATCCAGATGGCTCGCGACCTCGGCTACCCGGTCGTGGAGAAGCTAGTCTCGGTGAACGAGCTGCTGACGGCCGACGAGGCGTTCTTCAGCGGCACCTACGCGGAACTCGCCCCGGTCAAGGAGATAGGGCACTTCCCGATCGGCGCGTCGAGCCCTGGCCCGGTGACCCAGGAGATCATGGCTCTCTTCCATCGCATCGTGCACGGGGACGAGGCGAAGTACTCGGCCTGGTTGTCGCCGGTCCCAACCCTAACGGCTACGGCACGTCGCCCGAACCGAAAGTAGGCCTACGTTTCCTCCTCTTCCGGAGGAGGCGGGGGAATCGGGGTGGGGTGCGAGCAATGGTGGGCGTGGGGGTCCGGTCTCCAGACCAACTCGATCCGGAGCCCCTCCGGGCCACGGAGGTAGAGCGAGCGGGAATCCTCCCGCTCCTTCTCGCCGGTAATCGTCACCCGGGCGCGTCCAACCCGGCTCCGTAGACCGGTCCATTCGGCCACTCGCAGGGCGATGTGGTCGATCCCGCCCGTCGGACTCCCGTCCTTCGCGTCCCACAAGCCCAGGACCTGGTCCCCAAAGAGGAGGAAGGTGTGGTCGGGCCCCTCTCCGATCACGTCCATGCCGAGCTGCTCGACGAAGAAGCGAGTCGCCTTCACTCGGTCCTTCACTCGGATGTCGACGTGGTCGAATCCGATCAGGCCGAACTCTCGGGGCGCGGTCTTGGTCGGCACGGCCGCGCACAACCGCTAGGCCCTATATCGTGGTGGTGGGGGTTGCTCGAGACCCAGCTCCTCGATGTCCGAGCGGACAGTATAAGACCCCCACCTACGTTCCCGCGGCACCATGGCCGACCTGCGGGACCATGAGCCGGACCTCGAGCGGCTCCTGACCCGCCTCGGTCCCCGCTGCCCGTTCGCCGAGGTAATGGCCGAGCGGAGGAGCGGAGAAGGCATCCTGGTCGAGCGTCGCTCGACCACCCCGCAGGAACAGCCAAGGCTTCAGGGGGCCGTGGTGCGAGCCTGGGCGGGTACCCGCTGGGTCGAGGCGGCGTGCAGCGCCCTCGACTTCGGCGCCCTCTCCGTCGTCGGCGATTCCGTTCAACGGTCGCTCGAAGCGATCTCGTCGCAAGCGCCTCCCCCGGGAGAGTCCACGACGACCACGAAGGAGTGGGCGACGGCGCCCGCTCACCCGGTGAGCGAGCTCGGGATGGACGGACTGGCGCGGCTGGGCCACGATATCCTCGGCTGGGCGACCTCGGTCCATGGGGTTCGAGAATGCCGGGTCGCCCTGGGCTGGGCCGATGACCAGCGCGTCTACGCGAACACGGCCGGCGCCCGATGCTTTCAGACGATCTCCAGGGTTCGGGCCACGGTGATCCCGATCGCGATGGAGAACGGCAATGTGGAGTTCGATTTCCTGGGGAGGGGAGGGGTGGGGGGTCGCGAGCTCTTCGACTTCCTGACCGAAGAATCGGTACGGCAGGTGAGCCAGGACGCGATCGACCTTCTCCACGCCAAAGCCCCACCGACGGGCGAGATGGAGGTCCTCCTGGATGCGAGCGTGGCCGGTCTCCTGGCCCACGAATCGTTCGGCCACGGGACGGAGGCCGACCAGTTCGTTCGGGACCGCTCCTACCTCAAGCCCATCCTCGGCCAGACGGTCGGGCCTGAGGAGCTCACCATCGTGGATGACGGCTCATTCCCCGGGGGATGGGGGTCGATCTACTTCGACGACGAGGGCCATCCCGGCCAGAAGACCCTCCTCGTGGAAGGCGGCCGGTTCGTCGGAGCCCTCCACGACCGCGAGACGGCCTCCCTGCTCAACGCCCACGCCACCGGGAACACCCGCCGGGCCGACTTCCTGAGCCGGGCCTTCGTTCGGATGACGAACACCTACGTCGAGCCGGGCGATTGGACCGTGGAGGAACTGATCGCGGAGACCAAGAACGGCGTGCTGCTCGAACGGGGGTCGAGCGGCATCGAAGACCCCCTCGGGGGCCGGATGCAGCTCAAGGTGAAGAAAGGCCGCCGGATCGAGAACGGCAAAGTGACGGACCTGGTCCGGTCGATGGCGCTCTCGGGCCAGGTGCTCGACTTTCTGCGGGACGTCCGGGGAGTGGCCAGAGCCCCGGACTTCTGGATCGAACCGGGCTACTGTGGAAAGGGCCACACGGACCTTCTGCCGGTCGGCACCGGCGGGGCCCACCTCCTCTCGACCGCCGTGGTGGGGCCGGCATGATTCCCTCCGTTCCCTCGGGAGATGCCGCCTTTCGGGTCGCGGACCGGATCCGCGCACCCGAGCCCTGGGAGGTGTTCGCCGAACGGATCCGCCGGTACGAAATCCACCTCAACGGCTCCGTGGTCGAGCTTACGCGTGGGCCGATCGTGACCGAGGGATACGGGATTCGTCTGCTCCGTTCCCGCGAAGGCAAGACCGCCACCGGATTCCAGGCATCGACAGACTTCTCCGACGAGGGGATTCGGACCGTGGTGGAAGACGCGGAAGCCGTGGCCCGTCACTCGATCTTTCCCGCGAAGGACCCGACCCTGCCGTCGAGCAGCCCGACCACCACAGCCCGTCCCGAGATCGTCGACCCCGTCCTGTGGTCCCAGCCGATGGAGACCCTCGAAGCCTTCGTCCATGCCCTGACGAGCCCCTTCGATGGTCGGAAGAACGAGGTCCTGAGCTTCGGGTCGGTCCGCGCCTCGCTCATCGAGACCTCCCTCGCGAACTCGAGTGGACTTCGCGGCGCCTACGAGCACACGATGGTCGAGTTCGAGGCCGCGGTGAAGGCGTTCGGGGGTCCAGAGGGCCCACCTCCGGGGGAGTACTGGGTCAACGAGCTCGCCCGATGGCTCGATCCCGAGGGGATCCCGTCCGAGGTAGCGAAATGGTGCCAGTACGCCCAAGACGTCCGGCGGGCGGGCCGGCCCCCCACGGGGCAGCTGCCGGTCGTTCTGCCGACGAACGTGCTCGCGACGATCCTGCCGATCGTTTTCGGGGCCCGGTTCACCGGCGCCGCCCGTCTCAGGGAAATCGCGCCCCCGATCGGTTCCAAGGTCAGCTCCCCCGTGGTCACGGTCCACGATGACGGTCTCTACCCGTGGGGTTGCTTCTCGTCGCCCTTGGACGACGAGGGAACGTCTCAGCGGGGGCGGACCCTGATCGAGGCCGGCGAGGTATCCGAGCTGCTCTACGACTCTCTCCATGCGTCGGCCCTTTCGGCCTCGCCCACGGGGAACGCGATACGCATCCCGGAGTTCGGCGGCCTGCGCGAGTCTCGACGGTTCACCCATCCACCGGGGGAGGCGGTCACGACGCTCGTGATCCCGCCCGGGTCGGGAGGCACGGACGCCGAGCTGATCCAGGCCGCGGGTGACGGGATCTGGGTCCAGCAGCTCGGATGGGCGTTCCCGGACCCGATTTCGGGCGCCTTCGGTGGGGAGATTCGCATCGGCTATCGGATTCGCGGGGGAAAGCTCGCGGAGCCGGTGCGGGGGGGAACGGTAGGGGGGGTGGTGATGGCGCCCCCGGGCTCCCCGTCCCTTCTCGCCGACACCATCGCCGTCGGTTCGAAGACCGACGTGGCAGAGCAGCTGGCGTCGCCGCCCCTGTTGGTTCGGCCCTTGGTCGTCGCCGGAGACTGAGTCCGACCGCTACTTCCCGGGCGGCAACGTGAGCAAGATCGTCTTGCACTTGGGGCAGCGAAGCCCCGGCAGGTTGGCCGAGAAGGTACCGGTCACCCCCGTGCCGACCAGCACTTCGAGGCCCTTCGGGCGGAAGCGGGTGTCCCGTTCCTCGTGGGACCAAAACAGACCCGACCCGTTCGTGGTCACGACAAAACCCGACATCCGTGGGCCACCGCACGTGGGACAGTTCGAACCGGCCATGGAGCGTTCTCCGGCTGGCCAACCGTCCTTGGGTATCTTTGGTTTTCGCTTAAGAAATCGGTGACCCGAAGGCGCGGCTGGGTCACTCCCGAAAAATGGCGGCCCCCGTGGGCCGGGTACCCCACGGGGGCCCGAGCATCGTGAGTTCAGGGTGGATAGAGGGGGGCGCTCATTCGTCCCCCGCGTCACAGATGAGCTCGATCTCGACCTTGTGGCCCCCGGATTTGAAATCGGGGACGAGCCAGCTCGGCCAGCCCGAGAGGAAGAACGACGGGGTCTTGGGGGGCGGCGCCACGGCCAGGAGGATCTCGCGCGCACTCTCTTGTCGCGCTCCTCGGGCCTGGAGCTCCATCGGGAGACGGGGGCGCTCCGCGTGCAGCATCAGATCACCTCTCCCAGGTCGGGCGCGGGAAGCCAGGGCATGGCGAGACCCCGCGACCGCGGTTCGGCACTCCCTCCGCGGCGAGCCCGCGGAAGAGAGCCCAGGGTGATCGCAGGGGTCACCTGGAGAGCCGGGACCTCGTACTCCAGGATGCGCTGGGACGCAGGGGCGACGTCCCCCGGGCTGACCTCGGGCTCAGTGATGACCGGGAAGCTCCCCAGCACGACTCGGGGACACTCGCGCGGGGATGCGTTGGAGGGAGCATACTGAGACCCCACGTGGCCAAGGCCGCAGGAGGGGCAAACATCGGCCACCTCGAGCATCGCTCCGATGCCTCCGAGGTAGGCGCCGCTTTCCTGGGTTCGGCTCATGGCGAAGGCAAATGTGTCGAACATCGTACTTAAACCTCGGGAGTTAATTTGTACAAAACAACTCTAAGTAGGAGGGGGGACATCTCTCCCTCGGGATGGGCGGCCAGACCTACCTACCGGTAGAGATCCTCGACTACGTAGAGACCCATGCTCCGCCGGAGGAAGGGGCCTACGGGATCAGCCAGCGGGAGCTCGCGAAGGCGCTGGGATACCATCCCTGCTCGATGTCCCGCCCGCTGGCCGGCCTGGTCGAAAAGGGGTACCTGGCAACCCGCCGGGGGCTCGTTCGGGATGGGGTCCGAAAGCAGCTCACCTACCGCCTCACCTCCGAGGGGTTAACCCGTCTGCGCAGGGAGACGAGGGAAGTCCCTCTCCTCACCGGTGACATCCCCCCGCCCCCGCACCCCTTTCTGGGCCGAAAGGACGAACTCGAACGGTTGCAAGAGTTTGCCCGAGACGAGGGGTCGATCACTCTCGTGGACGGATCGCCGGGCATGGGGAAGACCGCCCTCGTCAGTCGCCACCTTCGGGAGACGCGTCGGGGAAGGATCCCGTTCTGGTTCACAGTTCGTGCCGTGAGCTCGCCAAGAACGTTCGTCACCGGTCTCTCCCACGCGCTTTCCTCCCTCGGCAGTCCCCAGCTCGCGTACTACTCCCAGCTTCCCCGGAACCCCGTAGCGCGTGAGGTGGGCGACCTCGCGGCCCGGGCGCTCGGCTCGCGTTCTCTGGTCGCCGTCGTGGACGACATGCACGCCGCTGGACCCGAGATGAGAAAGTTCATCCTCGACTTCATCGCGACCCTCTCGAAGTCGGGCGACCACCGGTTCTACATCGTCGGTCAAGAGGTGCCTGCGCTGGAGTTGCCGGGGACCACCGTCCACCATCTGACGATCGGCGGGTTGGACCGAGCCGCCGCCCACGACCTCACCGACCGGCAGGGGGGCCTGGCCGACCGCTTCGAGCCGGTCTACCAGTCCACGATGGGCTCGCCGCTACTGCTCAAGCTCGCGGTCTTGAACCCGGAAATCCAGGCGGACGCTGCCACGCTCCCGCTCGCGGTGGTCCGGAGGTTGGCGGTGGAGGAGCTGAGGGCGGTGCTTCCCGCGGCCCTGGCCACCGAGCCGCTTCCGGCCACGTTCATCACGGAGGAAATGGGCCTTGCTACGGGACGCTTCGCAGCTCTGTGCTCGATGGGGATCCTCCACGAGACCCTGCAGGACCGGGTGGAGGTCCTGCAGGTGGTCCGGGCCGCCCTCCTCACCCGGGCTTCCACCTCGGACGAGCGGACGGCCCACCAAGAGCTCGCACGTTTCTACGGCCGGAGCCACCGACCCGAGGCCCTTCGGGAGCGGTTCCTTCACCTGGTGGAGGGGGAGGACCTCCGTACCGCCTCGCGACTCCTCGAGGAGCACGAACGCGTCCTCCTCCGATTGGGGTACTCCGAGGCGCTGAGGAACGGGCTGCGTCACCTGGTGACCGCCCTCCCCCACGGCCCTTCCAAGGTGAAAGCCCTGGTCGTCGAGGCGGCCCTGCTAAGGCACCACTCCGACTACTCCGAGGCGATCGCCTCCCTCCGGCGGGCCATCAAAGAATCTGACAATGACCCCAGGGTCGCATGCGAGGCCCTGCTCTCTATTGCCGAGCTGCTGATCCGGCTGACCCA
>DASPQC010000047.1:0-3052 GCA_035625165.1 Thermoplasmata archaeon | reverse complement strand
GGCGTCAACGAGACGGAGTCGGGGGACCTCATCTACAACAATCTCTTCGAGGTCCCGGTTCCGGCCATTACACCGACCGTTGACCCCTACCAGTGCGCCCAGTTCGGCTACTGCTTCCCGCTCAACTACACGGACAGCTGGAACGTCAGCCGAGCGCCCGCGACGGCCACCCGGGTGGTGAACGGCTTCACCTTGACGGGCAGCATCATCGGCACCTCCTACCAGGGCGGCAACTCCTGGTCGAACTACGGTACGACCGCGAACCCGTTCGGCGTGCTGCCGTACAACGACAGCGGTTTCATCACGAGGGGTGGAGACTTCGTTCCCCTCGTCCCGTTCTCGGTCTACCCGGTCACCTTCGATGAAACCGGTCTGGCCACGGGGGCACCGTGGAATGTCACCGCGGACGGCATTCTCGCCGCCTCGGTCACCTCCTCGGTCGGCCTTCAGCTCCCGAATGGGACCTACTCCCTGATGGTGGGCGGACCGGCCGCCTACGGGATTTCGGCCCCCGCGTTCTTCACGGTCTCCGGCGCCGCGTCGGTTGTGAGCGTGACGTTCGTACCGCTCGTGAGCCTGACTGTGAAGTCGAGCGGACTCGGGGTGGACGCCGAATGGTCAGCCTCCATCAACGGCACGGGGACGGGGAACGCCACCGTCACCCAATCCGGCGACACCGCGACGATCGTCTTCGAGGTCACCCCCGGCACCTACAACGTCACCGCGGCGGCCACGGCCTACACGGTGAGCCCCCGCTACATTCAAAGCAGCGTGGGGAGCAGCGGGGCCTCGGTGACGTTCACCTTCAGCGTGGCGCCGGGCCGCCTCGCGCTCAAAGTCACGCCGACGACGGCGTCCGTCTACGTGAACGGGGCGCTCGTCAGTCTGACCAGCGGTGCGTTGACCGAGAATCTCTCGGCGGGACTCAACTCGGTCGAGGCGACCGCGAGCGGCTACGCACCGTACTTCAACAACGTCTCGGTGAGCCCGCAATCGACCCTCTACCTCAACATCTCGTTGGTGTCGGTGTCGACCGCCCCGTCCTCCACGAGCTCGGGGTTGAGCTCCACGTGGCTCGCGGTCCTCGTGGGCCTCGGGCTCCTGGCACTGATCTTCCTCATCGGCATGGTCTACTTCGCCCGCCGACGCCCGCCGCCGTCGCCCCAACCGTGGCCGGGAGGCGCTCAGTACCCGCCCCCTCCGCCGAGCTGAATCCGCGGTAGTGGGGCTGGGCTCCCGGGCCGAACACGCCTGGTGGCCGGTCGGTGAGCGGCTCCGTCGCTCGGCCAGCGAACTCGCCCTCAGCTTAATCCGCGATGGCTCGTCTCCGCCGAGCATGTTCCGGCCGCAGCGAGTGAAACTCAAGGATGGGAGGGCGGCCCTCCTGCGCCGCCCTCGGCCGGCGGACGCTCATGCACTGATCGCCACCATCAACGCGATTGGCGCGGAGAAGGTCCTGATCATGACGGAGAGGCTCGGAATGACCGTCGCCCAAGAACGAAGGTTCCTCCGGTCGATCGACCCGCGGAAGGTGCTCTACCTGGTCGCGGAGGTCGGAGGAAAGGTGGTGGGCAGCGCGGACTTCGCCCGAGGGCGGTTCTCCAAGGACGCTCACACCGTCCACCTCGGCATCGCGATCCGGAAGGAGTACCGCGGTCTGGGTATCGGCAAGGCGATGATGGAGGCAGGTATCGGATGGGCCCGTTCGCTCGGAGTCCGGAAGCTCACCCTCGCGGTCTTCGAGACCAACGAGGGGGCGATCGCGCTGTATCGACAGCTCGGGTTCGCGGAAGAAGCGCGCCTCAAGGGTCAGGTCATCCTTCGCGGCCAACCGGTGGACGAAGTGCTGATGGCGCGCTGGCTGTAGGCCGTCGGGGGAGTGGGGGGGAGCCGCGGTGGCACGCGACGGGTGGGACGCGATGGCCGACTGGCGCGACCACCGCATGGGAGAGCAGGGGGACCTCTGGCACCGCGCGATCATCGACCCCACGCTGCTCCGGGTCGTAGGGCCCGTCCGCGGCCTGCGCGTCCTCGACCTCGCCTGCGGGAACGGCTACCTCACGCGGCGCTGGGCCCGTGAGGGGGCGGCCCGCTCGGTCGGCGTGGACCTTTCGCGCCGGACGCTCTCCTTCGCCCGCCGAAGGGAGCGGGCGCGTCCCTCGGGAGCGCGCTTCCTCCTCGGGTCGGCGTCCGACCTCAAGGACCTGGGCGATTCCTCGTTCGACCTCGTCGTCTCGAACATGGCCCTCATCGACATCCCGGACCTCCGGGGAGCCTTTCGGGAGGTTCGACGCGTCCTTGATCCCACCGGCCGGTTCGTCTTCTCGATCTCCCACCCGTGCTTCGACCTCGACGAGCGATCCGGCTGGATGGTGGAGCGGGTACGAGAGCCCGACGGGGTCTGGCACGACCTAGTGTGGAGGAAGGTTCGCGGTTACCGCGAGGAGCGCTCGACCCGGGTCCCGTGGGGCATCTCCCCGACGGAGACCGGGTGGACCACTTCCTATCATCGCACCCTCTCGACCTACTCCGCCGAGCTACGGAAGGCCGGCTTCGTGATCCGCCGGATCGAGGAGCCGTCTCCCCTTCCCGAGGCGGTCCGGAAGAGCCCCCAAGGTCCGTACATGCTCGAGATCCCGCTCCATCTCGTCATCGAGGCCGTGCGGGCGGGGCCGGTCCCTCGCCCACCCGCTCTTAGGCGACCGGCAACGCGAACGTCGGGACGTAGTCGTCGGCGAGCCGGCCGACGATCGGGATCGGGTGGCCGCAGGCGCGGCACCGGTTCTTCGCGTCCAGGTTCCACCGCTGGATCGTGAACCCGTAGCGCTTCACCGCGACAGCCCCGCAGCCCGGGCAGTAGGTGTGCTCGAGGCGATGGCCCCAGACGTTCCCCAAGTAGACGTACTCGAGTCCCTCGGCCTTGACGACCCCGTGGAGCTTTTCAAGGGTGGAGACCGGCGTTTCGGGGAAGTCCATCATCTTGTAGTCGGGGTGGAAGCGGAGGAGGTGGAACGCGGTCTCCGGGCCTAGGTTGTCGCGCACCCACCGGGCC
>DASPQC010000046.1:0-19279 GCA_035625165.1 Thermoplasmata archaeon | reverse complement strand
GCTCCCCTTCCTGCCGATGGGCCCGCGTGGGCGGGCCGAGCTGTTCCAAGCGGTTGCGGATGTACTCTCGGACCGCGGAACGTACCGCGTCGTCCAAGCTCACCGAGGCGCCCTCCCGGACGAACTCCTCGAGGCGGGAATTGTCCTGCCGTGAGAGCTCCACGACGACCTTCCGGATGTTCTGGGGAGGCAGGTGGAGCTCGACGTACTGCTCGAGCCCCTCGCGGATGGTGTCGGAGATGGTCGCCGTCCCCTTCGACTGCTGGATCTGCTTCAACCGCTCGAGGAGGTCCTGCGGGATCCGAACCGTCACCCGCTCCGACGTGTCGACCATGTCCGTCAGACAAGGCCCCTATCTTTGTCTGACGAATGACATATCGGAGTTCCGGTATATGAACTGAATCGATGGGCTGCATCCGGCTTCGGCCGGTCTCCGCGCGGCCGAGGTGCGCGGCTTCATCTCGCCTCGACCATCCCCCTCGAGCGAGCGCGACCGGTGCATGACCGAGCCATCGAAGTCGATCCCCCCGCAGGTGCCGGCCGGGGAGGCTGCGGACGGAGGAGTGAGCCCCCGCGGAATGGAAACGCTCCGCCGAAGGGCCCTCATCGCAGGGCCGGTGATCGTCGTGCTGTACGCTCTCGGGATGGTGCTCCTCCTCGCCGGAATCTACCGATGGGACGCCTTCGCCACGGCCCCACCGGTGGACCGGATTCTCCCCGGGGAGGTCGTTCTCGCGGTCTGCTTCATCCCGCTCGTGTGGCTGATGGCCGCCTGGTGGCGGTCCCGGGAGATTCCCCACGCCGAGGCGCGCAAGTCCGTGAGGCCGCCCTCCCCGCCCTCAACGGCGGCCGAGACCGAGCGCTCCGTCGCCGTGGGATGGCTCGACGAGATTCCGATGGACCTCTCCCGCTACACTCTCCGCGAGTACGCGCCCAGCGACCTCGCCGCCCTGGCTCGGATCGCGAGCCGGGTCGATCCGACGAACCCGACGAGTCCCGAGGAGGTCCTGTCGTACGACTCGGCGTTCGCCGACCCGCGCCTCCTTCGACTCCGTCGGGTGGTCGAGGAACGAGAGTCGAAGACGGTGGTCGCCTTCTCGGCCCTCGAACAACACCCGTGGACCTACCAGCCGAGGAAGTTCTGGGCGGATGTCGAGGTCGACCCCGACCACCAGCACCGCGGGCTCGGCCGGACCCTCGCTTCCCACCTCGAGTCCGACGCGCGGGACGAAAGCGCGCTCTGCCTCTGGACGACGGTGGTAAGCGATGACGACCGCTCGGTGCGCTTCTTCGAGGCCTCCGGATTCCGTGTCGTTCGTCGAAGCTGGATCTCCCGCCTCGACCTCGCGACCGCCAAGGTCGACGCATTCCCGGACCGGTCGGCAGCCCTTGCGGCCCAGGGGATCCGGTTCACGACCCTCGCGGAGGAGGGGCCCGACCGACCCGAGGTGAGACGACGCTACTACGAGGTCCACCGGGAGGCCTCGCGGGATGTCCCCAGCATCGTGTCGCCCTCGGACCTCTCCTACGACCAGTTCGAGCGGTTCGAGTTCGGTCGCCCGGGGTTCCTCCCGGAGGGCACCTTCTTTGCGGTCGCCGGCGACACCTATGTCGGCCTCACCATCCTCGAGGAGAGAGCGCGGGAGCCGGGCGTACTGAACGTCGGGTTCACGGGGACGCGGGCCGAGTACCGAGGTCGAGGGATCGCGCAGGAGCTCAAGCGCAGGTCGGTCGAGTGGGCCCGAGCCCGGGGCTATCGGGGGATGCGGACCGGGAACGACTCGATGAATGCCCCGATGTGGTCGATCAACGAACGGCTCGGCTTCCGGCGGCAGCAGACCTGGCTTACGGGGGAAAAGGCCCTCGAGTCCGAGGCCCTCGAAGCGCCCCGCTCGCCCCCCACCTGATCCGGGACCGGACCCCCGTTCCCCGGGGTCCGGTTCCGGTCAGTGGACTCCGACCACCTGGCCGTCCGGGGTGACGTCGATCGTCTCGGAGGCGGGGTGGGTCGGGAGCCCGGGCATCAACTCGATCGAACCCAAATGCGCCACGGTGAAGCCGGCCCCCGCCGATCTCGTGAACCGGTCGATCGTGACCCGGTACCCCTTCGGCGGCCGGTTCAGGATCTTCGGGTCGTCCGACAGCGAGAGCGGGGTCTTCGCGACGCAGACAGGACCGGCGAGCTCGTCGATCCGTTGCAGGAGGGCAAGGTCGTCCATCGCCTCAGGCAGCTGTCGCGTGCCCTCGGCCCCGTAGAGTCGGGTCGCGATCGTCTCCACCTGCCGGAGCGGCGAGGTGCCGGCGCGGTAGAGCGGATGGCTCTTGCGGCCGAGGCTCGCGACGTGTTCCACGGCGCGCGCGAGGTCGATCGCCCCGTCTCCCCCGAATTCGAACGATTTCGACTCGACCACTTCCACGCCATGGGACCGGCAGAACGAACGGATCAGCTCCGATTCCTCGGTGCTGTCGCCGGGAAACGCGTTCAGCGCGACCACGCTGGCGAGGCCGAGGGCCTCCAGGTTGCGGAGGTGCTGGTCGAGGCTCTCGAGCCCCCGCTCGAGCGCGCCCGGTGCCGGCTGGACCGACTCCGCCTCGGTCGCCCCACCCTGGTAACGCAAGCTCCGTTGGGTGGCGACCAAGACGGCCGCGTCGACCGGAACCCCGAGCACGGGTGTCACGATGTCGACGAACTTCTCGGCGCCGAGCTCGGTCGCGAAGCCGGCCTCCACGACGCAGTAGTCGGACGTCGCGAGGCCGAGCTCGATCGAGAGCCGACTGCACGTCCCGTGCGCGATGTTGCCGAACGGACCCGCGTGGACGAGCGCGGGGACCCCTTCGGAGGTCTGGACGAGGTTCGGCTCGAGCGCGTCCCGCAGGATGGCGGCCATCGCCCCCGCCGCTTTGAGGTCGGAGGCCCGAACGGCGGCCCCGCTCCTCGCGTAGCCGATGAGGATGCGGCCGAGCCGGTCCTTCAGGTCGGCGTAGTCGCGCGCGAGGGCCAGGATCGCCATCACCTCGGAGGCCGCGGTGATGCAGAACGAGCTTTCGTGGACCGCCGAGCGAGGGTCGGGGCCCTTGCCGACCGTGATCCGGCGGAGCGCGCGGTCCTCGTTGTCCATCGTCCGTGACCAGACGATGCGGGCCGCGTCGATCTCGAGCGCGTTGCCGTGGAAGATGTGATTGTCGATGAGCGCCGCGAGGAGGTTGTGCGCGGCCGCGACCGCGTGGATGTCTCCGGTGAACCCGAGGTTGATGTCCGCCGCCGGCTCGACCGTCGCCCGCCCGCCGCCGGTCGCTCCCCCCTTGATCCCGAAGGTCGGGCCGAGGGATGGTTGGCGCAGGCAGGCGACCGGACGGTGGCCGATTTTCTGGAACGCGTTCGCGAGTCCGATGACGGTGACGGTCTTTCCCTCTCCGTGGCGGGTCGGCGTGACCGCCGTCACCAGGACGAGTTTCCCGCGGTGGGGACGGGCCGCCCGCTCTCGCACCACCGAGACGGGGACCTTCCCGGCGGAGGCACCGGCCGGATGCACTTCGTTCGGGTCGAGACCGAGCGCGCGAGCGAGGTCGGCGAGCGTCCGCATGGATTCGTGCGAAGTTCAACACGTCGTATCGTATTGAAGGTGATTCTATCCGTGCGGACCTGGAGCATGGGAAGAGGTCTCGGGTCGTGGACGGGCCCGGGGAACGAGCCGATATAGGCCCTGGGTTGGTGGTTCCCCCGTGGGAGAGCTCGTCCCCTTCCCCCGGGACCGCGCGACCGTCCTCCGGTTCGCGCGGGAGGCGTTGGCGGCCCGCCGGGTCGTCGAAGGAGACACGGAACCCCAATACTCGATGGCCGAAGAACTCCTCCAATCGGCGGCGCCGCCGGGGCGACTCTACCGGAGCGAAGGGCGGCCGAGGGGGCTGGTCCTTTGGCACCCGACGAGCCCGGTCGGGGTCGGCCTCTCCCTGGTGCACATCGATTCCTCGGAAGGGCGCGCCGAGCTCTACCGGGACTTGCTCCTCCGGGCCGAGGAGCTCCTCGGCAAGGTGCCGTTCGTCTCCGGACCGCTCGCCGGGCTCTCGGTCGAAGGAGAGAGCGCGCTCATGCGGTCTCTCGGGTTCGCCCCGTTCGGTCGGCTCGAGATGCGCTCTCCGCTCGGTCGGCTCGATCCCGTGCCGAACGAACCCCGCGGAGTCTCGGTGCGAGAGGCGAGGGGGAGCGATGAGAAGGAGCTGGCCCGCCTGCACGCCGCGGCCTACGGGAACCACTTCGACCGCTACCTGTTCCTCTCCGACCTCGACCCGGTCCGGGACGCGGAGCTCTACATGCACGATATCGTGGCAGGGTCCCACGGCGAGTTCCTCGGTGGGGCCTCGAGCGTGGTCGAAGAGGAAGGGTCGCTCATCGGGGCGTGCCTGGTCGTCCGTCGGCCGTATGGGCCGCTCATCGTGGACGTGATGGTCGACCCGGTTCGGCAGGGCCGAGGGATCGGCCGCCAGGCGCTCCTCCGTACCCTCAGCCGGCTCCGGGCTCAAGGAGAAACGACGGCCGTGCTCAACGTCACGGTCGGGAATACCCCGGCCCTCCGCCTCTACGAGCGGGCGGGCTTCGTGCGGACCATCGGTCCGAGCCGCGAGTGGTTCCGTTCCGGGCTCGTTCCCACCGGGCCGGGAGAGGGCTATGCCTCCCCGACCGTCCCACGGACCGTCGGTCCCGGCTCCGGGGCAGAGTAGCTCAGCTGGCGGAGCGCGGCGAATCCGACGAGCATCAGGACCCCGAACAGCGCGATCGCGGCGCCCGCGGTCAGGAACGTTCCTTGGATGCCGACCACGAGCGTGAGAAGACCTCCCGCGTACTGCCCGAGCGGGACGAGCGCGTAGCTCCCCATTTCGTCCGCGGCGAAGACGCGACCCATCACCTCATCCGGCACCGTCGCCTGGACGGTCGAGAGGAAGACGGTCGTCAGCATGCCGGGCACCATCCCGAAGACGAAGACGATCGGGAGCGCGACCCACACCGACCGAACCAGGCCGAGCGAGAGGAGCGAGAGCCCCATCACGAGGATGAGGGCGATCGCCACGCGCCCGGCCCGCCGCTCGAACCGAAGCCGGCCGATCGACAGGAGACCGACCGCAGCTCCGACGGTCATGGCACCGACGATCGCGCCGTACCAGATGCCGACCCGAAGGTCGAGCCAGTCCGCGACGTAGAGCGCGAGCTCGACGGTCGCCACCGCGGAGAGGAAGTTGACCGCGAGCGCGGCCAGGGTGAACTCGAGGAGGGCGCGCCGCCGGTAGAGGAACCGGAACCCTTCGCGGGCCTCGGTCCCGAGAGCCCTCGGAGCCGCCGTTCGGTGGACGGAGAGGTCGGCGCTGATGACGAGGAGCGCGACCTGGGTCGCGAAGAACAGGACGAACGGGATCGCGAGCGCCTCGACGATCGGGCGGAAGCTCATGACGACCCCGACCGCGAGCATGCCCGAGGCGCTCGCCCCGGCGGCGACCGCGTAGATGAGTCCGTTCGCGCTCCCCAGGTCTCGCGTGGGGATTAGCCGCGGTACCGAGGTGTTGAACGCGGGCCGGAAGAGGGTTGACGTGACCGTCACGCCCGCCCAGAGAGGGTAGAGGAGGAGCGTCCACATCGGGAGGTAGAAGCCGGAGATCCCCGGCACGTGCACCCGAGCGGCCGGAGCGAAGTAGACGTCCAGCGCGATCCCGGCGGTCGCGAGGAGGGACGCCAGGTTCACGGTCCGCATCAGCGCACCACGGTCGTAGCGGTCTGCGACCGCACCGGCGATGAACGCGGTCCCGAGGGTGGGGACGGTCGAGGAAAGGCCGAGGAACGCGAGGGCGAGCGCCCCGTAGGTCGTCTGCTCCGCCCGCGGGTAGGCGAAGACCACGGCGAACAGAAGGACGACCAGCACGGTCGAAGGGGCCGCAAACTGGAGCGCCCCCGCCGTCAGGAACGACGGGAAGGAACGGACCGCGAGAAGGTCGCGATACCGGCTCAGGGTGAACCCTCCCGACCCCGAGGGGAGGCGCTTCGTGGCGGATTAAGCCTCTCCAAATCGGCTCCACCCAAGCGGGGCCGTTCGGGGACCCGCGTTTTAATCCGGCCGACCCTGACGGGCGGTCGTGCGGCTGGTCCACCGGGACCCGACCACGGGGGCGCTCAAGCTCCGGCTCGAGACCCCGAGCGACCTCTGGCGGATCGCGCGACTCGTCCGCCCGTCGGACCGGGTGGGAGCTTCGACCACCCGACGCGACCCCGAAGCTCCCGAGGAGGTCGCCGGGGCCGAACGGACGCGACGGCGGGTCTTCCTCACGATCCGGGTCGAGCAGGTGGAGTTCCACGGGTTCTCGAAGCACGTGCGGTTCACCGGCCCGATCGTCGAGGGACCGTTCGACATCGGCCGCCACCATACGCTGGACGTCGCCGAGGGAGACGACGTCACCGTGGAGAAGGAACGGATCACGGCCGCCGACCGGACCCTCTTGGACGAAGGGCTGGAGCGGAAGGGCGACCCGGCCATCGTGATCGCCGCCGTGGACTGGGGCGACTCCTCCCTCGTCCGCCTGCGAGGACGCGCGGTCGAGCCGGTCGCCGACCTCCGCCGGACCCTCGCGGGGAAGCGGTTCGAAGGAGGGCAGGGCGAGAAGGACCGCCGGGCGTACGTCGAGGAGCTCTTGACCCTGCTCAAGCGCGAGGGGGCGGGCGCCGCGGTCCTCGTCCTCGCCGGGCCCGGGTTCCTCAAGGAGGAACTCGCGCACCGACTGGGGGAGGAGGACCGCGCCCTGGCCGCGAAGACGCGGATCTATCCCGCGTCCGAGTCAGGCCGTGTTGGCGTGGACGAGCTACTGCGGTCGGGCCGCGCGACCGAAGCGCTCCGGGGCACGGTCGCGGCCGAGGAGGCCGGGATGGTCGAGCGCCTCGTTCGCGCGCTCGCCGGCGGCGTCCGAGCGGCCGTGGGCCGGGCGGAGGTCCGCGAGGCCGTGGAGGCCGGGGCGGTCGAGACCCTGCTCGTCTCGGAGGCGTTGATCGCCGACCCGGAGGTCGACCCAATCCTGGAGATGGCGCGGACCTCGCGCGTCCGAGTGTTCATCGTCCGCGAGGAGGGCGAGGCGGGGAAGCGTCTGGCCGCGCTCGGCCAGATCGCCGCGATCCTGCGCTACGACTGGGTCAGCTCGGCGCGCGCTACGGGATCGCCTGGATCCCCTCGCGGAGCTCCTCGAAGCGGCGCTTGAGGTCCTTCAACGTGAACCGGAGGGCCTCGCGCGCGGAGAGCGAGCCGTCCGTCTCGAACCGAAGGAAGAATCGCTCCGGGTCCTCCTCGACGTGGACCGAGCCGTGGGGGCAGGTCGCCTCGCACGCGCCGCAGTAGATGCACTTCGTTTCGTCCGTCACGGAGAGCTTCCCGTTCGCGAACTCGAGGATGTTCACCGGGCAGGAGGCTCCGGTACGCTTCAAGCAGGCCTCGGAGCAGCCCTCCTTCTTCGCGACCTTCACGTGGGGGTGGGGGAACATCCCCACGCCGTGGGCGACCTGCCACTTCGCGTGCTCGCGGGCGGAGCCGACCACCGCGGTCGCGTAGGTGAGGAGCGCCTGGCGGGCGCCGAGCCGGACGATCGGTACCTCGGGTTCGAGGGTGGCGAGGGTCGGGTCCCCGAGCGGCACGACGTCCTTCGCGTAGACGGTGCAGGGACCCTTCTTGTCGATCGAGTA
Source organism: Thermoplasmata archaeon (assembly GCA_035625165.1). GTDB lineage: Archaea > Thermoplasmatota > Thermoplasmata > Lutacidiplasmatales > UBA184 > Lutacidiplasma. The sequence goes on along the minus strand of DASPQC010000046.1, from coordinate 11,571 downwards.
CATCACCTGGCAGTGCGGACAGCCGGCGCCGCCGCACTCGCACTCCGACTTCCGGCGGAACTGGGAGAGGTCGGTCGGGATCGGAAGGAGGCCGAGGCGGAGCGCGATCGCCTCGTCGAACATGCTGGTCGACGAGTCGTAGTCCTTGCCGGTCGCCTCGTCGCGGATCGGGCCCAAGTGGAACTCGACGTCCTCGATGGCGAGCTTCGGCACGTCGGAGAGGAGGACACGACGGACGGCGTTCACCTGGGAAGCGGTCGCGCCCTCGACCTCGAGCGAGACGCTCCGCGGCTTGAGCTCCTGGAGGTTCACGGGCATCTTACACTCTCCGGCCGCGCCGACCGCCCTTCGGCTTCGTGCCGTCGTGCGGGATTGGCGTGACGTCCTCGATGCGTTGGATCTTGACCCCGGCCCGTGCGAGCGCGCGGATCGCGGCCTGAGCCCCGGGTCCGGGCGAACGGGAGCGATTCCCTCCGGGAGCGCGAACGCGCACGTGGAGGGTCGTGTAGCCCTTCTCCTTGAGGACGGTCGCGATCTGGTCGGCCGCCTTCATCGCCGCGTACGGGCTCGACTCGTCCCGCGCGGCCTTGACGACCATACCCCCGGTCGCCTTCGCGAGCGTCTCAGCGCCGGTGATGTCCGTGACGGTGATGTGAATGTTGTTGTAGCTCGCGAAGATGTGCGCAATCCCGATCTTCGTCATCGGCCGCTCACGCTCCGGGGCTCTCGGCGGGGGCCGGCGCTTCCGCGGGGGCCGCCCGGGCCTCGGCCCGCTCGCGGAGCGCGACCCGCATCGAATGGTCGTCGTTCGCGAGGGGGCTGGTCGGGGAATAGTTGATGCGGACTTCGTCCGCCGAAGGAACGAGGTAACCGGGGCGCGTCACGCGGTGGTCGCCGACGGAGAGGTGGCCATGCACGATCCACTGCCGGGCCCCGAACGGCGTCGGGGCGAGCCCCTTCGTATAGACAACCCACTCGAACCGGCGCCGAAGGATGTCCTCGGTGGACAGGGCCAGCACGTCGTCCAGTGTGGGTGCCCCGACCGGGAGCACGCCGAGGCGCGTCAGCCGGCCGATCAGTTGGTCGGTCTCCCGACGCGCCTGGGGCGCGCCGGTCCTCAGCCGGGCCTGCAGCTCACGGGCCTGACGACGGAAGCCGCGGAGGATCGACTGCGCCTTCCACAGCTCCCGTTTGTTCTTGAGGCCGTACTTGTCGAGGAGCTTGCGCTCCTCCTCCATTCGGCTCCCCTCCCACGGGTGCTTCGGCGTGTCGTACGTCCGCCGCAGGAACTTGGGGTCGCCCATCGATCGTCCGACCTCACTTCGCCGCGGGCTTCGCGGCACCACCCGCGGCGGGCGCGGGGGCCTCTTCCTTCGCGGCGGCCGCTGCCGCCTCCTTGGCCGCCTTCTTGAGGACGCCCGCCGCCATGCCGGTCCGCCCGTTCGAGCGGGTGCGCTGACCGCGGACCTTCTGCCCGCGCTCGTGGCGAACGCCGCGGTAGCTGCGGATCATCTTCATCAGGTTGATGTCGTCCCGGCGGCGCGTCTCGAGGTCCGGGCCGAAGTAGTGCGGCGAGTCGCCGAGGACTGGCTCGGTCGGGTGGTTCACCATCCAGGCGGGGAGTTTGGTCGGAAGGGTCGCCAGTGTCGCCTCAATCCCCTCCACGGTCGGCTCCGGGAGCTCACCGATCCGCTCGGTCGGGTCGACGTTCGCGATCCGAAGCGTCGCCTCCGCGATTCGGAGGCCCACGCCGCGCACCCCGGTGAGGGCGAGCGCGGCCGGCCGCGTCCCGTCGAGGTCGGTGTTCGCGACGCGGACGATGTAACGGAAGTTCGGGTTGTCGGAGACGTACTTCGCGGCCTTGGCGGGGGCCCCGGCCTTCGCCTTGGCCTTCGTCTCCTTGGGCTCCTTCGCCTCCTTGCCCTTGGCGCCCTTCTCCCGCTTCGCCGTCTTCTCGGTGGAGGCCTCCGGCTCGGCGGCCGCCGCCGGCGCGGCTTCCTCAGGAGCCTTGGGCTCCTTCGCTTCCTTGGGCGCGGTGCTCACTCCCCTGAAAGAGGGTGGTCCCGGCATCGGGTCGAACGACGGTCACGGGCCGTCGGTCGCCCCTCGAACCGAGAGTGCGGGCGCCGAGTAACCCTCGGCTTTTAAGCGCTTCGGCCACCGGGAGACGTCGGCCGCGCTTCGAGGACCCGGTAGCCCGAGGCTCGCCCCAGCACCGCGACCTCTCCGTTCCAGTGCTCCCGCAGCCATTCCTGGTAGTACCGGATTCCCTGGCTCCCCTTGCCCACGAGGAGGAGGCGGCCGTCGGGAGAAAGGTGCTGGGGTGCGGCGGCGAGCAGGTCGAGGACGAACGCCCGCCCCGCTCGGTAGGGGGGGTTCGATGCGATCGCGTCGAACCGCTCGTTGCGCACCGGTTCGAACAGCCGACCGACCCTCACTTCGGCGTTCGTGAGACCGTTCCGCTCGAGGTTCTCTCGGGCCAAGCGCGCCGCCCGGCGGTTCACCTCGGTTAAGACCACGTGACCTTCGGTCGCGGACTTCGCGGCGGCGACCCCGACGGCACCCCAGCCACAGCCCAAGTCGAGGACACGGTCCGTGCGGCGGAGGGCGAGGTTCTCGATCAGGAGGGCGGTCCCTGGGTCGAGCCCGTGAGCCGCGAACACCCCGGCGTCCACCGAGAAGGTCAGCAGTTCCCCTCGGAAGAGGAAGCGGAGTTCGTGCCGGGCCGAGCGGGAGCGGGGCCGTTCCGAGAAGTAGTGGTCGGGTGGGCTCGGCTCTTCGTCCATCGGGCTCACGAGCGGCGTCGGAAGAGCGACTCCCGTCGCGGGATCGGTCGGTCGGGGCTCCCGAGCACCTCGCGGAGAAGCTCCTTCTCCCGGGCCGAGAGGGACCGCGGGACCTCGACGTGGACGGTCACGAGAAGGTCGCCCCGCCCTCCGCGACCGAGCCGCGGGAACCCGTTGCCCTTCAGGCGGAACGGCGTCTCGGGCTGGGTCCCGGCGGGAATCGTGAGGTCGACCCGCCCGTCGAGAGTGGGAATCGTGACGACGCCCCCGAGCACCGCGACCCGGAGCGGGACGGTCGTCTCGGAGAACGCCTCCGCCCCGTCGCGCCGGAACCCTGGCACCGGCTCGAGCAGCACCTGCACGAAGAGGTCGCCCGCTCGGCCGCCCGGCCCACCGTCCCCGCCATGCCCCGGCACCCGGAAGATTGCGCCGTCCTCGACCCCCGGAGGCACCGTGACCTCGATGTGCTCGATCGTCTGGCGCTGGCCCGAGCCGGCGCACGTCGGGCACCGGTCGAGAATCCGCCGTCCGGTCCCCCGGCACCGGGGGCACGCCCCGATCGTGATGAACTGGCTGTAGCCGCGGGACTGCACCCGCTGCACCTGGCCCCGACCGTTGCACTCGGGGCAGGTCTCGTAGGCCGTGCCGCCCCGCGCACCCGTCCCCCGGCAGTCCGGGCAGGCGACGGTCTGCGGGATCTCCACGGTCGGTCTGGCTCCCTGGATGGCCGCCGTGAGCGGCAGGCGGACCGCGACCTCGATGTCCCGGCCCCGCGGCGGTCCACGCGATCGCCCTCCCCCGAACGGGAACCCGAAGCTCCCGAACAACTGCTCGAACAGGGGGGACTGGCCGAGGAGGTCCTCGAGGTCCTGGGCGTGGGTGAAATTCTGCCACGTGAACCCGCCGGGGCCGAACTCGGTCTCGACGCCCGGGAAGCCGAGCTGGTCGTACTTCCGGCGCTTCTCGGAGTCGGCCAGGACCTCGTACGCCTCGCTGATCTCCTTGAACCGCTCCTCGGCCGCCTTCGGGTTCTCCTTCGCGACGTCCGGGTGGTACTGACGGGCGAGCCGGCGGTACGCCGACTTGATCTCGTCGGTCGTGGCGGTCTTCGCCACGCCGAGCACATCGTAGTAATCGCGCTTCGCCATCGACCGGAGCGACCCCGCGCCGTTCTCACCCGCGCCTAGGGCGGGCGCTATTTACCGTGCGCGACGCACGCCGGTGAGGGGGTCCCCACCGAACGACCACTCGTGCACCAACCCCTACCCGGAGCTGAGCGGAGGCCCGCCCTTCTCCGACCGCGACCTCGACTGTCCCGAAGCTGGAGCCGAGCGCGCCCAACCGACCCTGGCCGATCGCCGCGTAACTCGTGGCGAACGGGAGGCGGTGGGGTCGTCCGCGCTGGAAGGTCAGTTTCACGGAATCGGTCCCTCGAGGGACCCACTCGGACGGGATGTTCGTGATGAGGTTGCCGAAGCGGTCGGCGTGGACGACCTCCCCCTGAGCGCTGCTTCGGGTCCGTTCGGGGACGGGCAGTTCGTAACGGACCGGGTCGATGCGGGGGCCGAGACGAGAAGGGGGAGTTCCGAGGAACAGTCGGACGGCCGCGGGTGCGAACAGGTCCCGGCCATCGAACGTGGTGCCGACTCTTGACCCCCCGCCGAGCCGGGCCGGGTCGATGCGGTAGCCCGTGGCCCCTCCGAGGGCGACCGACAGCGGGTAGAGCACGCCGTTGTCGGGCCCGACCAGCAGCGAGCCGTCGCGACAGGCCAGCACCACGGGGGCGCGGCTCCCTCCGACGCCCGGGTCGACCACGATGAGGTAGACGGTACCCGCCGGGAACCGGACACCGATCGCCCGCACGACGAACGCCGCCTCGGCGATGCCGTGGGCCGGCAGGTCGTGGGTCAGGTCGACCGTCCATCCGGGGTCGATGGACCGGGCGAGGACTCCTTTCACCTGGGCGGCGTAGGCGTCCCCCAAGTCGCTCGCAAAGGCGAGGAGACGCCTTCGCCCCGGACGGGGCGGCACGGTCGGAGGCCGTTCGCTCGGTCGACGCTACGACTTCATGATCGCGACCAGGAAGATCCCGACCGCGACCAGAGCGCCGATGACCGCCGCGACGATGACCAGGAACGACTCCCACAGGAGGGAACCCAGCTGGCTCTTGGCCGCCCCGAAGTCGCCCGCATGGTAGAGGTAGCCGATGAGCAGACCGACCACGAGGCCGACCACGAGCAGGACCACCCCGATCGTGCGGCTCTTCCCGCTTCCGAAGTAGGCGGTGAAGATCCCCGCCAGTATCAGGAACAGGGCGAACACGAGCAGGAGCACCGCGACGAAGTTGTACCACTGGCTAAAGTCCACCAACGCCGACCCTAGGATTCCCAACATCGTTTGTACCTCAGACTCAGAATTTGATTCCGGTGAGGGTCTTCGTATCAATCACGCCCGGCACCGAGCGGATCTTGTCGACCACCAGCTGGCCGAGCGCGTTGAAATCCTCGGCCTCGACCTTCGCGATCAGGTCGTACTCGCCGAAGAGGGGGTGCAGCTCGACGATCCCCTTCACGCGGAGGAGCTCCGTGTAGACCTCGTGCTCCTTCGCGGGGGCGGTGCTGATGAGGACAAACCCGATGGCCACGCCCAGCGCTCCCTCGAAGGGCCGCGAGAAGTCCCCCCCTTAATAAGCGTGTCGCGGAACCGCCGCCGAGGAGGGCGGTCGGGGCCTGTCCGACCACTACGTCGCCACTCGAGTCGATGCGGCTTAAGTAGGCCCCCCCTAGCCCAATTCTCGAATGGCGTTCGCGATCCGCACCTGGCCGCGGCGACTGATCGCCCGCCCGTGGCTCCTCGGCTTTGTGCCGATCAACGCGGCGACCTCGGGCTTCGGGGTCGTCCTCCCGCTCCTCATCCTCATCACCCTCCACGGGAGCTGGGCGGACGTCGCGGTCGCGGCGACCGTCTACAACTCCTCCGTCATCCTGATGTCGGTCGTCTGGGGGCACCTCTCGGACGTCTACCGGCACCGAAGGACCTTCCTGGTCGTCAACTTCGGTGGCTACGCCGCGCTCTACGGCCTCCTGAGTCAGGTCCACACCCTCCCCGAGCTGTTCGCGATCTACCTGGTCATCGGCGCGCTCGCTCCCGCCGGGGCGAGCGCCTCCAACCTCCTCATCCTCGAGAAGTTCACCGAGCAGGAGCGGCCGAACGCTTTCGCGTCGTTCCAGGAGATGAGCATGCTGGGCTCGCTCGCGGGGCTGCTCATCGGGTACTTCTGGACGCTCCGCAGTGACGCCCTCCTCACCCTCCTCTTCGTCCTCGCGGGGCTCGCCCTCGCGAGCGCGGTCGCCCTCTGGTTCGGGATCAAGGAGGCGCCGCGGCAACTCACCACGGCGAGCGTCGCCCACCACCCCGAGAGTCTCTTCTCCCGGCTCCGAGCCTTCTCGGAGCTGAGGGTCCCGATTCCGTTCTTCCCGCATCGGCCCCGGATCGCGCGCGACCCGATCGGCCGGTTCCGCCGTTGGGCTCGCGAGGAGCTCCGCCACGAGCTCCCGCTGATCTTCATCGCCTCCTTCCTGTTCAACCTCTCGGCGAACCTCTTCAACATCTCCTACACTCCGTTCCTCTACTCGGCCGGCCTCACGGCCGCCTCGATCTTTCTCGTCAACCTCTCGAACAACTTCGCCCAGACGCTCGTCTTTCCGCTCACCGGGGGCCTTGCGAACCGTCTCGGACCGGACCGCCTCGTGCAGCACGCGAGCTACCTGCGGTCGATCGGCTACCTCGCGACCGCCGGCCTCACGTTCGTGGTCTTCGCGCGGGGAGGCGCCTTCTCCGCGGACCTCGCCATCTACGCGCTCCTGGGCGGCGCCATCGCGGTCTACACGACCGCGAGCTCCCTCATGCTCTTCCGCGGGCTGCAGGGCCGGGACGCGGGGAGCCTCCTCGGCCTCAACAGCGCCCTCGGCGGAGTCGCCGCAGTGGCCGGCGCCGGCCTCTCCGGATTCCTCGCCATCTACGGGAGCTACCGCCTCGTCTTCCTCGTGTCGGGCGGGGCGCTCCTGGTCTCTCTCCCGCTGTGGACCGCGGCGTCGATCGCCTACGCCCGACGGAGGTACGCCCCGTCTGCCCCGCTCCCGCCGACGGGAGCACGCCCCGCGCTCGGGCGAGTGGACGCCGGCTCGGCGGCCAAGTCCCCTTGACCGTTGAGCGGCCCGTAGAACTGCGGGTCCCCGTCCTCCACGACGCTATCGCTGCGAGCTCCGTGCCTTGGGTCGAGAGCGACCGACCCGCTCCACGCTCATCAGCACGTAGTTGAGGTCCGCGCGGTGCGCGAGCCGGGACTCGACCTCGACCCCTGCATGGCGGAGGCGGACAGTGACGTCCAGCATCTCCGCCACGAGGTAGCGGTAGGCGAACCGCCCGCGCCCGACCGGGCTTCCTCGGGTCACGTCGATTCGGACGCGGACGTCGGAGACGTACGGCTGCAGCCGGACCGCGTCCTCGATCGCGCGGGCGAGCGCCGGCGCGGTCCGTCGTGATATCGGGACGCCAAGGTACTGGTGGAAGACCCCGCCGAGCTTGATGCCGGCCTCGAAGAGGAGCGACTCACGCGGGGTGAGCGCGGCCCGGTGGACCCGTCGGTCGGTCATCGGTCGGTCGGAGCGGGGGTCACCCGACGGACGGTGAACGGACCGAGCAGATAGTAGCTCGCCACGCCAACGAGCAGTCCGAGCGAGGCGACATCGGCGAGGAGGTAGAGGGCCGAGCCGGGAGGCGGTCGGAACTGCAACGGGACCAGCGCGACCGCGGCGAGGGCGGCCGTGACGGCCATCGGCCAGCGAAGGACCGAGCCCTTCCGGATCTTGGGGTAGGGGATGGGGGCGACCATCAGGACGGAAAGGAGGACGACCCCGGTGAAGAGGCCGACCGGCTGGACGCTCTGGAACGCCGGCGAGTCGTGGAAGAGGAGAGCGACCACGAGCGCGAGCGCGCTCTCGGGCGTCGGGACGCCGAGAAAGTACGGGAGGGCATGGGCGCGCGCCGTGAAGTAGACGAGGCGGCCGATCGCCGCGGCGAAGTAGACGGCGGCGAGGAGGTAGGCGACCGACTGGTACGGCTGCCAGATTCCGACGTCCCCCGTGTGGACCGCGATCATCACCGCGGGCGCCAACCCGAAGGTCGTCGCGTCGGCGACCGAGTCGGCGATGCGGCCGAAAGCTCGGGCCGGCACGCGGCTGCGGCGGGAGAGGATCCCGTCCAGCCCGTCGAACCCGATCGCGATGGCGACCAGAAGCATCGCCCAGAGCTTGTTGCCCGCGAGGGTGTAGAGGACGGCCCCTACGCCGAGGAGTCCGTTCGCGAGGGTCGCGAGGTTCGCTCCGATGCGCCATCGGTCGGTCACGGGAGCTCCCGGGCGATGGTCGTCGTGCCGGCCCGGACGCGGTCCCCGACGCGGACGGTCGGGATGACGCGGCCCGCGGGCAGCCGGACGTCCACCCTCGAGCCGAGGGCGATCATCCCGAACCGGTCTCCTTTCCGAAGGTCCGCTCCGGGCCCGACGAACGAGACCAGGCGACGGGCGAAGATCCCGGTGACCTGGACGACCTCGACCGACCCGACCGCGGTCGAGAGCTCGTAGCGGCGCTGGACGTTACCCTGCGCCGCCGGTCGGTAGGCGGGTTGATGGCCCTGACCTTCCCCCCGGGTCGAGACGACCCGCGCGTCCATCGGGACGCGGTTCACGTGGACGTCCGAGACGTTCATGAACACGGAGATGACGCACCGCCCATCCTGCGTCTCGACCGCACGAACTCGCCCGTCCGCCGCCGAGACGATTCCCTCCCCCACCGGGCGGTCCGGGTCGCGAAGGAACACGAGGAGGAACACGAACAGCGCGGCCAGGAGGAGGACGACCAGGAGCCCCGGCAGAATCTCGACGAGGCGGGCCGCCGTCAGCGCGACGAAGACCGCGAGGACCGCCCCGACCGGACCGAGGGTGCGGCCCGACCCGGGGGCGAACACGCGCCTACCCGGTGAGGACGATCTCGATGTTGACGCCGTCGGGCACCTGGATGCGCATCACCTGGCGCAGCGCGCGCTCGTCGGCGTCGATGTCGATGAGACGCTTGTGGATTCGCATCTCCCAGTGGTCGATGGTGCTCGTGCCCCCGCCGTCCGGGCCCTTGCGGACGGGGACGCGCAGCTTCTTCGTCGGGAGCGGGATCGGACCGGCGATCGCGACCCCGGTCTTCACGGAGATCTCGCGGATCTGCTTGCAGATCGAGTCGACCTTGTGGGAGTCCGTGCCGGAGAGCGAGATGCGGGCCTTCTGCACCATCGATAGCCCCTCCCCTTGGTCGGCCGCCCGTCCCGTGAGCGCGCCTATTCGCGCTTCTTGACCTCGACCACGACGCCCGCGGCGACCGTCTGGCCCATGTCGCGGACGGCGAAGCGGCCCATCTGGGGGAACTCCTTGTACTTCTCGATGACAAGCGGCCGCTTCGGGGTGATCTTCACGACGGCCGCGTCCCCCGTCTTGAGCGTCTGGGGGTTCTCCTCCGCGACCTGGCCCGTCTTCGGGTCGAGGCGCTTCAACAGCTCCGTGAACTCACAGGCGACCTGGGCCGTGTGGCAGTGGAAGACCGGCGTGTAGCCGACCGTGATGACGCTCGGGTGGTTGAGGACCTGGATGTTCGCCGTGAAGCTCTCGACCACCGTCGGCGGGTTCGACACTGGCCCGGCGACGTCGCCGCGGCGGATGTCGTTCTTGTCGATGCCGCGAACGTTGAAGCCGATGTTGTCGCCCGGCAGCGCCTCGGTGATGGCCTCGTGGTGCATCTCGATCGACTTCACTTCGCCGGACTTTCCGCTCGGGAGGAAGATGATCTTGTCGCCGACCTTGACCTTCCCGGTCTCGACGCGGCCGACCGGCACGGTTCCAATCCCGGTGATGGTGTAGACATCCTGGACCGGGAGCCGAAGCGGCTTCTCCGTCGGCTTCTCGGGCACCTTGAGGCTGTCGAGCGCCTGGAGGAACGTCGGGCCCTTGTACCAGGGCATGTTCGGGCTCGCCTTGTTGATGTTGTCGTCCTTGAACGCCGAGATCGGGAGGAACGTCACCTGTTCGGCGACCTTGAACCCGATGTTCTTGAGGAGCTTCGTCAGCTCCTCCTTGAGCTCGTTGTACTTCGCCTCGGAGTAGTTGACCTCCTGGCGGTCCATCTTGTTGATGGCGCAGATGAGCTGCGAGACGCCGAGCGTCCGCGCGAGGAAGATGTGCTCGCGGGTCTGCTCCTGGATCCCCTCCGCCGCCGAGCAGACGAGCACGGCCGCGTCGGCCTGGCTCGTCCCCGTGATCATGTTCTTCACGAAGTCACGGTGGCCGGGGGCGTCGATGATGGTGAAGTAGTACTTCTGGGTGTCAAAGCGGCGGTGCGCGATGTCGATCGTGACGCCGCGCTCGCGCTCCTCCTTGAGGTCGTCCATCACCCACGCGAACTCGAACGTCGCCTTTCCCTTCGACTCCGCTTCGGCGCGGTACTTGTCGATCTCCTCCTGGCGGATGTACCCGGTGTCGAGGAGAAGACGGCCGACCGTCGTCGACTTTCCGTGGTCCACGTGGCCGATGAACACGATGTTGAGGTGGGGTTTCTGCGCCATATCGAGGGCTACTCCGGGCGCGGCCAAAAGGTACCCCTATATAGGCGTTGTCAAACGGAAGGTCGAGAGCGAGCGCCCGGCGCCCGGTCCGGGCCGGAGAACGGGTTCGGAACGACGAACGGGGCCACCGGACCCGTCAGGGTTCCGGCATCACCGTGTGCTCGTTGCCGTCGGGGTCGCGGATCATCGCCCACCAGCCCCATTCGGCCTTCTCCGGCTCGTGGCTGAACGCTACCCCGTTCGACTTGAGCGCCGAGCACGCCGCGCTGAAATCCTCTCCGGGAAGCGCGAGCAGGATCCCGGAGTTTCCGGGCTCGAGTTGGCTTCCGGGTTCGAAGTCGGTCGTCTGGCACAGGTGCAGGACGCCGGGCTTTCCCTTGCGCCCGACGGTGACCCAGTGGTCCTGGCGGTCGATCAGGTCGAGACCGAGGACCTTCGTGTACCAGTCGGCCGCCTTCTGCTTGTCGGAGACGACGACCGCGACGCTGGCGAAGTACGGCTTCGGGCCTTCCGGCGGGGACGGAGCGCGTTTCTTGGGCGGCATGGGATTCCTCGATGAATCGACCTCTTCGAGCTTCATCAACCCTAGGAGGGGATGGCGAAACACCCCGCGGGAGGGAGCGGTTCAGCGCAAGGGCTTTAGGGGAAGCCCCCGTCCGTCGTTCCGTTCGTTCTCGCAGCCGTGTCCGCCCTTCGTTTTCCTGAACCCGCCGACCGACATCGCCGTCCTACCCTCCGTCGCTGGGCGGCGCCCGAGGGCCGGCACGGCGCGATGAACCTCGGCGGGACGCGGGTCCCCGTCGCCCCCCTCGGCGACTGAGGTAGGAGGAGACATGCTCTGCGAGATGTGCGGCAAGGAGGTCGAGTCGACCGCGCGAATCCGGGTGGAAGGTTCCATCCTCCGACTCTGTCCGGAATGCGCGCGGTTCGGTGAAGCGGTCGACCCGGTGCCCTCCACCCCCACCTCCGGCTCGGCCACTGCGTCGCGCGGCGCAACCCCCGTCGGCGTCAACCGGCCCCGCGGTCCCTCCCGCCGGCTCGAGGAGCGGGACCTGTACACGGATATCGGGGAGCTCGAGCTGGCCCCGGATTGGTCGAGGCGGGTCCGCGTCGCCCGCGA
>DASPQC010000045.1:0-5072 GCA_035625165.1 Thermoplasmata archaeon | reverse complement strand
GTTTCCCGGGATTATCCCCGTCTCGAGGGCAGATTGTCCGCGTGTTACTGAGCAGTGCGCCGAGGGCTTACCCCTCTCGACTCGCATGGCTTAAGCGAACTCCAATAGCGGTGCCCGCCGGCAGGATCAACCGGATTGATGGCACACTTTTCGCAAGTGTGCGGGAATACGTTGTGAGTCGTGACCGATCGGAACCGACTGGCGGAATTGCTCTGTTGCTACGATTGAGCTATTCGCTGACGTTTTCGCGTACGTCTCCTCCGTCAGTCCTGAGAGGTCGCTCCCCGTTTCCGGGGAGGGGTTCTCGGGGCTCCACGCCCTTCCGGGCCATCTGTGGCGTCGCCTTGGAAGAGGCCGGTTCATCGGGTCCCCGGCTCGCCGTGGCGGCGTCCCACGCCGAACCTCCATGGGAGGTCCGGGCAGTGGCGCCGCCTACATGCGTCGCGTATTTAAAGCGGTTCCCGAGCGGCCCGGCCTAACTTCTGCGCTCGAGCCTCCGGACCGCGAGCGGCACTTCGAGAAGCGAAGTGATCTCGGGTGGGTCGTCTCCGAACCCAAAGCCGTCCCGGTGGAGCCACACGGAGTGGAGACCGGCGGCGGCGGCCGCCTTCGCGTCCGTCCGGGCGAGGTTCCCGACGAAGAACGCCTCGTGAGGGGCGACGTGAAGCCGGGCGACCGCGCGCCGGAAAATCTCCGGGGAGGGCTTCGCGACGCCCTCGGTGCCGGACGAGACGACCCTCTCAAAATAGTCGAGGATGCCGACCCGGTCGAGGATCCGACGGACCGCGGCCTCGCTGGTCGAGTTCGAGACGACGCCGAGCGCCCGACGCTCCGCCTTCAGCTGGTCGAGCGTGCGCCGGACGTCCGAGAAGAGCTGGACCGGCGCCTCGAACTCCCGGCGGAGGGAGACGAACCGTGCGGCCATCGAGCGGTCGACCTCTCGCTCGGCCGCCCGGGAGAGGACACGACGCCAGAACTCGACCACCGCGTCCTCGCGGTCGACCCCGAGGGGGTCGGCGTCCAGCTCCCGCTCCACTTCCCCGAAGAAGTGAGCGAGCGTGTCGGAGTCGAGGTCGAGAGGGAGGCGGCGGGCCATGTCGACCCAACCGGCGAAGTCCCGCTCGTCCACGAGGGTCCCCCCGAGGTCGAAGAGGACCGCACGGATTCGGGGGGGGCTGGCGTTCACACGCCTTCGACCCGGCCGGAGGTCTTAGAGTTCTCGGGCGTTCCTGTTGACGAGGGGGTTCCGTGGAGCGGCCATCGTCCGTCCTCGTCGCTCCCCGCCGCCAGCGGCTGTAAGCGATTCGCCGAGTCCTCACCGCGTCAGCGCGCTGTATCTCTTCGACCTCTTCCGCGAACGGGAGAACGGGTCGAGCGCGATGCCGGGGCGCCCCGGCGAACCCGGGAACCGGTCCGCTGACGGGCGAGCAATGGTTTGGGGACGGGGAACTCGCACGATTCGAGCATCTCGGCGATTCGTGCGTCGAAGAACCCGACCGCCTCAAAGTTGTGGACCGGGAACATAATGAGTGGCTCGTACACTCCCGGAATCGCCGATAACGTCCGATGGAGGTCGTCCCCCTCGGCCGATGACCGGACCGGGATGAAACAGGAATAGGCCGCGGCGACTCCCAAGTCGGAGGGCGCCGACCCTCCCGCCCGGTAGGGCCCCTGCAGCGACGGCGGGGCCATCGTCTGGAGCGGGAAGATGTTCTCCATCGGGATGTGGTCGGGAAAGCGAGCCACCATCAGCTTCCGAACGTCGGGTTCGCTCGCCCCCGGCTCCAGGAGGAGAATCGCCTGGGCGACCGGCCCCTCCGACCGACGGAAGTCCAGCTCCGGGAAGAAGAAGATCTGGTTCGCCTCGATCAACTGCGACACCCGGCGCCGCAACCCGCGGGTCGTGATCCCGGCATCGGCCGCGACGCGTCGCCAGTCGACCGGGGAGTGCCTGCGGAATCCGGCGACGATTTTCCAGTCGGTCCGGCGCATCGGGGCCCGGGAGGATGGAAATCGCACCGGAACGGGTGGGGCGGTCTCGCGGACCCCCGGCACCTGTCGCATCGTCTTGACCAGCGATTCGCATTCTTCGGGCGAGGCGACCGCGACCAGGACTCCGTAGAGCGCCTGGACCTGGAAGATGAGGGCCACGTGCGGCGACCGAGACGCGGCGTGCTCGAACGCGGTCAGGGACCGGGCGCCGTCCACTCCGAATCCCTGGAAGTAGAACGTCCGTCCGAAGAGGTCCGGGTTCGGGAACGCGACCGTACGGGCCCAGAAGCCATCGCTCCTCCAGCGGAGGAGGCGGCGCCGAACGGTGAGGCGGCTGGAGCGGACCTCTTGCGCGAGCTCCACGACCGACCGCCTCGGGTCGACCCCGGAGAGGGCCATGATCCCCCGGGGGAACATCGCGCGGAGGAGGCGCGCGTCCAGGGAATCCATGCGTGCGGAACGTCAATCCGGGTCAAGAACGCATGGCACGGAGATTCCGTAGATACGGCGGGCGGACCTTGGAGCCGCCGGTGGCCGAGCGCGAACGTCCGGGGTTCGACGTTGGGGTCCGTGAGCCGCTCCGCGCAGAGCGATGGTCGGTCTCCACGAATCCCACGCCTCCTCTCAGCGGGGTCCGCTCCGAGGAGCGATCCCGTGGGTCAGAGAGCGGTCCCGGCGGAGGCTGCGCGTCCGACCGTCTCGGTGTGGGGGCACCTGGGGTCGATGGGCCGGCCGCAGCAGCCGGAAGCGAGGGCGAAGGCCGGCAGGTGGGGACAGGCCCCGGTCGCGATCCCCGAGGGAGCCCGCGGGCAGACCGCATGCGGGGGACAGCCGATCGGATGAACGAACGGCCCCTGCGACGCCGGGGCGGGCGAGGCCACAGCGGGCGCAAACGTGCCGAGCCCGACTGCCACCAGGGCCAGGGTTACTCCGACCAGGGCGAGGTTCCGCATCGAGGGGCTTCGCATCATGGCGCTACCTTGGTCGGAGGGAGACAGGACCCCCGAGAAATGGGTAGTGGTAATGCGCATTTCCAAATCGGACGGTACCATCGATAACGTCGGAGCGGTCCTCGGGCGGGGAGACCCCCACCCTCGCCGGCACCGCCGGGGCCTTCGGCTCAGGCGGCGCTCACGGAGATGATGTCGGTGTGACGGAGCAGGATGGCCCGCGCGACCTTGAGGTTCTTCCCGGCCTTCCCGATGGCACGGGCCTTCCACGCCGGGTCGACCGTGACGGTCGCGTGCCGGCCCTTTCCCTTCGGGGTCAGGTCGACCTGCTTCGGCGAGTACCAGTAGAAGATGTTGCGGACGAGCGTCTCGGGGTCGTCCGAGAACTCGACCACCTGGATCTCCTTCTTCAGCATCCCCTTCAAGCGGTCGACCAGGACGCCGCCGGGCCCGACCGCCTTGTGGACCTCGCCGGGGTAGACGAGGAAGACGAGCTTGTCCTCCGCCTCGAGGCAGTCCTTGACGCGCGCGCCGGTCCGCTCCTCGAAGAGGCGGATGTAGCCGATCGTCTCCGTGTCGAGCTGGATCTCGGGCATCGGAAGGGGTTCTCCGCGCGGGTCCCTACGTCTCGAGCGTCAGGATTGCGCTCGACCCGGGGTCGAGGACGGCCATCGCGCTCACCGGGAACGGGCGGCCGCACGCCTGGCCGAGCTCGACCGCGCTGCCGTCGTAGTGGTAGATCGGGATCTTGCCGATCGCCCGCTCCTTCGTGAGGGTCGGGTTGGGGCAGGTCTTCGCGACGATGAGGAGCTTCGCCTTCTTCGACTGCGCGGCGTCCAGCGTCTCCGCGAGCCCGAGACGGACCGTGCCCGTCTCGAGCGCGACCTTGAGCGCGTGCGCGAGGTCCATCGGCTCACGCCTCCGCCGGGGAGTCCCCGGTCTTGGCGGGCGCCGGCACGGGGGCCGGCGGTGCGGGCCCGAGCGGTCGGTAGACCAGGTTCACGGCCCCGGTGCCGAGCGTGATCGGCTGGCCGACGATGATGTTCTCCGCGACCCCTTTGAGCTCGTCCACTTCGCCGGTGATCGCCGCCCGCAGGAGGTGGGCGGCGGTGATCTCGAAGGCGGCCCGCGCGAGGACGCTCGACTTCTTGCCGGAGATCCCGTGGCGGCCGATCGCCCGGATGTCGCCCTCGTTCGTCATCACGTCGGCGACCAGCATGAGATGGCGGATGTCGACCCCGAGCCCCTGCTCGGCGAGGGTCCGGTTCGCCTCGTGGATGAGCGCGGCGCGCGCCGCCTCGACCCCGTAGACGCGGTAGATCTCGAAGACCGAGTTCGTCGTGGTGCGGACGCCGTCCACACCGGGGATCTCGATGACCCCCTCGAGGTTCGAACCTTCGGTGTAGATCACGTACTCGTCCTTCTCCTTGCGGATGAGCGCGCGGCGGATCCCACTGACGCCCTTGATCTGGATCGCCTTCGCCTCCTCGCTGGCGATGAGGAGCTTCTTGAACGGCATCTCCTCGACCAGCTCCTCCTTGCGGGTCTTGGTGGCGCCGGCGGCCGACTCCTTCAGGTGGACCTCGAAGGCGCGGGTCTCTCCGCTCCCCGACCCCGGGCGTACCTCGAAGAGGCGGGGGTCGAGGTTCTCGGTGAGGGCCGCCTCCAGCTCGGCCCGCTTCACCGCGCGAGCCTCGAGGAGCGCCCCCTGCGGCGCGACCACGACCTTGAGCTCCTCGACCACCGTCCCGATGGAGGCCACGTCCGGGACGGTCGTGACCTCGATCTGGAGCGCGATCTTCTGGACCGCCTCCCGGTCCTTCTGGAGCTTCTTCTCGACGTGGACGGTCATCATCGGGGTCGACGGGACGCGGCGGGCGTCCACGAGCTCGATCAGGCGGGGCAGGCCGAGGGTGACGTTCATCTCGGCGACCCCGGCGTAGTGGAACGTCCTGAGCGTCATCTGCGTCCCCGGTTCGCCGATCGACTGCGCGGCGACGATCCCGACCGACTCGTGGGGGTCGACCTCCGCGCGGTGGAACCGCCGGGCGACCTCGCGGACGATCTTCGTCGCGTCCCCCGGGGAGAGCTTGAGGTTGTGGAGCTTGTCCTTGAGCTCGGCGACCACCG
>DASPQC010000044.1:0-39771 GCA_035625165.1 Thermoplasmata archaeon | reverse complement strand
CCGGCCCGGTTGAGCACGAGCGTCGGGCTGATGACGCCGCTCGCCGACACGGTGACCCGGGTCAGGTTCTCATAGACCAGCGATCCCGCGGTCGCTTTCACCGAGGCGGTGTAGGTCCCCGGTGCGGCGTGGAACCCCTTGGTGTATGCGGTGCCGTTCACCGACACGAAGAGGAGGGGAGAGGAGAGGGCGACCGTGACGTTGGCCGCCGCGACGGCGGCCGGCAGCGAGAGTTTGCCGGTCGAGTTGACCTGGGCGATGACGATCAGTGTGAGGGTCGTGTGGACGGCCCCGAAGGGGATGGTCGTGTTGAGGATGGTCGCCGGCAGGTAGACCCGCGTGCCGTTCCCGATGACGGCCCACGCGCCAACGCCGTACACCCCGGGCGGAAGACTGAGCGAGAACGTCGGGCCACCGGTCAGGTTGCGGCTGACCGCGGTCGGACTCTCCGCGGTGAAGTTCACTCGGATGGGGGTCCCGGAGGGGAGCCCGACCACCGTGAGGTCGACCGGGACAGCGCGGAGGGTAAGGTCGAAGGTGGTCATCACGGAGAGGCCATACGGAGAGATGCCGCAGGTCGTGGACGGCGAGAACCCGACCGCGGACGCGGAGATGCAGTAGGAGGGCGCGGAGAGCGGGAGGATGGAGGGAAGGTACGCCGCGACCGAACCGTTTGCGTTGGCCACCAACGACACGGAAGGTCCGGTGGGTCCGGCAGAGATCGTGACGGTCGCGTTCCCCGCGGCGAAGAACTTCCCGTTCGGCAACACCGTGCCGACCGTGAACCGGGTCGCCACCGCGCTGCTCGGGTCGAGCGTAACGCGAGTGGAGGCGGAGAGCGTGACCGAAGCCACCGCCGCGTAGACGGTGAGGGACGCCGTCGCGCTGCCCTGGAGCGCGAGGAGGCTGTAGGTCCCGGCGGGTAGAAGGAGGGAGAAGGCGCCCGAGCTCGAGGCGATCGCGGCGGCCACTCCACCGCTCGAGGCGTACGCGATCACCACGGAATGGTTGGCCGAGGAGCTACCGACGCTCGGGATCGTGCCGGAAAGGGAGAGAGCGGGGGAGAGCGTGAGCGTCGGGACGACCGGCGAGAGGCCCGAGGGCGTGGTCACCTCGGAGAGACCCGCGTAGAGTTGCGAACCGACGTAACCGGCGGCGTAGACCGCGTACTGCCCGGCCGGGAGGGCGACCGAGACGCTCCCCCGCGCATCGCTGGTCGCGAGGGTCGCGTTCGAGAGACTCGCCTCGACCTCACCCACGGGCGCGGCCGAGCCGTTCTCGAAGGTCGCCACCGGGACGAACCGCACCGGGAGGTTCGCGACGGGCTGACCGTTCGCCTGGACGGAGTACGTCACGACCGTGCGCGAGGCCATCGTGAGGTTGAGGACGACGTGCGCCCCGGGCGTCGAGATCGACGTCGGGAGGCCGGCCGACCGGTACGTCGTGCCGGGGACCGACGCCGTCACCGAGTAGTTCCCCGGTCCGAGGTTGGTCACGGTGTAGGCGCCGGTGAAGTTCGACTCCGCGGTCGCCACCGTCCCGTTCGCGTTCCCGACCGAAACCAGGGCGAGGGAGTACGGCGACCCGTCGGGCCCCAGGACGGTGCCCGAGAGCTGCCCGGGAGAGAGCCCGGTCGAGGCGTTCACGGTCGTCCCCGGAGTGGCGATCACGTCGAGGGCGGTGAAGTTGTGAGCTCCGTAGAGGACCGCGGCGTGGTAGACCCCCGGGGGCACGTTCGTGATCTCGAACGAACCTCCGTTGTCCACGACCGTGGTCAGGCGCGTGGTGTTGTTGGGTCCCCAGAGGACGACGTGCGCGCCGGGGATGACCGCGTCGACCGAGTGCACGTAGCTCGAGTTGTTGGCGGTGTTCCAGTAGACGTAGCCCGCGACCGAGGAGGGCTGGAGGGTGAACCCCTCGCTGACCGGCAGGGTCTGGGGGTTGTAGCCGATCGCGGACGGCACGGACAGGGAGACCGTCTTGAGGACGATGTTGTCCTGCTGGGTCCGCCCCTGGAGGGTTCCCGCCGTGAAGTTCAGCGTGTCGTTGCCCGGCGGCAGAACGATCGAGAACGACCCGTCCGAACCGGTAAGGGTCGTCATGTGGGGGATCCCCCACTGGTCGTCGACGGTGACGCGCACCCCCGGAACGGGAGTCCCGTCGGGGAGGGTGAGCGACCCGAGGAGCGTCTCTCCCGGATAGTAGGCGAGCATCGACTCTCCGCCCTGGAAGTAGGCGAGCGCGGAGGTGTCGACGGTGCCGTTGGTCGAGTGGGCGAGGGCCTGGGCGGTCGGTTTGTTGGCCGCCATGAAGCAGCTCGCGCCGGAGGTCGCGTTGCGCTGACCGGGACAGTAGTAGGCGGTCTGGTAGACGACCATGAAGTGCTGGAGCATCCAGCCCGGCTCGATCGGGTCCGACACGCCGTCCCCGAGGAGCCCCGGGATACCGTTCGCCTGGCCGACTTCGGTCCCGTTGTACCCGATGTAGATGTGGTAGATCATCGAGCGGTAGAACGGTGCGAAATAGTTGATGTAATACTGGACCGCGCCGACACCCGCGGGCAGCTGCCCCGCCGGGTAGACGTTACCGTCCGAGCCCAGCACGGTCACGTTGAAGAAGGTCGAAGGCAGACCGGCCTGGTCGATGATTCGGCCGGTGAGGTCGGCCGGGGCGTAGAAGATCCCGGTGTTGGTGCCGCTGAACGGGAAGAGACGGGTGTCGGCCATCGCGTAGCGGATCGACCAACCGGTGTAGAGCTGGAGGTCGTCGTAGACGTTCGCGACGCCCGAGAGCGGAAGCGCGCTCGCGATGTAGCCGGTCGTCGCGAGATACATCGCGTTGTCGAGCGTCAGGGTGTCCGGGTTCACCGGGAGGTACTTCGCCGGATTGTTCACGACCAGCGTGTAGTCCCGGCTCGTGTTGACGAGCAGGGTGTGGAGCTCCGTGACGTTGAGCCCGTCGAGGGTAAGGCGCTCGTTCAGAGTCGCGGGCAGGTAGGGAAGGTGGGAGGCCCGTTCCTCGGCCTGGAGGAGAGTGACCGCGAGTACCGCGATCGCCTGGGACTCGTTCTGGGAGAGCAGGAACTGACCGGCGGGGTCGATGCCGTTCTGGAAGTTGTCGGCGACGCTCGGGTGGTTGCCCTGGGCGATCGCCTGGAATCCGTAGTCCCACCAGCTGATGAACGCCGGACGGTCAGCCGGCGGGACGTTCGTGTCCTGTTGAGCGAGCCAGTTGTAGCCGGCACTATCGTACTGATTCGGTGTATCGAGGGTGGTCCCCGCCGCCCCGAAGTAGCTCGAAGCGGGGGCGGAACGGTTGAGGTTGAGCCAGGGCGGGATCGTCTGGACGACCTGCTCGGCGAACTGCTGCTTCGAGTTCCCGGGGATGCCCGCATCGATCGAGATCCAGATGTTCGGGAGGATGAGCCCGACCACCAGCGCGAGGATGACGACATGACGCACCTTGAACGCCTTGCGGAACGCGGCGAACTGGCCCCGACGGTCGGAGAGCTGGCTCACGTTACGGCGGAGCTCCGGGTATCCTCCCAGCTCGAGCGCGCGACGGATCGCCTCGGCGGGGAGGAGGGCGAAGGCCGGTGAGCCGAGGAGGAAGAACTTCGCCGCGGAGATCGGAAGGTAGATCGAGAGGACGGCGAAGACGAGGAACACCACGTGGGCCCGGCGGAACCGCTGGCGAATGAGCAGGTAGACGAACAGCGCTACCCCGACGAAGGCGAGGAAGAAGGTGAGAACTCCGTAGCCGATGATCAGCTGGTCGATCGACGGAGCCTGCGCCTCCGCGACGGTCGAGTAGATCAGGTTCTTGACGAAGTACCCCTGGCCGGTCACGATGATCTGGAAGAGGCTCGGCCGCAGGACCGCGAGCCCGCCGGCGCCGGCCGCGATGAGCCCCCCCATGAGCGGGATCGAGAAGACCCACGGCACATCCCGGAGCAGTAGGAACGGCAGCAGCAGGAGGAGGACGCCGAAGAAGAGGATCGCTTGCAGGACGAAGAACGTCGTGAACCCCGAGGCGGTGAGCGAGCCGTACTGGGTGAGATAGTACGGCATCTCCATCGGGAGGCCGACCAGCCCGATGATCCAGGTCGCGATGTACAGCCCGAAGGAGTCGACGTGGCGGATCCGCTCGACCAGGAGCAGGATGACGACCGAGAAGATGATCACGACGACCCCGTACGTGTACCCCTGCCAGGCCAGCGCGAGCGCTCCCAAGCAGACGCCGGTGAAGACGGCCCACTTGACCGCCGCCCGCTCGGTACGGAAGAACGCACGGAGCGCGGGCACGTACTGCTTCGGGTCTCGGTAGCTCTCGACCCAGCGACGGGTCCCCGCCGCCTTCACCGTCCGCAGGAACGAGTAGACGAGAATGAGGATGAGGCACGTGTAGAAGGAGAGGTAGTTCGCGTAGCCGAAGATCGAGGAGTCGATGCTCGCGCTCAAGAACGGAAAGATGAGCGCGGCGATCAACCCGGTCCGGCGACCGCTCACCTCACGGCCGATGAGGTAGATCGGGAAGACCGAGAGCGCGGACCAGAGCGGGGCCTGAAGGTCGAGGAACCATGCGCCCGCGACGATCGCGTTCCCGCCGAAGAACGGGGCGAAGACGATCCCGAGGACGGCGTTCATCCAGTCGAACAGCGGTTCCCGCGGGTTGGTCGACCCCACCGGGAACCGGAGCATCGGGTCGTGGATCAGGTTCTGGTGGGTCGTGATGATGTAGGCCATCACGCGCGAGTGATAGTACGAGTCGGAGCCGCCCGCGTAGGTGAACAGGGGTCCCCACTGGGCGATCACCGGATAGGCGAAGACGGTCCGGATCAGGAACGCGAGACCAAAGGCCGTGAGGAGGAGGGCGATGGTCCACCCGTGACGGTGCCACCATCCCGAACTCTCTGGGTCCATCGGCTGCCGGATCTCCTCGAACCGGCGGCGCGCGAGACCTAGGGGGTCTATAAATAGCCTGCCATCAGCGGCTCTTCTCGGCGGCCGGAACGACGTTCGAACGGCCCCGTCGGGGGGCTTTGGTGCATCAGTCGGCCACGCGGAACCGGTAGAAGACCCGGCCGTCGCCGACCTCGAACGGTTCCACCCTCACGGTCAGCCCGATCGTCAGCTCGGTCCATGGTTTCCCCTCGATGCGCCCGAAGAGCCGGAGCGGTACCCCGTCCAGGTCGACCAGACCGACCGAGAACGGCACTTCGGACTCCATACCGAGCGGCGCTCCGGCGAGGACCGCACTGAACGCATAGAGGCGCCCTTGCTCGGGAAGGTCGACCCATTCGAGCTCCTCGGTGTGGCAACGGGGGCAGGCCGTCCTCGGCGGCCAGTGGAGGAGGTCGTCCTTCGGGCACCGAGTCGTGGAGAGGCGGCCCGTCCGTAACCGGTCGTAGAACCGGGAAAGGCGGGTCTCCTTCTCGCTCTCGAGCGGGAAGAAATCCAGGAGGAACGGACGGGAATTCGTCGGCTTCCGCTCGGGAATATTCTTCGGGGGCTCGGGCGCGGCCTCCGGCGGCGGAGACGGGGATGGGGGGATGAGACGGCTCTGGGGCCGCCGGCGCCTCGGCCGCTCGCTCACGCGGCGCCGCCTCCCTGGTAGACCATCACGGAATGGACGTTCGCGCTCCCAGAAAGGTTGTGGACGAGGGCCCACTCGGGGTCCGGCGACTGACGCGCGGGCGGGACGCGTCCGGCGAACTGCTGGTAGACCTCGACCGCCTGGCCGATGCCGGTCGCGCCCAGAGGGTGGCCGCACCCGAGCAGGCCACCTCGGGGATTGACGAGGAGGTCGCCCCCGACGTCTCCCCGCCCGTCGGCCGCGAACCGCCCCCCCTCGCCGGCGGGGCAGAGCCCGAGGGACTCGTATTCGATGATTTCCGAGATCGTGAAGCAATCGTGCACTTCCGCGACGTCGACATCCCCAATCGAGATCTTCGCCTGGCCGAGCGCCTGTCGCACGGCTTGCTTGAGGCCGACCCAGTCGGTGAGCGACCCCGCGTTCGCGAGGTTGTGAAAGTCGGAGTACTGCCCCGACCCGCGGACCCACGCCGGGGTGTCGGTGAACCGCCGCACGTGCTCCTCGCCGGCAAGGACGACCGCGGCCGCGCCGTCCGTCATCGAGGCGCAGTCGCCGAGGCGAAGCGGTGGGGCGATGAGGGGGAGGCGGAGGAGCTTGTCGCGCGGGAAGCTCTTCTCATAGAACTGCGCGCTCGGATTCGTGTTCGCGAAGCGGTGGTTCTTCTCCGAGACCGCCGCGAGCTGCTCCTCGGTGGTACCGTACTCGAGCATGTGGCGCTGGGCAACCATCGCGAAGAACGGAGGGGCCGTGGCGCCGGCCGGCCCGTCCCAGGGCCGGTCCATCACGCAGGCCATCGCGGTGTTCGCCTCCGCCATCGAGGGGAGGTTCATCTTCTCGACTCCCACCGCGACCGCGACGTCCGAGAGTCCCGCCGCGATCGCCGCGTAGGCCGACCGGATCGCCGATTGTCCGGAGGCACAGGCGAGCTCGGTCCGCTGGACGATCCGGTGGGGACGGAGCCCCATCTGCTCGGCGACCAGGGGTGCCACGTGCGACTGGAACGCGAACCGTTCCGGCTCGGCCGCGCCGACGAACAGCGAATCGACGTCCTCGCTACGGAGCCCGGGGACGGCCCGGAAGAGGGCGGCGCCGACCTCTTGGGCGAGTTCGGACCAGGTGGCGGAGCGAACGCCCCAGCGGGGCGTCACGCCACCCACCACGGCGACGGCCCGTCCGCTCACCGGGCCTCCGCGCGCACGGCGGCCGCGAGCCGGTCGCCCGCCTCGCTCGTCGTGACCTCACCGCCCTGGTCGTAGGTCCGGACCTTTCCCCCGGCGAGGGTCCGTGCGATCGCCGCCTCGAGGCGGTCCGCTTGGAGGGTGAGCGCGCGGTCCGAGTGGTGGTCGCCCAGCCATCGCAGCATCTGCTCCACCGCGAAGAAGGTCGCGAACGGGTTCACCTGGTTCTTGCCAGCGTACTTCGGGGCGCTCCCGTGGACCGGCTCGAACATCGCGTGCTCCGCGCCGATGTTCCCACCGGAGGCGAACCCCATCCCTCCCTGCAGGACGGCCGCGAGGTCGGTGATGATGTCGCCCATCATGTTCGGCGCGACCACGACGTTGTAGTGCTCGGGAGAGCGGACGAGCCACTGGGTGAAGGCGTCCACGTAGGCATAGTCGCGCTCGATCTCGGGAAACTCCCCGCCCACCCGGTCGAACGTCTCCCTAAAGAAGCGGCATCCTTCGAGGACGTTCGATTTGTCGACACAGGTGAGGCGCCGGACCCCGTCCTCGGGGGCCCCGCGCGATCGCTGCCGGGCGAGCTCAAAGGCGTACCGGATCACCCGCTCCGCGCCCTTTTGAGTGATGAGTCGAGTGTCGACGGCGACCTCCGTCGTCCCCGCTCGGGTGAGGCGACCACGCACCGGCGTGTAGAGGTCCTCCGTGTTCTCCCGGACGATGACGAGGTCGACGTTCTTCGGTGCCCAGACCTCGCGGTACTCTCCGCTGATCCGGTGGGTCACCCCCGGATAGAGCCGGCACGGGCGCACGTTCGCGAACAGGTCGAGGCGCTCCCGAAGACCGAGCACGAGGGCGCGACCGGCGAGGTCTCCGTTCGGCAGCGTCGCTCCGGGCCAGCCCACCGCCCCGAGCAGGATGGCGTCGGCCCGATGGGCCGCCGCCTCCGCTTCCGGTTCCCACTCTCGCCCCGTCCGAAGGAAGTACTCGCCCCCGCCGGGGTACTCGGTCACATGCCATCGGCCCGGAGCCCCCTCGGCGAGCGCGGCCAGGATCTTGAGTCCCTCGCGGACCACTTCCGGGCCGGTCCCATCGCCGCCGAAGGCGGCGATCTCATACCCCGCCTCCTTCATCGTGGGGCCCCTCGGGCGGCCTTTCGCCCTTCGAGCTCGCGTCGCACCTTCTCGACCAGCCCCCCCGCCTCGAGAAGCTCGAGGAGGTGCGGAGGCAGCGGTGGGAAGGAGACCGACCGACCGCTCCTCAGGTTCGTGACTCGCCCGGCGAGCATCTCGATGCGCGCGCGGTCGCCCGTCTCGAAGACGGCGCGCACGCCCCGGGCCTCGATCGTCGGGATACCGAGGTTGATCGAGTTGCGGAAGAAGATCCGGGCGAACGAGTCCGCGACGACCGCGCCGACACCGATCGCGCGCATCGCCTGTGGCGCATGCTCTCGGCTCGAACCGCACCCGAAGTTCTCGTCCGCCACGAGAATGTCCCCCGCCCGGGCCTCCTTCGCGAACGCGGGGAGCGCGATCTCGAACACGTGCTTCTTGAGTTCCTCGGGGTCGATGATCGTGAGGTACTTCCCCGAGATGATCTGGTCCGTGTCGACGTCCCGCCCGAGGGTCCACACCCGTCCCTCGATCACGTCCTGCATTCGGTCCTCCTACAGGAACTCTCGGGGGTCGGCGACCTCGCCGCGGATGGCGCTCGCGACCACCGCCGCGGGGGACATGAGGTAGATCCGGGCCTCCTTCGCGCCCATCCGCCCGGGGAAGTTGCGGTTGGAGGAAGAGGCGCAGGTCTCGTCCGGCGCGAGGATGCCCATGTTGCCACCGAAGCACGCCGAACAGCTCGAGTTCGTGAAGACCGCTCCCGCCTCGGTGAAGACCTCGATGAGACCCTCCCGCAGGCACTGCTCGTAGATCGGGGTCGAAGCCGGCGAGACGATGAACCGTACTCCGCTCGCGACCTTATGGCCCTTCATGAGCGCGGCCCCCTCTCGGAGGTCCTCGATGCGGGCGTTCGTGCAGGAACCGAGGAACGCCTGGTCGATGCGGACGTGCTCGCGGGCCACCTCCGGGAGCGGCCGAACGTTGTCCGGCGAGTACGGGCACGCGACCATGGGCGGCATCCCATCGACGTTCACCGAGATCGTCCGCTCGTACGCTGCGTCGTCGTCGGGTCGCATCGGGTGCATCGGGTGCTTCGCGATGGAGGCGAGGTAGTCGGTGGTGGTCCCGTCCGGGGCAACCATACCGGTCTTCGCGCCCATCTCGGTCGTCATGTTGCATATGGTGAACCGTTCCGGCATCGAGAGCCGATCGACCGTCGACCCGCCGAACTCCACCGCGCGGTAGGTGGCGCCGGTGGTCCGCACCTCTCCCAGGAGGCGGAGCACGAGGTCCTTGGCCGTAACCCCCGTTCCCAGCGTCCCGTTCACCTCGATCCGGACGGTCGAGGGCACCTTGAGCCAGAGGCGGCCGAGCGCCAGGACCGCGGCCATCTCGGTCGGACCGACCCCGGTCGCGACCGCCCCCATCGCGCCCAGCATGTTGGTATGCGAGTCGGTCCCGACGGCGAGGTCGCCCGGAACGACCCAGCCGTTTTCGGCGAGGATCTGATGGCAGATGCCGTGGCGGCCGACATCGTAGAAGTGCGGCAGCCCGGTTTCGGCCGCGAACTTCCTCAGGATCCGGTGTAGGACGGCCGCCCCTTCGGTCGAGGCGGGCACCCAGTGGTCGATGGCGATGACGACCCGGTCCGGATCCCAGACGGCCTCGGCGCCCATCTGGTGGAACGGTCCGACCGTCTGGGCGCCCTGCTCGTGCATCATGGCGAGGTCGACCCGGCCTTCGACGATCTGCCCGGGCACGACCCGCTCGAGTCCTGCGGCTCGCGCGAGGATCTTCTCGGCCAGGGTCGCCCCGTGTCCATCCGACCCGGTCATGACCCCACCGTCCGAATCCCGGCGGCCTCGACCAGGGTCCAGAACTCCTCATCGGAAAGCCCCGGGCGCTCGAAGAGAGCTCGGTACTGCTGGAGGAAACGCTGGAGCTCCACCTTGGAACGACCCTCCGTCTCGCTCTTCACCCGGCCCAGGAGGTCGAGGAGAAGCGCGTCCGGCGCGGTGATTCCTCGCTCCTTGAGCTTCTCCGCGATCGCCGTCTTGCCGGTGTGCTTTCCAAGGATCATCTGGCGGCGGCGTCCGACGACCTCGGGCTGGATCGGCTCGTACGTCAGCGTGTGGGCCAGGATCCCGTGGGTATGGATCCCGGCTTCGTGCGAGAAGGCGTTGTACCCGACCAGCGCTTTGTTGGCCGCGACCGGAACCCCCGACAGCTCCTCGACCAGCCGGGAGAGCTCGTGGAGGCGCTCGGTCCGAATACCGGTGCGCACACCGTAGAGCGATTCGAGCGAGAGCACGACCTCCTCGAAGGAGGCGTTTCCCGCGCGCTCCCCGAGGCCGTTCACGCAGACCTGAGGGGCTCGGGCCCCCATCTCGACCGCGGTCAGGGTGTTCGCGCTGGCGAGGCCGAAGTCGTTGTGGCAGTGCACCGAGAGGTCCTTCGGCCGGACCCGGAGGAGGAACTCCTTGAGGAACCAGCGGAAGGTGAGCGGCGTCATGATCCCGACCGTGTCGGCGACCACGAGCCGGTCGGCCCCGGCCTCCTGGACGGCCCGGTAGAGCCGCTCGATGAACGGGAACGGGGCTCGGACGGTGTCCTCGGTCACGTACGCGACGCGGAGACCGGCTTCCTTCGCCCGTCGCACCGACTGGACCGACGCCCGGAGGACCTCAGCGGGTGTCATCTTGAGTTTGTACTTCAGGTGGACGCGGCTCGCGGCAACGAAGATCGCGATGTCGCTCACCCCGCTATCGATGACCGCCTCCACGTCCCGCGGCACCGTCCGCGCCGCGGCCAAGATTCGGGCCTTGAGGCCGGCGTGCGCCAGCAAGTGAACGGCCCGGGCCTCCTCATCGGAGACGACCGGGATGCCTGCGTTGACGACCCCGACCCCCACGTCGGAGAGGAGCTCGGCGATCCGCAACTTCTCCTCCGGAGTGAAATGGACCCCGGGGGCCTGTTCCCCATCGCGGAGGGTCTCATCCCACACCTCCAGGGTCGGCGGCAGCCGGCGCAGGCGGGCGGTCTCGGAATGGTAGTCCTCGACTAACCGGGGTCCCGCCATCCACCGTCCCACCCACGGTCGTAGATTTACGTTTGTCGAACTGACGCGACAGAAATCTGAAGAGCGCGCGCGCGACGATAGCGTACGTCACCGAGGGCCCGGTCACCCGTTAAATAGAGCACCGAGTTCGAACGAGTAGAAGGAGCGCGTGGAAACGCTTTCGCAAGAGCGATGACGACACCGGCCGCGAGGACCGTCCCGATAACCGAAGTGTCCGGTTCCGGAGTCACGGTCCGTTCGAAGGAGCTCACCGACTTGAGCGTGATGATCGGAGGCCAAGGCGGCGACGGGACCCTGACGGTCTCGGACATGCTCGGCCGCTACTTCCGAAAGCGTGGACTCTACGTCTACACCTCGCGGAACGTCCTCTCGCGCATCCGCGGGGGCCACGCCGACGCCTCCGTCCGCGCGAGCCGCGACCCCACGGCCGCGGTAAAGTCCCGGGTCGACGTGCTGGTCGCGTTCGACCGCGAGGCGCTCGAACTGGGCCGGGCCGAGCTCGAGCCGCACGGCTACATCCTCTACGATTCGACCTCGTTCCAGGTCGACCTCCCGAACTCCGCGGGCTTTCCCTTCGCGACCCTGGTGGGGGGTCCCCTCGGCCAACCGATCTTCAAGAACACGGCCGCCTTCGGCGCGCTGTCCGTCCTGCTCGGCTTCGACTCGGAAATGACCCGCGGGGTCATCGAGGAGCGGTTCAAGCGACGCGGGGGCCCGGCCCTCGAGAAGAACATGAAAGCCCTCGAGATCGGGGTCAAGGCGGCGCACGAGACCGCCGGACTCGACCACCGGTTTACGGTCGTGGACGGGGACGCCCACGACCTCGTCCTCACCACCGGGAACCAGGCGATCGCCCTGGGGTTCGTCGTCGGCGGGGGACGGTTCTTCGCCGGCTACCCGATCACTCCGGCGACCGAGGTCCTCGAGTACCTCCAGCGATACCTCCCCCCGTTCCACGGCGTGGTGCGTCAGGCCGAGGACGAGCTCGCCGCGGTCAACATGATCATCGGGGCGGCCTACGCGGGCGCCCGGGCGATGACCTCGACCAGCGGTCCGGGGCTCTCGCTCATGACCGAGGGAATCGGCCATGCCGCCGCCGCCGAAGTGCCGATCGTCGTGGTGGATTGCCAACGGGTGGGACCATCGACCGGTCAGCCGACCCGACACGAACAGTCGGACCTCTCCCACCTCGCCCACCTGGGCCACGGCGAGTTCCCGAGGTTCATCCTCTCCCCCGCAACCCCTGAGGACGCCTTCGGGATGACGGTGGAGGCGCTCAACTTGGCCGAGCGCTGGCGACTGCCGGTCATTCTGCTGATGGACCAGGCGCTCTCCCAGAACACGACGACGTCGCCGCGATTCGACCTCACCAAGGTCCACATCGACCGCGGGAAGCGGCTCACCGCCGAGACGGCGAGCCAGCTCAGCCAGTACAAGGCCTACGAATTCACGGACGACGGGGTCTCCCCCGTCGCGCCTCCCGGGACCCCCGGCCTCTGGTCGGAGGTCACGGGCAACGAGCACGACGAATGGGGTCACGTGACGGTCAACGTCGCGAACCGCGTCCGCATGATGAAGAAGCGAATGGAGAAGATGGTCAAGGCCCGGGGCGAGCTCCCCGCCTCGAAGGTGTTCGGACCCGCCCAAGCGAAGGTCGGCATCATCGGGTTTGGCAGCACCTCGGGACCGATCGCCGAGACGCAACGGATCCTCACCGCCCGCGGCTTACCGACCCGCTACTTCCAGGCCCGCACGCTCTTCCCGGTGCCGGTCCATGAGCTCGACCCGTTCCTCACGAGCGTCGACGTCGCGTACGTGGTGGAACACAACTACACCGGCCAGTTCGCCCGGTTGATCCGCGAGACGATGCCGTGGCAGCACGGCAAGCTCCGCTCGATCCTCAAGTACGACGGCCACACCTTCCGCGCACCCGAGATCGTTTCCGAGATTCGGGAGGCTCCGTAGATGGTGCAGTCGGCGAAGCCGGTCGCTCCCATCTGGTGCCCGGGCTGCGGGGACTTCGGCGTGCTCGCCGCGGTGAAGCGGGCGTCGGCCGAGCTCCAGATCCCGGTCCACGAACTCGTGCTGGTCGGGGGCATCGGCTGCTCGGGCTCGATCCACAACTTCCTCGAAGTGAACGGAATCCACGCCCTCCACGGGCGCCTCCTCGCGCAGGCGATCGGCGTGAAGCTCGCCAACCCGGCCCTGACCGTGGTCGCCGCGGGGGGCGACGGGGATGGCCTCGCGATCGGGATGGGCCACTTCATCCACGCGTTCAAGAAGAACGCCTCCGTCCTCTACATCCTGATGAACAACGAGACCTACGGGCTGACGAAGGGCCAGCCCTCCCCGACCAGCCAGCTGGGCTTCGAGGGGAACGTCGAGCCGCCGTTCCATTCGATCTTGACCGCGCTTTCGATCCCGGCCCCGAACTTCATCGCGCGGACGTTCTCGGGAGACCCCAAGGGGATGGCCGCGATCCTCACCGAGGCGATCCGCTTCAACCGCGAGGGGCGCGGGTTTGCTTTCGTCGAGGACCTTTCGCCGTGCGTCACCTACAACGACACCTACAAGGTATGGCGGGAGAAGATCGTGGACGTCTCGAAGCTCCCCGAGTACGACCCGACCGACCGCAAGCGAATGTTCCTGCTCTGCTTGCAGGCGATCGAGGAGGGGCGGATCCCGATCGGAGTCATGCACCGACCGAAGGTCGCGGCCCAGGACGGGCTCGAGATGAAGCTCGTGCCGGGGCCCGAGGGCCCGGCGCGCGCCGACATCCGGGTCGAGCCGAACCTTCCGGCGTACCAGAAGCTGATCGCCGGACTCTCGTAGGACGGGACGCCTTCAAGCCGTCCCGCGCCCTCGCGCACGGAGGGGGTCCACCATCTGGATCGGGATCGACGACACCGATAGCCCGAAGGGCGGCTGCACCACATGGGTGCTGACCGAGCTCCTTCGTCTGGCCCGGGACCTGGGGGTCGACCTCCTCGGCGACCCCCGGTTGGTGCGTCTCAACCCGAACATCCCCTGGAAGACCCGCGGTAACGCCGCGCTCTCGGCCCGCTTCGGCCGCGGACGGGGGCCGCGACGACGCATCGGTGAGGCCGACGGACGGCCGCTCTGGTCGTATCGCAGCGGACGGGAGCTGGACGGCAGGTCGGCGCGGGAATTCCTCAACGCCGCGTGGGAGCGGGTCCTCGCACGAGCCCAAACGGGGGATCCCGGCACCGACCCGGCGATGGTCGCCGTCCACCGCCGGCTCCCGGCCGCCTTCTACTGGCAAACAGTTCGGGAGGTGGTCCCGGTCGGCCGCGCCCGGCGTCTGCTCCGGGCGGCCGGAGCGGTGGTGCGGACGGAGGGCGACGACCGCGGCATCGTCGGAGCCGCCGCCTCCGTGGCCTGGCCGGCCCGTCACGGAACCTGGGAACTGATCGCCTATCGCGAGCCGACGGCCGGGGGACGCGGCCGCTACGTGGAGGCGAGCAGCGTGCGAGCCGCCCAGGCGCGCCATCCCCAGCTGTTTCTGTGCCACGACCCGCGGACCCGAAGGGTCCTCATCGCGCCGCACACTCACTGTCCCATCCTGTTCGGCCTCCGGGGGACCGACCCCCGAGCGCCGCTCCGCGCCCGTCGGGAGATCGTCAGCGAGCCGGTCGAGCGGTGGGTCCTCTTCTGGACGAATCAAGGGACCGGTGACCACCTCTCCCCTCGCGCCTTTCGGGCTCTCGAGCCGTACGGGTCGGCGGTCCTCAACGGCTGGGTCGCGGGGGAGCCGAAGACACTTCGCGGCGGTCACGTTCGGTTCCCGATCCGGGACGATGTGGGGGGATCGGTCGACTGCATCGCCTTCGAGCCGACCAAGACCCTCCCGCGGGTCGCTCGCACGCTGCGTGCGGGCGATCGCGTCCGGGTCTGGGGGGGAACGGGCGAGGATCTGACCTTCCGCCTGGAGGGAATCCGGGTCCTCCATCTCGTTCCGCGCCGGGGGAGGCTCGAGCCCCCGCCCTGCGGGAAGTGCGGCGGGCGGACCCGATCGATGGGCACGGCTCGGGGGTACCGCTGCCCAGACTGCCGCACCCGCTATCCACCCGAGGCGGCCCGTCCGTCACGGGCACTGCCGCGCTATGGCCCCGGGGAGTACCACCCGACGGCGTCGGCGCGCCGCCACCTCCACCCCCGGGCCCCCGAGGTTTAGCAGGCTTCCCCGAGAGCTTTTGAACGTACGGCCGGTGGTATCACCGAGGAGACGCATGGTGGGGCCCCGTCTGAAAGCCGCGGCCCTTTTCGCGGTCATCATCGCACTGTTCGTGCTGGTCGGCGGCCTGGTCGGGGAGTACATCTTCGGCTCCTGGCTGGCCGGCCTCGTCATCGCGCTCTCGCTCTCGCTCGTCCTCAACCTGGTGAGCTACCTCCTCTGCGACCGGATCGTCCTGTGGTCGACCAAGGCGAAGATCGTCACCGCCGCCGAGGCCCCCCGTCTCGCGAAGATCGTGAACGAGCTCGCGCCGACCTTCGGCCTGGTCGCCCCGCGCATTGCGATCGTACCGACCCAGACCCCGAACGCCTTCGCGACCGGGCGAGACGAACGGCACGCCGTCGTGGCGGCGACCGAGGGGATCCTGACGATGCTCAACGACCGCGAGCTCAAGGGCGTCCTCGCGCACGAGCTCGCCCACGTACGGGACCGGGACGTGCTCGTGATGACGTTCGCCGCGACCCTCGCCGGTGCGATCAGCTACGCCGCCCAGATCGTCTTCTTTTCGATGCTGTTCGGTGGGGGCAACAGCCGCGGGAACGTGAACCCGATCCTCCTCCTGGTCGCCATCGTCACCGCTCCGATCGCGGCCCTCCTGATCCAGCTCGCGATCTCCCGGTCGCGCGAGTACCGGGCCGACGAGGTCGGAGCCCACACCCTCGGGGACCCCGAGGCGCTCGCGAGCGCCCTGGGGAAGCTCGAAGCGGCCAACCAGCGACACCCGATCAACGTCGGCTCTCCGGCCCAGTCGAGCCTCTACATCGTGAACCCGTTCCGCGGGGCCTCGTTCGCGAGCGTGTTCTCCACCCACCCCCCCACCCCGGAACGGATTCGCCGGCTCCGCGCCATGCGAGCCGACTACCGGTACCGACCGGTCGTCCGCGGCCCGGGGACTCGGCCCGCCTCCCGGCCCCTCGGAGGCTAGAGCGCGAGGACGATGGTCGCGTGTCCTGCCTGCGGCACGCCCGTCCCCGCGGAGGCTACCGCCTGCCCCCGATGCCACCTCGCGACCTCGCTCTTCAGTGCCGTCGTGGAGGCCGCGGGGAACGCCCGAGGCGCGGACCCGACCTACCTCCGCACGATTGCGGAGTTGATCTCGACCCTGGACCTCACGGCGCCCGCTACCGTCCCGGAGGGACCGGTCCAGGGACTCTTGGCGCGCCCCGCGCGGTTCCCGGCGCTCTCGGCGCGAGCGGCGGCCGAGCCCCCATCCCGCACGCCCGAACCCGTGGCCCCCCTGCGAGGGCTCCCCGGCCTGCCGCCCGCGACGGGCGTCGAGGCGATGCGTCACCGCATCGAAGAGTACTTTGCCCTGGGCCGCCGCCTGGACCTCGACTTCACCGAATTCGAGCGTCGCTACGGCGCGGCCAAGCTGACCGACGACGAACCCTCATTGGACGCGCTCGTCCGGGAGATGTTCGTCCATCTCGCGAGCTCGCTCGCGGAGGAGTACGACTCGGCCCTCGCCCGTCGCAACGAGCTCGCCCCCCTCGTTCCGACTCCCAGCGCCGACGTCGAGTTCGAGGCAACGCGGCGGGCCCTGGCCGACGGCGACCTCGCCGGCGCCCAGCGGCGGCTCGCCCACGTGCGCGACACCCTGGGGACGATCGAAGAGGAATGGGCGGCCGGGCGGATCCTGCTCACCGAATGTGACCTCCTCACGCAGACCGCGCGCGACCTGGGGGTGGACCCGGCGCCGGCGCTGGGACCCTTCGAGGAGGGCCGGTCGAGCTTCTCCAAGGGGAAACGCCAGGAGGCGGAACGCCTCCTCGCCCGCGCTGCGGTGGCGCTCTGGGCCGTCATCGAGCCCCCGTTCTTCGATGAGCTCCGGCGGCAGCGGGACCGTCTCGTGCAGCAGCGGGCGGCGGGCGTCGACATCGGCCCGGCACTCACGGACTTGAAGGAGATTTCGACCGAGCTGAGGCAGCGGAACTTCGCCGGCATGCTGTTCGCGTTCCGGCGGCTCCGCGCGTTCGGCGAGGGGGCAGGCCCTGCCGTGGGGGACGGGTCGGAGCCGGCCCCCGTCCCCGAGACGGTCCGGCCGACCCGCGCGGATTAAGTTAAAAGCCGGTCCTCGGTTTCGCCTCCGTGACCCCTTCCGCACTTCGGGGCTTCCGCGACTACCCACCGCCGGAGGGCGGCGCCCGTTCCGAGATTCGCCGCCGGATGCGCGCGGCGGCGCGCCGCTCGGGCTATTTCGAGCTCGAGCTCCCGTGCGTCGAGAGCTTCGAACTCTACCAGACGAAGAGCGGGGAAGAGATCGCCGCGCAGACCTGGCAGTTCAACGACAAGGGGAACCGCCCGGTCGCGCTCATCCCCGAGCAGACCCCCTCCCTCGCCCGAATCTTCATCGACCGCGCCAAGTCCGAGCCGATGCCGGTGAAATGGTTCACCGTCTCGAAGAGCTGGCGGTACGAGGAACCGCAAGCTGGTCGGACCCGCGAGTTCGTCCAGTTCAACCTCGACATCCTCGGGGTCCCGGGGGTGGAGGCTGAGGCCGACCTCCTCGCGACCGCCGCCCTGATCATGGACGAGGTGGGCGGCCAGGGGCTGTACGCCTTCCGATTGAGCGACCGGGAGATCGCCGAGGCGATGGGCCGCCTGTTCGGCGCCCGCGACACGACCCGCTTCTTCCGGGCGGTCGATCGATACCGCAACGTGCCGCCGGCGGAGTTCGAGGGCGAACTCGAGGCGGCGGGCATCCCACTCCGTCGGATTCCCGAGCTCTCCGAGCTGTTCGCGTCCGCCGGCTACGGGCTCTCCCCGACCGACGCGCCGGCGTTCCTCGAGAAGCTCGCGGCCCGGGGCCTCGACGACTCCGGCCGTCGCGGAATCGAGCGCGTGAACCACCTCCTCGACCTGGCCGGCCGCGCCGGCATCGGCGACCGCGTGGTCTTCGACCCGACCGTCGTGCGGGGCCTCGCCTACTACACCTCGACGGTCTTCGAGGCGTACCCGCGGGCGACCAACGGGCGCGCCATCTTCGGGGGCGGCCGCTACGACCATCTCATCGAGCTGTTCGGAGGACCGCCGACGCCCGCCGCCGGCCTCGCGATCGGCGACCAAACGCTCGAGCTGCTCCTCAAGGGGGCCGACCGCTGGCCCGAGGGAGAGCCGGCGCTCGACACCTACGTGGTGGTCACGGACGCGGCCCTCGTTCCAGAAGCGATCTCCCTCGTCCAGGAGCTCCGCCGCGTCGGCGTGTCGGCCGATTGCGACCTCCTCGCGCGCTCGATGTCCCGCCAGCTCAGGGAGGCCGCGCGCCGCCGGAGCCGTCGTGCGCTGATCCTGGGCCTGAAGGAGGCGTCCCCGGGTGCGGTGGTCGAGCGTGATCTCGAGACGGGTGCGCAGCGTGAGGTCGCTCGGGACGCGGTGGCACGACCGGAGTGATCGACTCGAACGTGTCGCCGTCCCAGAGCAGGACCCCCGGTGGGGACTCGGCCCCATCCACGTAGCCGTACCAGTAGACGACCGCCCCCTCGCCGAACATCTGGGTGTAGGGCGCCAGCTGGCGCTTCAGGTTCTTCCTCAGCTCGACGTCGTCCCCGAAGTTCGCCTTCGACTCGATCCACGTGAGCTTCTGCCCGTAGAAGATGATCGGATGGTCGAGGAGCGCGTCCGGGGTCTTCGCGTACTT
Organism: Thermoplasmata archaeon; assembly: GCA_035625165.1. Classification (GTDB taxonomy): domain Archaea; phylum Thermoplasmatota; class Thermoplasmata; order Lutacidiplasmatales; family UBA184; genus Lutacidiplasma. The sequence continues at coordinate 20,912 of DASPQC010000044.1, read as the reverse complement.
CCCCCGCAGGTCGACCTCGGTCCGGTAGCCGATGCCGTGCTTGTCGAGCCAATGGTGGAGGCGTTCCTCCCCCTTGCGGCCGCGCTCGCGCTGGAGCTCCATGCCCCGCGGGGAGTAGATCATGTCCGCGCCGAGGAGGTCCTCGACCTCTCGACGGATCCTCGCGTCCGGCGCCGACTCCGGGTGGAGGAACGTCTGCCAGACCTTCTTGCGAGGGATGCCGAGCTCGCCCAGCATCTGCTGGCCCATCAGCACGGGCGGGAAGTTCCACTCACGAGCGATCTCGAGGATCGTGCGGCCCCGCTTCCACTGCCCGACCAACCGCGGCACCTGCCGTTTCACGACGTAGAACCGGCGGGTTGCGTCCCGGGTCACCCGGTGGGTATGGATGACGAACAGGAGCTCCTCGTCCCAGTGCTCGCTGTGGGCGAGCCGGTGGACGTCCTCGTACGTCGCGAGGGAATCGAAGAGGCGTTGGTAGGTCGGTCGGTCCATGGGGCGCCTGCGCCGGCGAATACGGTTCGGCGAGCGTTCGACGCGGATAACGTTCGTCGAGCGCCCGAACGGCGTTCCGTGGGGTCTAGTCCCGCCAGTCGATCCCGACCGTGCGGAGTCCCAGCTTCGGAATCGGCGGGAGGCGTCGCTTGTGGCGGAAGAGCGTCACCCGGGCCTCGACCGAACGGACAAGGTCCACCGGGGCTCCGCTCAATCGGGCGATCTCTTCCGGACTCCTCAACTCCTCCATCCCGCGGAGGATCTGGTCCGCGACTTCGTAGCTCATCCCCAGCTCCTCCTCGTCCGTCTGCCCCTCCCAGAGCCCGGCGGTCGGCGGCCGCTCGCGGACCGCGGCCGGGAGGCTCAGCTCGGCGGCCAGGGCACGGACCTCGGTCTTGTAGAGGTCGCCGAGCGGAAGGAGGTCGGCGCCTCCGTCCCCGTACTTGGTGAAGTAGCCGAGCAGAATCTCGGATTTGTTGCCGGTGCCGACGACCAACCGGCGACGCTCGCGGGCGATCGCGTAGAGCAGTATCATCCGGACCCGCGCCTTCGCGTTGCCGAGCGCGACGCGCTCGGCGAGCTCGGGGAGGGCGGACTCGGCCGCCCGAACGACTCCCTCGATCGGTACGGTCCGGGTCTCGATGCCGAGCGACCGGCCGTATTCCTCCGTCTCGACGCGGAGCGCTTCAGGGTAGTCGGCATCGGGGAGCAGCACTCCCAGAACGTGTTCCGCCCCCAGTGCGTCTCGTGCCAGGCGAGCGGTGAGCGCGCTGTCGATCCCCCCGGAGAGGCCGACCACGATCCCGTCCAGTCCGTCGACCATGGAATGCCCTTGCAGGAACTGGCCGATCGTCCGCGCGGCGTGCTTCGGAAGGCGCGGGACGAGGCTCGTCATGCCTCCGCACCCATCGGCTCGAACGCCTTTACGGCGGCCCACTCCGACCGGCAGGCGCAGTCGAGCGATTCCAATCGACCGAACTCCTGACCGAGCGAGGCCTCCTCGATCGCCGCAAGGACTCCCCGATCGCACTTCCCGCAGTTGTGGCTTCCGCGGGGTACCCCGCCCGCCGTGGGGAACGAGACCAAGCGAGCGGTCCCCCGGACCTCCGCGCCGGCGCGCAGGGCTTCGACCACCGACCAGAGCCAGGGGGGTCGGTACCGGCCGCGGTGGTAGAGCCACTCCACGACCGTCCCGTTCTGGATGTGCACCGGGTTGATCGAAAGGGTGTCGAAGTGCGGAGCGGCCTCACGGACCGATCTCACGCAGTCGAGGACCGCTTCCGACTCGGTGAGGAAGGGGGGTTTGAGCAGCAGGTAGGCCTTCGAGCGGAGGCCCAGAGCGCGGACGCGGTCGCCAGCCGCCAAGTACTCGTCGGGGGAGGCTCCCTTCCCCACCGCGCGCCCCAACACCCACGGGTCGGTCGACTCGAGCCCCAGGGCAACTTCGAGCTCGCCGCGGAACGATTCGGCGAGCGGTCGGAGGAGTTCCGCGGTCGCGAACTCGGGGAGCGTTTCGAAGAGGAGCCGTCGCGCCCGGCCCGAGAACGCGCTCACGAAGGCCCGGCGGCTCTCGGGGTCCACCTCGCGGTCGTCAAGGAAGCTTCCCGACGTGTAGACCTTGACGTACGCCTCGTCCCGGTAGCGCTCGAGAGCCATTCGGAGCTGCTCGGCCAACTCGACCGGCGTTGCCGAACGTCCGAGCGTGTCCTTCGAGTAGCCGCACATCGAGCACCCCTTGAGGTCGGCCCAGTAGCAACCACGGGTCCGCAGGATGACGACGAACGCGGGCACCCGCTCGGATCCGATCGCCTCCGGCTCGACCCACTGGTTCACGAGGTTTCGCGCGGTGGTCTCGGTTGCCGGGCGCGGCCGGCGGTCACGGGCGACCGAACGGGCGAGCGACTCCGGGCTCACGACTCCTCCACGTCGACCTCGACCGCGTCACCGTCCTTCAGATGCAAGGAATCGCGCAAGCGCTCCGCGGCCACGAACTCGACCACGTCCTGGTAGTGGGAGCGGTCCGGATGGATGAGATGGCAGGGGCGACCGTTCATGTGGGCGACAAAGCAGGTCGCACCCCCGAACGTGCGGCCGCTCGCATGGAAGCCGTCGATGCGGATGCCCCTCCACTCGGAGACCACGCCGGCCTTTCGCAATGCTTCGCCCGAGAGTCGAACGTTGAGCGTCCCCGGGTACGGAGCGTAGCCGAGGCGCTCGGTGAACTGGAGCACGTACCCCGGCTGGCTGAGGTAGTACTGTCCCTCCCCCAGGCCCGACGCGACGACGCCCTTGAACGCGAGACGGGCCGGCCCCTCGAAGATCCGGTGGTAGGAGTGGTATTCGGACCGCAGCAGGGACATCGCGGCCGCAGTCAGCTGGATCCGCTGACGGCGCTGGGCGAGCGAACGGACGATCAGCCCGCGGCGCTCCAGCGCGACCAAGTAGCGGTCGGCGGCCTGCTGGCTCACGCTCAGTCGGGCCCCGACCTCCCGTGATGTGACGACCACCGGGGTATGGTCGGCGCCCGCGAGGGCGAGCAGCTTCAGGACCGCGAGCGTCTCGCCGCGGGGTCGCGGCCGGGTGCCTCCGTGGGTCGAGCGGGCCGCGGGCACGACTACGCCGGCTTCCCGGTCGGAGCGTTCGCCGCGAAGAGGGTCACGACGTTGGAGCCCCGAAGGACGACTCGACCCAGATGGCGTGTCATCTCGGCCGTCGTCTCCTGGGTATCGTCCAGGACCAGGTTCATGTGCTCGTCCACTCCCAGGAGCCGACCGGCGAGCTGGCGACCGTCCTTCAGGACGAGGGTCACCGGCTGTTGAAGGAGCCGCTCGAGCAGGTGGGAAGGGACCTCGGGCATCGCCGTGACGACAAGGCTGCCACCTTTAGCGTTTTCTTCGAAGCCTCGGGTTTATCCGCTCCAGCCCGTAGCAGTCCGCGACCATGGAAGGGCGGACCGTCGTTTCGAAGGGATTGGACGACGTGGTCGTGGGTCGATCGAGTATCTCGTACGTCGGTGGCGAGACGGGGGAGCTTGTCTACCGGGGGTTCGATGTCCGTGACCTCGTTCCCGGGGTTCCCTACGAGTCGGTCGTGCACCTCCTCCTCTACGGCGACCCTCCGGTCTCCGACCCGTCGCCGGAGGTCGTCGCGGAGCTCCGTAAGGCCCGGGAGGTTCCGGAGCCTCTCCTGCACGTCGTCGACTCCCTTCCGACCGACCTTCCTCCGCTCGTGGCGCTCCGCACCCTCCTCTCCCTATTGGGGGATGGCTCGCTCGGGTACCCTCCGACCCTCGCCGAAGGGTTCCGCCTGATCGCAGGAACGCCCCTCCTCCTCGCGCGGTACGTTCGCCGCACCCAAGGGGCGCCTCCGGTCGAGCCGCGCGCCGACCTCTCACACGCTGCGAACTATCTCTGGATGCTCTTCGGACGCGAACCCGAGCCCGAGAAGGTCTCCGCCCTCGAGGGGTACCTCGACCTTCTCGCCGACCACGGAATGAACGCCTCCACCTTCGCCCTCTCGGTCGCGATCTCGACCCAGTCGGACCTGGTCAGCGCGGCCGTGGCGGCTCTCGGCACCCTCAAGGGACCGGTCCACGGCGGCGCTCCGAGCCTCGTCTCTGAGATGTTGGACGCGATCGCCCGGCCCGAGAACGCCGACGCGTGGGTCGAGCAGCGACTCGCACGGAAGGAGATCCTGTTCGGGTTCGGTCACCGGGCGTACAAGACGGAGGACCCGCGGGCGGTCATTCTCCACGAGATTGCCCGGTCGGTCGCGGACCCGGCTCGCCTTCGGCTGGCGGAGGCGGTCGAACGCTCGGCGCTGGCGGCCCTCCGAAGGGCGCGTCCGACGGCCCGGCTCTTCACGAACGTCGAGTACTACAGCGCCATCGTACTCGAGGGCGTCGGACTGCCGCCCGCCTTGTTCACGCCGACCTTCGCGGTCGCCCGGACGGTCGGATGGACCGCGCACGCGCTCGAGCAGGCCGGTGACAACCGGCTGATCCGGCCCGATGTCCACTACGTGGGGCCGCCCTCGGGTAGAGCCTGGCCGCGACCCGTCCGGCGCGGAAGGCCGGCCTGGGGCTGAACCGGCCCTCCGTCGTTACGTCGGACCCTTCGGGCTCGAGCCGTCGTCGACCACCTTGAAATCGGCGTCCACGGGCCCCGGGCCGCCCGAACTGCTAGAGGTTCCGCCCTCCTCTTCCGGGGGCGCGCTGGTCGTACCACCGGAGCCGGTCCCGCCGGCCGTGGACTGGTAGAGCTTCTGGGCGACCGCGTGGAGTGCCTTCGTCAGCTCCTCGGTCTTCGCTTTGATCTCGCTCAAGCTGGCCTCCTTTTGGGCGACCGTGTCGCGGAGCGCCTTCACCTTCTCTCGGATCCGGTCGACCTCGGAGGCGTCCAGTTTCTCCTTCTGGTCGGTGATGACCCGTTCGGCCTCGTAGGCGAGCGATTCCGCCTGGTTCTTCGCGTTCACGAGGTCGGCGCGTTCGCGGTCCTTCTCCGCGAACTCCTCGGCCTGCTTCACCATCCGGGCGACCTCGTCCTTCCCGAGCTTGTTCGAGGCCGTGATGGTGATCCCCTGCTTTCGGCCCGTCGCGAGGTCCTTCGCCGCGACGTTGAGAATGCCGTTCGCGTCGATGTCGAACCCGACCTCGACCTGCGGCACGCCCCGCGGGGCGGGCGGGATGCCGGTCAAGAGGAAACTCCCGAGGGCGACGTTGTCCGAGGCAATCGGCCGCTCGCCCTGGAAGACCTTGATTTCGACCGTCGACTGGTTGTCCGCCGCGGTCGTGAAGATCTGACTCTTGCGGGTCGGGATCGTGGTGTTCCGGTCGATGAGGCGGGTGAAGACCCCACCCATCGTCTCGACCCCGAGCGAGAGCGGTGTCACGTCCAGGAGGAGCACGTCCTTGACCTCGCCCGCCAGCACGCCGCCCTGGATCGCCGCGCCCATCGCGACGCACTCCATCGGGTCGACCCCGCGCTCGATCGGTCGACCGACCGATTGCTCGAGGAACTTCTGGACGATCGGCATGCGGGTCGGGCCCCCGACCAGCACGACGCGACTGATCTGGTCCCGCGCGAGCTTCGCGTCCTTGAGCGCTTGCTCGACGGGCGCCCGGCACCGGTCGATGATGGGGCGAATGAGCTCCTCGAGCTTCGCCCGAGAGAGCGGGATCGCGAGGTGCTTCGGCCCCTCGGAGGTCGCGGTCAAGAACGGGAGGTTGATCTGCGTCTCCACCGTGGAGGAGAGCTCGATCTTCGCCTTCTCCGCCGCGTCCCGGACCCGCTGCATCGCCATCTTGTCGCCGCGGACGTTGACGCCGGACTCCTTCTGGAACTCGGCCGCGATCCATTCGGTGACCGTGTTGTCCATGTCGGTGCCGCCGAGCTGGGTGTCGCCCGACGTCGAGAGCACCTCGAAGACGCCCTCCCCGAACTCCATGATGGTGACGTCGAGCGTGCCACCGCCCAGGTCGAACACCAGAATCTTCTGGTTCTTTCCGGCCTTGTCCAGTCCGTAGGCGAGCGAGGCGGCCGTCGGTTCGTTGATGATCCGGACGACATCGAGGCCGGCGATCGCTCCGGCGTCCTTGGTCGCCTGGCGCTGGTTGTCGTTGAAGTACGCGGGAACGGTGATGACGGCCTTCTCGACCTTCTCGCCCACGAACGCTTCGGCGTCCCGCTTGATCTTCTGGAGGAGGAAGGCGGAGAGCTGCTGCGGAGTGTACTCCTTGCCGTGGACCTTGTAGTGGTAGTCGGTTCCCATCTTCCGCTTGAAGGCGGTGACGGTCCCTTCCGGGTTCGAGATGGCCTGACGGCGCGCGGGCTCGCCGACGATGAGTTGTCCGTCCTTCGAGAACGCGACGTACGACGGGAACGCCTTGCCCCCGCCGACCGTGGTCCCTTCCGCGCTCGGGATGATCACCGGGCGGCCCCCCTCGAGGACCGCCGCGGCCGAATTGCTCGTTCCGAGGTCGATTCCGATGATCTTCGCCATTCTATCGTCCTGACCGGTCCTCAGGGTGCTCCGACTCCGAGGACCTTTTGTTCGAAAATAGTAAGTAAGCCCTCATATAAAAAGACGTCCTACCGGCCGCCTCCACTGCAGGAGCCCCGCGGGCCGTGGAAGGCTCGGATCGCAGGGAACTACACGATCTCGATGAGCGAGAACTGTTCCCGCTCGTTCTCCGGCTGGTCCACCAGGGCGTAGCCGCGGGTCCTCGGTTTCACGCCGTAGAGCAGGACTCGCCCTTGCCTCCACCGGGCGAGGATATGAATCGACGCGGTGGTCTTGAGGTCTTCCACGAGGGGGTTCCCCGTCGACCCCGTTACGCAGGCGTGCAGGTGGCTTTCCTTCAGGATCCGCTGCTGGAGCTCGGCGTCAAGAGAGCTCCACCGGGGGTCGGTCGGGCCGCTAGAATTTGCGGTGGTAGAGCCGGTGGCGCTGAGTATCAAGAGGGAGGGGACCCCCTTCTCGGATGCCGGGTGAAGGAAGGTGATCGCCTTCCCCAACATGATCATCCGGTCGGAGAAGCCGCCGGGCCCACCCACGTCCATGGCGATTTTCTTGAGCTGCTCGTCCTCCGGCGGGGCCGGGGCCGCCACGCGGAGGCGGTCGATCACTCGATCCTCGGGTGGAGTTCCCTCCGCGTAGGCGGCCCAGACATCCTTCAGGGGCCGCCAGGGAGGCGGGGTGATGACAACGTAGCCCCCCGCCCGAAGCGTAGCATGGATCGCCGGACCGAGCAGCAGCGGCAGGAACGCGAAGGGTATGTCCGGGTCATATTCGACCAGCGAGGGGCGCCCCTGCGGGAGCCACCCGAACTGATCGGCGAAGGCGGCGACCCCCGGCCAGAGGAACCCCGGGCGGTGCTCCGGCTCGGGAACGGACCGAACCCGACCGTTCCGTAGCCGGAACGGCGGGAGGACGGCGAACCGACCCCTGTGCAGCGTGAACGGATAGGTGTCGTTCTCGACCGCGATGCCACGGAGCTTCGGGAACGTGAGCCACCGTTCGAGGCGACCGTCCACGCTTTCCCGGGAGGTGACCGCGATTCCGTCGGCCAAGTAGTCGAACGCAGTGGGACCATCTCGTTCTTGCACCAGCACGAGGTGGGCCCGCGACTCGGACATTCGGTCGACCAGTAGACGCTCGACCTCGGCGCGGTCGGGCAGGGCCGTTTCCGAAGGGGCGTGCCGCCCGAGGTACTGGTCGACCAGAGCGTCCCACGAGTCGACGACCACCAGGGCGAGCTTCCGAGGGTCGAGCTGACTCCAAGCCTCCTGGATGGCCGGCGGCAACCAGACGAATCGCGCCAGCTCCCCTGCCTCGTGCGGGTTCTTCAGCAGCCCCCGTATCGCGCTCTGAAGGTGGGCTGGGTCCGGGCGGCTCAAGGCACTGTCGGTCGCATCGACGATGAAGTGCCCATGGTCGGCCAGGCCCGCCAACGCGGGAAATTGTTTCACAAGGTTCTTCTTCCGGACCCGGGTACTGACGTAGATCTTCTGGCCAGGAAGCACTTCCAGAATCGTCTGGGAGAGCATGGTCTTCCCGGAGCCGGGAGGCCCTCGGACGAGCAGGGTTTGGGGTTCGGTCAGCGCGAAGAACTCGAAGAGTTCTGGAGGCAACCGCTCTGCGCCAGCTCGTGGGTCCACCTCGTGCCTCCTGGCCAAGGTGGGCCCCCTTGGCCGCCGAGTTGCGATATAGTGCCACCCAATTTCAAACTGTCTGCCGAGTCCCATCCCTCACCTAGGCCCGTAACGTTCTGAACCGCCCCGAGACCGAACGGCTTTTGGGGCCCCCTCCTTGGACCACCTGTGCGCACTGCCATCCATACCCCCGTTCGGGCCATCTTGTTCGACTTTGACGACACCCTCTTCGACCACGCACTGACGAGCCGGCGGGCGCTCGCTCGTCTGCGATCGCAAGGAACGATGTTTCGCGGGGTTCCGCTCTCGAACTTGTGGTGCCGATACCTCGAGCTCCTCGAACGCTCCCACGTGGACGTGGTGAGCGGGAAGATATCGGTGGACGACGCACGAACGGAACGGTTTCGCTCTCTGGCCGCGCTGTCGGGGAGAGACCTAACCCGGGAGGCGGCGACCGAGCTCGCTCTCACTTACCGGGGATTCTACCACGACCTCCGACGGGCGGTACCGTGGGCCCTCCCCCTGCTGCGACACCTTCGACCGCGCTATCGAATCGCGATCGTGAGCAACAATCGGGTCGCGGAGCAGGAGGAAAAGCTCCGGTTCCTTGGCGCATCCGCGCTAGTCGACGCGCTGGTCGTGTCCGAAGGGGTAGGATTCGCGAAGCCCGACCCGCGCATTTTCCGGGTGGCCCTCGACCGGCTCGCTGTTTCGGCGGAGGGGAGCGTAATGATCGGAGACTCGTGGACCTCCGACGTCGAAGGGGCCTGTTCCGCCGGGGTCCGACCGATCTGGTTCAACCGCTTCCATCGGCCGCACCCGGACGACAGCGCCCGCCCCCCGGTCGCGGAGGTCGATTCGTTTCGGTCTCCTCTCGCCGTCGAACGGGCCGTGACCTCGGGCGAGAGTTGAAGAGCCGTTGGACCGGGGGGTCCCTCCGCATTATATCGCGACCCACGTTGGCCGCACGATGCCCGGCACGCCCGAGTCGTGGACGCCGGCTGCCCGCCGGGTGCTCCCGGCGATGCGCGCGTGGCGGAGCTCGCTCCACCAGGAGCCGGAACTGTCGAATCACGAGCTCAAGACCCGCGACAAGATCACCGAGGCGCTCGGGGAGCTCGGGATACCGTACCGTACCTTCTCCGGCTCGAACGGAGTGGTCGGCCTCCTTGGAGAGACTCGATCCGGACCGGTCGTCGCGCTCCGGGCGGACATGGACGCACTGCCCGTGGTCGAGGAGACCCACCTTGCGTTCCAATCCCGCGTTCCCGGCCGGATGCACGCGTGCGGCCACGACGTGCACATGTCGTGCCTTCTGGGAGCGGCCGCGATGATGGCCCGCAATCCCTCATCCCTCGCGGGCCCAGTGAAGGTGATCTTCCAGCCGGCGGAGGAGGAGGGAACCACCGGCGGGGCCTTCCCGTTGATCGAAAAGGGATGCCTCGACCAGCCGAAGGTTGACTTCGTGGTGGGCCAGCACGTGGACCCGAGCCTGCCGCTGGGTCAGGTCGGCTGGCGGACCGGGCCGTTCATGGCGGCCTCCGACCATTTCCGCATCGTCGTCCGAGGCCGCGGAGGTCACGCCGCGACGCCGCATCTGGGTCCCGACGCGATCGTCATGGCGAGTGAGGTCGTGAACGGCCTTCAGGCCCTAGTGAGCCGCGTCCGCGAGCCGTTCGACCCCGTCGTCGTCTCGGTGGGCTCGATCCACGGGGGAACCCGCAACAACATCCTTCCGGACACGGTCGAGCTGGAGGGAACGGTGCGGACGATGCGTGCGGAGACCCGCGACAAGATGCAGGCGGCGCTCAAACAACGGGTCCGGTCGATTGCCGCGAGTCTGGGCGGTCGCGTCCGCATCGAGTACGTGCGCGGCTACCCGGCCCTCGTCAACCACCCCGAAGCGACCCGGGTCGTCGCCGATGCGTTGGCGGTCGAGTTCGGTCGGCGGAACGTCGTGGAGGTCGACCATCCCCTCATGGGCGCGGAGGACTTCTCGCGATTCCTCGAGCGGGTTCCGGGCACCTTCCTGCGGCTGGGGGTCGGAGTTCCCGACCACCCGGCGAGCCTGCACAGCGCCACGTTCGCTCCGGACGAGCGAGCGCTGGTGATTGGAGCCGCTGCCCTCGCCGCGGCGGCCCTCGGATTGCAGAAGAGCCTGCGGTGATCCCCACGTGAAACCGCGGCCGCGAGGAGGCGGGCGAGCAGCTCAGCGGTACATGGGGGGCGAGGGCTGGGTCGCCGCCTCTCCGCGCGTACGGTCGGCCGCCCGGCGCTGGATTGTCCGCAACTGCTGCTCGATCCGCTCCGCCTCGGCATAGAGCGGCACCGGGTCGAGGGGCGTTCGGAGCAGGATCCGGTTGATCGTCTCGATCACCTTCGCTGCCGCGCGGGCGTCCGGATAGTCGGCCTGGGACTCGGCGAGGAAAGTGAGCACATCGAACCCCCGGCGCCGTCCCTCGTTCAAGAGGACACCCGCGATCCCGGTGATGACCCCTTCGGTGAACGGGATCATGTTCGGCTCGACGTAGAGCTCCCGGGCCTTCCGAGTGCTCGCGACACCGTAGACCTTGACGTCGTTCAGCCGCGCCGTGCGGGGCCCCTTCCCGGCACCACGGTCCCCCTCGACCACGAGACCTTCCGGGGAGACGAGCATCGAGCATCGCTGCTCCTGCACCCAGTCGAGGATGCTGGTCGCGAGCGGGTGGATAATCGCAGGGGCCGGGTGGAACTCCGAGACGAACGCGACGATCTTGTCGGCGCCGCGGCCCGCGCGGTCGGACGGAGGGCGTCCGGCGTAGATTCGTACCGGATGCTGGGGGTCGCCGTTCCGCACGAGGGAGACAGTGGGGAACGCCGGTGACTCGACGATGCCGATCTGTTCCATCTCGAGAGTGTCGATCAGGTAGTTCGCGACGATCGAACTGACGAGACCGACCGACGGGAATCCGTCGATGACAAGCGCCCCCTCGACGTCGACCCGCTTGATCTCGTAGATCCGGACCTGGTCCGGGGCCATCGGCATGGACTAGAGCGACCTCTCGACGATCTGGCCGAGCTCCTTCGAGAGCAGGTCGACGAAGTCCTTCGTGAGTGCTTTGCGGACGTCGGGCGGAAGGGCGGAAAGCCCGAGTCGCGCGGCCGTCGTACCGACGCGGACGAGCGCCGCATACTCCATGGCTCGGGCTTGGAGGAGGTCACGAACGGCGTCCTTTAGGTCGGCTTCGAGCTTCGGGTCGTCTCGGATCGTCTTCTCGAGATGCCGACGGATCTCGTCCTTCACGATGTCGCGGGTCGCTTCGCGGACCAGCTCCTCGGGGCGCAGGAGGTCTCGGGTGCTCCGGACCAGGACGTCGATCGGTTCCCCTGAGGACGTTTCTTCCACCACGACAGGCCGAGTTAGAGGAGAGGCATAAGCGTTTGTTCAGTCGACCCGGTCCCGGATCCTCGTCCGGCGAAGAGGTTAAACCGCCCTCCGCCTCGGCGGCCGAAGTGGGCCGGTAGATCAGCGGAAGATCGCTACCTTGGCAAGGTAGAGGTCGCGAGTTCAAAAGGCCCGGAGGCAGCTCCCTCCCGGCCGGAAGCTCTCGCCCGGTCCACCTTCCCATCTTCTCCCCCCCGAGAGCGGCGTCGGCAGCTGTCGATGGGGGGGACCGACAGGAAGGACATCGCTTTATACCGGCGGAATGCTCGCGGCGCGCGTGGAGGCCGACATCCGCGAGAAGATCGCTGGTGAAGTGGTCCTCTCTCCTCACCCCGGGCGCACGCTGCGGAAGTGGCGCGAGGATTTCGGCGTCTCCCAGCGTGACCTAGCGAAGCACCTCGCGACCGTCCCCTCGGTCATCTCCGACTACGAGTCCGAGCGTCGTATGAGCCCCGGCGCGGGCTTCATCCGACGGTATGTCGACGGCCTCCTCTCGCTCGACGCCGAGCACGGCGGGCAGGTGACCCAACGGTTCGGCCTTCGTCCGCACTCGGAGGGAATCCTCGGGATGCGCGAGTTCGCGGTCGCGATTCCGTTGAAGGCGCTCGCCGACCAGCTGGACGCGCGCCCCGTGAGCCGGGTCGACCTCCACCGCGACATCCACGGCTTCACGGTGCTGGACGCCCCGCGGGCGATCCTGTCCATCGACGCCTCCCGCTTTGTCGAGGTCTACGGCTGGACGACCCAGCGAGCCCTCATCTTCTCGAACGTGCGGTACGGCCGGTCCCCGATGGTCGCCATCCGGGCGCACCCCCTGAAGCCGGCGGCCGTCGTCTTCTCGAACCCCGGGCGCATCGACCCGCTCGCGGTCCGGCTCTCGGAGGTCGAGAACATCCCCCTCCTCTCGACGGCGCTGAACGCGCCGGCCGTGCTCGAACGGCTCGAGGAGCTCTGACGGAAGGAACGCAACCATGCAAGCAGGCATCGTGAGCTACGGAGCGTACGTCCCGCGGTACCGGATCACTCCCGCCGAAATCGGCCGGGTGTGGGGAACGGACGGGGAAGGGATGGGCCAGAGCCTGAACGTGCACCGGAAGAGCGTCCCGGCCCCGGACGAGGACACGATCACGATTTCGACCGAGGCGCTACGCACGGCGCTCGCGCGCGGCGGGATCGACCCGCAGCAGATCGGCGCCATCTACGTCGGCTCGGAGTCGCACCCCTACGCGGTGAAGCCGACCGCGACCGTGGTCGCCCAGGCCGTGGGGGCCACGCCGAACCTGACGGCGGCGGACTTTGAGTTCGCCTGCAAGGCCGGGACCGCGGCCATCCAGACCTGCCTCGGGCTGGTCGGCGCGGAGATGATCCGCTACGGCGTCGCGATCGGGACGGACACTTCCCAAGGAGCGCCAGGCGACGCGCTCGAGTACTCCGCGAGCGCCGGCGGGGCGGCCTTCGTCATCGGGCGCGAGCGGGTGATCTGTCGCGTCCTCCGCACGCTCTCCTACACGACGGACACCCCCGATTTCTGGCGACGGGAAGGGCAGAAGTACCCGAGTCACGGTGGTCGGTTCACGGGAGAGCCGGCCTACTTCCGGCACGTGTCCGAGTGCGCGAAGCGCACGCTGGAGGCCTCGGGCACCACCGCGAAGGACTACCGCCACGTCGTCTTCCACCAACCCAACGGCAAGTTCCCCCAGCGGGTCGGAAAGCAGCTCGGGTTCTCCGAGGAGCAGATGCGCTACGGGCTCGTGACCCCGTACATCGGCAACACCTATTCCGGGGCCGCGCTCATCGGCCTCGCGAACATTCTCGACCACGCGGGTCCGGGAGAGCGGATCCTCGTCGTCGGGTACGGTTCGGGTGCCGGCTCCGATGCGTTCGACCTCGAGACGACGGACGACATCGCGACGTTCGATCGCAGCCACGGCCGTCCGGTCCAGGCATACCTCGACCAGGGGGTCGAGCTCTCCTACGCCGTCTACGCGAAGTTCCGCGAGAAGATCCTGATGGGGGGTTCGTAGCGATGCGGGACGTCGGCATCCTCGGCATCGGCCAGACGAAGTTCGGCGAGCTCTGGGACCGGTCGTTCCGAGAGATCGGCATCGAAGCCGGGCTCCAGGCGCTCGTGGACGCGAAGCTCTCCTCCGGCGAGATGGAGGCGCTCTATCTCGGCAACATGGCGTCGGGCTCGCTCATCAGCCAGGAGCACATCGCGCCGCTCATCCTCGACTACGCGGGCCTCGCCCGGCGCCACCTCCCCTCGATGCGGGTGGAGGGCGGCGGCGCCTCGGGCGCGCTCGCGCTCCATCAGGGGTACCTGGCGGTCGCGAGCGGCCTCTACGAGTACGTGGTGGTCGGCGGGGCCGAGAAGTTGACGGACGTGCCGGACGAGACCGCGACCCAGATCACCGCCTCGACCGCCGACCACGAATGGGAGGCGGTCTTCGGCGCGACCCTTCCCGCCCTCTGGGCGCTGGTGGCCCGCCGCCACATGCACCTCTACGGCACGACCCGGGAACAGCTCGCCCGGGTCGCCGTCCAGGACCACGAGAACGGCTCGAAGAACCCGAACGCCCATTACCGCAACCGGATCACGCTCGACCAGGTGCTGAACTCGGCACCGATCGCCGAGCCCCTCGGCGTCCTCGACTGCGCGCCGTTCTCGGACGGCGCGGCGGCGGTGGTGCTGGGGCCAATGGACGAAGCGCGCCGACGCAGCGATACGCCGATCCGGATCGCATCGAGCCAGGTCGCCTGCGACACGATGGCCCTCCAGCACCGCGTCGACCCGACCACGATCGATTCCACCGCCTCCGCGGCACGTCGCGCGTTCCAACAGTCCCGCCACAGCCCGAAGGAGGTCCAGGTGGCGGAGATCCATGACGCCTACACGATCAGCGCGCTCGTCTCACTCGAGGACCTGGGGTTCGTCGAGAAGGGGAAGGGCGGACCGGCGTTCGCGAACGGCGAGTTCGCCCCGGGGGGCCGGCTGACCGTGAACCCTTCGGGCGGGCTGAAGTCCCAGGGCCGACCCTTCGGAGCCGTCGGGGTCGCTCAGGTGGTGGAACTCGTCCGGCAGCTCCGCGGCGAGGCGAAGGAGCGGCAGGTGCCGAATGCCACCCTCGCGCTCGCCCAGGACGTCGGGGGCACCGGCGCGACCAGTGTCGTTCATCTCTTGGAGAGGGTGAACTAGGAGGGGACGATGTCGATCGCTCGATTCTGGCGCGAAACGCCGCGACGGTACAACCTCGGTGGGTCGAAGTGCTCTACGTGCGGAACGGTCTACTTCCCGCCCCGGGCCGTCTGCCCGGAATGCACCAGCCACCGCCAGTCGCTCGAGAAGATGGTGCCGTTCCAGCTCTCCGGGGACGGCGAGGTCCTCTCCTACACGGTCGTGCACGAGCCCGCCGAGGGCTTCGAGATGCAGGTGCCCTATCCGCTTGCCCTCGTGAAGACGGTCGAGGGGCCGGTCCTCACGGGCCAGGTTGTCGACATCGACCCGAAGGACCTCAGGATCGGCCTCAAGGTCCACGCCACCTTCCGCAAGCTGCGCGAGGAGGGGAAGGCCGGCGTGATCCATTACGGCTACAAGTTCGCCCCGACCGAGGAGCCGGTCGCCGCGCCGGTCCCGAGCGCTCCGACGACTCCGGCCACGTCCGACCCCGCGGCGGCTCGGGACCGGACGGCGGTGTGAGCGTCAACGGGCGGCGCGAACCACCCCCGTCGGCCGAGGAGGAGTCCCCGGCCGACGAGGAGTACGCCCGACGCTACGCCGAGGGATACGGCGAGGGCCTGCGGAGCGCGCTCCGCGAGGTCCTCCAGCACACCTCCCGAGGTCACACGGCCCAGGAGCTCCGCATCCTGGTCGAAAGCCGGCTCGCGCGGGTCTCGGAGGAGGTGGAGCTGAAGCGCAAGAGCCTCCTCGCTCCGCCGCGGCGCCCGGACTGGGGCGCGCTCCTCCGTCCACCGGTACCGGTCCCTGCGCGACCGTGGAACCCGCCGGTGCCCGGAGCGGTCCCCGACCCGCTCGCCCCCGGGAAGAGCGTTCTCGTCCGTGAGGAGCGGCCCAAACGGGCCCTCGAGCTCCTCCGGGAGAACGCGACTCGCTACCCGCGCGTCGCGGTGGTCTCGGTCCATCCCCCGGAGCTCGCCGACCTTCCCGCGGACCACCGGGTCGTGATCGCCCTCCGTGGACCCGGCTCGGTGGGGGGCGAGCACCTGAGCGCCGGCCAGGTCGGGGGCCGCTTGAAGGCGCCGACCGAGCTGGCCGGCGGAGCCCTCGTCTACGTCGACGGCCTCGAACTGTTCGCGACCGAGGAGGGAACCGAGACGACCATCCGCTTCGTCCACTGGATGGTCGACCAGGTGCTCCGCACCCGCTCGGCGCTCCTCGTCTCGTTCGACCCGCGCTCGCTCGACCTCAAGGAGACGAGCCGGCTCGAACGGGCGTTCAGTCAGGTGATCGCCGCGTAGGCGTCACCTGGGCAGGGCCCCCGCCGCGCGGGACAGCGCACGGGTACGCCTGTCGCCGGGCCCGGGAGGGTTCGAGGAAGAGGGCGAGCCGCCCGTCCCACTCGATCGTGAAACAGCGGAGTGTGGGCGAACCCAAGGACGAGATTTCGAGAGACGGCGGGAGTGGGCGCGGTCAGTCCCTGCCGCTCGACCCATAAGCATACCAACCCGTGCTCCCGAGCCTTGGAAGGGCACGGGCATGGAAGTCGCCTTCTTCACCGACTCCTACGACCCGATGAAGGACGGGGTCGCGACCGTCACGAGCGGGCTCGCCCGGACGATGGCACGCCTCGGGCACCGGGTCCGGGTGTTCGCTCCCCAGACCAAGGTGGGTGCGCCGACCACCGAAGAGGTCGTGGACGGAGTCGACGTCCGCCGGATTCGCGCGGTGCCGGTTCCGCTCTACTCGCAGTACCGTTGGCCCGTCTTCCCGTTCAGTCTCCTGAGGCAGGCGCGGACCGGACGCGACGTCGATGTAGTCCACCTCCACACTCCCGGCCCGATCGGAAACATGGGCTTCCTAACCGCCCGCCGTTTCGACCGACCTCTGGTGGGCACGTTCCACACGAACATCCGCGAGATGGAGGTGAGCGTCCCCCGGAAGTTGCTGGTCCCGCTCTTCTTCCGGGTCGCCTGGTGGTGGAACCTCGGCACGTACTGGAGGTGCGACCTCACGACGGCCCCATCGGAGGCGGCCCGGTCGACCCTTCTCGCCTCCGCACGCAAGCCCTTTCACGCTCCGGTAGAGGTCGTGCCGAACGGGATCGACGTCGGACGGTTCCGCCGGGACGTACGCGTGCCGGACTGGCGCGCCCGCTGCGGCCTTCCCTCGGGACCGCTGTTCACGTTCCTCGGTCGGCTCACGGTCGACAAGGGGGTCCATCGATTCCTGGACGCGGTGGGCGATACGTTGGCCCACCGCGACCTCTCCGCGATCGTCGGTGGCGCGGGGCCGGAGGAGGCCGCCGTCCGTCGTCGCATCGCGGAGGACCCGCGCCTCGCTTCCTCCGTCCGCTACGTCGGCCCGGTCGTGGAAGAAGAGAAGGCCGCGTTGCTCTCCCAGACCGACGTTTTCGTCCTCCCCTCGACCAGCGACACGTCGTCCGTCGCCCTCCTCGAGGCGATGGCGTGCGGGGCCATGGTGGTGGCTCCGTCGTGTGGTGGGGCGGCCGAAGTGGTCGAGGACGGCGTCACGGGCCGGCGGGTCCCGGTCCTCGAACCGGGCGCGCTCGCCGCGACCTTCTCGGAGCTCATCGACCGAACGGAGGTTCGGCGGACGACGGGCCGCCGGGCGGAGGAATGGGTGCGTGCCCACGCCTCGCTCGAAACGATGGCCCGTCGCTTTATCTCTCTCTATTCGATGCTTGAGGCCGAGAGGAACCGCCGTGCCGGTCGTTCCGCTGTCGGAGCTTGAGGCGCTCGCCGGCCGGCTGGCCCCCGCCCGCTTTGACGCGTACGCGAAGGGCGCCTTGGGACGTGCCTACGAGGAGTACGTGGTCCGGCGACGGACGCCGCTCGACGCCGCGGGGGTCTCGACCGACGGCACCGAGTACCCCACGTTTTACTCCTTGATCGAGGACGCGAGGGCCAACCTCGCCGAGGTCGAGATCCACCTCGCGCGACCTCCGCCTCCCGGCCCGGCGTGGGACTACCTACTCCCCTTCGACCGCATCGTGTTCCACTCCGACGGGTCCGCCGACCTCTACCCGCCGGGGGCCGTGCCGCCCGTGCGCGGGATCGCGCGCCTCGCCCTGCGAGAGTACTTCCTGATCCGCACGCGGGACGACGAGGAGCGGGGCGCGGCGGGGGGTCCGCGCGTCGCCCTTGCGACCAGCGTCAGTCCGCTGGATGCCGGGCTCGCCGCGTGCCGCGAACGGGGGCTCATCCCGTTCGACGTCGCGATTCTTCTCTACCTGGCCGACCGGAGGGTCCGCTACGAGTTCGACCTCCTTCAGTCGACCCTCCTCCCCGACCCCCGCGCCGGACGTCTGGCCCTCGCGCGCTGGGTGAGCCGACCGAGCCGGCTGAGCTGGGGCGTCGACCAGGCGATCGCGCGCGGCGACCTCTCGTTGCTCCAGGCTCGATGTCTCGTGGTGCTGGTCGAGTCGTCGGGACTCACCTCGGTCGAGCTCACGCACGTCTTCGGCGGGGTCCGCGAGCTGGTCGATTCCGCGGTGCAGGGCCTGGTCGCCCGCGGGTTCGTGACCTTCGACCGCCGCACGCAGGTCTACCGTCCGCGATTGGCCGCGTTCCTCCCTCCGAGGGACGCCGCGGCCGAACCGGAGGCGATGGGCCCGGACCCTTCCCTGCGCACGAGCGTCCAGGAGCTGATCGCCGCGGCGGACGCCCGGAGCGCGTGCCCCCTGTGCGGCACCGTCCTGCCCGCCGGCGCGCGCGGCATCCTCTGCCCCGATTGCGAGGCGAAGGTCCAGTCCGCCCAGTAAGGAGAGGCGGGCCTGTCGGATCTCGATCCGGTAGCATGGACCGATGTCCGCACGCGTCCACCGCTTCTGTAGAAAACGGTTTTCTGCAGGGAGCATCACGGGGGCGAGTGGACGATTCTTGACTTGGTGATATGCGTCGTAGTCACGACTTGGTCAATTTGATTAATCGTGCTAGAGCGAACATCCATCCCGTGACGTCGAGCCTCCGTTAGCAACGTAAGATACAGCTCTTGGGATAAGCGAGTAGAAACGGGCGATCTGGTAGTTAAATCGTAAGAGATAGACCCCTTACCTGATACCTCGCCAAGATGGAGGCGGATGTTGGGATCGGACCAATCATACCTACGCTGCTTCCCGTTACCAAAAGTGAGCGTAAACCCCCGGTCGTCTATCGAACAGCGCCGAGCTCCCGGTCCGAGCCAGGCAGCTGCGAGTCCAGCGAGCGTTGCGATGAACGCGATAAGACCCTGAACGAGAAGTTGTCCGGGCGACAAAAGAGTCGATGAAGGTATCGTTAACCAGTACCAGATGAGCCCTCCTAAGCCGATTAGGAAGACCCCTATCGCAATGGCGCGGATGTATCGGGAGTAGTCAGTTCGAGCCCGAGGCACCGTGCTAAGGTCGAACTCGCGGGCACCTGAACTAGGGGCAATCATGCTAGCTGACGTGGTCATGATTCTCCACCACTTCGATCACAAGCGCTGCGCCGTCGCAAGCAAATGTGATTCCATTCATTACACCTGTCAGCCCGCTCAGGCCTCCCTTCACCAAGAAAAGCGATCGAATATCGAGAGCCAAGCTAAGTCCGGCGACTGCGAGTGTAACGATGATTATGAAGAGCGTGTGCACAGCAAGCGAAACGAACGCAAGAATGAGAGCGCAAACACCCGTGGCAAGTCCAACGGCAGCCGTGCCGACTCCTGTGGGGTCGATGAAAGCCCCCATCATTGTCCCCCAGGCCCACTGCATACTGAAAAGTGACCACGCCCATGAGAACGTATCCGCCGCGGCTTTCCAGCCAGGCGTGTAATTCGAGTCGCTCGGATCATTAGGCAAGGTCCCATTGACTTTGGTATTGTTCAAGGGGAGGGACATCGCCCACACCATGGTGGCGTCCGGCTGGGTTTGCTCACGCTCAGTCGCAGGTGAAGGAGAAGCTTCTGAAAGGTAGCTTGTCATAACCGCCGTAAGAAGCAGTGAAAAGAGAACTCCGGCCACGAGACTGGCCCCTAGCGAGAGGCCAAGTACCACGACAAGAACCACTTCAACCGCAATGGAGACTCCGAGGGCAATAGCGAAGACCGGACTGCCGAGATCCTTCCAGAACTGATTGGAGTCACTTCCGGGAACCGAGCCGCCTGAACGGAGATCAGAAGTGGACTTCTGAAGGTCGTTGGCAAGGTTCTCACCGTAAGCAACGCAGGCGTTCCATACGGGTTTCAGGACTGCGTTCACAGCGTTCTCGACAAGGGCGTAAATGAACGCGAGCAGCACCTGTAGGGCGCTGAGTATCAGCGCTCGCCCTGCGTTCACGATTGCCGACGTGGTCTCGGCTAGAAGTTGTCCGCCGAGCTTCGCCGCCGCGATGGCTAGGTGGCCAAAGAGCACGGCACTCTCCCAAGTTGCAGTCCATTGCAGCTCTACGAGTGAGACGATGTGCCCTGCCGGGGTAAGGACTACTGCGGTCACGGCGTTGACGAACCAGTTTCCAAATCCCCCGCTGACCGACGATTGGTGGGGGACGGCACTCTGAGGTGGGCCGTAGGTTCCATTTCCGTCCAGCGGTGCGTTCGCAAGTGCTGAGAGAACAGGCTGCCCGAACCCGAAGAATGGTATCTGATAGGTCACCGACTGGAACGTTCCGTTGACTCCGTCCGTCGTATTGTCAATCAGGCCAGCTAGAAGGAGGTCGAGCGTGGCGTTCGTGGTCACATTGAGGGTTAGGATTGTTTGAATCTGAGCCGAGGTCGTGTTTGAGGCCCTGAGGAGCCCGGGTTGGCCGGGAAGAGTGGCGGTGTTATTTGAGGGCGGACTGGTGACGGCCACCACCCGGACCATCAAGCCGGAGGAGGTGGATGTCCCGTTCTCATAGGGGGTCACGTTTCCTCCATCGGTGTGAGATGAGAAGGTACGGTTCTGCCAGTATGCTGACAGGTCCACTGCATTGGAGGAACCCCCAAACGGCTTGGTACCCGCTCTCGGGAGGAATCTTGCAATCGGGACGGTGGCGGCGACGTTGGGCACGTGGGCGCAGCAAGGACTGATCGAGGCAAGGGCCGTGCAAGACTCGCGCGGCTGGGTACAAACTTACTACGCCGCGAAATAGTCGGGCTCAGGGCGCACTCGCGGTTACTGGGTCGAGGACCGCAAGACGGCCATCGA
>DASPQC010000043.1:0-60256 GCA_035625165.1 Thermoplasmata archaeon | reverse complement strand
GTAGCCGAGGTACCACACCCCCTCCTGAAAGCGTCGGAACCCGAGGGTCCCGAGGAATCGGTCGTGGAAGCGCTGCGTGCTCGCGATGGAGGCGACCTCGAAGGAGACGTGGCCGAGTCGGACCGGCGCGGGGGGCATGGTCGCGGACGGAGGGTCCCATGCCGCGAAGGTTTGAATCGGCGTCGCTGTCGAGCGGGGAGCCTTTATGGGGAACGCCGGGGTCGGGCCGCTCCGTCGTGGGCCCGTAGCTCAGCCCGGTAGAGCAGGCGGCTCTTAACCGCAAGGTCAGGGGTTCGAATCCCCTCGGGCCCGTGGTCCCCCGGCTGGGCTCGAGCGGGACTAGCTTGCGACCATCGGGGCCGACACCGTGGCGGCGGTTTTCGATGGGTGCGGGAGGCTGACCAACCCGAAGAACAGCAAGATAATCCCGACGAACTCGGCGTAGTAGAGGGCCACCGGAAACGACGCGATGTACAACGTTCCGCCCGCGCCAAGGATCAGGGCACCGGCAATCATGAGCAAGGTTTGCCACTTGCGAGAGCGTCGCAGTGCGACGGCCGCCGCCGCGAGAAGGACTACGGTGGCCGGGAAGGTCACGAGCGATGACATGACCAAGAGGAGGAGGGAAGGGTTGCCGGTGATAACTCCGTTCGTCACCATTCCCCCGGGAAGGGGGGTCACGAAACTGAGGACAGCGACAAGTGTGCACCCAGCGAGAACGTAGCCGCAGTACGCCCGCTCCACCCGCGGACGGTGGAACACATGAGTTGCCCCGAGGGAGAGGATCCCTACGATGGCCGCAGAAAGAAAAACGTAGGCGTCCATGATGGGAATCGTCACCGTGCCAAAGTAGACGACGACCTCGATGGCCATCGCGCCCGCGGCGAGCCCTAGGCCCCCGGCCCACGGCAGCTCCTGCCGGGCGTGCTCCTTCAAGAATCGATACACGCCCCGGGCGCAGAGCACACTCAGCAGCAGACAGAGTAGAATCAGCGAAGCGGCGGTCCCGTAGGACGCGGCGTCCATGACGCTCTGTGACATGCTACGGTTTTAGTCGCTTCGTCAACCCTGTTTCATGAAGGCGTCAACCCCAGTTCACCAAGGGACTTACCCCCCGCCCGTGTCAACCACTGTCATGGCTTACCCCGGACCCGGCGTTATGGGAGAGCCTCACCCCGAGGACGATTCAGATCCTAGCTCGAACGTTGGGGCGGCCTATCCTCCGAAGAAGCTCAGCCGTTACCTCATGACCAAGAGGGGGTACCTGCATCCGAACAAGACCTACGTCTGGATCACCCTGCTGATCGTCGGCGTGATGTCGGCACTCTACTTCGTCCTAGGCATCAACCCGAACGCCGCGGGGACCCTGCCCCCCGCGTTCAATGCCGGTAGTGGAGGCATGCCGGGAGTCTCCGACCTCTATTTCCACTCCATCGCCATCGGCATGGCTGCTCTCGGCGTTTACTTCGTCGTTCTCGCGTTCGACCTGGACCGGTACGAGCCCGCGATTGACTTTCCCTTGTGCTACCGAGCCCTCGCGGCCACGGCCATTGGTGCCATCGGCGCGTTCTTCTATCTGCGACCGATCTTCATCCAAGCGCTGGCGCCCATTCCGCTCGGCCTCATCCTTCTCGGTCTCATCCTGCTCGCCGACGTGGGAGGTGCTCTCCTAGTCCAGCTCTACCTCCTGCCGGGGAAGCTCGCCGGGACCTACGACCCGAGCCAGAACAGGTTCGGGATGATTCCGAGGTGGCGTACTCTGCCCTCGTGGAAGGACTTCCGAAAGATGGACTCCGCGTACTGGCTCACGTTCGTGGCCGTCATCGGAGCCTTCATCGCCGGAATCACCGGGTTCGTCGTTTTCTGGCTGAACTACTTCGTGATTGACCTCGGCGTCTCTCCCGGCATCTTCAGCGGCTACGTCGCCTGGATGGGAGGCGCGTTCAACTTCTGGAACGTGGCCGTTGGCTCGCATTCGCACGCGATCGTCATGTGCATGCTCCTTGGCATCGTGGCGGTGGTCGCGAAGCGGTTCAATGTGCTTCAGCTACGCGGTTGGAAGAGGACCATGGCGAAGGCAGGTCTTTGGGTCGGGGCCACGGGTGTCATGGCGCTGACCGCCATCTTCATCCTCGAGGCGTACACCACGGTGTTCCCGGCGGGGAACCCGGGGCTTTTCTTCGCGAGCAACCCCGGAGGGTTCACCCTCTACGCATGGGGGACTACCGACG
Source organism: Thermoplasmata archaeon (assembly GCA_035625165.1). Taxonomy (GTDB): domain Archaea; phylum Thermoplasmatota; class Thermoplasmata; order Lutacidiplasmatales; family UBA184; genus Lutacidiplasma. The sequence goes on along the minus strand of DASPQC010000043.1, from coordinate 58,025 downwards.
CGAATGGGATGGCGGCCGATGACACCATGATGTTGTGGGCCGCCCTGGGGGGGATGATCGTCCTCGTTCCGCTGTTCTACACGACGGTCAACGGAAAGCCGGCCTGGAAGGATCCGATCCGGGTGTCGATTCTGGGGACGTGGATTCTCACCTTTATCGCCACTCCCATTCAGGGATTCTACATCGAGTTCCAGGAGGCCACGCTCTCCGGCGGACCCACGGACGTGGTCTTTGGAGACCTGCAGTACTTCGCCCTGATCGGGATACCGCTCGTCTGCATGGGCTTGCTGGCGATCGACTTCTATCAGGACAAGAGGTCCACACGCTCGGCCGGGTCCGCGTTCGCGATATTCGGAACGCTCATCGCCGTGGTTTCCGCGTATACGTTCGTCTACTTCACCGCCACCAGTCCCGCTGGTCCGGCCGCGTGGGTGTTCGGCTTCGGACTGCTGTTGATGGACCTCTTCCTCCTGTTCGCCATGGTCGCGGTCTACTTCGGGAACCCCGAGAAGATAGAGATGGTTCCGTCGGACGGGGGCTCCTTCGCCGCGGTCCCGCGGCGCGAACGCACAGGGGCCGTCTCCAAGGAGCGTCCCTCCTGATTGGGAGTTCTACCCATCTGGCCTCGGTCATGCCGGGTAGACCGTTTCAAAGATCCAGCCGGCCGCGAGGAGATGGGGGAGTCGACGAACGACGGGCTCGGGACGCGCGGCGACCGCACCCCCGGTTCGGCCCGCGCGGCCGGACAGTGATTCTGGGACACCGGAGGGCGTGGAATGTCGGCCGCCGGAGCACACCATGAGCCTCCGCCCGTTCCTGCGTCTGACGAATCCTCCCATCGTCGTCTTGCTCACGTTCACGGCGTTGACCGCCGGAATCATCGGAGGAGGCGCGCAGAAACCCCTCCTCTTGCTCGACGTCGTGGTGGCCATCGCCCTCTGCAGCATGGGAGCCCGGACACTGACCAACTACGTCGACCGAGACATGGACGCTCGCATGACTCGGACCCGGGACCGCCCCTTGCCGGCAGGAGAAGTCGCCCCTCCAGTGGCCTTGGCCTTGGGCATAGGGTTGACCATATCCGGCCTCGTCAGTGCCTTCCCGCTCGGCTGGCTCTACGTCCTCATCATCGCCCTGGGAATTCTCGACAACGTCGCGGTCTACAACCTTCTGACCAAGCGCAGGACCCACTGGAACATCGTTCTCGCGGCGCCGAGCGGTGGGGTTCCCGCGCTGGTGGGCTATGCCAGCATGGCCGGAAGAGTCGACGCCTTCGCAATCTTGTTGATGGCCCTCGTGGTGCTTTGGACCCCGATTCACATCTGGAGTCTCGCCATCCGGTATCGGGAAGACTACTCGCGGGCGGATGTTCCGATGCTCCCGGTCACGCTGGGTGTCCGGGCCGGAATCCGCTGGATCGCAGCCACCACCCTACTGCTGGCGCTGTTCACCGTGGCCCTCCCGTTTGTGCCGGGCTCGCCGTTTGGCTACCTAACCTTGATTGTAGCGGCGGTCATGGGATTCGCGCTGATCGTCCTCAGTGTGGCCCTGATGAGGTCGCCGACGATTCTCCGCTCGTGGCGTCTCTTCAAGTTCACCTCACCATACCTCGCGGTGCTCTTCACCCTGATGGCGATCGACGTCGCGGTCGTCCACCCCCCATGGTAAGCCGGCCGTATCGTCAGGGAATCCGCGAAGTGTCGGCGAGACGTCCGCGATCGGGGCTCGTGGGAATGCTCCTGGGGAGGTCGCACGTCGGGGGGGACGCATCTACACCTGAGTGAGAAACTCCCTGGGCATCGCAACCGCGACCGAAGACTCGAATAGCAAGGTCTCCGAATCCCCTCGGACCCGGTTTCGAATACCGGCGGGCCCGTAATCACTCATGTTCGACGAGCTGAACCGGATTGCCGAGCTGAGCGGCCTGGAGACGATGGAGCCCGTCGGACCTTCGGTCGGGAATGCTCGTCGTCGGTCTCCCCGCCGAGCCTCGGCAGGATGACGGGGCCGGCCGGGGCGACCGCAGCACGCGCCTTGAGGAGCGCGTAGCTGTTCCGTAAAATTCGTAGCTGTCCCTTTCGTAGATGCTCTCCGAACGTCGAGCGGGAGAGCCCTTCGCGGCGAGCGACCTCCGCCCAACTCGCCCGTGAAGGGATCTCGAGCAGGCCGGCGTCGTGCGCCGCGATGAGCGACCGGGTCTGTCGCTCGCTCAATCCCTCGAAGAAGTGGACGGAAGCGGTCGGGTAATCTCGCACGCTCTCGAGGCCCGAACGGTCGGAGAGCGAGAGGATCTCGACCTCGCCGAGACGACGGACCTGTCGGATCAGGCGGTTGAGCCGCGCCCGGTCGGACGCGACGAAGCGGTACGTCTCGCGTCCCTCGGCATAGACCACCGGGGGAAGCACCCAGACCTTCGTCCGACGGGCGAGGCCGGTGACGGATGGTGGGCTCGCCCACTCGAAATCCGGTAGTTCGAGCAGGGCGTTCGAGCCATCCGAAAGCAGGAGCCGGGCGTGGAACGATCGACGCAGCGCGGCGACGACCCGGCCGGCTTCGTCCTTCTCGGGACTGGAGACCAGGAAGGTGTCCCGGCGGTTGTCACACCAAAGCAGGAAGAGAGACTGCGGAAACTCGACGGAGAGGTCACAGTACGGGCACGGATGGTGAACGCGGACCCGGGCGTCGACGACTGCCATGGCTGGGGGAGGGAGTTCCCGCCCTAAGAGGGCACCCGTCCCAGGGCGGCCCGAAAATTATGGTGTACACCTGCCTCGACTGGAGTCATGCGCGCGAACGCGAAGCCCGTAGCCCACAGGAGACCCCTCAACCGACCGAAGAGCCCGGCCGAAGTCGCTCCCGGCGTGTTCGTCGGAGGATGGAAGGACGCAGTGGTGTTCAAAGGAACACGGTTCTGCGTTCTGGACGAGAGGCCGGAGGAGATGCCCCCGGCGACCCACATCCCGATCTACGATGACCGTTCTGGCTCGGCAATCCGGGCGAACCTCGACCGGCTCGCCCGGGAGATCGCGGCGTCACGTGCGCAGGGCCATCCGGTCCTCGTCTTCTGCGGGCACGGCATCCGACGCTCGCCGCTCGGAGCCGCATGGTATTTGCACCGCTCCGAGAAGCTCCCCCTGACCGAGGCGTTCCAACGGGTCCATGCGGTCCGTCCAAGGGCGGAGCCTCCGGCGGCATGGATGGGGAACGCGGCGAGCCTCGAGGGGACGTAGGCCGCAGGGGAGGCGTTCGCCCATGCAGATCGAAGACGATACCGACCCGTCGTGGGTCGCGTCGCTGACCGGCCGACCGCTCTCGGTCGCCGAGTCCGCGGTCGAGGAAGCGAGAGCCGACCGACGGCTGTTCGCCCATCTTGCGCGCGAGCACTCTCATGCCGGCCGCTCGTCGTATATCGAAATCGACGCCCCGCTCGAGCTCCACGCGATCGCCCGCCTCCTCAGGCCAGAACACGTTGTCGAGGTGGGGGTCTCTTCAGGGGTTTCCTCGGCGTACCTCCTCGCCGCGCTCGAGAAAAACGGTAAAGGAACACTCCACTCGGTCGACCTCCCGTCCAGACCCAGCCGCTCGGCCAACGGTCGCGGCGCGTCCTGGAGCCTCCCTCCCGGCAAGAGCTCGGGCTGGGCCGTTCCCTTCCGGCTCTGCCGAGGCTGGGACCTCCGCTTGGGAGACAAGGCAGACGTCGTCCCTCAACTTGCGGAGGAGCTCCGACGTGTTGGCCTTGTCGTCTACGACGTGCCCCACAATGAGGCGGACCTCGTCCGGGAGTTCACGGCGCTCGATCCGCGGATGCCCGGGGGAGCGGTCGCAATCGTGGATCATGGACCGGGCGGCGGGCTTTGCCTAGCCCTCCGGCGATGGGCCCGGAGCCGGGGGACCACGGCCACCCGACGGGTCGGTCTCGGTTTGTACGGCATGCGATGTGGCCGCGCGGACGCAAGGAACCGGCACACCCCCCCGTGAGGCGACCCATTCAGCGCGTCCCTCGAATGGCTGTGTCTGGCTCACCGTCGGGTATCCGCCTCACTAGCTATTCGAATCCCCTCGGGACCGGCAACCGTGGTGATACGAGGTTTCCGGGGCGGGATTGTGTGATTGCCGGTGAATTCGCGAAGGGTACCCTCGGGTGTTATAGCAAAGGACCTCATCGTCCGAGTGGCAGAGTCCGCTAAGTCCCCCGCGGAACGGACTGCGACCGAGTCGATGATCCGGTACCCCTTCACAGAACAGGAGGTCGCGGACGGTGTCTGGCAGCTCACCGGTACCCATGACTGGGGCTCCGGGGTCAATGCCGTCGCGCTCGTTTCAGGGAAGCGGGCCTTCGTTGTCGACAACCTCTACCAGCCTCGCGATGCCCGTCGGATGTTCCGGATGCTGGAGCGCCGCGGCCTCCATCCGGAGGTTCTGGTCAACACCCACTGGCATACCGACCACACGGTCGCGAACTGTCTCTACGACTGTCCGATTTGGGCGCATGTGACCGGCCCGAAGTATCTTCGAGAATACTGGCCCAGTTGGGTGGGTGACAGGAGCGACCCGCGGGCGGGGGGCCTTTGGCTGAAGGAACCGGATCACCTGTTCCATCGCAAAGCTTCTCTCGACTTCGCTGGAGAAGAGGTTCAACTCATCCACCTGCCGGGACATACTCCAGATTCAATCGGAGTTTTCCTCCCGGATCGCCGGATCTTCATCGCCGGGGATACGGTCATGGACATTCCCTTCATCATTTTCGGAGACAGTCTCCAAGAAATCCGATCCTTGCAGCGCGTCCAGCGACTCCGACCGCGGATGATCGTACAAGGGCACGGACGGCCGTGCAACTCCGCGCGTCTCGACTCCGACATCCAGTACCTCCGTCGAGTTCGGAACGAGGCGAGGAAGGCCCGACGCGCCGGGCTCTCGAAGGAGGTCTTCCTTGAAACGCCGCTCGACCGGGTCCTTTCGCTTGCGCGATGCCGGACACTCCCCGAGGGTTGCATCAATGCTCACCGGGGAAATCTCGAAAAGATTTGGACCGAAGTCTCGGCGCCGCGCTGAGCGAGAATCATAGCTCCGGTTCGGACTCGAGTAAGGGGTTGTTCGAATCCGCTCGGGCCTGTCCAATCTCGTGCTCCATCCGCGACCGATCGTCGTAGCCGCCCACAAGGTGCGTAACTCAGCTCGGGAGGCTCCCCCGGAGGGAAAGGCGAGTCGCCCTCCGTGCGAGGTCCTCGGAATGGCCCCTCACCGAAGGCGCCCCGAATTGCGAAGCCCTCAACTGTCACGATGGCGGCAGATTCAATCGCAACTTTCCGATTCTGCATAGGGAATTTGACAGATATACGTACCAGGGAGTCGCCGCGCCCAATCTTGAAGGGATGATGGAGGCAGCGTCTTGGCCCGTCTGGGGAGGGACGGGACCGGAGGATCCGGGGGGGCGGCCGCGGGCCGGCCCGAAAATCGGACGTGCTCTGCCGCCCGGACATTTCCGCGTACTGCGGTCCCTTCTGCCCTTTGTCGGAGCATGGGCCGGGAGGTCTTCCCGCGGAGGGACTGGAGTGGTTTGCTCCAAGCGGCCGGCCGCGGCGCGACGCTCCGGCCGAGAAAACTATTCGACGCGCGCTCAACGACATCGGGGTATGGGATCGCGACGATGATGATGCACGACGGCGTTTCCGAACCGATTGACCCCCTCACACGACCGTGACGATCGCGTCTCCTCTGCTTCGGGCCCCCTCTGCTTCGGAGATGAACTGATGGCGTCGACCTGGGACCGGTGGGGAACCCTCCGGACGGTGGCCGGCGCTGTCTCGGTGGTCCTCGGCGGAGGATGCCGCGATCGCGGGAACTCGCGTTCCATCCCGGTGGCCGAGCTAGAGGGAAGCCCGCGCGCCAGGAGCAAGGCATGAGGCAAGTCTATCTGGACAACGCAGCGTCCACGCCGGTTGACCCCCGAGTCCTGGACGAGATGCGTCCGTACTTCGTCGAGTCACCGGGGAACGCATCGAGCCTCCACTTGGCCGGACGAGCCGCCCGCGAGGCGATCGAGGGGGCCCGGGCGAGGATTGCCCGGCTCCTCGGCGCCTCCCACCCGGAAGAGCTCATCTTTACGTCCGGAGGAACCGAATCGAACAACCTTGCCCTGAAGGGTTTCGCCTTCGCGAACCGCGGGAGGGGTCGTCATATCATCACCACCCGCATCGAGCACGATTGCATCCTCAACTCCGCCGCGTGGCTCGAGCGGCAGGGGTTTTCCGTCACGTACCTGGGCGTCGATCCGGATGGCCTCGTCGATCCGGAGGACCTAGCGGCGGCGATTCGCCCGGACACGATCCTGGTCTCGGTCATGCATGCCAACAACGAGATCGGGACGGTCGAGCCGCTCCGAGAGCTCGGTCGGGTTTGTGCGGAGCGGAACGTGGCGTTCCACACCGATGCGTGCCAGTCGTTCGGAAAGCTGCCCATCGACGTGCAGAAGGACGAGACCGCGCTCGTGACACTGAACGCGCACAAGATCTACGGCCCGAAAGGGGTCGGGGCCCTGTTCATCCGAGGCGGGCTCAGGATGGAACCATGGCAGCACGGGGGCGGACACGAGTTCGGCCTCCGCTCTTCGACCGAGAACGTCCCGGGGATCGTCGGCTTCGCCAAAGCCGCCGAGCTCTGCGCGGAGGAGCGACCACGGGAAACGCCGAGGCTGACGGCGCTCCGTGACCTCATCATCGATACAGCGCTGGGCACCCTCCCTGGTGCCTACCTCAACGGCCACCGGGTCCGTCGCCTTCCCACCAACGTCAACTTGGGGTTCTTCGGTCTCGAGGGCGAAGCGATTTCGCTGCTCCTGCGTCTGGACGAGCGAGGAATTGCCATCGCCACGGGATCGGCCTGCTCCTCCCACCAAGGCGACCAGCCCTCCCACGTCCTGACCGCGATCGGTCGGGACCCGATTCAGGCCCGCGGGGCCGTCCGTGTGACGCTGGGACGATTCACCACCCGCGAGGATATCGACTACTTCCTTCACGAGCTCGGCCAGGCTCTCGGGGGCCTCCGGCCTATCGCGTCCGTCCGGCCGTAACACAACGTTGCCCCGGAGCTGGGGGCACCCCGTCCTCGGACGGAGTGCGCTCGCCTCGGCCCGTTGCTGCAGTTTGGACCGATGCCGTGACCGTTGACGCCTGTTCTGGGGTTCGAACTCGTTGACCGTCGAATCCCCTCGGGCCGGTGAGGTCGGCGGATCGGGCTCTCCAATCAATTCGCTCCTCGGAGAAGCCAAGACTCCCGGTGGTCGCTCCGTAGCTTGGCGCCCCAGTAAACCTCTTTGGAACTGCGACTTTGACCGTTTGTAGGAGGACCGATGCCGGCCTGCCCCCGCCCACGGACCCCCAAGGCCATGCGTCCGAAGTATTCCCTCCAGAGATGGAGAACTCCCGCGCTCATCGGTGCGGCAGTGGCGGCCCTCTTGGTCGCCAGCCCACTGGCCTCCGCGACCTATGCCGTGGAGGCCTCACCCCCCTTCGCGGGCGTAGAACCTCTGCTGTCCACGACGATCTCGACCGTGGGCTGCCATTCCTGGGGAGAGTTCCCCCTCCCTCCGCGGGTGAATGCGACCTCCGGATTTGTTCACGAACGCTTGCGGGCGGGCGCCCGCTTTTGTGCCGGCGGCGCGGCTGGATACAACTACGACTACGCGGACGTCACGAGCTTCCCAGGGTTCTACGGGCCGAACTTCACCGTACCGGCCACCGGGAGCTACACTGCGACCTACGAGTGGGTGTTCTCCTACCATGCCTCGTTGAATGCGAGCGGCCCGGGCACCTCGGCGAGCGCCATCGTCTCCATCTTCATCTATGACTTCCTGTTCGACGGCACGAACTCCACAATCCTGAGCGGCAACGGCGGCGGTGGCGTTGCCCTCTTCCACGAGCTCCACGAGGGGTCGTGGACGGGAGGGTCCGCCCACCTCGTGGTCAAGCTCGAGAACGGCTTCACGCTCGTGACGGGGCACCTCTACTACTTCGAAACGGTCCTCCTGACCAGCGCCGAGGCGATCGCGAACGGCGCCGGAAGTGCCTACGCGAGCTTGAACCTCGGGTCCCACGGCGACCGCGCGCGACTGGTCGCCCTCGATCTGGTCAGCAGCTGATCGACGGCACGCGAAGGAATTCGGACCGTTGGGCCGCCAGATCCCGTTAGGCCCGGCTCAGACCCAAGCGTCGCCTTCCAGATAGAATACGACCTCTCCCTCCAGCGCGACACGGTCTCCGGCGAGGCGGCACACCACCTCACCCCCTCGACGGGAGGCTTGGAACGCTCGAAGTTCGCCCTTTCCGAGCCGGGCCGCCCAGTACGGCGCCAGGGTGCAGTGGGCGGCACCGGTCACCGGGTCCTCGTTGATCCCCTTCGCGGGCGCGAAGTAACGGCTGATGAAGTCGAACGAGCCGTCGCCGGGTGCCGTGACGATCACCCCGGGGGTGCCCAACCGGGCGACCGCGGGAAAATCGGGCTCCAGTTTTCGTACCTGGACTGGGTCCTCGTAGACGGCCATGTAGTTGAACTCGTTCTCCCACAATTCCGTGGGGGCGATTCCCAGCGCCTTCGTCACCGCCGGGAGGACCTGGGCTCGCTTCGCAGGACGGGCGGGGAAGTCCATCACGTAGCGACGGCCGCGCTTGCGCACCGTGAGCGGGCCGCTCGCGGACTGGAAAACGACGACCTTCCGACCCGGTTCGAGCCGTTCCATGACGACCGCCGCGCTCGCAAGGGTCGCATGACCGCAGAGTGGAACCTCCGTGACCGGCGTGAACCATCGCAGACGGTACTCCTTCCCCGCCGACACCAGAAAAGCCGTCTCGGAGAGATTGTTCTCGGCGGCCAACGCCCTCAGCACCGCATCGTCCGGGAACCGGTCCAACGGCATCACAGCCGCCGGGTTGCCGGAGAACCGGCGATGGGCGAACGCGTCTAACTGAAAGAGCCGCACCGGGCCCCGCGGTCGTCGTGTCGGCATCTCGCGGCCAGGTGTGCTCAGCAACTTAACGCTGCCTCGGCGCGGCCAGGCGAATCGGGAGGGATGCCGAGGAGGAAGGCCCGCCCGTCCCCCGCCGCGTGAGCCACTGTCGTGAGGGTTGGCAGAGAGCGCGACGCACCGGCTCGGGTGAAGCTCGACCAGAGATTCGGAGTGGTAGCCATCCAAACCCCCCGAACCCCTCCGCGCCTGCCCACGGGCGAGGAGTTGAAGTGACCCCGCTTCGTTCCGAGCGCCGGGACGTTCCATGCGCCTCGCAGGGATGCCGCTCCGGCTCGCCGAGTACCCGGCCAGGACCACAACCAACCGGCGGTTCCAGGACTTCGACCTGGCCAGTCTCGACCGGTACTTTCTCCCCCCCGCCCTCACGGGATTCGTCGACGAACCTCCCCTGGGATTGCGCTCCTTCGTCGAGGATGACAATCGCGGGGCGATCTCCCCGGAGCCGATTGCCACGCTCGACGGAACCTCGTTCCACCTTTCGGTGAAGGGAATCGGCTCGGTGGTGAACCCGTACGCTTCCCTTCCGCTCGACCGCGCTTCGGTCGAGCGGCTGACGGAGGACCCGGATGTCCGGCATCGACTAGCGGCCCCCTCGGTCCCACCGAATCCCGAGGACCCGGAACGGTTCATCACGGGCGAGGTCTGGCTCCGAGGGTCACCATACGGTGGTCAAGGCCTGGAGCACGCCCGCATTGCGCTCGGGGTTTCCGAGCGAGCCGAGCTTACCTCGCTCGAGGGGTTTCGCATAGCTCCCGTCGTCAAGATCGCCCACCTCCCTCCCCACCTCGAGGAGCGAATCCGTTCCGTCCACTGGTTTCGTCGGTTCCCCGGACCGATCGTTCAGGAGATCCGCCTAGTGCCCTCGAACGTCCGGATTTATTTTCACGCCAAGAGCACTCTCGGCACCGGGGTCCGCGATGTCTTCGACCGATTCCAGCTCGATTCGGCCGCAAAGGCCGTATCGTTCGAGGTCGCCTTCCTACGGTCCACGGTCCCCCTGCTCACCCTCTTCCCTCGCAGCCTGCGCCGGGATCCTTCGACGGGCCGGTACTATGGGCTCGACTTCCATGATGTATGGCTGGACAAGGACGCGGTGGTCGCTCCGGACGGCACGGTCTACTTCGTCGACCTCGAGGGAATCGAGGAGGAGGGCGTCGACCGGGAAAAGGTGAGGGAGAAGATCGAGGACCAAGTGTTCCGTTCGCTCTACGAATTCCTGTTCGCGTACGAGCAGGTCGACCAGGAGCGGGCGCGCCGGTTCGGCGGCGCTTCCTCGCGGAAGGAACAGTTCGTCTCCCTCCTCGGTCGTGCGCTTTCCCACGACCGCTATGCCCGCCTCACCGTGAGGGACCGGCAGGCGGCCCTCGAGATTCGGAACTCCCTTTCCGACGAGGGCCTTAATACCACATTTCCGCTCGTGGACAGTTAACATGGGCGACTGCAACCACGTAGCGACGTTCCTCCAAAGTGTCTCCGCGAAATCGGTCCAGGGTACCCTTCCGGAAGGTGACCTGGGAGGGCTTCAGCAACTCGGCCTGGTCGACTTCCTGACTCCCGATGAGGCGAAGCAACTCCAGGCCGAGGTCGCCCAGCTGGAGTCTGCTCAGGCGGCCATCGAGCAGGAGGAGGCCCGGATTGCGCAGCTGACGGAGGCCGTTTCCGCCGACACACGGAGGACCCACTCGATCTTGTTCCATCTTCAGGGAGTCGACAAGGAAGAGGCGACGGTCGACCGTCTGCACGAAGAACAAGAGGCCCTTCAGTCGCTGGAGGCCGAACGGGCGAAGCGGCAGGCCGATTTCGCCCAGCTCCTCGTCAAGAAGGGCGAACTCGACCAGATGAGCCCGTTTGACGGTCGGTTCGTGGCCATCACCACGGCGGGCCGCGTCGCCCTGCGGGACCTGAACGTCGCCCTCTATCGAGTGGGGGATCAGGAGTTTTCGTCGTACTGGACCCAGGCGAAGGCAATCGATGCCGAGCTCGGGGCCATCGTGAACCAAGCGGCGGCGATTCACGTCCCGCTCGCGACCGAGCTCCCGGAGGTCGACCCCGTGTACCTGTGGGCGGTTGCGATCGGGATGGCAAAACAGAAAGTGGCCCCCGAGCAGCAGGTCCCGCTCTTCGCGGGGGCCTACCGCGCGGTCGGGTCACTGACAACCAATGTCGAGAACCGTTTGCTGGCTTCGGAGGTTCTCGCAGGAATCAACCAGCCGGTCGAGAGCTCGATCGGCGACCTACGCACCCTGACCGAGGCGGTCCGGTCGCTCGGCGTCCACGAGGACTCGGCCACCGGGGTGGCCGCCATCCTCCTCTCGGGCCGTCGAGCCGACGGCACGTTTGCGACCGAGCCGCTGGGCCAGTTCCTGCGCATCACGCCCTCCTACGAATCGGCCGCGCTCTTGGCCATCGTGAACAAGCCGTTCAGTGACCTTCAGACGACGTTCTCCAACCTGAAGGGACTCTTCGCCACCTGGGGCTACTCCATCAGTGAGGACACCGAGCTCTCCTCCGCGTACCTTACCACCTCCGACCTCCCGCTGGATACGGTCGGAACGAAGATGGGAATCCTGGCCCGCGGCGTCGGGGCCTACCTCGAGTACCCGCTCGTCGCGGCGGCGATCCTGGCCTCGATCCCGGTCCTCGAAGCGAACGAGACGCTCAACCTCCTCGAAAAGGCGTACGAGATCCTGGGGCAGCGCACCGGCCTGCTGTCGCCGGCGGAACTGATCACGCTCGCCGTCCGGACCATCCACGGCGTGAACGTGCGGAGCGTCAACGAGCTCGACCCCACGCAGACGAAGCCCGCCACCTACCCCAGCTTCTCGTACTACAACATGCCGCCTCGCCTCTGGATCCCCGTGTTCGTGGTGCACGGCAACTACTACTCGACGTTCAGCGCGATTGGCGGGTTCCACCCGGGCCACGTCCACGCGGTCGGTGGAGGAGGGTGGGGAGGCGGGTTCGGAGGATGAGACCTCGAACGGTGTCCTTGTCCTGGGTCGTCCTCCTGCTGCTGCTCGTTCCCTCTGCGACGGCCGCGGGAGACCCGGGGCACCATCTCCCGAGCGCGGGCGACCGGTTCGCCTACTCCGAAGTCGTCCTCATCACGAATGGCCGAGGCAACTACTCGGAGTACACCGAGGAGGGGTACTACAACGGGTCGATCTCCGTCACCGCGGTCCAACCGAACGGAACGGAGAGTGCGACGTACCAATCGTCCGGGACGTACCAAAACAGTCAGGGTCAGCATTACCCCTGGTCCGAGAGCGGTTCGTTCACCTTCTCGGCGCTGAGCTTCCGCTACGTCCAGGGGACCGACAACCAGACCGGCTACGTGAACCCCTACGTGTGGTTCTACATCAACAACAGCCTCGCCCGAGGAGCTTCGATCACCCTCCTCAACACGGCGATGAACGTTGTTTCGACGGACGTCCCGTTCCCGATGGCATCGAGCCCCACCGGGTACGTTGCCACGATCTTCGCGGAGGGCAACGGCAGCTACCAACGGAACGACATCTACGGAAACTTCGCGGCCACGTACAACTGGAAGGCGTACTTTGACCCGGGGACCGGATACATCGTCGGCTACATCTACACCGAGACCGACTCGGACGCCTCCGGCGACGGATTCACGCTCACCGACACGATCGTCGACACGCAGACCACGTTCGCGCTGACGGCCACCTCCGCTCCTCCGGCCTCGTCGTCCTCGGGCTCGTCGCCCGCGTTCCCATGGGTGGTCGTGGTCGTGATCCTCGTGGTGGTGGTCCTGGTCCTCATCGCCATCATCCTCGCCCGCCGACGGCGGACGCACCCGACCCTACCCCGTCATCCCACCGCCCCGGTCCCCCACACGATGCCGACCTATGCTCCACCCCCTCCTGTCAACCTGATCCCTCGGGACCAGCCGCTGGTTCAGCAGGTGGTGATCCGAGAGACCGTGAAGGTCCCGTGTGCGTACTGCGGGACCCTGATCGACTCGACCGCCACGAACTGCCCGAACTGCGGGGCCGCACGGAGGTAGCTGCCCTTCACGCTCGCTTGGACGGCCGGAAATGGTACATTCGGCCGACGAGGGCCATCCCGGCCCGTTCGGCCGCGGTGCGCGAGGCGAGGTTTCCGTCGTAGATTTCACTCACGACCTGGCGACCCCCGGTGCGACGCAACCAGAGCATCCGCGCGGTGAGGAGGTCGGTGCCGATTCCGATGCCCCGGAAGCGGGGGTGCACAAGGAACGAGTGACCGCGCGCGAAGGTTCCGACCCGCGAAAGCCAGCTCACCCCGACGACCCGAGCGTCGATCTCGCAGAGGAAGGCGGTCTCCTCGGGGCGGGGAAGAGTGGCTAGCCACCGGTCGACCCCGGGACCGAGCTCCCCGCGCATCAGCGAGCGTATCCGGGGAAGGTCCTCAGGGCCAGCGATTCTCACCGGGTTCCGGATTCGCTCATGCGACTCCCAGTCGCGCAGGTCGGCGGCAAAGATCTCGACGGGCTCCCCGCCACCGCGCCAGGGTTCCTCGAGGTAGAGTCCAGTCGGCTCCATCTGCTCGAGGTAACGCTCGGCGACAGTCCGCGTCCGCGTGAAGCCCGAGCCCACACCTTCGCTCGAGCTGAAGAGGGAGAGTCCGCGCACCAGTCCTCCTTCCTCCGCGACCTCCACGGTCCCGCCGACGCGTAGTGCGTCCTTCGCGAACAGCCGGAGAAACGGGTCGAACCATTCGGAGAGCGAGGTCCAACGGAGCTCGTCTACCTCCCCGACCCCGAAGATGTGACGGTAGCGGATCCCCGCAGAAGCACCTGAGGGGGTGGGCGACGAATCCCCGAGTGGAGCGGCCCCAGCCGGGGGCGGCAAGGTTCCCTCGCCTTCGACTTCGAGCGGAAACTCGGGCCGGGGCTCGAACGGCTCCGTCGCGGAGGGGAACCGTAAGGGGTCCGCTGGCCGAAGCGCCTCCCAGCGACCCGACCGGATGGCGTCCGAGAGTCGCCGCGCAAGACCCCCAGCACGCATCGTGCCGAACCCGTTGAATCCGGTCCCAACAAAGAGTCGTTCTCCCCCGGGCACTCGCCCCACCAGAGGGAACCGGTCGGGAGAGGCGACGCAGAGCCCGGCCCAAGCGGCTTCGACCTGCATGGACGAGAGACCGGCGAAGAGACTGCGCAGGGTCCCGTTCATCTCCTCGACGAACGTGCTGTCGGCGTTCGGGTCCCAAAGGTGCGGACTTTCCTCTCGCGACCCGGTCCCATCACCCGCGAGAAGACGCCCGAGCGATGCCGGGCGGACGTACAGGTTCAGGTCCAGGTCATGGAGGGTCGGGAACGAGGCCTGCAGTGGCCGGGGGCGCACACGAACCGCCTGCGCGCGAAACGGGGCGAGAGGGAGGGGATGACCGAGACGCGTAAGCAGCTCCTTCGACCACGCCCCGGCGGTGACCGCGAGGGCGCCCAACGCGATCGACGGGTCCTCCCCGAGTCGCCATCCCCCTTCGGGGAGCGGTGCGACCGCCACCGTCCCGGGTCCCTGGCGAAACTCGGCACCCGCGCGACGGGCCCCCCGGAGGTAGGCTTCCGCAATGGCCGGGGAAGAGAGTGTGGCATCGTCCGGCGTGTAGAGCCCGGCCCGTACATCGGTGAGGTCAGCGAACGGGAGGAGCTCCCCGACCTCCCCGGAGCCGAGCCGCCGCGCGTCAGTGCCCTCGCGCTCGAGGACGCGTTGGACCCGTTCCAGCCATCGGGCCCCTTCCTCCGTCCGGGCGACCCGGAGGCCCCCGTTGCGGTGGACGGGCTCGATCCCCTCTTCCTCCGCGAGCTCGCGGTACTCTTCGGCGGTTTCGCGTACGATCGAAAGGTCCCACGGATCCCAGCCCTGCACGGAGAGAATCCCTGCGCTGGTCGCCGTAGCGTTCGGCCGGCTGGACTCACGGACGGTGTCGAGGCAGAGAATGCGCAGCGACGATTCCCGGGCTAGATGGTAGGCCAGCGCGGCTCCGAAGAGGCCGGTCCCGACGATGCCGACGTCGAACTTCTCGGGCATAGCCCACGACCCTCCTGTGCCTCAGGATCGGAGACGACCCGAAAGCTCTGGAGGGAGATTTGAATCCATGGAGTATCGATCCTGAGCGGTCCGGGGACCTCGCTGGCCCCGGACCCTCGACACGGTCACTTCGCCATGAGGGCCGGACTCGGGAAGGTCGTGTGTGAGTATTTTAACCCAAGACCTCATGCTTCGCGCTACTGGTTTGGCCCCGTAGCGAACGGGCCCAAGCTCAGCCGATGGTCCGGGAGCCGTGCGCGGTACGAGACCATGAGGACGGCCGGCGGGGATGCGTCGGGGGCGATTTCCGTCCACGATTTGGTCAAACGATTCGGGGACATCCTCGCTCTTGACCGCGTTTCACTCGAGGTGGCGGCGGGCGAGGTGCTAGGCCTCCTGGGGCCTAATGGTGCGGGCAAGACGACCCTGATTCGGATTCTGCTCGGTCTGACCCGACCCACCTCGGGCGAGGCGAGACTTCTCGGTGAGCCGGTCGGCGCCCGCAACGTCCGCCCGCGGGTCGGCTACATGCCCCAGGATCTAGCGGTCTACACCGACCTTACCGTAGATGAGAACGTGGAGTTGTTCGGTCGGCTGCAGGGGGTTCACGGCGACCGCCTCCGGGCCCGGGAACGAGAGATTCTCGAGCTGGTCCAGCTTTCCACGCGGCGCCGCAGCCTCGTTTCGGAGCTCTCGGGAGGTATGCGACGGCGAGTGTCGCTGGCGGCCGCCCTGGTCGCAGACCCCGACCTGCTCTTGCTCGATGAGCCGACGGTCGGGGTGGACCCGGAGCTTCGGTCCGAATTCTGGGAGTTCTTTCATCGCCTGACGACGAGCGGGAAGACGGTCGTGCTCACCACGCACTATCTCGAGGAGGCCAATCGGGCCGACCGGGTCGTGTTCCTGAACGCCGGTAGGGTGCTCGCCTCCGGTGCGCCGGCCGAAGTGAAGAGCCGGACCGGCACCGGAAACCTGGAAGATGCGTTCCTGCGCCTCGTGCGGAGCGGGGCCGGTTCAGGGGTCTAGATGGCCGTCGGTCGGGTCCTCGCCATCGCACGGAAGGCGCTCGGCCAGCTTGCGCACGATCGTCGCACGGTCGCGTTCGTCCTGGTCGTCCCGCTCGTCCTGATCCTTGTGTTCGGATACGGCTTCGGAGGGCAACCGAACCACATCGCCACGGTCGTGGTGAATGAAGATCACGGACCGCTGGGCGCCGCGTTCCTCGCCGCCCTGCCGGGAGGCATCCTCGACCTATCGACGGCGTCGAGCAACGCGAGCGCCTGGTCCGCGGTGAACTCCGGAAACGACTGGGCCGCGATCGTGATCGGGCCGAACTTCACGGAGATGGCCCGGGCAGGCGTGGTGTCGCTCACCCTGTATCTCGACGGGACATCCCCTACCATCGCTCAGGCCGTCGAGAGTGCTGTCGAGAGCGCCCTTGAGAGCGTCTTCTCCTCGCATGGCAACGGCTCGGCGGTGCACGTCGCCTCCGACTACGTCTACGGGTCGTCGACCACCCCGTTTATCGACACCATCGCCCCCGGCATCATGGCCCTCGCGATCTTGTTCATCACGACCGTACTCTCGATCGTCGTTCTCGTGCGAGAGCGGTCGGCGGGCCTGCTCGAGCGGTTGTTCGCATCACCCCTTCGACCGTCGGAGTTCGTCGCCGGCCACGCGCTCAGTCTCACGGTCGTCGCGCTCGCCCAGGTCGCTGTTCTGTTTACGGCCGCGCTGGCCATCTTCCATGCGACATTCACGGGGAATCTCCTGTTCGCCTACGGGGTGCTGGTGTTGTTTGGCGTGGGCAACCTCGGCCTCGGCATGCTGCTCTCGGCCGCTGCCCGAAGTGAGTTCCAGGCGATCCAGTTCATCCCGCTGCTCCTGATCCCTCAGATCCTGTTTGCCGGTGCCCTGTTCCCGATCGAGGCGATCCCGGTGGCGTTCCGCCCCATCTCTGACATTCTTCCCTTGACCTACGCCGCTCGGGCAGTCCAGGACATCCTGCTGAGGGGATGGGGCCTCTCGGGGGTGGCCATCGACCTGCTCGCCCTCGGAATCTACGCCGCGCTGATGCTGAGCGGAGCGATTCTTCTGGTCCGCCGCCAGGCCTAGCGCCGAATTAGCTCGGCGGAGCACTGAGCTGTGCTCGTTTGAAGGCAGCCTCCGCCCAAGGAGCGAATCGAACCCCGTCCGTCCCCTGGCCGGGTTCTCGGCTTAGTGTCGGCGGGCCCACAGCAGGACGCCGTACTCCGGAGCGAAGAGGAACCGCGACGGTTTGGGAACTCCAACCTCTTGGGCGATGGGTCGGAGGTCCGGGTGATCGACCCGCACTTCCGAAAAGCCGGCCTTCCGGGCGAATCGAGCCAACTGACTGTCCTCGTACAGCCGCGGGCCTCCCTTCCTTTCCGGGCCGGCCGCTGGAGTCCCGTACATCTTCGGCGTGCCGGTCCACGCGACGAATCGCCCGCCCGGGCGTAAGGTACGGAACACTTCCCGGAAAGCGCTTGGGGGATCGGGGAGCCACGGAAGCACGCCGGACATGACGGCGCACGTGAACCGTTCGCTGGGGAACGGCAGGGCGGCAGCGTCCCCATACCGAAGTTGGAGGTGACCGGCCGCGAGGGCCCGCGCGTTCTGCTGCGAAGCTACCTCGAGCATGTCCGCGCTGTGGTCGACCGCGGCCGCAACGCACCCCCTCGCGAGAGCCCTCTTGAGGAACGATCCACCGCCGCAGCCCACTTCGAGGAGCACGTCATCCTTCCGCAGCGCAAGTCCCTCGAGCATGGCGTGAAAGCCCGGGAGATGATAGATCGGCTCCTTGTAGTGGGCCTTGCTGCTGGGACCCGAAGGCCTCCGGCCCCATCGGTCATCGGACCACTCGATCAACCGGGCCGGAGCGATGGCCAGGAGAAGCGGGGTGACGATTTCGGTCGCCAACCACCCCAGCTCCTGCTCTGCCCTCGGCCTTCCCCGCAATCCCTCTCCTCCGATGTGCTCGACAACAATCGAGGTGCCCGACCCCTCGGCCCTGCACCGAACGCTCAGCCGGGGAGCGGACCCCGCTCCTGCATCTTCCTTCTTCCACGCGACCTCCACCTCGTGCGGAGGTTTCCACCGTACGACCTGTGCGCCGCCCGATCGCGCCGTGCCTTTCCCTGCACTCCGGAGCCTTCCGCCGAGTCCATCGCCGATCAGCCAGCCCCGCTGAAGGAGCGAAGAGGAGAGTTCTGCCCAGAGCACGGGGAAGACCTCAGAGGGCGGTGCCGACGCGCGGGCGCGAATCTGGACCACAGCTCGACTCTTTGCCGGCGCCATCTTGACCTGCCCTAGCCGAGCCGGACCATGCTGCTTCGCACGGCCCGGAGGGACCCGCCGAGGCGCTGGTCTCTCGAGGGAATCCATTGGCTGCGAGGGGTCCGCCTCATCATGGTTTGGTTGCCTCGGGTAACTTCTCCTGGCTCAGGAAGGTTCGCACGAGGCCGGAGCCTACGAGGGGCGATTGTGTATCTGTCCGGGAGACCCTCGAAGGGCTCAAACCGTTGGCTCTTCGAATCCTCTCGACCCCGGTTTGGAGTTCGACCAGGCCCGAGTCAGCCGTTCTTTGACTTCCCTCGGGTTGGCCTTACTTCGCCGTCGGATTGGCGACGCTCACCGAGTGGATACCCGGGAACTGGAATGGGACGAGCCTCCAGCTCTTGCCCGCGTCCGGGCTCACGAAGAGCTGACCGGTGGTGGTGCCGACATAGATTCCGGGAGGCGTGAGTTCGTCGGTCACGATCCCCTCGCGCTGGACCCCGAAGTGGCCGGGGAAGGCCGTCGGAGAAAGCAGCTTGCGCCACTTTCGGGTCTTGTCGTTCCACTCGTGGACCTGAAAGTGCCCTTCTCCCGTGACACGGGCCATCCCATCGAGTCGGACGAAGTAGGCCCTCCCGGGAGCACCGACCGGGGAGGAGACGCAGAACCCGAAGTCGTCCCCGAGGGGCTTGCCGATCCTCGTCCACGAGTCCATCCGGTTGTGGGAGACGTACATTCCGCCGTGGTCCTGACGGTAGAACGTGTCGGGGTCGGCGGCGTCCGCGGACACGTGGTGCACGCACTGCCCGGTCTCGGGGTGCTTGTTCGGGAGGAACGGTGCGAGCACTCCCTTGTTGGTCGGGGTGAACGTCTTTCCCGCATCCTCGGTGCGGAACGTGCCGACCGCCGAGAGTCCGATGTAGAACCGGAGCGGCTCCCGGGGGTCGAGCAGGATCGTGTGCAGGCAGGCGCCGCCGGCGCCCGGCGCCCAGTTCTTGCGGTCCGGGTGCTGATTGATGCTGTCGATCGGGGTCCAGGTCGACCCGAGGTCGTCCGAGCGGAACAGGAGATGCGGGTCCGCGCCGAGGTAGAGGGTGTTCGGCTCGCTCCCCCGGCCGGGCTCGATGTGCCAGAGCCGGTTCAGCGGTCGGCGCACGGCGGCGGTCGGGTCCTCTTCGTTGAAGGCTGGCCGCCGGTCCTTACCGCTCGGGGTCAGGGGGGTCGTGATCTCAGCCCAGGTCTTCCCCCAATTCCGGGAGCGCTGGAGCATCGGCCCCCAGAAGTCGTTGTTGACGGCCGCGTAGAGGTTCCCGGGGTGTCGTGGGTCCGCCACGACGTGGTAGACCTCGCTTCCCTTATGGACCGGGGGCCCCACCTTCCAATTCCTACGATGGGTGTCCCCCGTAACGACGTACGTTCCCTTGCGAGTCCCCACAAGAATCCGGACCACTCCTCTCTTCGCCATGGCGACGCCCTGCTTACCCGCCTGCAATGGAATGCAGGATATCTACCTCTCGGGCACCGGAGAGGGAAGTTCGGACGCCGGTCGTCCCGCTGACATCCTCCCCGTCGACGAACACCCGCACGTACCTCCGAAGCGCTCCCGTCTCGTCCCGGAGCCGGAACCGCAGCCGGGGGTAGCGCCTCTCGAGGACGTCGAGGAGCTGCTCGACAGAATCGGCCTCCACCTTCTCGCGGCCCCGCGGACCGAACTCCCGAAGCCAGCTGTCGAGGTGCACGTCCATCATGGGAAAGTGGAGTCGCCTCTAGCCTTCGAGGTTTTAAAGTGTGGGGTAGAACGAGGGCGATCCCGTCGCGATAACCGGCGGGCCCGCCCACGAGCCCGCGCGAATGGACGGCAGAGTTATCGCGACGGGCGCGGTGGCAGAATGACCCTAATGAGCGCCCATTCTGGACCGAGGGTTCGCGAGCCCCGAGACTTCTCGGGCACGTTCCCGGAGGTGTGGGAGCGGTACATGGTCCCTGCGGTCTTCGTTCCGTGGACTCGAAGGTTGCTCGACGCCACCGGAGTGCGACCGGGCGACCGAGTCCTGGATGTCGCGTGCGCGACTGGGACCGTAGCCCGTCTGGCCGCCCAGCGACTCGCCGGAACCGGACATGTCACGGGCGTGGACCTGGACAAGGCGTTCCTAGCGGTGGCCCGGAAGGCCTCTCGGGACGAAGGCGCCCGAATCGATTGGCATTGCGGGAACGCCTCCTCGTTACCATTCTCCCCGGGGTCCTTTGACGTCGTGCTCTGCCAGCAGGGCATCCAGTTCTTTGACGACCGGGAGTCGGCCGTTCGGGAGATGCACCGGGTGCTCGACACCCGTGGCCGATTGGGGGTGAGCGTCTTTCGATCGATCGACCGGTCCCCCGGTTACGGTTCGCTGGCGACCGCCCTCGGCCGCCATCTCGGTCCCCGCGCGGAGGCGCTCACGCGGAGGATCTTCTCCCTCGGCGACCCCGAGGCCCTCCGTTCCCTACTGCAGTCGGCGGGATTCCAGCGAATCGACGTCCGTCCAGACGTCGGGGATGTTCATTTCCTGTCAGCCGAGGATTTCCCTCACACGTACGCGGCAGGATGGGAGGCTCCACCCGCCGCGACGGAGGCCATCATTCACGAGGTCGTTCGCGACCTTCGAGGGTACTGTGACGCCGACGGGCTCACGTTCCCGATGGAGACGCTGATGGCCACGGCTCAGAAGTAGGCACGCGATCACGGCGAGGAGATTCCGGGGCGCGGGGGCTCGAGCTCTCCCTCGGGACCCGGGAGGATGCGTCGATTTCGGCACGTATATATACGTAGGGTAGGAAAACGTACGGCAATCCCTTCGGGGTCTCGAAACGGCGGGTCGATGGTGGGGGAACGGTCAGCCACCGAGAGCGACCCGGGCGACCGATTCTCTGAGGAAGCGGCGCGTGCCGGACTCACCCTCCCACGGCCCCACCGGGCGAACCCCTGGGAGGTAGCGGCGGTCTGTTCGGTGATTCTTCTCGTCTCCCTCGGCATCGGAGTCTCGACCGGCTGGTTGAACCTTCGCGCGAACGCCGACCCACTCCCCGGACTGCTCGGGCCCCAGAGCTGCGTCGCCCAGGGGGGTCAGAAGGTCGACCTCCCGGGATCGATCGCGCCCAACTCCGAACCCCAGTTCGCGGTCTCCCTCGGGTTCCTCACCGACCGGTTCACGAGCTCCGACGCGGGCTGCGTTGAGATCAACTTCACCTCGGGAACCGGGACCCCAGGTCCTCAGGGGGTCGTGGCCGGACCGGTCGACTTCTCGATGCTCGAAGCGGCGCCCACCCCGGCCGAGCTTTCGGCCCTTCCGTCTCCGGCCGTCCTCTTGCCGACCGGGCTCACCTCCGTCTCGGTCGTGTACAACCTCCCGGGGGTCGCGGACAGTCTCCGCCTGAACGGCAGTGTCCTTGAGGGGATCTTCGCCGGGACCATCCGTTCCTGGGACGCACCCGCTGTCGTCCAGCTGAATCCGTCCACGAACCTTCCCCGCGGCCTCCCGATCTCCGTCGTGCACCGCTCGGACCCGACCGCCCTCAACGGCGTGTTCACGACGTTCCTCGCCGACACCGTTTCTTCATGGAGCACGGAGGCTGGCGTGGGCGATCAGGTCCC
The DNA here is from genome assembly GCA_035625165.1 of Thermoplasmata archaeon. GTDB lineage: Archaea > Thermoplasmatota > Thermoplasmata > Lutacidiplasmatales > UBA184 > Lutacidiplasma. The sequence goes on along the minus strand of DASPQC010000043.1, from coordinate 36,046 downwards.
GTGGCCGACCGGAGTGGGGGTCAACGGAAGCGGGAACATGGCCGCCTTCGTCGCCACCACCCCCGGCGCTCTCGGGTACATGGAGACCGGGGTGAGTCTTCCGACGAACGTTTCCGTGGCCCGGATGGAGAACGCTGCGCGCAACTTCACGTCGCCCGACATAGGAGCGGTCGTCGCGGCCGCGGCGGCGTGGGACGCCGGAGCAAATCGTTCGGTCGTCAACTGGTCCGGCGACCCCCTGTTGGAGGCTCCGGGCCTCAGCAGCTACCCGCTCGTCTTCCCGACGTACCTCCTGGTCTACGAAGACCTGGGGAAGGCGTTCGGGGGGAACCTCAGCCTCCGCGTGGCCCAGTGGGAGATGACCTACCTGTGGTGGGTGGTCACGGACGGAGGCTACGTTAGCGCATCGCTGGGGGTCGCCGGGCTCCCGGAAGGGATGGTCAGTTCGGTCCAACAGGGCCTCGAGAAGATCGCGTTCGACGGCACGTCCGTCTTGGAGGGAAATGAAGGAAGCGAAGGTGGGGAGACCACCGGCGAGTTCTAGTGGGGACTCGCCGTCCGCTACCGCTAGCCCCCCTGAGCCTCCTCGGTGGCCTTCTCGGTCCGCGTTCCTCGGTCTTCTCGTCCTGCTCGTCGCGGCCGACCTGCTCCTCGGGGTCGCCTCGGCACCGGGGCGGGCCATGGCCCCGGTCGGAGGTCTGCCACCGCCGTTCGCGATCTGGGTGAGCGCGGTCGTCTCCCCGGCGTTCCTCTGGGCTGCCTCGGCCGAGATGTTGGTGGTGGGACTCCTCGGGCGAACGAGGGTGGACGGACCGGTACGGGCGTTGCTCGTGGCCCAGTCGGCGTTCGTCTTTCTCTCCCCGACCACGTTCCCGGTGGCCGGCTGGAGCACGGCGTCGACCTACGCAGGGGTCGCGGCGTTCGTCGTGACGTTCGTCGTCGCTCTGCAGTTCATCTATCGAACGAAGCAGATGGCCCCGTCCGTTTCTCGCCTCCTTGCGCTCTGGGCGGCCAGTGCGGCGGTGACAGCGGCCGGCTGGTTTCTCTGGCATCTTTCGGGGTCCCCGGTCGTCCTGGCCGTCTCGGTGCTCTTCCAGCTGACGACGGCTCTTCGCGCCGGCCTCCCGTTTACGGCCGCGGATCCGGAACCGCGGCTTCCCTGGCTTCTCCATCCGTTCTGGGTGTTCGAGATTCTCCTCTTCACCTTCCTGGCGGAGTTCTTCCTCGGGGCCCTCCTGGACCTCGAGATCGCCGGGCCGGGATTCCTTCAGTTCATCCCGTTCCTCCCCTCCCCCGGCAACTCGGCCGGAATGATCGGCACCGCCGTCTACAACGGCCTCTGGTTCGCGGCCGCCATCCTAGCGTCCGCCTGGTTCCTCATCGTGATCGGGTTCACGATGGGAGCCCTTGTCGTGTTCAAGATCCGAGAGACCCGGGAGCGGGCCCTGCGGTACCGCCTCGGCCTCATGATCGCCGTCTACGGGCTCGCCGCGGTTTACATCCCGAGCTTCGCCTCCTCGACCCCGGTCGCTTCCGTCCCGTGGCTCGCCCAACTGCCCGTCATCGGGTGGGGGTTCGGGTTGCGGTCGGGGGGACCGTTCGAGTCGACGGTCTTCCTCGCGATCCTCCTCATGTACGCCTTCGTCGGCGTCATGACCGTGCTGTTCGGGCGGAAGGCGCTCTGCTCGGTGATGTGCGGCGCGGCCCTCCTCTACCAGGGCAGCACGATCAGCGAGATGCGCGGGTTCAACCAGACCTCTCGGGTCGGCCGCTACTTCCTGGGGAGCCAGCTGTCGACGGCCTACCTGGTCGCCTCCAGCCTCGCGCTCGTCTCGCTGTTCGCCACGTCCCTGCTCGGCGTCCTCCACTGGTTGCCATCAGCCCACCTCGCCAACGGGATGACCGATACGAGCGCGCTGCCGCTCCCGATCGAGCTCTACTTCGGCGGGCTCTGGTTCGCGATGTTCGTCTCGGTCCCCTACGTCGGGACCTACAACTGCGCCACCACCGGATTCTGCCACTGGGGGGCCCTCAGCATCCCGTTCGCGAGGGTCAGCACGTTCCGCCTCAAGGTCAAGGACCGCGCGGTCTGCCAGCGGTGCACTACCTTCGACTGCGCGAAGGCCTGCCCGGTGGGGTTGGTCGACATGCCCCTGTACTTCCGTTCGACCGGCGAGTACCGGAGCACGAAGTGCTGCGGCGTCGGTGACTGCGTCGGAGCCTGCCCCTACGGGAACATGTACCACCAGGACGTCCGGTTCTGGATCCGCCGCCGGCTGGGACGGCCCCAACCCTGGTCGGGCGGGACCCCGCTTCCGATGGCGAAGTCGCCGCCCGTCGCGGCGGCCGCGTCGTCCGGGTCGCCGGCTTCCACCATGCCTCCCGGGTGATCAGCACTCGACCACGGCGGGCGGGCCACGCGTGGATTTCTCTCCCTCGAGGCGGACGAGAGAGGGTCAGGTCGAACGGGCCGCTCGCGAGGTCAGCATCGAATCCCGGACGATCAGCGTCACCCCGGCGATCACGATCAGGAAACCGAGAACCTCCCAGAAGGTGACGGGCTCAGCGAAGATTCCCGACCCGATGCCGATGCCCACGAGCGGGAGCAGGTAGGCGACGACGTTCGCGCGCACGGGTCCGACGCGATGGTGGAGGGTGAAGTAGACGAAGTAGCCCATCACCGAGGAGAAGACGACCAGGGCCCCGAGAGCGGCGAGAACCCCCGGGCTCAGCGGCAGTGCCTCGCGGACTGGCAGGAGCACGACCGCGACCGCGAGGAGGAGACCTCCGACCCCGAACTGCGCGCCGAGCTGCCAGAGCCCCTGACGACCCCCGCCGATGCGCCGGAGGAGGACCGTCCCGACCGAGGTGCTGAGGAATGCCCCGATGATGAAGAGGGCACCGCCCCAGCTACCGACCGCCCCTCCGCGGAGGGACGGCGCGACCAGGACGACGGTCCCCGCGAACCCGAGGAGAACCCCGATGAGCGACAGGCGGGTGAACCGTTCGGCGGGCAACAGGGCGTACGCGACCACGACGGTCAGGATGGGGGAGGTCGACGAGAGCACTGAGGCGAAGCCGCCCGTCGTGTACTGCTCTCCCCAGTAGAGGAGTCCTCCGTAGAGGCCGATGACCAGCACCCCTCCGACGCTCGCCGAGATCACGATAGCCCGGCGGTCGGGCCATCGTTCCCGCCGGGTGACGGCCAGGGCCGCGAAGACCCCGGCCGAGAGCAGGTACCGGACCGACGCGTAGATCAGAGGCGACGCTCCGAGAACGATCCCCTCCCGGATCGAGATGTAGGCAGAGCCCCAGAGGAGAGCCAGCGCCAGCAGCAACACCACGTCGAGCGTGGTGAGACGAGGACGGGAATCTCCCGTCGAACTGGATGCGGGACCCGCCGGCGAGCTGGCTGCGGTCAACAGGGGCCGAACCCCACCCGCTACATATCGTTGGCAAGCCACTCTTCCAACGACCGAGGGCGGACGAGCTTCTCGTGGCGGTCATCGGAGAGCGACGGGCCTTCTTGCGCGATCCTTCGGGGCCCGAGTTCTTGGGCCACGGCGCCGAACTCTCGGGGAGCGGGTGTCACGGCCCACCCTCAGTGCTTCAGGCGGCCTGGGAGAGCTCGGGCCATCCGTGGTCGACGGCGCAGGCCGAGCACCACGTCTGGCCGTAATGGATGACCGCCCACCGACGACACCGCGAACAGACCGGTTGGTCGCACTCGGGGCAGGGATGGCCCGGGGCGTCGCTCGGGAGGGAGTCCCCGCAGGAAGCGCAGGTGCAGGACTCGAAGGGGCGCCTCAAGCGCGGGCTCGGTCGCACCTCCGAGCCGGCGGAGGATTGGGCCGCGGAAGGGGGCGCCGACGGGGCCGCCGCCCAGGCACCGGAAATGAAGCGGTCGACCAGGTTCCCGTGGGCGACCTCCAGGGTGAGCCCAACGTCCCCCGCGGGCGTGCCCGCCCCTTCGAGGTCGACCAAGGGGGCAATCTCCACGAGTTCGGCCTCCGGCGGTTCGTCCTCGTTGCCACCCTCCGCGGGGACGTCGATCGATTCGGGCTCGTACTCTTCCTTCGGAATCGCGACCAGCTTCCCTTGGGTGAGTTCGTACTCCGGTTCCCGGTCCGGGAACAGCGGCGAGTTTCCGCGAGCAGGGGGGGCCCAGGCCGTCTCGGGCACCGGCCCGATCAAGTCCACCGGGAGCCGACCCCCGGCCGGCACAACCCAGTGCGACCAGATCTCGTCCCCGGCCGACCACGCCGCTACGGGCGGAGCACGCGGCGTGGGACGATAGTACGGCTTCTCCTCGCGGACGGTCGCCGCCGGAGGGTGAACGTCGCTCCCCTCATCATCGATGGGCGACGAGCACTTCGAACAGACCGTGGGCACGGCGGCTTCGCGACCCTCGGCTTCCCGAGCTTCTCCCGACGCCGGGCGGCGGGAGAGCCAGAATCCCACCGAGGTCGCAAGGAGGCCGATCCCGGTCGCGCCCAGGACATCCGGAGCATACGCGCTCAGCGGGCCCAAGCGGCCCGTCGCCGTCGCGACCGCGACGGTCACGCAACTGCCGGCCGCGACCGGTAAAAAGTAGCGATGGGAGAGGTGCACGAACGACTCCCATCTCTCGTGGACCGGCGCCCGGTCGGTCCACCTAGCGTAGGCGCTCACCCGAGAGCTCCGAATGGCGTCTTGGGGCGGCCTCTATGAAGGTGTCGTTCGAGAAGAGGAAGGAATGCGGCCGAGCCTCCCTAGGTCAGGAACGGAATGCCCGACCCGGTGTTGAACAGCAACACCCGCTCTCCGGCTCGGACAGCTCCGGTCCGCACAAGGTGCGGAAGCGCTGCGAACGGTGCGGCCCCTTCCGGCGATGCGGAAACCCCGTGCCGCCCCGCGAGCGCCAAGACAGCCTCCGCAATCTCTCGGTCGGTGACCGTCACCCCGCCTCCCCTAGTCCCCCGAACGGCCTCGAGGATCCGTTCGGAAGCGAACGGTGTCGGGACGAGCAGTCCGGGGGCGAGTGTGTGGGGGTTTTCCCAGACCTCGGTCTTTGGAAGGCCGGCTTTCAGCGCGTGGACCACCGGTGCGCATCCCTCCGCCTGGACTGCATACAATCGGGGGATGCGTTCGAGGAGGCCCAGCTCCCGGAGTTGGCCGAACGCGCGGAACATCCCCACGAGGCCGGTCCCACCTCCGGTCGGATAGACGATTGCCTCGGGCAGCCGCTCCCGCCGGAACTGTTCCCATACCTCGAAGCCCATCGTCTTCTTTCCTTCGACGCGGTACGGTTCGCGCAAGGTCGACATGTCGAAGGCCCCGGTCGACCGCTCCGCTCTTCGCGCAGCCTCTCCCGCGTCCCGAATCGTCCCGGGGACCGTGACCAGCTCGGCTCCGTAACGCCGGCACGCCTCTTTCATCGGTTCCGGCGTCGCTTCGGGCAGGTAGACCCGTACCGAAAGCCGGGCCCGGGCACCGTACGCGGCGAGCGCTACGCCCGCGTTGCCCGCGCTGGGGACGAACAGGCGACGGAGACCCAGCTCCTTCGCGCGAGAGACCCCGACCGCCATCCCCCGGGCCTTGAACGAACCGGTCGGCATAGCCCCCTCGTCCTTGAGCCACGTCTCGACCCCCGCAGCGTCGGGGGCTTCTCCCAAGCGAAGAACCGGCGTGAATCCCTCCCCCAGAGTCGCCACGAATTCGTCGGAACGGACCGGCAGAAGCTCGCCGTATCGCCAGAGCGTGGCAGGTCGATCTGCGAGGTGGGCTGTCCAGGTGGCGCCGGTGAGTCGCTCGAGGTCATACACGGCAAACAGCGCACCTCCACATGTCGGGCAGGTACCTACCGGCCGGTCCGGAGAAACCTCGGAGCAACAGGCACGACACTCGAGCGCTCGAAGCAGGGAGCCGGTCGGGGCCATGCGGTCCCCTCTGACGTAGGGAGCGATAACCCTCGCGACCGTCGGTCGGCGGCCGACGTCCTTATCCGAGAGCCCGGATGAGTTCGCCCACCCGTGCCGGTCCTCTCCCCCGAACGGAACCTCTGCCGTTGCCCACGACGACGCCGACTGGTTGGTGCGAGGGTCCTGTGCTGCTAGTCGCCGTGCTGCTCGTGGTCGCGGCGTTTGCCTTCGCGGTGAGCATCGGCGCCCACTACACCGGGGCGTGCATGGGGATGCCCTATGCCGCGGGCGCCATCCGTCTCGTCCCGGCGCTCCTGCTGATGGCCCCGCTCGCCTTCGTCGGCGCCGCCCTTGCGAGCGGGGCGGTCGAGACGACCGTCGGTCACGGCATCATCGGCTCCGGTTCGGTCGCGCTCGGGCTGGCCCTTGGAATCGTCCTGACGGCGCTCGCCCTGACGAGCGCCTACAACTTTCTCACGATCCCCACGTCGACCATCCAGATCCTGGTCTTCTCCGCGGTCGGAGGGGGACTCGCCGCCGGGATCGTCGTCCACTGGACGACGATCGAGGCCCTTCTCATCCTCTGGGCCATCGCGCCCTTCGTGTCGTTCGGCCTTGGCTACTCATTCGTCCGACTCGCGGATCGCCTCCGCCCACCCCATCCGCACGTCGCCCGATCCGCCCTACCGAAGTACGCGGTCCTCGGATTGGTGGGTGTCGGCAGCGCGGCCTCGTTCGCCATGGGAGCGAACGACGTCTCGAACGCTTCGGGAGCGCTCGTCATGACGGGATTGTTCGGGCTGTTGGTCGCCGGACTGGTCGGCGGGGCCGGTCTCGCGGTCGGCGTCCTGACCTGGGGCCGACCCCTCCTCACCACCGTGGCGTTCGACATCGTGGAGCTCGACCCCCGCATGGCCACCCTCTCCCAGCTCGCCCAGTCGACGGTCATCCTCGCTTCGGTCGCGTTCGGTTTCTTCACGTCGATGAACCAGGCGTTGGTCGGTGCGATGATCGGGACGGGCGTCGCTCGTCGGCAGTCGACCCGTCTCTGGAGGTCGGTCCGCAGTATCCTCATGGGCTGGGCCCTCGGGCCGGTGTCGGGGATGGCCGTCGGCTTCGGGGTGGTCCGCCTGTTCTGGTTTCTCCACTGGCTGTGACCCGGCCGTCGGTTCGGGAAGGAACCCCCCCAGCAGGGAGGGGGCCAACGAGTGCCCCGACCCCCCTGTCCCGTTCAACGAGGTTCGTTACCCCGGGGTACGTCGCCCTTTAAGTGGCATACGGAAATCGAATAGACCACGGTAACCGGCATGAACGACCCTGTCCGCTCCATCGTGCGCCGTTTCCCCGGAATCCCGACCGTCGAGGGGGCCGGGGTGCGCCTCCGCCGTTCCTTCTCGAACAACGAAGTCCCGCTCCTCGACCCGTTCCTCCTGCTCGACCGTTTCGGTTCCTCGAACCCCGCCGACTACATGGCCGGGTTCCCGTGGCACCCCCACCGCGGGATTCAGACGGTGACCTACATGCTCGGTGGCCGGGTCGCCCACGGCGACACCCTGGGGAACTCGGGCGTCATCGGGCCGGGCGACGTCCAGTGGATGAACTCGGGGAGCGGGATCATCCACCAGGAGATGCCGGAGCGGACCGAGGGGACGATGGCCGGGTTCCAGCTCTGGGTCAACCTCCCCGCGCGCGAGAAGATGGACGTGCCCGCCTACCGAGGGCTCGAGGGCGCGGAGATTCCCACCGTACCCACGGATGAGGGCGGCCGCGTAAAGGTCCTCGCGGGGAAGTTCGGCTCGGTCGAGGGACCGGTCCACGGAATCACGGTCGAGCCGACCTACTTTGACGTCCAACTCCCCGCGAATGCATCGTTCTCCTGGGAACCCCCCGCCGGCCACACCGTGTTCGCCCACGGGATCGAAGGCGGTGGAAGGTTCGGCGGCCACGACGGCGGGATCGTCCCCTCCGGTGAGACCGTTCTCTTCGGGGACGGCGAGTCGGTCCGGGTCCGTGCCGAGGATGGGGGCTACCGCTTCCTTCTCGTCTCCGGCCGACCTCTCCACGAGCCGGTCGCCTGGTACGGTCCCATCGTGATGAACACCCGCGATCAGCTCCTTAACGCCGTCCGCGAGCTCCGCGACGGCGACTTCATCAAGCACCGGCGTCCGGTCGTCGAAGAGTAGGCGGCCCGCGGCGAGTACCGGCCCCCGGGGAGGGCCCCGGCTCCGACGGGCAACCAAAGGTAACACGAATTTAAAAATCGACATAACTTTAAGACCCTCTCCGTGGTGGCAATCGGGATGGACCGTTCCCGACCTCTCGGCCCGGGCGACCTCGCCCTGACCTCCGAGGAGCGGCTGTTCGTGGTCTTCCTCTACGTGGTACTGATCGGAGTGACCTTTGCGGCGTTCGCCGCGGCGTTCGAGTTCCTGCCGCACCACTACTCGAGCGAGGTGACGGGCGGAGGGCTCATCTTTTCCGGCATTGCCATCACGGCCTACGTCCTCGGACTTCGGCACGGTTTCGACGCCGACCACATCGCGGCGATCGACAACACCACCCGGAAGCTCCTCAACGAGGGCCGCCGACCCCTCACGGTCGGCACCTGGTTCTCGCTCGGCCACTCGACCATCGTGGTCGCGATGGTCGGGCTCCTCGTGATCGCTCTCAACTTCATCGACCGCACCTACAACACCTTCGCCGCGGTGGGGGCCACCCTGGGCACGATCATCTCGGGGGTCTTCCTGGTCATCATCGGCCTCGTGAACCTCGTCATCGTCGGGGAGGTTTACCGGATGTTCCGTGGCCTGCGCACCGGCGAGCTCGACTCCGCGGCCCTCGAGCACCAGATGCAGCAACGCGGCTTCCTCTACCGGTACTTCGGGAAGCTCTTCCGCGTGGTCGAGCAACCCTGGCAGATCTACCCGATCGGTGTCCTCTTCGGGCTCGGGTTCGACACCGCGACCGAGATCATCCTCATCGGCATCTCCGTGACGTTCGCCGCGACCGGCGCCTTCCCCCTCTGGGCCGTGATGCTCCTCCCGCTCCTGTTCACGTGCGGGATGATGCTCTCCGACACCACGGACGGGATCGCCATGCGCTACGCGTACGGCTGGGCGTTCAACAAGCCGATCCGCAAGGTGTTCTACAACCTGACGCTCACCGTGATCTCCGTACTGGTCGCCTTCGCGATCGGCGGAGTCGAGTTCCTCCAGGTGATCTCCTACCGGCTGGGATGGCAGGGGGCCTTCTGGAACTGGATCGGCAACCTCGACTTCGAGTCGCTCGGGGTCGGCATCGTCCTGCTGTTCGTCGGGTCGTGGGCGGTCGCACTCGTGCTCTACCGCTGGAAGCGTTACGAGGAGGTGGGATTCCGTCCCGCCGTGCGAGGCGAGGCCGAGGAGCGGATCTCCTCCGGACCATGACGAGCAAGGTCGTGCGTCTCGGCGTCTCGCTCGAGCCGGAGCTCCTTCAGCACCTCGACCGGTGGGTCGCCGAGCGGAACAGCCCCAGTCGCTCGGACGGGATCCGGGCCCTCATCCGCAAAGAGCTCGCCGAGCGGACACTCTCCGACCCGAACGCGGATGCGCTCGGTGTGGTGGCCCTCCTCTACCGACACTCCGCGCCCGGGGTCCTCCGCCGCCTCACGGCTGCCGAGCACCGCTGGGGGGAGCATGTCCGGACGACCACCCACGTCCACCTCGAAGGGGATGCGTGTGCCGAAGTGGTCGTCCTGACCGGGCGTCGGCGGGAGATCGAAGCCGCCGCCGAGGACCTCCGGGGGGTCCGCGGGATCCTCGATGGGGGATGGCTTTCGACCGCTCCGCTCATCGCGGGAGGTCGGACGGGCCACCGGCACCCGCACGCGCGAACGGGGCGCTAGCCCGCCCCACCCGCCCCGCCCTTCCGCGGAAGGCGCTCGGCGAACCGCCGCAGCAGCTCCCCCGCCGCGTCCAAGTGCCGGGCTGAGATCTGCTCCACGTTGGCCCCGACCGGGACCTCGAGTTCGTCCGCTCGGGTGAGACGTAGGGTCTCCTCCCAGACGGCGAGGGCACGGTCGATGCTGCGGCCGACCGGGTCGGAGTCGGTCCCCTCGAGGATGGCGCGTTCCGCCTCCTCGGGGATCTCCGCCCCGAACCATCGCGCGAAGTCGATATCCCCCTCGTCCGCGAGCGGCGCGACGCTCACGAGCACCGCGGCGGGGGAGAGGTTGGCGCGCCGGCAGAGGTGGTCGTACTCTCGGATCATCCGGGCGACGGATGTGGCGTCGAACACGAGCTGGGTCGTGAAGAACGACGCCCCGGCCCGCGTCTTGGTGAGCATCCGGTGAGCCTCGCCCGTACGTTGGGGAATCGCGATGTTGCCGACCGTCCCCGCATGGGGGGCCACGATGGGACGAACGAGCTGGTCGGCCTCGATGACCGAGGGGCCCGGGTAGGGGATGTAGCGGCTCGAACCGCCGACCAGGACGAGGTGACGGACCCCGGTGGCGACCGATTCCGTGACCCACCGCTCGAGGGCGGCCCGGTCGAGGTGGGCGACGATCTTGTTGACCACGACCTCGAGCGGTCGTGCGTCCGCGACGGCGCGGGCAAAGGCTCGGGGGTCCTGGGTCCGGTAGTATGGCCGCCCTTCGTGGTTCTCGTCCACCAGCTCGGGCACGTTGATCGCGTCGACCCGGTCAATCGCCTCCACCAGACGAGCCGCCGCGGCCACTCGACTTTCGGCGAGGGCGGTCGAGGCCCGGGCGGGCGGTGGCACCGGCTCGAAGAACAGCGGCGCCCCACGCAGGGCCTCCACGAGCGGTCGCGGCATCGGTCTCCTTGGAGACCTTCCGGACCCGTCCCCCGCTAAATCCTCTCGCCCCGGGAAGGTCGTTGCTCCAGAAGCAACGCCTCGGCGCGAGAAACAATCCGGGACCGGTGGCAATTCCATCGGGCGGTCGCACCCGCAACCTCATCCCGCCGAGGTGGTCTCTCTGTCTAATGCCGCGCGCGCGACGGCCGGACCCTGCGGAGGGCAGTCTCCCCCTGGGGGACCCGAACGCCCGTATCCACATCGCTCCGGTCGGGTTCGAGGTGGAGCGGATCACGCGGCCGCTCGAGCTCGACCACGCCGACCGCGTCTATCTCCTCACCCGCGCCGAGCACGACCAGGCGGCGCCGTTCGTGGAGGAAGTCGTTCGGCGGATTCACGCGCTCCGCTGGCCGATCGACGTCCGCATCGTCCGGACGGACCTTTGGAACGTCTTCGGGGCCCTCGCCTCGCTCCGAGGAATCTTCGAGGCGGAGGACCGGACGGACCGCTCCCGCATGGACCAAGTGCCTCTGCGGGTGAACGTATCGACCGGAACCAAGATCACGGCGATCGCCGGGACGCTGGCGAGCATGCTCTGGAAGGGAGAGCCGTACTATGTCCAGGTCTCTCGGGCGTGGTACTCGGGTCGAACCCCCCGCGTTCACGCGGTCCACGACGTGGTCGAGCGGGTCGAGCCGGTGAACGTCTACGAACTGCGAGCGCCCTCGCCGGAGCTGGTCGAGGTGCTGGAGGCGCTCGACCGCAGGGGGGGAGCCCTCCGCAAACGCGACCTCATCCGGGAGCTCGGCCTCGATCGGTCCGCGGGGCCGGCCGGCACCCCCGGGTCGCCGCAGGCCCAGCACGGCCGGTTGCGCCGTCGGCTCGAGCCGCTCGAACATCGATGGGGGTTCATTCGCAGCGAGCGACCGGGCCCCCGGGCCCGCATCACCCTCACGGAGCAGGGACGGCTCGCCGTTGCGCTGTTCGGACGCGGCGAGAGCTCATCGTTGTAACGCGATGAACGTTACATCGATTAAGTATCCTCGCGACCCTCGTTGACTCGTGGAGCCATGGAACGGACCAGCGGGGCCCCAGGGGTTGGGCTCGGCCCGCTGTGTGTCGACGCGCCGGGTGCCGAAGGCGGCCGAGAGGCCGCGGCCAACGGCGGCGTCGATGGGGGGAACCTCCGGTGCTGTGCGAGCGGTGCCACCCCCGTTCCCCCACCCTCCGGGCCCGGGGTTCCCCCGGCCACCGCCCGATCCCCGACCGTCCAGCTCCCGGGAAGCCATCGCAGGCTGACCTCAGCCCCGAACCGCCCGGCCCGGCGTCCCCGGTCGCGAGACGAGACGGGCTCGCCGGCCACTCGCCCACCATGGGACGCGTGAGCCGAGCGGCCGGAAGGCGCTCTTCCGCGCTCCCGGCACGAGAGAGAAACCCGTGGCTGGGCAGGCTTCATAACCTCCCGACCTAAACGACGCCCGATGGGAGGGGCGATCGAGGTTCACGGGCTCGTCAAGCGGTACGGCGAGCTGGCGGCGGTCGGAGGCATCGACTTCTCGGTCGAGCCCGGGGCGATCTTCTCCTTCCTCGGTCCGAACGGCGCGGGAAAGACCACGACCGTCGAGATCCTCGAGGGACTGCGTCGGGCCACCGCGGGCGAGGTCCGCGTCCTAGGCCTCGACCCCTGGCGCGAGGGCCGGGAGCTCCACCGACGCATCGGGGTCATTCCCCAGGACTTCCGGTTCTTCGAAAAGATCACGCCGAAGGAGGCGATCGAGTACTACGGCACGCTCTTCGGTACCCGGGTGGACCCGATGAACCTCCTCCGCCAGGTGGAGCTCGCCGACAAGGCGAACTCCCGGTTCGACACTCTTTCCGGAGGGCAGAAGCAGAAGCTCGGCCTCGCCCTCTCGCTCACCAACGAGCCCCAGATCTGTTTTCTCGATGAGCCGACGACCGGCCTGGACCCCCACGCCCGCCGCGCCATCTGGGAGGTAATCCGCCAGCTCCAGCGCGAGGGACGGACGGTCTTCCTGACGACCCATTACCTCGAGGAGGCCGAACTGCTCGCCGACCAAGTGGCGATCATCCACCACGGGAAGATCATCGCCTCCGGTACGCCCGCCGAGATCATCCGTCACCACGGGCGACCCATGCGCCTCCGGATCCAGGCGGGCGAGGAGCTCGTGACCCTCCTCAAGTCCCAACTCGGGGTGACCGCCTACACCGAGAACCACCACGTCGAGGTGGAGCTCCGCGACAAGGACGACGCCCTACGGGTCCTCTCCGCCGTCGAGCAGAGTGGCCTCCCCTGGGGGGGCTTCACGACCGAACAGGACACGCTCGAGGACGTCTTCGTCCGGATGGTCGGCCAGATGGATGACGGGGCGCTCAAGACAGAGGGAAGCGCGTGAAGCTCTCCCACATCGGCGCCGACCTCAAGGTTGTCGTCCGGACCTACCTTCGCAACCCGGTCGCGCTGTTCTTCTCGCTCTTCTTTCCGATCATCCTGATCGCCCTCTTCGGGCTCATCTTCTCAGCGATCGGCACCGGGACCACCACCCTCTACGTCGTGAACGAGGACGTCACCGCCTCGGGCCACTTCTCCAACGTGAGCGTCGAGTTCATGAACGCCCTCAACCAGACGCACGTCGTCTCGGTCGACGTCGTCAACGTCTCTTCCTCCGACTTCAGCAGCTGGCTCGGCCAGAACGATTACTCGGCCGGTCTCGTCATCCCGCGCGGGTTCCAGGCCGACTTCTACGCGAATCGGTCGGTGAACGTCTCGTTGTACACGAACCCGCAGGACGCCTCGACCGGCGGAGAGGTCGCGGGGGCGGTGCAGGGAGTGGTGAACTACCTCAACCTGAACCACGCGTGCTACCCCCGGACGAACTGCTCGACCGTCGTCGGGGTCACCAACTTCAACGTCGGGAGCCAGGTCTACAAGTACATCGACTACCTCATTCCCGGGCTCATCGGGTTCTCGATTCTCACGAGCCCGATGTTCTCGATCGTCGACATCACCTCCTCCTACCGCAAGGACGGTATCTTCCGGCAGCTCTCCCTCACTCCGCTCACCCGGTCGGAGTGGCTGACCTCCCGCGTCATCTGGTACGTGCTGCTCACGTTCGTCTCGGCCGGGATCATGCTCGGGACGGGGGTGGGGCTGTTCGGCGCGCACGTTCGCGTGACCCTCGCGATGGTGCCGTTCCTCGTGGTCGGGCCGTTCTTCTTCGTCTCGCTCGGGATGCTGGCGGGCTCGGTGGCGAAGACCCCGGAGAGCGCGGCGCTGATCGGGAACATCATCACCTTCCCGATGATGTTCCTCTCCGGCACGTTCTTCCAGGTGTCGCAGTTCCCGTCCGGGCTCCAGATGTTCGCGCACATCCTACCGCTCTACTACGTCATCGACGGGATGAACCAGGTGATGCTGTTCTCGAACACGACGCGGGCCGTCTATGACCTCGCGGGGGTCCTCGTGGCCGGGGTGGTCGTCTTCCTCCTTGCGGTGCGGCTGTTCAAGTGGCGGGACGAGTGATGGCGGCGCCCGCCCCGGCCCCGGTCGACCCGAACGGCTTCCGTGCGCTCATCTCCCGATGGGCGACCGGCGTCGCGGTCGTGACGGCCCGGGACGGGACATCGGACGCCGGCCTCACGGTGAACGCGCTCACGTCGATCTCGCTCCACCCCCCCTCGGTCCTGGTGAGCTTGATGCGGGACGTCGACACCTTGCCGCTCATCGAACGGAGTCGACGGTTCGCGGTGAGCCTTCTCGCGGCCGACCAGCGGGCGCTCAGCGAGCGGTTCGCGAGCCCGGTCCCCTCCGCCGAGAAGTTCCGGAACCTTCCCCTCCACCGTGGGCCCGACGACCTCCCCCTGCCCGACGGCGCCTTGGGGGCCCTCGCGTGCCGAGTCACCTCGCTCACCCCGACGTTCGACCACGTTCTCGTGGTCGGAGAGGTCGTCTGGCAGGAGGTGGGTCGAGAGGCCCCACCCCTCCTGTTCTACCGTTCTGGGTACGGCGAACCGGACCCGGAAGGTCGTGTGCGCCTCGCCCCCTCGCGACGCCCGTAAGGGCCGGCCGCTGCCCGGCTACGCCGCGCACCGGCGTATCCGCGGCGTATCTCCCCTGAGGCTACTTGAACCGGCGGCGACAGAATAGAGTCTGATGACGCCCCACGCCGACCCCAACGCTCGGAACTCCGTCTGGCTGTTCATCGCGGTCGCACTGCTGCTGCTCGCCTCGACCGCGGGTCTCGCGGCCGCGACCCTCTCTTCCAAGGGAGCACCGGCTTCAGCCTCGGGCGGCACCCTCTGGGCAGCCGCATGGAGCTGTCCCTCCGGCACGAACGGCACTTGGGTCGATTCGAACGTGACGGCGGGGCCCGCCCCCCTGGCGGTCGCCTTCTGCGCCCACTCGAACGTGTCGGGAGTGAGCTACTCCTGGTTCTTCGGGGACGGGGGCCACACCACCGGGGCCTCCGTGACCCACACGTTCACCGCTCCGGGCGCCTACGATGTACGGGTCGAGATCGTCAACGGAAGCTTCAACGCCACCCTCTGGCGGTGGGTCTTCGCGACCGGTGGAGCGCCGGTCCCCCTCGACGTGAGCCTCTCGGCGACCCCGGCCGTCTCGGGGACCTACTACTCGATCGACGTGAGCGCGGGGATCTCGAACTGCGGGGGCTACTGCTGGATCAACTGGACCTACTCCAACGCGACCTTCACCTCCGCCCCGACGGCGATGAACAACCAGGGCGATTCCTATGAGTTCACGGCCGTCGTCCCGTCGCTCGGCAACTGGACGGTCTCGGTCACCGCCGGCGACCCGCTCGGGGACACCGGCAACGCCTCGGCCCTCGTCGACGTCTCCACCGCCTCCGACTTCCGGGTCCTGGCCATCGGCGCGACCCCCGCGAGCGGGCCGGCGCCGCTCGCGACCACCCTGTTCGTGAACTACACCGGGGCGGTCGGCAACGTCTCCGCCACCTGGACGTTCGGCGACGGCGGGAACGGGAGCGGTCTTCAGGTGCTTCACACGTACACTGCTCCCGGCAGCTACATCGCGGTCGCCCGCCTCGTCGATGGCGCGGGGGACGTCGCGACCGGTCAGGTCGAGGTCAACGTCACGTCGGGCACCTCGAACGGGAGCCGGGTCACGCTCGTCCTCAACCCGGTACGTTACTACGGGAACGCCCCGTTCACGGTCGAGCTCCTCGGAACGGTCTCGGGCGGGGTGCCCCCCTACCTCCTCGCCATCGACTGGGGGAACGGCCTCTCGCCCACCGACCTCCACCTTCCCGAGGGGGGCTTCGGATTCAACTACACGTACGCGAGCGCCGGCAACTTCACGGTCGTCGCCACCGCGACCGACAGCGCGAACGAGACGGCGATCGTGACGTTCTCGATCGGAGTCGGAAGCGGCAATCCCCTCACCACCCAGCAGCAGTTCGCGTTCACGTCAGCCCCCGGTGCGGTCGCCGCAGCCGCGATCGTGGATGTGTTCGGGGGGACTCCTCCCTACACGATCCAGTACGTGTGGGGGGACGGCGCGGTGTCGTCCGCAGCCAACGGAGGGCTCGCGGTCCACCTCTACACCGCTACGGGCCAGTACCGCCCCTACGCCAACGTCACGGACGCTTCGGGCTCGACCGCGACGGTGGTGCTCGGGGACGTGAACGTCACCGCTGGGAACGGTACCTCTTCGGCGCTCGGAGGGGGCGGGCTCCTCCCGTCCGGCGCCGGTGGCTGGGGAATGGTCTCCCTGGCCGCCGCCGCGGGAGTCGGCGTCGGGATTGCCTCCGCGGTC
Source organism: Thermoplasmata archaeon (assembly GCA_035625165.1). Lineage (GTDB taxonomy): Archaea > Thermoplasmatota > Thermoplasmata > Lutacidiplasmatales > UBA184 > Lutacidiplasma. Next base: position 19,537 of record DASPQC010000043.1, on the reverse strand, counting down.
GCGATTACTTTCGAGGGCCGTCGGCGGGTCGAACGGAAGGAAGGCGAGCGAATCGCCCGGGCGCTCGAGACCGAGGCGACGACCGGTGACCCCGGCTCGCCCGCGCGGTCGTCCGAGGATGTAAAGCCGAAGTAAGGGATCGACGCCCCGATGCAAGTCCGCGGCACCGCCATCGCCAGCCTCGTCCTGATGGCGCTGGTCGTCGGAGGCACCCCGACGGGGTCCGTTTCCGGGGGGGCGCACCCCCCCTCGGCGGACGCGTTCACCGTCTCCCTGTCAGCGACCCCGTCGTTCGGGACGGCCCCACTGTCGGTCGTGTTCGAGGCGTCCGTCTCCTCCGGAAGCCCGACCTCCTACCATTGGTCGTTCGGGGACGGAACGACGCTCAACGGAACGAACGCGTCCTTCGCCGACCCCGAGCACGTCTTCGCGACGGCCGGCACGTTCACGACCCAGGTGAACATCTCGGAAGGGTCCGCCTACAGCGTAGGCACCATCCCCGTCCACGTGATCTCCGCCCCGCTCGGAGTGACCGTGTCCGCGCGCCCGTCCAAGGGCGTCGAGCCCCTCACCGTGACCTTCCGCGCCAACGTGACCGGCGGGACGGGGACCTACCTTTCCCTCAACTGGTCGTTCGGGGATGGCTCGACCGGCAGCGGTTTCGTCGTCCAGTACACGTACGAGCGGCCCGGGGACTTCTACGTCACCGTTCGGGTCGAGGACAGCAGCCGGGCGACCGCGTCCGCGGGGACCTGGGTCAACCTCACCGCCCCGGCCGACGGGGGAGGGACTCTCGGCTCGGTCCTGGTCTGGGCGTTGGTAGGCTTCGCGCTGGGCGTCGGGGTCGCGGTCGCGGTCGTCGTGCTCCGCTCCCGGTGGGGGCCGCCCTCGGCCCTTCCCGAACCCACCCCGCCGGCGCCCGCGACCCCTGTCGTGGTCCCGCCGGTGGTCGCGCCGGCGACATCCGGGGAACTGCAGGTCCCCTCCGTCCGCGACGGGAAGGCTGTCCCGTCGCCGCCCGTGCTACGGCTCTCCCAGCGGATCGTGGTCCACTTGGCCGGCCAAGGGACCCTGGGACCGTACGACGTGGCGCCCGTTACGATCACCCAGGGCGGCATGGCGGCCGCCCTCAGCGTGCGTCAGAACGGACTCACCAACGTCCTGCGACGGCTGGTCGCCGCCGGCATCGTGACCGAGGAGCTACGCCACGTGGTCGGCCAGCCGCGACGACTCAAGGTCTACCACCTCACGCCCCGCGGAGAGCTGCTGGCCCGGGAGCTCCGGCACCGGCCCCCACCGTAGCGGCGGGGGCTCGTCGCGGCTCGGAGTCGAGGAGCCCAGTTTCCTCGATTCGGTCGGATAGCGCGAGAAGTGGTGACGGCCTCGTAACCGCGGGGGGCGTGTTTTTAACCTCGACCCGGCGTAGAACGGCGATGACCACCAATCCCCGTCACGTCCGCCTCGCGATCCTGGGCAGCGGACCCGCCGGCCTCACCGCAGCGCTCTACGCGGCGCGCGCCGAGCTGCGGCCGCTCGTGATCACGGGGGTCCCCGCCGGCGGCCAGCTCCTCATCACCACGGAGGTCGAGAACTTCCCAGGGTTCCCGGAAGGGGTCCAAGGCCCGGAGCTCATCGAACGGATGCGTCAGCAGGCCGCCCGGTTCGGCACCGAGTTCGTGGACGACAACGTCACGAGGGTCGACTTCTCCCGCCGCCCGTTCACCGTGGAGACCGGGACCCACGGCGCCGTCCGCGCGGACGCGGTGATCGTCGCGACCGGGGCGAACGCGCGATGGCTCGACCTTCCGTCGGAGAAGCGCCTCCAGGGCCACGGCGTTTCCGCGTGCGCGACGTGCGACGGCTTCTTCTTCAAAGGGAAGGAACTCGCCGTGGTCGGCGGCGGCGACACGGCGATGGAGGAGGCTCTCTTCCTGACGAACTTCGCGACCCGCGTCACGATCATCCACCGACGCGACGCCTTCCGGGCGAGCCCGATCATGCTCCAGCGTGCGAAGAGCCACCCCAAGATCTCCCTCCTCACCGACCATGTGGTCGATGAGGTGCTCGGGGCCGACAAGGTCGAAGGGCTCCGTGTCCGGCACGTCCGGACCGGGGCGACGCGGGAACTCAAGGTCGGGGGCCTCTTCGTCGCGATCGGACATGTCCCCTCGACCGAGGTCTTCCACGGCGCGCTCGACCTCGACCCGGAGGGGTACGTCCGGGTCCGTGACCATACCCGGACGAGCGTCGACGGGGTCTTCGCCGCGGGCGATGTCCACGACCGGCACTACCGGCAGGCGGTCACCGCCGCCGGCTCGGGGTGCATGGCGGCGATCGACGCGGAACGCTGGCTGGCCGTCCAGAGCCCGTCGGCACCGTCCGTCCCGGCCGAGCGGGCCCGGGTGTAGCGACCGGTTCCCGGGAACCCTTTAATACCGCCCATCCCGGTCCGACTCGAGGCCCTCCCCGTGGCGTCCAAGAAACACCTTCACATCGAGTCGTCCGGCCAGGTCTGCATCTACTGTGGGGCCTGCGTCGGGATCTGTCCGCTCAACTGTATCTACCTCGACGAGACCCGAATCACGTTCGACGAGAAGGTCTGTACCCGATGCGAGATCTGCGTCAAGGCCTGTCCGGTCGGCGCGATCGAGATCGGCTGAACGCGGAGGGAGAACGCAGATGGCGAACGACCTCAGGACGGACGTGCTGGTCATCGGCGCCGGCCCGGCCGGCAGCATGACCGCGAAGTGGGCCGCGAAGCACGGGGCGAAGGTCCTCGTGATCGAGAAGCGACAGGAGGTGGGCAGCCCCGTCCGCTGCGGGGAAGGGATGAGCAAGGACTGGCTGCCCGAGGTCGGCATCACGCCGGGCCGGTGGGTGAACCTCGAGGTCGAGGGGGCCCGCATCTTCTCCCCGAGCGAGAAGGTCTTCGAGATCAACGAGAAGGACGCCGGGAACGAGGTCGGCTACGTGGTCGAGCGGGACGCCTTCGACAAGCAGCTCGCGATCGACGCCGGCAACGCGGGGGCCGAGCTCCTCCTCAAGACGGCCGCGACGGAGGTGCTGAAGGAGCACGGGCGGGTGGTCGGGGCGAAGGTGAAGCACTTCGGTGACTCCTTCGAAATCCGGGCGCCGGTGACGATTGCCGCGGACGGCTTCGAGAGCCAGGTCGGCCGCTGGGCGGGCATCCCGACCAACATTGCGATGCGGGACATGGACACGTGCCTTCAGTACCGGATGACCAACGTCGATTGCGACACCCGCTACTGCGACTTCTTCTTGGGGAAGGTCGCCCCGGGCGGCTACGTCTGGGTCTTCCCCAAGGCCGAAGGGCTCGCGAACGTCGGCATCGGCGTCCAGGTGAGCCAGGTGAAGAGCCCCGCGGACGCGAAGACCTTCCTCGACCGCTGGATCGAGCACCACCCCGGCTACGCGAAGGGCAAGAAGATCGACATGGTCGGGGGCGGCGTATCGATCTCGGCACCGCTCAAGCAGACGGTCGGGGACGGGATCATGCTGGTCGGGGACGCGGCGCGGATGATCGACCCGCTCACGGGCGGCGGGATCGCGAACGGCTGCATCGCGGGAAAGATCTGCGGCGAGGTCGCCGCGGAGGCGGTGCACGCCGGGACGCCGACGAAGGAATTCTTCCAGAAGTACGAGAAGGGATGGCGCGCGCGCCTCGAGGAGAAGCTCTACCGCAACTGGCTCGCGAAGGAGAAGCTGGTCACGCTTTCGGACGAGACGTTCGACAAGGTGATCGACGTCCTCGCGGACGTGCGGCTCAAGAAGCTCTCCGTCCACAACATCCTCAAGGCCGTCCACGAAAAGTACCCCGAGGTGACGAAGGAGTTCGAGGCGTTCCTTTGAACCTCGAAGCTCCCCTCCGATGCCCGGCCCTCCGAACCGACCGCCCGAACGGAAGGAGGAAGCTCCTCCGGTCGCATCCGTTCCCGATCCCCCGGAGAAGAAGGCCCTCCGGCGCCTCGTCCCGACCCACGTCGCACTGCTCCTGGACTCCTGGAAAGGGGCGCCGAGCCCCGAGCTGACCGGGCCGTTCGCCCGGGCGGAGGCCGCGTTCGCGGCCGGTGAGTTCGGCGCAGCGTTGAGCTCCCTCGACCTCCTCTCCGTCCGTTTCACCGAGCCGAGGTGGCCGACCCTCCCGCTCCCATTCCGGCACCTGAGGGTCCCGATACCGGCTCCCACCCCGCCGCACTGGGACCCCGACCACGCCCTCTCCCCTCCCGACCGGGAGGCGAAGAAGGCCCGACGCGGCGCCGAGGAGCAGTTCGGGCTCGCCGAAGCGAGCCTCGCCTGGGCTGCGGCGCACGGCATCGCGACCGACGACCTCTCCCCGGCGCTCGCCGCGGCGAAGGAGGCACTCTCCGCTCCCGGCGTCTCCCCGCGGTTCTTTGAACATCTCGACGCCGTGTGGACGGGCCTCAAGCCCCGACTCCCCCGCCCCGGGTCGGGCGGCACTACCCCCAAGCCGACTGGGCCGGCCCCCGCCGAAGCGTGACGGAAGCAGGGACGCCTCCTCCCAAGCGCGTCCGACGCGGGGAGGGCGAGGTCACCGAGTGGCCCCGAGGGCTGGTCGAGTACGTCCCGTCCGGGGTCCCGGAGGCGACCCCCGACCCAGGGGAGGACCGGACCCGCAATCGCCTCGAACTCGCGGGGCGGCTGATCGCCCTCCTTCGCGCGCAGGGCCAGCCGGTCGACCGCGAACTGCGGGAACTTCGGTCCGCCCAGGCGGCGTTCGATGCCGGCGACCGCTCGGACGCCCGGGACCGCGTGGAGCAGCTCCTCGGAGAGCTTGAACTCCGCGAGCGACTCCGGGACGTGGGGTCAACGGAGACCAAGGACCCCCTCGACCGCTGATCGTGCCTCCGCTCGGTCAATCCACCGAGCTCCTCCGTGGAGGACATTGGTCCAACGGAATCTTCGAGCGGCGGGCGTTTCAATCGGCGTCGGGTAGGTTGGATGATGCCGCGAGGGGGCCTCTCTCCGACCTCGATGGTCGCGCTCTCGTTCCTCGTGGTCACGGCGGTCCTCGGGGGGCTGCTCATGGTACACACCTACTCCGCCGCCCACTCGAACTGCACGGTGTACTCCGGGCCCGTTCCCTCCAACATCCCGTCCGGGGGACTTCACTACGATTCCACGACGGTGACCATCCCCGCGGCGGGGGGAGGGTGGGGGCCCCTCACCAACGTGTCGTTCGAGGGGGTAGGGTTCTGGTTCTACCCCCAGGCCTACTCCGCTGGAATCGCCATGATCGAAGCGGAGGGAGTCGAGGCGAACGCGATCGCCCTCTCGTTCGTCCTCCTCTCGAACCTGACCGGAGGCGTTGCACTCCAATGGAGCGCACCGGACGGTGTCTTCTCCGTGAACTGGACGGGAGCGGGTCCCCTCACGGCGGTCCTCCGGCTCTCGGTGGCCGACCCTGCCCCCGTCTACGCCTTGCTACCGGTGGAACTCCCCACATCGCTCACGAACCCGGCTAACTCCTCCTGCTCCACCTTCCTCGGCGTTCGGTTCACCTTCTCGACCCTGGGGTACGGAGGGCCGGCCGGAGACGCCCTGAACGCCCGGGTGACCGTGCCCAATGGCACGGCCTACCTGCTCGGGGTCTGGCAGGGCACCGAGCTCGCCTGTTCGGTCAACCTTCCGGCGCCCGCACCCGACAACTGGACGTGCCTCGAGTCGGTGTCGACCGACCACGCGGTCGGGTTCACCTCGGATTACGGATGGGGTGTGACCTTGATGGTCCGAACCTCGTGACCCCGGTCGGGGGCCCCCCTCAGGTCCATCGGAACGTCCCACGGCCGGCGAGAGGGAGTGGCCCTCGGTTTGCAACCTTAAGGCGGTCCCCGGCCTGCGGGTGGCCCGATGAAAACCACGCCCAGGTTCGGTACGTTCTCCATCGTCGCCTGTGAACGGGAGACCGGCACGTGGGGGGTCGCCGTCCAGTCGCGCTTCATCTCGGTCGGGGCCGTCGTGCCGTTCGCGGAGGCCGGGAGCGGCGCCATCGCGACCCAGGCCCTCGCGAACGTGGCGTACGGCCCGGAAGGGCTCGCGCTCCTCCGCAAGGGGAAGAGCGCGACCGAGGTCGTCCATCGGCTCACGGAGGCCGACCCCGGCCGCGAAGACCGGCAGCTCGGCGTGGTCGACGCGAAGGGCGGATCGGCCGCGTTCACCGGCAAGAAGTGCATGGAGTGGGCCGGGCACGAGGTGGGGAATGGATTCGCCTGCCAGGGGAACATCCTGTTCGGACCGGCCGTGGTCCACGCCATGGCTCGGGCCTACGAGACGACCGCCGGCGACCTCCTCGACCGACTGCTCGGCGCGCTCGCCGCCGGCCAGCGGGAGGGTGGGGACCGACGGGGGATGCAGTCGGCGGCACTGCTCGCGGTGCGGAAGGGCGGCGGGTACGGGGGGTCGACCGACCGATGGGTCGACCTGCGGGTCGACGACCATCCGTCGCCGATCGAGGAGCTCAAGCGGGTCTTCCAGCTCTACGACCTCACGATGCTCTCGCGGGAGGATCCGGCGACCCTCCGGAGGGTCGAAGGGGAGGTCGCCGCGACCCTCCAGCACGACCTCCAGGTGCTGGGCTACTACTCCGGCCGGCTGACGGGGAACTGGGATGCGGTGAGCCGGGCCGCCTTCGTCCGCTTCATCGGTGAGCACAACTTCGAGAACAAACAGCGGGACGACGACTCGGTCTGGCCGTCGGTCGCCGCCTACCTTCGCGAACGGGCCGCCGCGGAGACGGCGCGGCGCACCCGCACGGCTCCGATCGTGCCGGGCGCCCTCGAGCGCGGCCCCGGCGCCGCTCCTCCCGGAGGTGTCCCATCGCCGCCACCCGAGAAGAAACGTCGGTCCCCGAAGTAGCGGTCGAGCTCCACCGGACCTGCCGGACCGGGGCCGAAGCGCGGGCGCTCGTCGCCGCGGTCCAGGTCGACACCCCGGACTTCGTCCGCCTCCGGGTCGACGGCAACGTCCTCAAGATCGGTGTCTCGGCCGCCTCCGCCGCGAGCGCGCGGGCGACCCTCGAAGACCTCCTCGCGTGCCTTCGGGCCGCCGAGAAGTCGATGGAGGAGACCGGGCTACCGGCGCAGGAGGCGAGCGACCGGCGCCTCGAGCAGCGGTAGCGCTTCCTCGACCCGGGCCACGAGCCCGACGTCGACCTCCCGAAACACCGGTGCCGACGGGTCCGGGTTGACCGCGACGACCGTTCCCGCTCGGCGGAGTCCGACCATATGATTCGCGGCACCGGAGACCCCCAGGAGCACGGCCAGCCGCGGGGCGAGGGCCCGGCCGGTGAGCCCGACCTGAAGCTGACGCGGAACCCACCCCGCATCGACCACGCGACGGGTCGCGGCCAGTCCCGCACCCCACCGATCGAGAATCGGCTGAAGGCGAGCGATCGTCTCGGGCCCGCCCACCCCCATGCCGACCGTGACCACCACCGTCCGACCCTCAAGGTCCGACGCCGGCGTAACCTCGCGCCCTTCCGAGAGTCGTCGGTTCACGGGAGCTGGAAGCGCGGCGCGGACGGTTGTCCATCCGAACCCACCCTCGCAGCCGTCCCCGGGCGGTGGTCGGAACAGCCCCGAGCGCGCGGTCGCGAGCTGGGGGCGTGTACGGCATCGTATCGTGGCGACCGTCCGATCTCCGAAGGAAGGTTTCGAGAACCGGAGGCTCCCGTCGGTCTCGGCGTGGAACGCGACCACGTCGCCGACCAGACCCAAGTTCCGACGGGCCGCCACCGATCCCGCCACCTCCTGGCCGAACGGGCTCGCCGGGAAGATCGCCGCGTTCGCCGCCGGGCGCCGGTCCAGGATCGCCTCGACGGCCCCCACGACGAACGCCGGTTCGACGTTCTGTGAGCCTGCCCGGACTGAGTACCCGGCGAGCGCGCCCGCCCGCGCCAACCGGAACGTCGACGCCTCGTCGGGCTCTCGACCGACCCAGACCACCGAGGGCCAAAATCCCGCCAGCGCCCGGCGCACCTCCGTGAGGGTCGCCAGAGTCGACCCGTCCAGGCGCCCGTCGGGGCCGCTCGAGAGCACGAGCACCTCTCGGTCGGGCGCGAGGTGGGTCGGCGGGGACGCGATCACGTCCGGAGCCAGATCGGGGCGTGCCCATCGCGATTCGAGATAGGCGACCCCCTCGGCCACCCGTTCTGCGATGGGGCCTCCCGCGAACACGCGAGGGGAGCGTGTCGGGGCGACCTCGGTGACCGCTTCCACGGAAGTGGGAGACCCCCGGGCCCCGACGAGGTCGGGCGAAAGGCTCAGGTCCCGGAGGGACCAGAGCTCGACTGCAGAGTCAGGAAGCTCAGCGAGAGCTTCTGGATCCGGCTTCAGTGGCTTCACGATCTTCTCCCCGACCGTGAGAAGCACCGGGGCGGGGACTCGGTACGATGCCCATCCCACGGGCGTGTCGACCGTCGCCTCGAACTCGACCTTCTCCCCCGCTCGCTCGAGCGACCGCAGGTGGGTGAGCACCGGCATTCCCAACAGGGTCGCGACCTCGGGGCCTACTTGGCCGGTCCCGCTGTCGGTCGTCCACGCGCCGGCGAGGACGACGTCATGCGGAATCCGCCCGATGGCGGCGGACAGCCCCCGGGCGGTCGCGAGAGTGTCCGAACCCGAGAACGCGGGGTCCGAGACCAGAACCACCCGGTCCGCCCCGACCGCGCGAGCTTCTCGTAGCACGGAGCGTGCCGCCGGGGGTCCGAGCGATATCGCGGTGACCTTCTCCCCCGGCCTTCGCAGTTCGAGTGCGACCCGGAGGGCGCGTTGGTCGAACGGGTTCAGGAAGAGCGGTCCGCCCTCGCGCTCGACCGTGTAGCGGGCTCGGTCGTACCGCAGGGTATCGAGGGACGGAACGACCTTGAGGAGAACGACGAACTCCATCGGGCTCTCGCTATCGAGGTCGAACGGGCGGATAAGTAGGTCCGCCTCCTCGGTCCATCGTGAGTTCCCCTCCGACGGTGGCGGTCGCGAACCCCGTTCCGACCGGTCGATACGTGGTCGGGGTCGTGGTGACGGTCCTGGCGATCGTCAGCCAGTACTTCGTGCCGGAGACATTCCCCGCGACCCGGGTCGTCTACGGGAACCTGCCCGGGGACCTCTGCGTCGTCTACGGCCTGCCCATCCTTGCGTTCGCGGCTCTGGTCGGCCCGGGACCCCTGCGTCGGTGGAAGGACCGGATGGGCGAGGCCACATGGCAAGGGCTCCGCTGGTATGGAGGGATGGCCCTCCTCGCCCTGGCCGTCGTTCTCGGTCTCGCGGTCCTCTACTCGGTCATCGATCCGTCGGCGCTCCAGCTCCTGAACCGACCGAACCCGGCGCTCACGCAGGCCAAGTCCAACCCGTGGTTCTTCGTCGGTTTCTCGTTCGTGGTCGGTGCGTTCGAGGAGACGATCTTCCGCGGGTGGATCTTCGGCTACTGGATGGGACGGACCAGCTCCTGGGTGGGACCGGCCGCGTGGACGAGTGCCGTGTTCGCGGGGGTCCACCTCTACTACGGCGCGACCTACGGCCTCGCCGCGCCCCTGATCTTTCCCGTCCTCTTTCTGATGGGCTTCGCGTTCGCGGCCACTTACCGGTTCTCCGGTGGAAACCTGGTCCTACCGGCCCTGCTCCACGGCGAGAACGACGCGAGTGCCTACCTGACGCTCGTCTCCCCGGCCGCCGGGGACATCCTCCACTATGCCGTCATCCTCGTGGGAGGCCTGGTCGCGCTCATCGTATGGCTCCGGCCCACGGAGCCGGCGTCTGCCCGTCCACCGCTGCCGCCCACCGGGTGACCGAGGGTGCCTCACACCGTGGGGTCGAGGATCAGCTCGACCCAGAGACCGTCGGGTCCCTCCCAGTACTCCAGAGAGGGCTTTCCCCGGTAGCGGATCTCGTGGACCTTCTTCGCCCCGGCCGCCTTGAGCCGCCGTCCGGCGGCCGGGAAGGAGCTCACTCGGAAGCCCATGTGGTCGAACCCCTCGCCCGGAATGAACTCGGTCGCGTAGGGGGAGCCCGGTGGATACCAGTTGAGCTCGACCCGCTGGTGGGATACCGGGTCTTCGAGGAGCACCCACTTTCCGCCGTGACCCATCCGACCGCGCCGGATCTCCCGCAAGCCGAGACCCTTCTCGAGGAATCGAACCGAGCGGGCGAGGTGAGTCGCTCGGAGACCCATGTAGTCGAGGTACATGGGCGGCGGATCCCCCTCGTATCTATACTCCTTCGTGGGGGCTTACCCGTCAGCATCAAGAAGGCCCCTCGCGTTCGCGACGGCCCATGTCCCCGAGCGACGAGGAGCTGAGGTCGATCCTTCAACGGGCGCGGACGGTCGCGGTCGTCGGGCTCTCGGACAAGCCCGACCGCGATTCCAACGAGGTGGCCCGATACCTGAAGGCCCAAGGATACCGGATCGTCCCGGTGAACCCGATGCTCACCGAGGTGCTGGGGGAACGCGCCTATCCCTCCGTGAGCGCGATCCCCCCCGAGATCCAGGTCGACATCGTCGACATCTTCCGTCGCAGCGACCAGGTCCCTCCGGTCGTCGACGAAGCCCTCGCCCGACGGGTGCCGGTGGTATGGATGCAACTCGGCGTCGAGCACGCGGCCGCCGCCGCCAAGGCCCGCGCGGCGGGGGCGGCGACCGTTGAGAACCTCTGCATCATGGTGCAGCACAAGCGCCTTAACGTGCCTCCGGTGAGGGCCCGCTGACGGACGACTATGGCCGCTGCTTCCCCTCCTCCGGCAGTGCCTCCGGCCCCCGGCCCGACGACTCCATCCCCGGCGAAATCTGCTCTCGTCTCTCCCCCCGCCTCGGACCGCGTCGGCAGCATCGTCGAGAGCGGTGCCGTCCGCCGGGAGAGCGTTCGGGTGCTCCGGTGGTCGGTACGCGGCGCAGCGAAGGTGACAGGGGATGTCGACTCGGGCGACGTCTCGGTGCGCGGGGGCCTATCGGTCGGGGGGAAGCTCCGCGCCGACCGGTTGGATGCTCACGGAGCGGTCGAGGTGATGGGGCCCATCGATGTCTCCGGACCGTGGCGAGGGGACGGAGACGTTCGGGCGGCCTCGACCGTCCATGCGGCCGAGCTCTCGTTCAAGGGGAGCTTCCGCACCCGCGGACCGATGACCGTCGACCGCGCGATGGACATTCGGGGCAGCCTCTCCGGTCCTTCCATCACCGCCGGCACGCTCCGGCTGGATGGGACTGCAGAGGTCGACGGCGCCGTCCAAGCCCTCGCGATGGAGCTTCGGTTGAGAGACAGCTCCAGCTTTGGGACCCTGAAAGCGAAGAAGGTCCGCGCCACTGGCCGGGTGCCGAACCCGGTCGACGTGGCGCTCCACCGACACTTCGACATGAAGGTCGACCGGATCGAAGCCGAAGAGGTTGAGCTCGAGGGGGTCGACGTGGGATTCGTCCATGCCAACCGGATCACCCTCGGACGCGGCGCCCACGTCACCGCGATCGAAGGCAAGGTCGTCCGTCGCCACGCTTCGGCCCGCGTCGGGCCGGAGTCGAGGAGTCCTCCGCCCTACGGGCTCTGGCGATAGGCGGACCCGACTGGGGCCGGTCGCTTTTATCTGACCGCACCGGTCGCTGCCTCCCGTGACGTCCGGCGAAGAAATGACCGGGGCCCCGTCCTCGGTCGCGGTCCACGAGCGCACGCTCTCCTACTGGGAGCGCACCGGTGTCATCCCGCTCCTGTTGGAGGGTGCCCCGGAAGGACCGGTGTTCCGATTCACCGAGGGTCCGCCGACCGCGAACGGCGCGCCGCATCTAGGACACCTCGTCTCACGGACGATCAAGGACGTCCAGCTGCGCTACCGCCGGATGCGCGGCTATCACATCGTCACCGCGATGGGCGGCTGGGACTGCCACGGCCTCCCGGTCGAGGTGGAGGTCGAGAAGCGGCTCGGCCTCAGGTCGAAGAAGGAGATCGAGTTGTACGGCATCGAGCGGTTCTGCGAAGAGTGCCGCGCGAGCACGCTCCAGGTCGCCTCCGTCTGGGTGGAGATGAGCCGGCGGGTCGGATACTGGCTCGACTACGACCGGGCCTACCGGACGATGGACCCGCCCTACATCGAGAGCGTCTGGTGGTCGCTCAAGACGCTCTTTGACCGGGGCCTCCTCGAAAAGGGCCACTACGTGCTGCCGTACTGTCCGCGCTGCGAAACGGTCCTATCGTCCCACGAGGTCGCCCAGGGGTACCGCGACGCGACCGACCCCTCCGTCACGATCCGTTTCCCGCTCGAAGGGCGCGCGACGCCGGGCCGCGACCTTCTCGTCTGGACGACCACGCCGTGGACGCTCCCGGCGAACCTCCTGGTCGCCGCGCGCGGCGACCTCGAGTACACGGTGGTTCGGGAGCCGGAGGGCCGCGAGGTCGTCCTTGCTTCGGCCGCCCTCGCCCGCTACTTCCCCAAGGGCGCGGAGGTCGTGGAGACGCTCCGGGGCACGGAGCTCCTCGACCTACACTACCGGCCGCCGTTCGACTCCGCGGGACCGGGCGCCGGCCGCTACCGCATCGTGCTCGACCCGATGGTGACGACCGAGGACGGGACCGGCTTCGTCCACGTGGCACCCAGCTTCGGCCCGGACGACCAGCGGATCGGCGCCCGGGAGCGGGTCGGGGTCTTCGACCCCCTGGACAGCCGAGGGGTCTTCACCGAGCGGGTGCCGTCGGTCGCGGGAAAGTCGTTCAAGGCGGCCGACCCGACCCTGACGAAGGAGCTCGAGAGCCGCGGCCTCCTCTACCGCTCGACCACGATCCGCCACACCTACCCCTTCTGCTGGCGGTGCGACTCAGCCCTCATCTACCGCGCCATGGATTCGTGGTTCGTTCGGACCTCCCGGTTCACCGACCGGCTCGTCGCGGCGAACCAGTCGGTCCGCTGGATCCCCGCCCACTTGAAGGACGGACGGTTCGGGAACTTCCTCACCGAAGCCAAGGACTGGGCCCTCTCCCGCAGCCGGTACTGGGGGACCCCGCTCCCGATCTGGATGTGCCCGGACGGCCACGCCACCTGCGTCGGCAGCTTCGCTGAGCTCGCCGAGCGCGTCGGGACGCCACTTCCGACTCCGTTCGACCCCCACCGCGTGACCGTGGACCGCCTTCGCTTCGCGTGTCCCCACTGTGGGAAGGAGGCCCGGCGGGAGCCGTACACCATCGACGGCTGGTACGACAGCGGCTCCGCCCCGTTCGCCCGGTTCCACTACCCGTTCGAACCCGGGCCGTTCGACCCCGAGCATGCCCTCGACTACATCGCCGAGGGGCTCGACCAGACCCGGGGCTGGTTCTACTCCCTGCTCGTCATCGCGGTCGCGCTCTTCGACCGGCCGGGATACCGCGCCTGCCTCACGAACGGCCTCGTCCTGGACGAGGGCGGCCGCAAGATGTCGAAGTCGAAGGGGAACGCCCTCGAACCGCTCTCCCTGCTCGCGCGGCTCGGCGGCGACAGCGCCCGCTGGGCCTTCCTCGCGGTCGATTTCACGGAGCCGATTCGCTTGAGCGAATCCCAGGTGGAGAAGGTAGCGGCCCGCACGCTCGGGACGCTCCGCAACGTGGTCGCCTTCCATCTCGAGAACGCCCGGGCGGACGGGCTCGCCCCGGTGACGGAGCGGCCGACCCCGACCGCGCTCCTCGACCGCTGGCTCCTCTCGCGACTCGAGGGGACCCGCTCGGAGGTGGAGACGGCGCTCGAGTCGTTCGACCCCCGGCCGGCGGCGAGCGCGCTCCGCACGATGGTCGATGACCTCTCGACCTGGTACCTCCGGCGCTCCCGCCCGCGGTTCTGGTCGGACGGGGGCTCCCCCGACCGGCGGGCCGCGCATGCCACCCTCTCCTACGCGCTCCTCGGGCTCGCCCGCACGATCGCGCCGCTGCTCCCGTACACCGCGGAGTGGGTCCACCAGGAGGTCGGCGAGCACGGCTTTACGGACCGGGACCGCTCGGTCCACGGCACCGGCTGGCCGACCGCGCTCGCGCCGAGGGACCCCGAGCTCGAGGCCTCCATGGCCGAGCTGCGCGAGCTGGTCGAGGTCGGCCGGGAGCTGCGCCACCGGGCCGAGGTGAAATCGCGGATCCCGCTCCCCGAGCTCATCGTCTTCGAGGGCGCCTGGCCGGCCCTCGAGTCGCTCGGGGACGCCGGGACCGCGCTGGTCGCCGAGGAGCTCAACGTCCGGAAGATCCGGCGGCTCCCCCCCGCCGAGCGCGCCGCCTTGACCGAGAACGATTGGGTGGTGCGCGAGGAGGCCGGTGGACCGACCGCGGCGCTCTCCCGCCGCCCGACCGAGGAGCTCCTGTCCGAGGGTCTCGCCCGCGAAGTGGCGCGCCGCCTCCAGCAGACGCGCAAAGAGCTCCGCCTCCGCTACACCGACCGGGTCTCGGTCACCCTCGGTGCGAGCGGGCCGCTCTACCGAGCGCTCGCCGAGCGGCAGGCGACGCTCGCGAAGGAGCTCCTCGCGGAGCCGTTCGACCTGGTCGAAGGACCGCTCCCCCCGGGACCGGACGTCAAGTCGTGGGAGCTGGATGGCCTCACGTTCGACGCGCGCCTCGTACCTCGGGTGCGGTGAGCTCTCCGAGCTGCCTCACGACCGCCCCCCCGGGGCTCTCCTCGGCAAAAACCTCCGCCCGGAACCGCTTCACGCGGATCGCGGGGTCCTTCCACGCGTTCGGCGGTAGCCCCGCCTTCTCGCAGGTCCCCTCGAGGAGTTGCTCCGCATCCCAGCCCTGCTCCGGCGCCACCTGGGGAAGGAGGAGGCCGCTCGTCCCCCGACCCTCCACGACGAGGCCGTCCCGTCCGACCGTGACCGACCGCACGGCCTCCTCGGGGGAAGAGAACCGGAGGAGTTCGGGAACCGTGAGCGCCGACACCTCGACGGTCAATCGGGGAAGCTCGGTCGCCCGCACCGGGGGGAAGCGGGGATCCTCCTCCGCGGCCGAGATGGAGGCCTCGATGATCGCCCGCTCGAACGGCAGAACCGGAAGCGGGAATCCGATGCACCCTCTCAGGTCGCCGGTCGGGAATCGACGCCAGGTGACGAAGGCGCCCCGCCGTTCGGAGAAAGAAGCCGGGACCGGAGCTTCGGGCGGGGCACCGGCCCCGACGGTCGGAGGAGCGTGCAGGGCCCGCTCGACCGCACGGCGGGCGAGCCGGACGGCCAGCGTTCCTTCCTCGTCCGAGAGCACGCGACCCGCATCGGAGGCCGGGGGAAAAGCCCCTCGCCGCCCCCTCCCCGCACGTTTTATAGGGAGCCCTCCGTCCCCGCCTTCCCATGCCGTTCCCCGAGGCCGTCGAGCGCCTTCTCAACAAGAAGGTCTGCATGAACTGCTCCGCCCGCAACCCGCCGAGGGCGGTCCAGTGCCGTCGGTGCGGTTACAAGGGTCTCCGCGTGAAGTCGCGGGAGCGGTCGGGCAAGACCCAGTGAGCGGCGGCTACGGAGAGAGCCCGCGGTCGTTCGACCGTGCGAACGGCACCGGCACCCCGTTGTGGGACTCCCGGGCGAAGTCGAGCCGCTTCTGGACCAGGAAGAGGAGGTTCTCGAGCCCGTCCCGCCAGCTCGAGAGCTTGGGCGGGCCCCACCGTTCTCCGTAGCGGATCGGGACCTCGACCACCTTGAGGCCGCGAAGGACCGCCTCGATCTTGAGCTCCTCACTGAACGCCATGCCGTCCTGCGTCAGGTGGACCCGGTCGAGCACCTCGCGACGGAAGACCCAGAACCCGCTCTGGCTGTCGACAAGTGTTCCCCCGGGGAGCTCCTGGAGGAAATGGTGGAACGCCGTTCGCAGGAGGAGGTTGAGCGCCCGGTTCCCGATCCGGTGCTCGGTCGTCATCGCCTTCCGGTCGAGGTAGGCCATCCGGTTGCCCGTGAGGAAGTCGATCTTCTCGTCCAGAAGCTTCTTCACGAGGCCCGGCACCATCTCGACCGGATAGGTCGCGTCCCCGTCGGCGGTCGCGACCACCTCCCCCCGCACCGCGGCGAAGCCGGTCTTGTAGGCGCGGCCGTAGCCTTTCCTCCGCTCGATGATCACCCTCGCCCCCTCGGCCTCGGCGATCGCGGCCGTCCCGTCCGGCGAGGCCCCGTCGATCACCAGGACCTCCCAATCGATCGGGTTGCCCGGGAAGATCGCCGCGTTCGCCTCTTGGGCCGCGTGCCGGAAAAGCCTCAGGACATGAGCGATCGAGGCGGCCTCGTTGAGGGTGGGGATGACGAGCGAGGCCTTCATCCGAACGCCGAGGAGGCCCGCGACCCCCTTAAACCCGCCTCTGTCCTCGACCGGCCGATGACGGCGAGGGGGGGTGGCCGACCCCGGGCCCGTCGCTGGGGCCACTTCCCGACCACGGCGGACGTCGGCATCTGGGCGAGCGGTCCCGACGGGAGCTCCCTCTTCGAGGCGCTCGGACTCGGACTCTACAGCCTGATGACCGACCTCCGCCGCGTGCGGCCGCGCGAAGAACGTGCGGTGAGCGCCTCGGGGGAGGACGCCGCGTCGTTGGTCGTCGCCTTTCTCAACCAGCTCCTCCTCTTGGTGGAGACGGAGGGCTTCCTCGCCCGCACCATCCGGGTGCGCCTCGTGGGGAGTCCGCCCACGGCCTTGGTCGCGAGCGTCACCGGCGAGCCGTTCGACGCGGCCCGCCACCCGTCTCGCACCGAGGTAAAGGCCGCGACGTTCCACGACCTCGTCTTCGACCCCGAGCGGGGACGGGCGCGCGTGATCGTCGATATCTAGCGCACCGTCACGGCATCCGGTCGACGATCGCCCGGAGCGCGGCGCCCGGCGACGGGAGCCGACCGGCCTTCCCCAGGATCCGCTCGAGCGCGGCGAAGGTGACGAGCAGGTCCGGCCAGTCGGCGATCCCCATGTGGCCGATCCGGAAGATCTTCCCGGTGAGGGCTCCCTGGCCGCCCTGCAGGAGGATGTTGTACTCCCGTTCGAGGACCTTGCGGAGTTCAGGGTCGCCCATGCCGGCGGGGTTGTTGATCGCCGTGACCGTGTCGGAGGCGTAGCGGCGGTCGGGGAACAGCTGGAGGCCGAGGCCGTCGACGGCAGCCCGGGTCGCCTCGGCGAGGCGGTGGGTCCGCTCGAGCCGGCGGTCGAGCCCCTCCTCCTTGAGGACGAGGAGCGCCTCGCGGAGCGCGAGGAACAGCGGCACCGCGGGCGTCCACGGTGTGTCGTTCTTCTCGAGCGACTTCACGTGGGCCGCGAGGTCCAAGTAGAACGTCCCCGGGTGGAGGCTCGCGACCGCACGGTCCGAGAGGTGGACGATCGCGAGCCCCGCCGGGGCGGCCAGCCCCTTCTGGCTGCCCGCGACGATCGCGTCGATCCCCCAGGCGTCGATCGGGACCGGAATCCCGGCGACCGCGCTGATCCCGTCGACCAAGAAGAGGGCCCCCGCCTTCCGGATCGCCGGGGCGATGGCGCCCAGGTCGTTCATGAGGCCGACGCTCGTCTCGTTGTGCACGACGCAGACGGCCCGCACGTCGCCTTTCTCGAGCTCGGCGCGGGCGGCCTCCATCGGGAGGGCGGACCCCCATGGGGCGCTGAGGGTCGTTACCTGGGAGGAGTACCGGCGCACGATGGTGTCGGTCCGGTCCCCGAAGTTCCCGTTCTTGAGGACCAGCGTGCGGCCCTCCTTCGGGACGAGACCGGAGTAGACCGCCTCGAGACCCGAGGTGCCGCTCCCGCTCAGGACCACCTGGTGCCCTTTCGCTCCGAACAGGACGGGGAGGAGGTCGCGGATCTCTCGCACGACCCCGTGGAAGAAGTCGCCGCGGTGGTTCACGGACGGCATCGACATCGCCCTCAGGACCCGCGGGTGGATGCGAACCGGCCCCGCGATGAGGAAGGTCGCCGTTTCCGGGTCGAACGTCATGGGCGTCCTCCCGGCGGAGAGACCAGCGCCGTGAGCGGCTCGCCGCGCAGCGCCCGCAGCACCTCGTCCACCGTGTCGGCGCCGGCCCGCCGCTGGGCCTCCTCGGTCGAGGCGCCGATGTGCGGGGTCACGATCACGCGGGGGTGCGCCAACAGTTCCTGGTTCATGGGAGGTTCCACCTCGAAGACGTCGAGCGCGGCCCCTCCGAGACGGTCGGAACGGAGGGCGGCGAGGAGGGCGGCCTCGTCGACGAGGGCGCCGCGGGCGACATTCACGAGGAAGGCCCCCGGCTTCATCCGGCCGAGGGCGCGGGCGTCGATCAGATGGTGGTTCTCCGGCGTCAGCGCGGCATGGAGGCTCACGATGTCGGAGCGCTCCAGCAGTCGGTCGAGCGGGACGATCTCGGTCGCGTCCAGCGCCTTCGGCACGAACGGGTCGAAGGCGATGGTCGTCACCCCGAACGGCGCGACTCGTCGCGCGACCTCGCGGGCGATGCGGCCATAACCGACAAAACCGACCGTGCGGCCGGCAAGCTCGTGGCCGTGGGTCCCCCGCTCCCAGCGCCCCGACTTGGTCGGGCCGATCGAGCCGTAGAACCCCCGGACGAGGAGGAGGTAGAGGGCGACCGTCAGCTCCGCGACGCTCACGGAGGCCGCGGCCGGGGCGTTGACGACCCGGATCCCCCGAGCGGTGGCGGCGGCCATGTCGACGTTGTCGACGCCGACCCCGGCCCGGGCGACCAGCTCAAGATGGGGCGCACGCGCGAGGAGTTCGGCGGTGACCTTCGTCCGGCTGCGGACGATGAGCGCCCACGCGTCGGGGAGGTGGCTCGAGAGCGCGGCGGGCTCCCGGCTCACGTCGGCCACGCGGCACGGGCCCTTCGCGAGGCGGTCGACCGCCTCGCGGTCAATCGGGTCGGCGACCACGACGAGCGGTGGGTCAGCCATCGGGCGGTCGAGTGGCGGCGCGCTCAAAAGTTCTTGGGCTGATTTCGAGCGGGATCGTCGACCTTTGGCACGGGCGTCCGGTCGACGGCGTTCCGCACCACCGCCTCGCCCCGGATCCCGCGGATCCAAGGCTCCGGCTTGACGATGATCCGGTGCGCGAGCGCCGGCTCCGCAAACGCTTTCACGTCGTCCGGAAGGACAAAGTCGCGCCCGGCGAGGAGCGCACGGGACCGCGAGAGCTTCTGGAGCGCGAGCGAGCCCCGGGGGGAAGCCCCGACCTCGACCCGGCCGTCCTCGCGGGTCGCGCGCACGAGGTCGACAATGTACCCTTCCACCGAGGGGTCGATCTCCACGTCCTCGGCCGCGAGCTGGAGCGCGCGGAACGTCTCGGCGTCGGTCGCCCGAGGCACCTCGACCCGGTCCTCCTTCCGTTCCCGGCGTCGCGTCAGGATGCGCCGCTCCTCTTCGGGCGTCGGGTAGCCGACCCGGAGTCGTAGGAGGAACCGGTCGACCTGGGCCTCCGGGAGCGGGTAGGTGCCTTCGAGCTCGAGCGGGTTCTCGGTCGCGAGGACGAGGAACGGACGCAGGAGCGGGTAGGTCGAGCGCTCGCTCGTCACTTGGTACTCCTGCATCGCCTCGAGGAGCGCCGACTGCACCTTCGGGGGCGCCCGGTTGATCTCGTCCGCGAGCAGG
>DASPQC010000042.1:0-133318 GCA_035625165.1 Thermoplasmata archaeon | reverse complement strand
CCCAGCGCGGCCGCGTCGAGGAACGCCGGTCCGTAGAGGCTCTGGAGTTTGCTGCTCAAGCGGAAGCTCACCTCGACCGAAACCGCGATTCCGACCAGTCCGAGCGCGATTGCACCCCAAGCCGCCGTGGACCCACGCATCGACTTGGGCGCGCGACCTATGACGGCTCCACCGAGGATCGCGATGAGGCCGATCGCGGGTAGGATTCCGAGCTCCGGGGCCTCCGCGGACAGCGCAATTCCCGTCAGCACGCCGGCGTGGCCGACCGAGGAGGCGACGTACCACGGCAGGAAGAGAGCGGCGGCCAGGAGAATCCCGCCGAGGATCACCAGAGCCCTTCCGGCTCCCCACGGAGCCGGGGCCCGGTCCGCTTCGGGCATCATCATGGTCCCTCCGTTCGACCGGAGGAAGGCGGAGGAGCGGGGCTCTCAGACGTCGGCTCGGCCGGCTTCGTCTCGACCCAAGGACGGGGCGCCTCGGTCGGGGGCTTCGGACGGCGGTATCGGGTGAGGAACCAGGCGCCCAGGAGACACAAGACCGCCAGGGTCAGGAGGAACACGTAGGGGGCGTAGTTCGGTGTCACCGCGAGCGGGTCGAAGACGACCGATGCCTGTCCGTTCGGACCGGGGAGCTGGTGATTGCCCGCCCGGTCGACCGCGACCGTCTGGAGCTCGTAGAGGCCCGGAACGGGGGCCTGGAAGGCAATCGGGCTCGCGGTGAACAACGTGCCGTTCTCGTAGGCGACCCAGTCATGCCCACCGTCGACCGAATAGAGGAGCTCAACGCCCGCCACTCCGCTCCCCGGCGCTGGGTCGACAGCCGTGTACGGGATGGAGAGGCTCATTCCGACCGCTGTCGAGGGGAGGGATCCCACGGTCGAGAACGGGGCCACGGTGTCGATGAGGTAGCTCTCGACCGCCGAGAACCCCGCCGTCCCCCCGCCGGGGGCGACCGCCTCGACCCGCCAGTAGTAGGTCCCATCCGGCAGGGCGGGAGGCGACCAGACAGTTGCCGCGATTCCGGTCATCGTGACGGTCCCTGACGAGAAGTCCGCGCTACTCGAGACCTCCACCGTGTAGCTCACGCTGCCGTTCGGCACCGGGTTCCAGGAGAGAGGAACGACCGAGTGGTTGAACATGGCGCCGGTAAGGGGAGCGGTCGGGACCGGTATCGGGAGCGGGACCACCATGAACGGGACCGCTGGGGCGATGTTGCCCGCGAGGTCCCAAGCAGAGAGGTTGTGGTCGCCGGGAGCTGCGTTGGTGGGGATCGAGTAGACCACGTCTAGCGCGCTCCCGTCGGCTGCCGACGCGGCGCCGGTCGCGGTCCCGTTGCCGTCCCACGCGATCGTTACCTGGCTCCCGGCAGCGAACCCGGTGAGGTTCACGAGAACGGGTTCCCCGGGGTAACCGATCGCCGGGGTGACGGCGATCATCGGTACGACCGTGAAGTTGGCCACGTTGGTCGCATCCCCAAAGGCGTCCGTCACCACGAGAGCGTGGAGGCCGGCGGGCTCGGGGGGCATCAGGAAGGAGAAGACGGCGGTCCCGTTCACGTTCGAGGTTCCACCGAGCCCGGTCGGCGTCCCGTCGATCGAGAGGGTGGAGAGGCTCATCGGGGCGAGGCCTTCCGCCGTCGCAGCCACGGGTGTTCCCACGGGTCCCTTCACCACCGAGAGCCGGAGCGAGGGGATGATGGAGAACGCGGCGGAAGCAACGGTTGACGTGCCGGTGACGAGCGCGTAGACCGAGTGCGGGCCGAACGTGCCGACCGGGATTGTGATGGTCGCCGTGAAGTTCCCGTAGGGGTAGCCCGTAGCTCCCGGTAGCGCTGCGACGGTCGCGAGCAGCGGTCCGGTGGTCGAGTTCCAGACGAGGTCGATCACGTGACCGCTCGGGAACGTGGAGCCGGTCACCATGACCGTCGAATTGACGGGGCCCGAACCGGGGGTCAGGGTGAGCCACGGACCGACCACGAAGGTCGCGGTCGCTCGGTCGCCCGAGGCGTCGGTCGCAGTGACCACGTGCGGCCCGGGAGCCGCTCCCGCCGGGACATGGAGACCGGTCAACGTTAGCGCTCCCCGGTCCGAGGTGGTCCCGTTCCCCAGAAGGCTCTGCGTGAGCAGCCCGAGGTCCCAGATCACGTTCGACGCGCTCGTGGCGGCGAACCCGACCATCGTCGCCGAGAAGACACCTCCCGGGGGTCCCGTGGTGGGGAAGAGCGTGAGGTTGGACTCGTCGATTGTGAAGAAGGCGATCGCCTCGGTGGTCCCACCGATCGACGCCGAGACTTCGTGGAGACCCCGGCTCGCTGACGGGGCGGTGAAGGCGAGGGTGAAGGTCCCGTTTGCGAGCGTCGTGACATTCCCGAGCGAACTCGCCACGGCCGTGCCGGAATCCCAGAGGAGGTTCACGAGCGACGTGGCGGGCAGGCCCTCTCCGAATGCCGAGATCATCGGCTCCCCCACATAGCCGGTGTTGGGAGTCACGCGGAGACTCCCGAGCACCGTGAACGTGAAGTTCTCCATGACGGAACTGCTGTAGAAGACCTGAATCGTGTGGGCGCCGGCGACCGAGACCGGGACGGTCACGGCGGTGGTCGCCGACCCGGTTCCGTCGGTGAGTGGGGCCGCGAGGACCTGAGCGGTCGAGAGTCCCGGGTCCCAGATGATTGAGAGGGGGGCGAAGGCCGGGAATCCGTCGACCGAGACGGTGGTCAGGGAACCGACCACGCCGGCGCCCGGGGCGACATACCCGCCGGGGACGAGGGTGAAGTAGACCGAATTGATCGCGAAGTTGCCCGCATCGTCGGCCGCGGTCAATAGATACGTGCCGTACGGCTCGTGGGGTACCCGGAAGGCGCAGGCGAACCCTCCGACGTTGCTCGTGAACGCGCCGTTGCAGTTGCCTCCGGGGGTGTAGGGACCGAACGAATACGCCACCGAAGCGAAACCGTCAAATCCGGTGCCGGTGACGTCGACGATGTTACCCGGGGCCGCGGTCAGCCTCGACAGCGTCTGGTGCGAAACCACCTCGAACGGGGCCGAGGCGGTGGCTCCGACCTCGAACGCCGAGACGGTCGCCGTGCCGTTGGGCGCCGCTGGCACGCTGAAGGAGTCCGAAAACCCACCGGTGGTCCCGACGGCGCAGGCGGCGCACAGCACGACCGTTCCGGCGGAGTCGTTGAAGTCGATCACGACCGTCGTGCTCGCGATGAAGTTGCTGCCGCCCACGGTGATGGAGGACCCGACGATCCCGGCGGTCGGTGCGACCGTGACCGTCGGCGTCGGCTGGGCCAACACGCCGGGGAGGACGGCGACCGTAAGGGACCCGACCATCAAGAGGGCACCCAGTATGGCCCAGAAACGGACCGAGCCACTTTGGACATGGAGGATCGGGGGGGTCGTGCTCGCGCGCGCGACGGGCTGCTCGTCGGGATTCATCTCTGTTCCACTCCCTGCACTACGGGTCGGAACGCTTCAGACTCCGAGTACCCAGAGGCGCGACGTGCCCGTTGCGGCGGGGTTGACGAACACCGATCGAGCACCGTGACTCGAGGCGAGGTCGCCCATGCGGTCCGGCTCAATCGACGTTCTCTCTTGGCTCGGGTATTTCAGGGTTTGTCTCGCCATGCATCGAGAGGGACGCCGCCGATGGAGCACGGATCGGTTCCCCCCGAGGGTTCTCGGCCCCTGCTGTAAACGTCGGAAGGGGTCCAAGCCCCGAGCAGTCCCCCTCTCCAGGGGCGTCGCAAAGCATCTTACGGAGTCGGGCAAGTCCGGGGTCCGTGGCTCGGCGAACCCCCGTGCCACACTCTGGTGACCTCTTCCGATGAAGGCCATGAGATTGGTGGCGGAGGGTCAGCCCCTCCGCGAGGCCACCCTGGATCTGCCGCAGTCCCCACCGGGGGGAGCCCTGGTGAGAGTGGAAGCGGCCGGAGTTTGCCATTCGGATCTCCATCTGATCTCCGGTGCGTACGACCTGGGAGACGGCCGGAAGCTCACGACGACCGGCGGTGGAAGCGTCCTCCCGCTCACTCCGGGGCACGAGATCGCCGGTCGAATCGAGCGGCTGGGAGCAGAAACGGGCTCGGCCGGGCCCCAGCTGGGAGACCGAGTCGTGGTCTATCCCTGGATCGGCTGCGGCCATTGCCGCAAGTGTGCCGCCGGGGCAGAGAACCTGTGCGAGGGGTCCCAACGATTTCTCGGATTCATGCGGGACGGCGGCTACGCGGAGTACGTTGCGGTTCCCGATGCCCGGTACCTGGTCGGGGTCGAGGGCCTCGATGCTGCGCATGCGGCGACCCTTGCCTGCGCAGGGCTGACGGCGCTCAGTTCGATCCAGAAGTGCGGGCTCCGTGCGAATGACCTCCTCTTCTTGATCGGTGCCGGTGGAGTCGGAAGCACTGCGATCCAGATCGCGAAGAAGGTCATCGGGGCGAAGGTCGCCGTGGCGGATGTCGACGCCGCTCGTCTCGCGCTGGCCTCGAGCTTGGGCGCCGACCACGTGTTCAACACGGCCGAGGTGGAGGCCAAGGAACTGGTTTCCCAGCTCAAACGGCTCAACGAGGGGCGGGCCGCCGACGCGGTGGTGGATTTCGTCGGCACCCCCCGCACGGCCTCGCTCGGCCTTCGCCTCCTCGGCCACGAGGGACGGCTCGTCCTGGTGGGGTTGGTGGGTGGCGCGGTCCAGATGTCCCTGCCGATGCTGCCGCTCTTGGGCGCCGAGGTCCGGGGGAATTTCACCGGTACGCTCGCGCAGCTGGTTGAGGTGGTGCGGCTGGCCCGGAACGGGACGGTCGCTCCGGTGGTCAGCGAATCGTACCCGCTCGAGAAGGCGAACGAGGTCCTGGCACGGCTGGAGCGAGGAGAGATTCGGGGTCGCGCGGTCCTGACCCCCGGATAGGCGCGTCGAGAATGCCGGGGGTCGGGGCCGCCGACTCGACCCGCAGGGCGATTCGAAGTGGGCGTTCGCTCAGGTAGAGCTCCCGCCGAGGACAACCCCGCACTTCCGACAGAAGATGACGTTCAGCCCAAACGAGGTGAATCCGCCGGGCCCCTTGAACGTCCCCACATCGTTGAGGCTCAGTGGTTGTTTGCAGTTGGGGCACCAAGGGAGGTTGCCGCTCGCCGGAGGCGCGGACATGTCGGGCCGACGGCGCAGGGGTCCATCACGGTTTCCCGACCGCTCTGACAGACCCCGCGATCGCTCCAGTCACGGAAGCTCCCCCAGCAGGAGTTCCCAGGGAACGAGCTCGCCCACGCGCAACACGCCGGAGCGCATCCAGGGATCGGTCGCGAGCCGCTCCCGCAGGACGTGCTCATCGGAGGAGCGGAGGACCAGCATCGCTCGGTGACGCGGACCGCCCGGGAGCGGGCCTCCCAGCAGGACGACATGGTCCGCGAGGAGCTGGTTCATGAACTCGGCGTGCTCCGACCAGCCCTCCTGCTCTCGCATCGGCCGCCCTTCCCTCCAACTCGGGCCCTGCTCGTTGATGACGACAAAGAGGGGCATATGCTGCCTCGCTCAGCGAGTCCGGCTCGACCGATGCCGAACCTTCCCCCGGCCCGTTCGGCCACGGCTCTTGGAGGGGTGGGACGTCCGCGCCTTTAGGTACGTTTCCTTCCGGATGAAGGAGGCAGGCGCGCCGAGAAGCCAGTAGACGTTCCCATCCGGGTCTTCGAATTTCGCCATGCCTCCCCAGGCCTCCTTCTGCAGAGGCTCGGAAAACCGGACGCCAGCGCCTTCCATCCGACGTACCATGCCCTCGAGGTCGTCGGTCACGAAGGCGACTCCCGAGTTCCCGGGTTGCACGGGCTCGAACCCCTCGCACAGGTGAAGGACGAACCGGTCGCCGGGCGGTGCTACCATCAAGGCATGGTCACCCTGCCCGACCCAATGCACCGCGAATCCCAATTTCTCGTTCCACCAGACGGCCGCCGCCTTCGCGTCGGAGACGGCGATTGAACAGTCGGCCAGTGCGATCATCCTTGACCCTGGCCTCGCGTGAACGCTGATGGTCTTTAATCGAGCCGATTAGGTCTTGAAACGGTACGGCGGTGAGTACCCGACCGGCCTCTGACTGCTCGAACGGAGGGCGGTGCGACCGAGCCCAGTCTGAGGAGGCGGGCGCTAGGACCGCATTCAAGGATCTCGATCACTTCTGATTGTGTGCAGCAACCGGCTGCCTCTGAGGCGAGTTCTGAACCGTCACCGGCTCGACGCAACGACCTGCCTCGCCCCAGCGGGTCCGCCAGGCGCTGTCACTTGTCGAAGATCACGATCCGGGAGCGCGCTCCCCTAGCGACGAGCTAGGACGTGCTCTCCCGACGTTCGACCCGCGACCGACACGGGGCGATGCCGGGGCCAGGATTCGAACCTGGGAACTCCTGCGAGAGCAGATCTTGAGTCTGCCGCCTTTGGCCGCTCGGCCACCCCGGCTCGACGGCGGCAGGAGTCGGCCATGCTTATTCTTGTTCCGGCTCCTCTTCCGACGGTCGTTCCTCTTCCACCTCGGAGACCGGCCCCACTAGTACCTCATCTTCCCGCGCAACGAGGGGCCGGAGCTCCGAGCTGGTCTTGGCCGGTAGCCGCGGGACGCGACGGACCGGCGTCCGGCGCTGGCGTCCGCAAACGAGGCAGGTGCGAACCCTCCGCCCGTCGCGGAACCTCGTACGGACGGTGGTGCCCTCGACCCAGTAGCTCGAGCAAGCGCGGCAGTAGAGCTCTCGATACTCCGAAAGCAAGCGGACGTTGTAGCGCATCCCGATGCGACGGGCGAGGCGAACGTACCGGTCCGATAGCTCCCGGTGATGGGAGGCTGCCTCCTTTTCGGCGAGTGCGAAGAGGTCGTCCACTCGCTCGCGAGCGATGCGGACCATCGTGCCGGTGCGCCGGCCGCGCCGCCCGAGGCGCTTCACGCCTGCGGCGTCTGGCATACTGGGCAATAGACCGCTGGCCGGGAGATGAGGGTGCCGCAACGAATGCAATACTTGGCGTTAGGGGGCGGAGGAACCGGCCCGACGGCTCCGGGCACGGAGGCCACCGGGTACGCATACGCTCCCGGCGGGGTCACTGGCCCAAACCGAGGGGGGGCGCTCGGGTAGCCGGGGTACGGTGGTGGAGCGGAGGGAGGAGGAGTTGCGGGCGGCGGATGAGAGGGAACGGCTTGCGAACTGGTCGGCGACCCGCTGGCCGGGACCGCGCCCGGCTCGCCCTGCGGCAATGTGTAGCCGCACTTCGCGCAGAATAGGGCACCGTCGGGCGCGAGCTCGCCGCAGTGGAGACAAACCGGCACGTCTGAGGGTAAGGTTAATGCCGTATATCACCGTCTGGAACACGGTGAGACTCCGGTCGGTCGCTCTCGTCACCCGGGACCCGTCGCTCTACCACGAGCTGGCGGGGTTTCTGCGGGAGCGTCGTTTTCCTACGGTGAGCCTGCTCCCTGGCGACCGCATCCCCGACCGGGTGGCCGTGGTACTCACATCGCCCGACGAGGTCCCGTTGATCGACCATCCTCACGTTCTCGCCGTCCGCGAGGGCGGGGACCGTCGGACTCTCGGCGCCGCGGTCGCCCACGCTCTAGGCCCCGGGGAGTTGGACGAGGAGATCATCGTCGGGATCGACCCCGGTCCTCGACCGGGCTATGCGATCCTCGCGGGCCCTACCTGCATCGGGGAGGGGAACCTCGAATCGCCGGAAGCGACTGGCTCCTTCGCGGCGCAGCTTCGTCACCGCTTCCCGGGCCGGAACGTCCTGTTCCGTGTTGGGTCCGGAGCGCCCCACGCTCGTAACCGCATCGTGAACTCGCTGCTGACCCACCACCGTTTGGTCGAGGTCGTGGACGAAGAAGGCACCACTCCCCGGGGGCGGCGGCGCCCGCGGGACGCGGCCGCGGCTCGCTCCATCGCAACCACCCGGGGGCACGCGGTTCGACTCCCGTTGCCGGTCACGTTCACCCCCGGCGAGGTGGCGAACCTTCAGCGGCTGAGCCGGGAAGGAAGCGGTGGCCGCGTCACGATCTCTCGCTCCTCGGCGCACCGGGTGCTGTCGGGCGAGCTCTCCCTCTCCGAGGCCGTCGACCAGGCGGTCAGCCGGCTGAACGGGCCGGCGCCCCGGGTGGACCGGACGACGCCCCGCGAACCGATTTAACCCTGCCCTTGGTCCGCGGGTTGTGAGCCTCTCTCCCGAGTTCGAGCGACGGGCGACCCGCCTCGTACTCGACAACGCGGTCGCCCACCAGGGGATCGCGCAGGCGGCCCCCGTCGTGGGGCGGCTCCTGGCGACCGACGCGTCGCTCCGTCCGCACGCGGAGGAGGTGCGGGAGTTCGTCTCGAGGGTAGTCGCAGAGTTGCGCGGCCTCCCCGTCGCCGAACTCGAAGACCGCCTCACGAGCCTGGGCGGGCCCGAGGCGGGCCGGCCGAAGGAGGAGCGTTCGACGACCGGCGATTTTCCGGAGCTGCTCGGGGCTGTTCCCGGGAAGGTGGTGCTCCGGTTGGCCCCGTTCCCGAGCGGCAGCCTCCACATCGGGAACGGTCGGATGCTGTTCGTGAACCAGTACTACCGGGACCGGTACCACGGCAAGCTCCTGCTGGTTTTCGACGACACGGCCGGCACCGAGGAGAAGCGGGTCGAGCCCGAGTTCTTCGACCTCATCTTGGGTGATCTCGAGCTCGCGGGGGTCCGCCCGGACGCCATCTACTACAAGTCGGACCGGATCGCCTTCCACTACCCCTGGGCCCGTCGGGTGATCGAGAAGGGCGCGGCGTACGTCTGCCGCTGCGCTCCCGAGACCCTGCGCGACAATCGGGCGAAGGGCGTCGCCTGCGCCGAGCGCTCCCAGACCTCGCCCGAGACGATGGACGAGTGGGAGCGGATGCTCTCGGGGGCGTACGGACCGGGAGAGGCCGTGCTCCGGCTGCGGACCGACCTCAACGACCCCGACCCGGCCTTCCGCGACCGCGTCCTCTTCCGCATCAGCGACGTCGACCATCCGAGGGTCGGCCACAAGTACCGGGTCTGGCCGCTGCTCGAGTTCTCCTGGGCGGTGGATGACGTCGAGCTCGGCGTCACGCACGTGATCCGCGGAAAGGACCTCGTGATGGAGGACAAGATGCAGCAGTACATCTGGGACCTCCTCGGGGTGAGGGGGCCCCCGTTCCTTCATTTCGGAATCCTTCGCGTGCGGGAGGCGAAGGTCTCGAAGAGCAAGTCCTACCGGGAGGTCCGTTCCGGGCTCTACGATGGCTGGGCCGACCCTCGCACGTGGTCCCTCCGTTCCCTCGACCGCCGGGGCATCTCGATGGACGCCCTGCGTGAGTTCACGCTCTCGTTCGGTCTCTCGCTCGCCGACATCGAGGTCCCGGCCGAAACGCTGTACTCGGAGAACCGGCGGCGAATCGACGCGACCACCGTCCGCCGAGCGTTCGTCGCCGAGCCGGTCCGGGTCGAGGTCGAAGGGTATCCGTTCGACCTCCCTTTGGTCGACCTCCCCAACCACCCCGACCGCCCCGAGCTCGGCACCCGGGCCACGCCCGCGGGTCCCGTGTTCTTCCTCGCCCGCGCCGACCTCGAGAAGAACCGGGGCGCCGAGATCCGCCTGAAGGACCTCCTCAACGTCCGGCTGCCGGCCGACCTCCCGCCACCGGGAGCGGCCCTGCGGGCCACGTTCACCAGTCGCGAGAACCGCCGGCTCCCACGGCTCCAGTGGGTCGGCGTGAACGGAGCCGTGCCGGTCGACCTGCTCGGCATCGAGGGGGACCATCAGCTCGGGATGGGCGAACGCGCCCTCCGGGACGCTCCCCCCGGTGAGATCGTCCAGTTCGAAAGGGTCGGGTTCGTCCGCGTCGAGCGGGACCAGGCCGCCGGCGTCGACCCGGTCCGGGTCGTCTACGGCCACCCGTGACGGGGGCCGACCTTCTTGTAACGGAAAGGTCCTAGGGAGCGGGGCGGCGATGCGGTTCCTTCACACCTCGATCACGGTCCGGCACATGGACGAGAGCCTCGCCTTCTACACGGAGGTCCTGGGGCTCGAGTTCGAGCGGCGTCGAACGATCCCCGAGAATCACGCGGAGATCGCCTTCGTCCGCGACCCGGCGAGCGGCGCTCGGGTCGAGCTCACCCACTGGGACGGGAAGGACCAGTTCGACGCGGGCGAGCAGTTGGACCACCTCGCCTTCGAGGTCCCCGACCTCGACCGGTTCCTTCTCAAGGTGCGGTCGAAGAACGTTCGGGTCGCGAAGGAGCCGTACCGGATCTCGGGGAGCAGCTCTCGGATCGCGTTCATCATGGACCCGAACGACGTCTGGATCGAGCTCATCGAGCGGGCGCCGACCACGGGTTGAGACCGGTCGTGGCGGACGAAGGCCGGTCGCTCGCGACGACCTCAGGGGGTCGCCCCCTTCTCGCCGTGTTCGGCGCGACGTTCTTCGTCCGCTTCGCGTTCGGCATCACGCTCGCGGTCTTCGCGAGCTACATCTCGGGGACCTCGAGCGGCCTCGGCCAGGCCGAGGTCGGCACGGTCGGCCTCGTGAGCGCGATGGCACCTGCGGGAGAGTTCTCCACCGTCCTCCTCTCCGGGGTGGCCGCCGACCGGTACGGGAGGTTCCCCGTCCTCTTCTCCGGGATCGCCCTCTCGGCCGTCTTGTTCGCCGTGGTCGCGGGGACGCGGTCGGTCCTGCTGCTGGGGGCGATGAACCTTCTCTTCGGGGTGGCGAGCGGCGCGATTCTCGCCGCCAGCCTCGCGGTGGTCGCCGACCGAGCGGGGGAGGACGAACGCGGCTACGAGATGGGGCGGTTCGACGCGATGAACCTGTTCGGCTGGGTCGGCGGGTTCGCGTTCGGGTTTGCCGCCCTCGGCTTCCTTCCGAACCGGGAGCTCGGACTCGTCTTCCTGGTCGGGAGCGCGGTGCTCGCGGGCGGCTTCGGGGTCGCGGCCCTGCTTCTCCGGGGGACCCCGCGACGCCCCCCCACCCCGGCGTTCGATTTCCGGCGGGTCGTGCGATCGGCGTTCCGGGGGAGCGTGCTCCTCGTCACCCTCCCGTGGCTCGTCATCTACATGCTGATCGGGACGGCCTTCGTGTTCCTCGGAAAGGCCGCGACCGGCGTCGGGGTCCCGACCGGCGACCTGGCCGCGGCGATCGGAGGGGGCGGTGCGTTCCTCGTCCTGACCCAGCCGTTCTTCGGGCGGCTCGCCGACCGGTGGGGTCGGATGCGCCTCATGGCCATCGGGGCGACCGGATTCCTCCTCGTGATGCTGTTCGCCAGCCTCGTGGTCGCCTTCGGCCCCGAGGTCCCGATCCTCATCGCCCTCGGGGGAAGCGTGCTCATGGCGCTCGCCTACGGGCCGGCGGCGCTCGCCGCGCTCGCCGACCTCGCGAGCGCGATCGGGCGCGCGACCACGATGGCGGTCTACTCGCTCACGATCTCCCTCGGGATGCTCGGGGGTCTCGTCGCCTCGACTTCGCTGTTCACCGAATTCGGGTCCAAGGGACTCTACCTGTTCTTCGGAGGACTCGCGGCGGGGCTCCTCGTCCTGACGGCCGCGCGCTACCGCGAAGTCGCCCGGGCTACGATTCCGGCTCGATGATGATGTGACGGAGGACCGGGAAGGCGGTCCGGAGCGACAACGTCACCTCGTCGATGGTCGACTCGATCTGGTCTGTCGTGAGCCCGTCCTGGAAGTTGATCCGAAGCGCGAGGAGCGCGTCGTCCGGCCCCAGCTGCATCGACTGGAGGGAGCGCACCTTGGCAACCCGGGGGTTCCGCTCGACCACGCCGAGCATCTCGCGCGCCACTACCGGTTCGAGGGCGCGGCCGATGAGATACTCGCGGCTCTCCGCGGTCAGCACGAACCCGGTCGCGACCAGCAGCATCCCCTCGACCGCGGCGGTCGCGCCGTCGATCGCGTAGTCGTGCGTCCGGTAGACGGCGAGCAGCCCCCCGACCGCGACCACGGCGGCCCCGATCGTCACGAGGTCCTGGTAGAAGATCGCCTTCAGCCCCTGGTTCGCCGACTCGAGAAGCGCCTGGAGCGTCTGCCGCGAGATCCGGAGTTCGCGCAGGGTCACCCAGATCCCGGCGAGGCTCACGAGCAGGGTCGCGACCACCACCAGGAGCGCCTCCCCGATGTGGGAGACCGGCTGCGGGGCGAACATCTGGGTGACGCCCGTGACCAGGGCGACGATCCCGGCCGTCGTAAACGTCACCACGATCGACACGAACGCCCAGAAGAATCGCTCCTTCCCGAATCCAAACGGGTGGGCATAGTCGGCCGGCCGGCGGGAGAGGTAGAGCCCCCAGAGGAGGAAGCCGCTCCCGGCGAGGTCGGTGACGGTGTAGATCGCCTGGGACAGGACGGTCCGGCTGCCCGAGAGGAGCGCCACTTCGAGGTTGACCACGAAGAGGGCGAGGTTGAGCAGCAACGTGGCCGCGATGACGACCTGCGGACGCATCGTATACCGGGAACTCGGCCGGTTCGCGCTCCTTACGGGGACGGCCGCATAAAGGGTTCCCTCGAGGCCGGGAGCGGCCCGTCCCCGACAGACGAATCGTTAAATCGCACGAGCCCGTGGACGACCGAGGTTCCCGATGAGCGAAACATCCCCGCCTGCGCCCGCGATGCGGAGCCCGTCCCTTCCGACGGGACCGTCGCCGCGGAGATACCCCCGGCCGGCCCTCTCCTCCCTGGGCCTCTCCCCGGGCAAGCGGACCCGGCTCAAGCGGCTCCTGTACCAGTATGGTCCCGGGGGCGGGACGCTCCTCATCCTCCCCATCGACCAGGGCTTGGAGCACGGGCCGGTCGATTTCTTCGCGAACCCGGAGTCGCTCGACCCGAAGTACCAGTACGAGCTCGCGCGCGAGGGCAAGTTCAGCGCGATCGCCCTCCACATCGGCCTCGCCGAGAAGTACTTCCACGAGTACGCGGGGGACGTCCCGCTCATCTTGAAGCTCAACGGGAAGACCGCCGTACCCTCCGACAGCCAGGCGTTCAGCCCGCTCACCGGTACGGTCGAGGACGCGGTGAGGCTGGGGGCCGACGCGGTCGGTTATACGGTCTACGTCGGGTCCCCGGCGCAGGACCGCGACTTCCGGCAGTTCCTGGACGTCCGCCAAGATGCCGAGCGGCTCGGGATGCCCGTGGTCGTCTGGGCCTACCCGCGCGGAGAGGCGATCGCCAAGAGGGGTGGGAAGGAGGGCCTCTACGCGGTCGACTACGCCGCACGGGTGGCCCTCGAGCTCGGCGCGGACATCGTGAAGCTGAACTACCCCGTCGCCTCGGAGAAGGACGCGGAGAGCCCGGCGCCCTACAACTCGCTCCACCTCTCGGCGGACGAAGCGTTCCGCAAGGTCGTGGAGAGCGCCGGCCGGGCCCTCGTCCTCGTCTCGGGCGGTGAGAAGGTCGGCGACCAGGAGATGCTGAAGAAGGTCCGCTCCTCGATGGACGCGGGAGCGACCGGCATCATCTTCGGGCGCAACCTCTGGCAGCGACCGAAGGCGGAGGCGCTCCGGGTCACGCGCGAGATCCATGCGATCTTCCGGGAGTACGCCCAGCCTCCCGCCTGAACGGCCGATCCCGCTCCTGCTCCTCGTCGCCCACGAGGACCATCCGAAGGCGTGCACCGGCCGTCGACTCCTCCATCGGGGGAAGGTCCGTGAAGTCGCCCGGCTTTCGGGGCTGGTGGCGCGTCCGGTCCTTCTCGACCCGCACGCCGCTCGACCGCTCTCCCGGGAGGACCGGGAGGCCGCCGAAGTGGGGGGCCTCCTCGCGGTCGACTGCTCGTGGAACCGCCTCGCCCGGCGGGGCGGTTTCCCCACGACGGTGGAGGCGTCGCCCCCGGGCGGGGCGGTCCGGCGACGGCTCCCGTTCCTCATCGCGGCGAACCCTCAGCACTTCGGCCGGCTCGGAGAGCTCAACACGGTCGAGGCACTGAGCGCGGCCCTCTACGTCCTGGGCGGGCCGAGGGCGGCGGCCCACCTCCTCGAGGGGTTCCGCGGGGGCGCGACCTTCCTCGAGCTCAATCGCGACCGGCTCGACCGCTACGCCGGGGCGCCCACGGCCCGCGACGTGGCGGATGCGGAGCGCGCGCTGTTCGGGTCCACGTAGACACTATTCGTTCTTCGGCGCCCAGAGCGCGATGGCGAGGATCGCGGCCACCGCGACCGCTTCACCGAGGATAGTGGGAAGCGCCGCCGTCACGAAGTTCGGGGTCGGGTAGTAGATGGCGCTCATGTAGAACGCCCACGCCGCCCCGACCACGAGGGCGAGCCCGAAGACGAAGAACGGCGTAATGCCGCGCTCCCGGGTGGAGGTGACCGCGCTCATGGGCTCACCCACAGGACGCCCCAGAGACCCATCACGTTCCCCGCCTCCGACCCGGTCATCCAGCTCGACTGCCCGCTCGGGTCGTAGACGTACGGGATGGGGGTCACGAGCCCGTAGAGGTAGACCCCGGCCGCGAGGCTCATCGATTCGACGTTCCTCGGTCCGACCTTGATCGGCGCGACCGTGCCCGCAACCGGGTCCAAGGTCGCCACCGAGTGGTTCGTCGGCCCGGTGACGCTCACGGTGTAGACGCCGAAGTCGTAGGGGAGGGTGTCGTTGTGGGCGTTCAGCCAATTCTGCTGGCCATTGGGGTCGTTGGTCGTCACGTTGACGAGGTAGTTGTCGATCCCGATCGACGCCATCGGTACGGTCCACGCGAAGGAGACGGGACCGGCGGGGGCGATCAGGGTGGGTCCGGGAACGGAGGAGTTGAAGATCCCCTCCTGGTCACTGACCAGCTGAGTCCCGGCCGCCGACCAGACCGGCGGGTTGTAGACGTCCCCGGCTCCGGCCGCGGCGCTGTAGGCACCGAGCGTGCTCCCCCCGGCCGGCGGGAGGACGATGAGCACCCCGACGTCCTGCCCGAACCAGGGGCCGTTGAACTCGGCGTTCGGCATGCCGTAAACCCCCGGCTGGCTCGGCGCCTGGAAGAGCTCGTACGACCAAGTGTAGGGAACGACCTGGACGTCCACCACCGGCAGGCTCCGGAACGGGATGTAGAACCCTTCGGTCGCCGTGGTCGCGGTCGCGTTCACGGCCACCCATTGGCCGGCATGGACGACCAGCACGTTCGCGAACGTCCCGGTGATCGGACCGGATTCCTGCACGTTCCAGTAGTACTGTTCACCCGTCAGGGTCACCCATTCGGTGCCCGCGGGGGCGTCGGCCGGGCTCGTGAACAGGTTGGAAGTGGAGAGGGCGGCGGGGGTCGCCGCCACGATCACGGCGACCAGGAGGACCGCCACCGTCGCGACCCAGGCCCGCTCGGCACCCTCCCGCCGGGCGCGGGGCATCTTCCGCTCGAACGGCACGTCCTTGATGGGGACGGTCGGGTGGGGATGGGTCGACGAGGCGATGGCGCGGATCGCTTCGTTGAGCGAAAGCCCCTCGGCGTGCACCTCCTTCCCCCGGAAGATCGTGAGCACGATGTTCGCGACCAGGAACAGTTGCGCGAGAAGCGTGATGATGACGAACACCGTGATCATCACCTGGTCGAAGACGAGACTCGGGTCCAGCTGGAACATGAACCCGCGTCGCAAGATGCCGTCCGTCCCGAGGAAGTCCATGAACATCACGAGACCGGCCCAGCCGATCGCCGACCCGGCGAAGTGCGCCTGGGCGAGCCGGGGCGAGTACCAGAAGCGGCCGACCAAGACGGGCAGGAGGGCGTAGGTGAGGGCGAACGCTCCCGCGGTAATCGAAAGGAGCGCCAGCGTGTGGAAGTGGCTCACGATGAAGAGCGTGTTGTGGAGGTCGACGTCGAACGAGATCGTGTTGTTGTCCGGCCCGGTGAGCCCCCCCGCGATCGACCCGGCGAACGAGAGGGCGAGGAACATCGTCACCGCGTTCCACTCCCATTCGGAAGCCTTGACGCCCTTCATCGTCATCCAGACGGTGAAGAACGTGATCGCCGACGGGATGATGATCGCGAACGTGAGGACCATCGTGAGCCACGCCGACCACACGGGCAGGGAGGTGAGGTAGAGATGGTGAATGGCCAGGATCGGGGTGAGGACGGTGAACATCACCGCGGCGGCGAAGGCGAACCGGTAGCTGTAGATCGGACGCTTGGCGAAGATGGGGACGAGGAGGTAGTAGGCGACGATCGGGATCAGGAAGAGGAGATAGACGATCGCGTGGCCGAAGAACCAGAAGACGAGCTGGTTGAGGAGCGGCGCGACCGGCCCCACCCCGAAGTAGTTGAACGTGTCCCAGACCGCCGAGGCGAGGACCGTCACGTAGCCGAGCGGGATCAGAATCACGGTCGCCAGGATGAACAGAAGGAACGGCGGGAGGCGCTCGGTGCCCCGCAGCCCCCCGTGGGCGACCCACCAGTCGCGTAGGTGCACGATGACCCACGCGGCCCAGATGATGACCGAGGCACAGAGGAGGATCCAGCCGATGTACCAGAGCGGGCTGATGACGTAGCTCGAGAGCCCGCGGATCCCGAGCGGGGAGTAGAAGTACCATCCCTCGGCCGGGAAGTAGTTGTCGTTGAACTGGGGCATCAGATAGAACGGGCCTTCGATGAGGATGACCGAGAGGTTGAGGAGGAAGACGGAGGAGTAGAGCATCCACTTCAGGCGTGGCTTGATCCCGAGCGCCGTGACGACCAGCACGCCGAAGATCGCCATCTGGAACTGCTGCGCGAACCCGAAAAGCATGCGGATGGCGTGGAGCGTGAGCGCGGAGTAGATCTCCTGGTTCGAGAGGTGGAGCGGCTGCCCGAGCGCCCAGGCGTACGCCTGGGTCTGGTAACCGAAGATGTCGAAGCCTCCGACCGCCCCCCAGAAGACGGAGAGGACGATCATCAACATCGTGATGCGGAAGATCCACGGCTTGCTCAGCAGAAACACCCGGTCGAGGATCCGCACCTTCGCGAGCCGCTTGCGGATCGCCTCCTCCGCCGAGTCGAGGAAGCTCACATGCTCGAAGACCGGCAGTCGGGCCTCACCGGCCGCTTCGCCCGTCGACGTCGTGCCTTCTGGCATCGGTGGAGCGACTTGGCGGCCGTAAATGAGCCATCGGTCAACGAGACTTTACGCGCTCACGACCGAGGGCGAAACGGCCCGGTCAACGCCCGACGGACGCGGACCCAGCGCGGTGGCGCTGCTCAGGTCGTTGCGAACGTTCGGCCCTCGGTCGGAAGATGCTCGACCGCGAGGTCCTTCGTCGACCGAAGGGGGGTGGCCGCGAGGAATCGGGCCACGATCACGCCACCGAACCGTTCGTAGACCCGGGTGGTCTGGAGCGTGAGGCATCGGCCCTGGTAGACCGGCCGCCCGGTGAGGTCGGGGTCGTGGCCCCGAAGGAAAACGGAAAGTCCGGTTACGTGGAAGAATCGGTCCAGCTCATTCCCGCCGAACATCGGCACCGCGCCGCGGTGGATGCGGGAGGCGTCACATCCCGACCATACGAGGTCGATGAGCACGTCGTCGTCCACTCGGTCGAACGCGGCCTGCCATCGGGAAGCGGACGGGAGCGGGGGAAAGCCGGCATGGGCGAGATACGCCCCGTTGGTCGTCGTGACGGCGAACGGGCCCCGCTCGAGCAGGCCCATCAGCCGCGAATAGCGGCCGGCTTCCGGGCCCCAGAGCTGGTCGACCTCCTCCGGGAGGTTGTGGGGCAGCGTCGGGACCCTGCGGACGGTTTCGTGGTTCCCCTGGAGAAGGAACACTCGTCCGGGGAACCGTGCCGCGAGGTCGAGGAGGAAGAAGGCGTTCGCGACAGAACCTTCGCCGCAGTCCTCCGGCGGGCGGTCGACGTAATCCCCCAACCCGATGAGTGCCCGGGATCGGCCGGGTTCCTGGAAGCGCGCGACCACCTCGAGGGTCGACCTCCAGTCGCCGTGCGTGTCGCCGAACACGATCGCCTCCTCGAACGCGTCGGCCGCGAGTTCGACGAGCGGAGGATGGACCGGCACTTCGCGCTCGAGACGGTCGAGCAAACGGTCCGCCTCGTCCGGCGACAGCGACAGGACCGAGTCGGGGAGGACCGGTGGCGACAAGATCTCCACGGGGTCGACCTCAGGGGGGTGGGAATGCGGGGGGCCGGAGTTCCCGGCGGCCGGCCCTCGCGACCAGCCGACCCTTTGAACCGGCGTATGCCCTAGGCAACAGGGTCCTAAGCCCTGCCTCGTTGGCCCCGGCGGCCGCGCCGCGCGGATTGGCCGAGCTGGAGCACCCCCGCACCGTGAATCGGTCCGACGCCGCGAAGTAGCCCCGGCAGGAGTCCCGGCGCGCGGGGTCGCGGCCCCCCGCGGCATTCGAACCTGCGTCGCGAGATCCAGAGTCTCGCATGATTGGCCACTACACTACGGGGCTACGAGTGCGCGCAGCGTCGGGTTCCTGATAAACGTTGCCGAACCACGAGAGAGAGGCGGACCCCAATCTGCCGCCAATTTCGCCGCGGGCGACCACACGGCACATATACACGAGGGGAACTCCACGGCGAGACCATGCCCGGGAGGTCGCATGGCGCGAGAGAGTTCGATTCGCCCGGACGGCGTCGACGGGCCGGCCAACAACGACTGCGCCGGTGGGACCGGGCGGCCGACCGCCCCGAGGAGCGCGACTAGAACCCTTCCACTGCCCTCCGCGGGCCGCGCGCTTGCCATCTACGCGGCGATCCCGATTGCGGTCGCGGCGTTCGGCGTCGCCTCCTTCGGCCCATCCTTCGGTCCCATCGCTTCGTACCTCCCGACCGCGACCCGCGACGTGAGCTTCTCCTTCCTTCGGCTCTGCGCCGCCTACGCGGCCTCGCTGGGGTTCGCTCTCGCGTACGGCTACTACGCGGCGACCCGACCGCCCGGCGAGCGGATCATGATCCCCGTCCTCGACATCCTCCAGTCGGTCCCAATCCTCGGATTCTTCCCGGTGGTGATCGTCCTCTTCGTCAACCTGACCCCGAACAGCTGGCTCGGCCCGAATCTCGCCTCCGTGTTCCTGATCTTCACCTCGATGTCGTGGAACATGGTGTTCGGAGTCTACGAGTCGGTGAAAACCCTCCCCTCCGAGCTACGTGAGTCCGCCGATTCGTTCGGCGCGCACGGCTGGCTGAGGTTCCGGTGGGTCCTCTTCCCTGCGACGGTGAATCGGCTCGTCTACAACTCGGTCCTTTCGTGGACCAGAGGCTGGTTCTTCCTCGTCGAGGCCGAGATCTTCACGACCAACACCCACGCCCTGCCCGGCATCGGCAGCTTCCTCTCCTTCGCGGCCAGCGACCACAACACGAGCGCATTCCTCGCCGGCCTCATCGTGCTGGTGATCGTGATCGCGGTGCTCGATTTCGTGGTCTGGCGTCCACTCGGTCGGTGGGCCGAGCGGTTCCGCTACGACACCGCCCCGTCCGGCGAGGGGGAGATCTCCGGAGCCCCCCGGGGAACCTCGGGACGGTTCCGACGGGCGGCCGCGTACGTGACGCGCGGGGTCCGAACCGGCGTCTCCCGGATCTCGACGCCCTTCGTCCAGCTCGCCTCCATCACGGTGGGGCCGGTCCGAAAGCCCACGGCGTTCCAGCGGTCGGTGTTCTACTACCTAACCCTGGGCGGCATCCTCGTCCTCGTCTGGTTAATCCTCATCGAAATCGTGGTGAACGTCTACGCCGTGTTCACCGGTCCGATCTCCTCGTTGGTCCGTCAGCAGCTCCTGCAGCTGCCGTTCGCTATGGGCGCCTCCACCCTCCGCATCGCCGGCGCCTACGGCATCTGCCTCGCCATCGCGCTGCCGCTCGCCATCTATCTCGCGCGTCGGCCGACCGCCGCGCGCGTCGGACTACCGATGGTCGAGGTGATCGCCTCGTTCCCGGCGACCGCGCTCTTCCCGGTGATTATCTTCGAGCTGGTCCCGTACCTCGGTCCCAACGGGGCGTCGATCCTGATGCTCCTCACCGGGATGCTCTGGTATCTATTCTTCAACCTTCTCTCGGGCGTCCGCGGACTCGCTCCGGACCTTGAGGAGGCGGCGAGGTCGTTCGGCCTCAAGGGCCGACAGTTCTTCCGACGAGTCCTGTTCCCCGGGATCTTTCCGGCGCTCGTGACCGGCTCGATCACTGCCTTCGGGGGCGGATGGAACACCCTCATCGTCGCGGAGTACCTCAACGTCAACTCCCACCAGACGCTGAGCGTCCTCGGCATCGGCCAGATGATCGATATCGGCTACGCCGAACCCGGCGGCTTCCCGCTGATGGTCGCCGCGCTGTTCACCCTGATCGCGACGGTGGTCGCCATCAACGAACTCTTATGGAAGCCGCTCTACCGCCGTGCGGTCGAGCAGTTCCGGTACGACTGAGCGGGTTCGAGGGAACCGAGCCGAAAGCGGAGGGGGACGATGGCACTCATCCGGGTCGAGCACGTCGACAAGAGCTTCGTGTCCCGTCACAGCTCGATCTCGATCATGAAGGACATCTCCTTCGAGGTCAAGGACAACGACTTCCTCGCGATCGTCGGCCCGTCGGGTTGCGGGAAGTCGACCCTCCTCCGGCTGATCCAGGGCCTCGACCGCCCCACGGCGGGGCAGATCTACTTCCGCGACCAACCGGTCGACCACGTCGTCGGCCAGATGGCGATGGTCTTCCAGAATTTCGCCCTCTACCCGTGGCTCACGGTCGCACAGAACGTCGCCTTCGGCCTCGAGGCGCTCGGCTGGCCGAAGGAGAAAATGGCCGCGCAGGTGGAACGGTACATCTCGGTCACCGGCCTGGACGGGTTTCAGGAGGCGTACCCGCGGGAGCTCTCGGGCGGGATGCGCCAACGGGTCGGGCTTGCCCGCGCCCTGGCCGTCGAGCCAGCGGTCCTTCTGATGGACGAGCCGTTCAGCGCCCTCGACCCCCTGACGGCGGAGAGCCTTCGAGAGGAAATCCTCCAGCTCTGGCAGGACCCCCAACTTCCCCCCGAAGGCGTGGTGCTCGTCTCCCACAACATCGAGGAGGCAATCCAGCTCGCCGACCGCGTGGTCGTGATGTCCCGGCGCCCTGCCCACCTCCTCGCCGAGGTACCGGTGACCCTCCCCCGGCCCCGCGACCGGAAGTCGACCGCCTTCTACGAGCTCACGGACCGGGTCTTCTCCCTCATCACCGAGGGGGGCTCGGCCCTGGCTCCGCCATCCTCCACTGACGGGCGGACCCCCGTTTCATAAGGCTTATAGGTGCGGGTCGCTCGTTTGGGTCGTTCTCACGTCCGTGCCGACCACCTACCCGAAGTGCAACCCGACCGAGCTCCTCGGGCTCCTGGTCTTACTGAACACTCACAAGGGGTCGGAGGACGTGGCCCTCCTCGCGGACGACCTGGACCTCGAGATCGACGAGATCTTCCCCTCCCTCGAGTACGCCGAGGTCCTGCAGCTCGTCAAGGTCTCGGACGGGAGGGCGAGCTTCACCGACCTCGGCCGGCGGTTGATGGCGGCGACCATTCGGGGCCGCAAGTCGATCCTCCGCGAGCAGATCCTCAAGACCACCCTCTTCCGCACGCTCATCCGGGCGCTGGAGAGTGCGCCCGACCACCATCTCACAGACGAGGAGCTGAGCCAGATCATCTCGCTCACCGTCACGCCGTCGGAGGAAGCGGTCCAGAACATCGTGAACTGGGGTCGGTACGCCGACCTCTTCCGGTACGATGCGGACGAGCATCGCCTCATCCTCGTCCGGTCCCCACCCTCTTCCCGGTCCCCGGTGGGACGCCCTCCACCCCCCTCGTCCCCTACCTCGACGCCCGCGGGCGGACCGGGGCGACGAGCCCCGCCCGGCGGCAACGAGACTCCGGGCGCCGGGACGGCACCAGCGTTCGCGTAGCCCGCCCACCCCGGGACCTGGCCCCGACGACACGTAGCACGGTTCTCGAACATCGTGGCTTCGGGCCCCGAAGGCCGACCCATATCCCGGCGCTGTGCGCCTCCGACGAGCGCCACCGCCGTGGGAATCCCGAAGTGCTTAAGCGGCGGGTTCTCTCCCCCCGCCCCGCGGGCACGTAGATCAGCGGAAGATCGCTGCTTTCGCAAAGCAGAGGTCGGGGGTTCAAATCCCCCCGTGTCCACTCAACGGCAAGCAACCGGGGACTGCGTCTTCCTCGCACATGCTCGGCCTACGGGAGAGAACCGTGTCGGCGCATACGGGCGCCCACCGTAAACCATCCTCCAAATTCGGCATGTATAAGTAAGGGGTCTCCAGTCGGCGCTCAATGCGCGCCTCGGACCGCACTGCAATAGTCTACGCCGAAAGCCCTTCCTCCTCAACGAACCGGTCGCGCCGGCGCGCTCGCCCACGACGCGGTCTGCGTTCGGCGTCCATCGGCGGGGCAGTCGCGGTGCTGGCCTCTGTCCTGATCCTCGCTTTTCCCGCGCTCGCCTCGCCCGTGCTCCCCTCGCCGTCGCCCGAGCTCGCCTCTGGGGTCTCCAAGGTGTGGACACCGCCCTACACTGGGGGGATTCTTTACATAGTGAGCAAGGCCGAACCCGGCAACGGTTGCGACAGCGTATCGGATACGCTCAGCTTTGTGCTCAAGACGGGAGATCTCCTCAACGGCGCAGGCGCTCTAGCCACCGCCTGTAAGCCCACCGGCAACGACAGCCACAGCGGCGCGTACGCGAAGGTCGTTCGCGGCGTGGGGCTAGAAATTGGTCCCTCCTTCGAGGGAGCGAACGGCACCTACAAGATTGGCGCCGAGTGGCACTTCGACGTCGAGCTCAGCCTAGACCTCTCAGGAACGAACTGCTCCGACGCCAGTGCGCAAGTCAGCTTCGGATGGGAGATCGCCTACCTCGACGTTAAGGACTCGAAATTGGTGGTCGGCGGCAACTACCAGGTTGACTCGCACGACGTGTCCGATAAGGCGGTCAGCTCTAGCTGGCCGGTCCTCGGGGACAAGACGGAAACGGCCTCGGTCTCTCTCGTTCATGGCCAGGAATACGACATCGTCATCGCGGTGTGGGTGACTTTGTCGGTGGATGTGTTGAACCTCTCCAACCTCTACAAGGGTACCTGCAGCGCGGCTGCAACCTTCACGTACGAATCCTCGCCGACGGCGAAGCTCCTCCACGTGGCGCTCCAGTAGAGTCGCGGCCGGTCAAACTGCCCGGTCTCGGAAGGAGAGAGCTTTCCGGGGAAGCGCTCCTCACGAAAACGTCCTCCGGGTTCGCGCCCGGACGAACAAAAAGGCATACCGTCGTGACCCTCTCGCCACAGATGGTGTGGCCGCCGTGGAGCCCTTATGAGCGGCCAGTCCAGACCAGCGCGAGAGTGATGCGCACCCCCGGTCCACAGTCTCCGAACCCTGAAGGGGACAGATCCCCCCCCGTGTCCACTCACTGTACGTTCGTCCGGATAGGTGCCTCGACGCTCGTGTCCGTCGAGGCCTTGGACTCGCTCGCCAACATCTCGCGCAGGGTCCGTTTGGACAGTTTTCCCGTCGATGTCTTGGGGAGCGAAGGGACGAGCCGGATCTCGTCGGGAAGCCACCACTTGGGATACTGTCCGGCGAGCAGGTCACGGAGTTCTTCGGCGGTGACGTGCGTCCCCTCCTTCGGCACAACGAAGGCGAGCGGGCGTTCTCCCCATTTCGGGTCGGGCCGCGCCACGACCGCGGCCTCTCGGACCGCTGGGTGGCCTACGAGACTGTTCTCGATGGCGACCGAACTGATCCACTCCCCCCCGGACTTCACGAGGTCCTTGATCCGGTCCACGATCTGCACGTAGCCCTCGGGATCGATGTTCGCCACATCCCCGGTC
This sequence comes from Thermoplasmata archaeon, assembly GCA_035625165.1. Lineage (GTDB taxonomy): Archaea > Thermoplasmatota > Thermoplasmata > Lutacidiplasmatales > UBA184 > Lutacidiplasma. The sequence continues at coordinate 109,558 of DASPQC010000042.1, read as the reverse complement.
CGGAACCATCCATCGTCGGTCCACTTGTCCGCGGACTCGGGGTTCTCGAAGTAGTCCCGGGCAATCCAAGGACCTCGCACCTGGAGCTCTCCCACGCTCTGTCCATCCCAGGGGAGGACGACGCCGTCCCAGTCCTGAACCCGGAGTTCGACGTAGGGGAGGGGAATCCCCTGACGTGACAGTACCGCGATGCGCCGCTCGAGGTCCCAGGATTTCATCGACTCCTTCGGAATGCCGAGCGTCATGATGGGACTCGTCTCGGTGAGCCCGTACCCGTGAATCGGTCCGATCCCGAGTTTCGCGAAGCGGCGGACCATTGATTCGGGCATCGCGGCGCCTCCGACCACCATGCGGAGTCGTGGGTCGAGTTTCCACCGCGACGGCTCCTTCTCGAGCGCTTCGAGGACCCCGAACCAGACCGCGGGGACCCCGGCGGCCATCGTCACCTTCTCCCGTTCGAGTAGGTCGAGGACGCTTTCGGCGTCGAGGTGCGGCCCCGGGAGGACCTGACGCGCCCCGAGCATCGCCATCGTGAACGGGAACCCCCACGCGTTCACGTGGAACATCGGAACGACGACCAGGAACGAATCTCCCTGGCCCAAGCCGAGGCTGAACGCGGTGGCCAACGTATGGAGCACAATCGACCGGTGCGAGTAGACGACCCCCTTCGGGAGACCGGTCGTGCCGGAGGTGTAACAGAGCCCCGCTGCCTCCTTCTCTCCGATTTCCGGGAGAGCATCTGTCGGGCGATGGCGGCCCAACAGCTGCTCATAGTCCTCAGATCCGGTCGGAACGGGCTGACCCGAGAACGGTACCACGATGACGCGTTCCACGTGAATCCGGTCTCGTACCTTCTCAAGGGTGGGGAGCAGGACATCGTCGACTAGGATCCAGCGGTCGCGGGCGTGGTTGATGACATAGGCAAGATGGTCCGGCGGAAGTCGCAGGTTGATCGTGTGAAGAACGGCCCCGGCGGCCGGCACGCCGAAGTACGCTTCGAGATGCGAGGAGTGGTTCCACATCAAGGTGGCCACTCGGTCCCCGCGGCGGATCCCCTCCTCCAACAGGGCGGCCGTGAGAGTCCGGGCGCGAATCATGATGGACCCGTAGTCGGTGTACTGCACGGCCCGGTCGGGCCTGCGGCTCGCGACCGTCACCCGCGGGAACAGACGTTCCGCGCGGACCAGCAGGGGGGACAGCGTTAGCGGGAAATCATCCATCATCAGACTCTTCATGGTCACTGCTTCCGACCGATCGGCGCCAGTCGAACTGCAGCTCGATGCCACGGAGGGTCGGAATTTAATCGTTGTCGCGGCCCTCGACCCGGACGACCACCGGACGAGACCGAATGCTGTTCCTTCACATGTCACGCCCGATAAAGCGGGTCGTCAGGATTTCCCGAGTCGGTCGAGGAACTCCTTGAGGACCGGTAGCGCCGAGTCGAAAGGGCATTTCTAGAGGTGCTTCGTTCGGGGGCGCGTGCGGAGAGCATGGACCGTAGGGATCGGTGCCGTTCTCGTACTGCTGACACTCACGTTTCCAACGTCGACGGTCGGGGGGCTTACCCATCCTCCGGCTGGCCTCCAGATACTTGCTGCCTTCCACCAATCGGAGAGACCGACTCAGAGTGGGAGCCGTTCCGCGCCGTCCCTCTCGGCGGGTCCGTTGACCGGAGGCTCACCTTTCGCGGCTCGTGTGCTCCGGACGGCCCAGAATCTGGCGGCGAGCGGGGTCTCCCCCCTCCACATCTCCCTCCCCTACAGCGGAGCTCCGCCCTCTACCTCTCGCGGGATGATCGTCCCGGGAGAACTTCGTTCGCAGGGATCCGGAGCGGGCGACCCGCTCGTCCCGCAGGGAATCGCCTATTACGGCCAGAACGACACGAACGGGACGGTTCGGAACACCACGCTGGACGTTTCGAGCCTGGTGGGTCAGCTCCAGGTGAATCACCTCGACACCCTCTACTTCGACACCGACACCCCGGACGTCTCCGGAATCCAGTTGAACACCATCTTGGCGAACGTGACCCTCCAAGGGACGACGGGCTACCAGTACTGGACCCAGAACGCCGTGGATTACATCGCGTCCAACTCTACCCTGTCGTTCGGGGAGGATACGTGGAACTTCTCCTCGACCACGGCCTCCATTCCGGTCGGTCAGTCGACCATCCTGAGCCACAGCCCGAACGGGTCCGTGGAAGCGGGAGTGTACACCGGCTTCGGGCCCTACGTCTACGCGCCTCAGCCGTTCGACCTCACGCTCTACCTGAACTCCTCGGTGACACCGAGCAACGAGCAGGAGCTCTGGTACAACTTCACCCTCGCCGCCCGCGGTGAACCGTTCCGCCGGGGGTCCTACGACTGGGTGGTGTTCAACTCCACCAACCCTCAACACCCGGCGACGGTCGCCCTCGCTCCGTTCCAGGCGAGCGGAACGACCCGGTCCGACATCGGGAGCGTCCCCGAGGACTTCGAGCTCGACTACGGGATCGCCGGTTTCAACGGCGCGACCATGGACGTACTGTCCGCGAACATCTCCGCGAACCTCACGTATTGCCCGGCAGATACCGCCATCTGCTCGCCGTCCCAGTTCCGTTCGGTGCCGTCCGCCACCGACTACGGTGCTCAGACCGGGGAGTCGGGTTCCGGGCTTGCGTTCTTCTACCGGGGAACGACGGAGTACGCCCATGCCGGTCCGATGCTGCCGCAGGGGTTGTGGGGATACCAGGGTCAGCCCGGGTCCGTCCCGGGCATGGGCATCCTCACAAACGCGATCATTGTGACCGGCTCACCCGACCCGTCCGCGACTCCCCCGTACATGTTCGTCTTCTTCGAAAATGCGGCGGTTTCCGGGGAAGGCTACGGATGGGCCCCGGACGTCCCCGCATGGTACCTGATGCCCGGCCAGTACGACTACGTCGTGATGCTCTCCGACTACGCGGAGGCGACCGGCAGCATCGCGGTCGGAAGCACGCCGACGTCGTTAGTGGTGGACCTGACCTACTCCAACTCGAGCGGGGTCTACACCCCGCTCTGGGCGCTCAACAACTCCGGTCTCGCGGGCATCTCGGGCTCGGGCACCGGCACGATCTCGGACCCGTATCGACCCTTCAACAATCCCCCCAACCAATCGTGCGTGAACTGCGGCGGTGCGCTCCACGGCATGCTTTCGGACTGGTTCTTCGACTACAACGACTACGACTACCCGTCGTTTCCCGGTTTGCTGCTCAACGGGACCAGCCCGTACGTGGACGTGGACCAGCCGGTCTCGTTCCTCGTGTACGTGATGGCCACGGGACTGAGTGGCCACGGCCCCAGCTACCCGTTCTACCTACCGATGGCCCTCTACCACGCTCAGCACGTCACGATCCGAGATGCCTCCACCGTGGGGGGTTGGCCGGCGATGTTCCCGATCATCATGCTGGCGACGCCGCCGGGGGCCCAGAACCCGTTCCCTCAGGCGGACGTCTTCGTCTGGGACTCGGACAGCGACCTCGTGATGGCCAACCGATTCGTGGCGACCCCGGTCGTTCCGACGCCGGGACCATGCGTCGGGTTCTGCCCGACTGTCACTTGTTCGGTCTGTGACCCCACGGACGAACTGATGCTCTACGGAGGCACCAACAACACCGTCTGGGGCAACGCCTTCGAGGACCCCGACGGCGCCCTTCCGACGACGAGTCCGGCGACCTACGCCGCGCTCGCCGAGGCCGAGAGCGGGGACCTCATCTACAACAACAATTTCTCGGTCGACAACCCGGCCATGTACATGGCCTACGACGTCTACAACGACTCCTGCTGGGCGGGCTACGCCGGCGACTGCTCGCCGCTCATCCTCCCCACCTACGAGGACACCTGGAACGTCTCGAATCAGTCGGCCCGCGACGTCGTCCACACCGTGAACGGCTTCGCCCTCTCCGGTAATGTGCTCGGTCCCCGCTACGCCCGCCAGGGCGGGAACTACTGGTGGAACTGGGGTGGAGCCCTCAACCCATTCACAACGCTGCCCTACGTCAACCGGTTCAACTACACAGACTACGTCACGAACCTTCCCCCCGGATCGACGGAGGTCGAGGCGAGCATCCACGTCGGTGGAGACTTCGCCCCACTCCGGTTGGGGTATGACGAGGCCAGCATCCCGAGATTCAACGTGACGTTCAACGAGACCGGGCTCCCTTCCAGAACCTCCTGGTCGGTCGACCTGAACAACACCACCGCTCGCTCAACGAACACCTCGATCACCCTCGAAGAACCGAACGGGTCGTACCCCTTCACGGTGGGGTCGATCCATGGGTACCACTCCTCCCCCAGCTCGGGCTCCGTGCTCGTGAAGGGTGTCACCGTCTACCAGCCGATCGCCTTCGCGGTGAACGTCACGCCGCCGCCACCGAAGTTTGAGATCACCTTCCGTGAGCGTGGACTTGCAGACGGGACGAACTGGTCGGTCCGATTCAACCGAACCGACCTCACGAGCTCCGCCACGGTCAACATCTCGTTCACGGCGCCCAACGGAACGTATCCGTACTCGGTGCCCCCCGTCACGGGCTACTCGGTCAACGTGAGCTCAGGGAACGTGAGCGTGAAGGGGAGCCCGGTGGAGGTCATGGTGGGATTCACCGTCTCGAGCCCGCCCACCAATCACAGTTCGACGAGCGAGGCTCGCTGGCTCGGCCTTCCGCTGTGGGAGTGGGAGGACGGTGCCATCATCGCCGCGATCGTGGTCGCGGGAGTGCTCGCCGCGGTCGCGATGCGAGGGCGCCGGGCGCCGCCGGCCTCTTCCCAGAATCCGCCTCCTGCCCGAGGATCGCCCCCGTAGGCGACGTGGGATTACGGCGCCGCCACTAGCGGGGCTCGCCGCCAGCATGCCCTTATCCCGCCGGAAGCGCGTCCGCCGGTAGAGCAATGCCGAAGGTCCACATCCTCTCGAACGAAGACGGGCCGAACCTCGTGATGGTCGACGGCAAGGTCTCGATGGCGCTCTGCCGCTGCGGGCACTCGAAGAACAAGCCGTTGTGCGACGGCTCCCACCGCACGGTCGCGTTCAAGGCCCTGAGGGCCGAGACCGTCGTCCTGCCGTAGGGCCCCGGCGGGGCGCGACGGTCTCGCGGGAGCGGCGCTTCACGGCCACGTAGAGGCCGCGCCGGGTCGAGAACCCGCTCGGCAGCAAACGGACGTCGAACCCGGCGTCGTGGAAGGCCGCCCGCATCGTCGCCCTGGAGAACAGTCCCATCTCGTGGCGCTCCACCCAGTAGCGGACCCGGCCCCGGTCCCCCACTACATAGTGCATGTCCATCACCGACACGTTTCCACGGCGGAGGTCCGAGTTCATCCGTGCGATCGGGCGCCGCTTCGTACCCGAGACGGCCAGATGGAGACCCCCGACGCGGTACTGTTCGGGAGTGAGCCACGGCTCCACGAGAGCGAGGCCACCCACCCTGAGGTGCCGCGCGAAATTCTTCAGCGTGCGGCCAAGGGCCGACTTCGACCGGACATAGCCGATGGCCGAAAAGAGGCAAGTGATCACGTCGAACTGCCGTCCCAAACGGAACGACTCCATCTTGCCCTCCACGAGGGGAATCGGTCCCAGGCGTCGCCGGGCGACCGAGAGCATGGCGGGGCTCGAGTCGAGGCCGGTCGGGTCGAACCAGCGACGAAGCTCCTCGAGGTGGGCGCCCGTCCCACAGCCGACATCGAGGAGCGTTCGAGCCCCCGGAAGCCCGTATCGCCGGACGAGCGCGTGGACCCGCAGGGCCTCGCGCCGGTAGTCCTTCCAAGCGTAGACCGAGTCGTACACCTCCGCGACCAGCGTGTAGGTGTCGCGGGAGTCCGCGGCGACGCCGGAGCGCATGGCCGGTCGAACGCGGCACTGCTATTTCATCCTCGGCCGGGTCGTGCTCCGGTGACTCGCCCGGAGCTCGGGGTTCTCCGTCGGAAACGAGGGTGGTCTCGAACCCTATGTAGGTGTGCAGGCTGAGCCTGCGCTGTCCATGATGGACCGGGACTACCCGATGACCCGGGGCCAACAGAAAGTCCTCGCGGTCGGCCTCCTCGTGATGGTGCTGATCGGGGTCGCGCTGTTCGCGGGGTTGATTCCGGGACTCAAGCCCAACTACAACGCCCCCTCGGTGGTAACCTACGACGGTCGGGAGTACTACTACGCCACCGAGCGGGTTCCACTTCCTCCGATCCTGTCCAATTCTTCCACCCCCGAGCGCCTTGTCTTCCACAATGTCACATTCTGGGTCTGGGTCAGCCACTGGTACAGTCTCACCCCCGGTGTGCTGGAAGGGAACGTAACCCTGACCAACGGCTCGACCTACTCCTTCATGCTGGGTGGACCGCCGATGCTCCCCACGTGGGTAACGAGCTACGTTTCGCCGGGCCACACTGCCGTGGTGCTCTGGAACAACGGGCTTGATTTCGACCTGCTCGTCCTGGCCCCTTCTTCGGAGAGCGGACCGTAGGCATCGGGGACGGGACGCCCGGGCGTCCGCCCAATCACTCCCACGAACCGGCGCTCGGCCCGGAGCACCTTGATTAGGGGGGGCCGCTCCACCCCGCGGCGGGCGATGGAAGCAGACGAGCGCAGGACTTCCCACGAGGCCGAGCCCGAGGTGCAGGGACTCGATGGCAGCGGGGTCGACATGGCCCGGATCATCAGCTTGAGCGACGGCATTTTCGCGTTCTCGCTGACGTTCCTCGTGGTCACCCTGGTCCTGCCCACCGCGTTCGGCAGCGGCCACCTCCCCGGGCTATGGGCCTACCTCCGGTCCCTCGAGCCCGCCCTCATCGCCTACGGACTCGCCTTCTTCATCATCGCGTCCTGGTGGACGGTCCATCACCGTCTCTTCTCGCCCATCGTCCGGTACGACCAGCTCCTGGTCCGGCTCAACAACGTGTTCCTTCTCGAGATGTCGGTCACCCCGTTCCTCGTGGGCATCCTCTTCGAGTACGGGCCTTCGGCCGCGTTCGGGCCCCAGACGCCCGAGAACCAGGCCGCCGTGATGCTCTACAGCGGCACCCAGGTCCTCGCCGGGCTGACGCTCCTCGCGATCTGGCGCCACTCAACGCGAGGCCACCGGCTCGTCAGCGCCCGCCTCCCCGCGGAGTGGATCGAGGTCACGGAGCGGGACCATCTCGCCCTCCTCGGCGTCTTTGCGGTGTCGATCCCGATTGCGCTCCTCTCGCCCTTCGGCTCCGAGCTGGTGTGGATCCTGATGATCTTCGGGTTCGGTCGCCGGCTCGTCTTCCGACGCCGGCCCCGAAATCGGGCGTCCGCCGGCCCCGCCGACCGTCCATCGCCCCCGGACGCCGGCCCGCGCGCGTAGACCCGGCTAGACCGACTCCAGCTGAGACTCGCGCTGAAGGATTCTTCGGACCATCTCCTCGGAAATCGGGGTTCCGTGGGACCCTTCCGCGCGCCGGTCGATCGACAAAATCCGCTCGTGGAGCCACTCGAACTCATGGAAGATGAGGGGGTCTGAGAGGTCGCGGCGGACCTGCGAGATGAGGTCGTGCGGGTGCCTCAAGCCCCAGTAATACGCTTCGACCCACGTGCCGAAGGCTTCCCAGACGAGGTCATCGTCGAGCACGCGCCGGTGCGTTAGGGTGGCGACCAGCTCGAAGAATGTAACTACCTCCAGGTTGGCCACATCCTGATGGCCACCCTTGAGGAGGCGCTCGCTCAAGTGCCGGCGCGCGGCCCGCATCCGGCCGGAGTCGAATCGCTCTCGAAGGTCCATCACCGCGTTCGCCGAGTTCAGGTGCCGGTCGGTCCGGGTCTGCCAATACATCAGGAACAGCGTGCCCACCACGAGCGCCCACGTCCCGGCCAATGACCAGATCGCGACACTGAACCAGTCGACCATCTCTTCCCTCGCCGTCGCCCGAGCGACCCGCAGTGTCCGGTAGAGCCCACCCCTTATGGAGGCGGCGTTACCCCGACTTCCTCAAGTAGTGCGGAGTCCGCGTCCTGATCGGCCACGGCCGAGGGGCGGTAATCGTCCCCAATCCGGGGCGAAACAGGACCGTCCGGGCTTCGGGACGGGCCGCCGGGGTCTCCCGAAAGGGAAAAGGGTCCGGTTTTCCATCCCGGAGACGTGCCTTACGTTGAATACGACGAAGTGGAGGCCGTTTGCCCGGAGTGTGGGGCGGTGTTCCGTTCCACGGACGCGTTGGACGCGCACGTCCGGGAGAGCCACGCGGGCGCGGCCGCGGCCGGATCCGCCGCTCCCAAGCCGAAGACGGTGAAATGCTCCGTCTGCGGCGAGAAGTTCCCGTCCATCTCGGCGCTGCAGCGGCACAACAAGTCGGCGCACGTGACGTAGGCCCGTCCTTCGCCGAACCGGGTCAGATTCAGCGGGCGGACTCCCTCGGAGGGTCGACCAGCTCGTCCGGCTGCTCGTAGTCCAAGAGGTGGCCCATCTTCCGCTGCTTCGTCTCGAGGTAGGCCCGGTTGGTGGGGTTGGGAGGAACCAGGAGCGGGATTCGGTCGACGATCATCACTCCGTGACGCTCCAAGTCGGCCACCTTCGCGGGGTTGTTCGTCAGGATGGCGATGGAGCGCACGTGGAGCGAGGCGAGCATGTGAGCGGCGAACCCGTAGGTCCGTTCGTCCGGCCGGAACCCGAGCATCTCGTTCGCCTGCACCGTGTCGTAGCCGGAGTCCTGAAGCTGGTACGCCCGGATCTTGTTGGCGAACCCGATCCCCCGACCCTCCTGACGGAGGTAGAGGACGATCCCAGCCTCCTGGTGACCAATCCATTCGAGCGAGGCGAGCAGCTGGTCGCGGCAATCGCACCGCAACGAGCCGATGGCGTCCCCCGTGAGGCATTCCGAATGGAGACGCACGGGGACCCGCTCTTTCTCGTAGACGTCCCCGTGGATGAACGCGGCGTGGTCGCGCCGGTCGTCGCGGTTCCAGAACGCGGCGACCTGGTAGTCCCCGAAGCGGGTCGGAAGGTCGGCGACGGCGACCAGGCGCACGCACGTTTCGGAGGAGCCGGGACACTCGTGTTCTTGGCTCTCCTTGAGGAGGTAGTCGATCGTCTTCGGAGGCAGGCCCATCGGACCCGCCACCCTCATGGAGGGAAAAAGGACTCGGTTACCCCGAGGAGAGCGCCCCCCGCGCTCCGGCGGTCGTCCACCGGTGGGACCGAGAAACGTATAGACCTGAATTGCCGTTCTCCCCGCCATGTTCACCTTCGACCGTCTCGATGGGTACATCCCGCGGCAGCCGGACGACGACCTCCCGCTCACCGGCTTCCTTCTGTCGAGCCTTCTGATCGCGATCCTCTACCTCCTCCTGTGGTGGCTGGATTCCCCAGGGGCGAACGTCTACGGGTGGGCGCTCGACACCATCGGACTCCTTCTGCTCGCGATCGGGTTCTTCGGATTCCTCATCCTGCGAGCGCTCGACCAGCTCCAGAAGCCCCGCGCCATCCCCGGCCCCGGCATCCACCCAGCCTCCTCGCCGCTCCTCGTCTACTCCGCTTCGTTCGCCCTCACGGGTGCAACCCTCGCCGTGCTCGCCCTCGGGGCCGACCTCGCCGGGGTGGCCGTGGTGGGTCGGTTCATCGACCTCTTCGTCACCCTCTTCGTCTGGTGGATCGTCTACACCCACGTCTTCCAGTTTGGATGGCGGGGCCCCCAGCCCCTCCTCTCGTCCCTCACGCTCCCCCGGTGGCGCCCGCAGGGCTGAGAGCGACCTCGGACCTCGCTCGGGCCCCGCGCTCGTCCCACGCGGGCCGGTCGCGGCGGCGTCGAGGAACCCCGGCTTCCCGCTCGTCAACGCCCTTTGACCGCGGAGTTATCCTCTCGAGTGCGGTGCCGTAGCAAGGGTTCACTATGCTCGCTGGAACGCCGGTGTTGGTGCTGCGCGAAGGGTCGGGCCGGTCCCGCGGGGACGATGCCCGGCGGCAAGTGCTCGAGGTGGCGAAGTCGGTCTCCGAGGTGCTGCGCTCGACGCTCGGACCGCGCGGTCGCGACAAGATGATGGTCGACGGGATGGGCGACGTCGTGATCACGAACGACGGGGCGACCATCCTGAAGGAGATGGAGATTCAGCACCCCGCAGGTAAGATGCTGGCTGAGGTCGCGAAGACTCAGGACCAGGAGTGCGGGGATGGGACGAAGAGCTCGGTCATCCTCACCGGCGAGCTCCTCCACCAAGCCGAGGCCCTGCTGGACGAGAAGGTCCATCCGACGCAGATCACGCTCGGCTACCAGCGGGCGGCGGAACGCGCGCTCGCCCTCCTGAACGAAATCACGCGACCGGTCGGCCCGTCCGACGTCGAGGAGCTGAAGCGGATCGCGATGACCGCGATGATCTCGAAGGGCGTGAAGGAGTTCCGCGAGGGATTGGCCTCCATGGCCGTGCGCGCCTCCAAGGAGGTGGTCGAAGAGGTCGGGGGCCAGCTCCGCTTCGACCGGAAGAACATCCAGATCGTGAAGCGCCAGGGCGGCGAGATCCATGATTCCGAGCTGATCGAGGGCCACATCGTAGAGCAGGAACGGGTCCACCCCGAGATGCCGAAGCTGGTCGAGGGGGCGCGGATTGCCCTCCTCGAGTCGGCGCTCGAGATTAAGAAGACCGAGTTCAACGCCGAAATTCGCATCCAGGAGGCCGGCAAGCTGGAAGGGTTCCTCCAGGAAGAGGCCCGCCAGATCCAGCGGCTGGTCGACGCCGTGGTGGCCTCGGGGGCCAACGTCGTCTTCGACGAGAAGGGAATCGACGACGTGGCCGCCGAGCACCTCGCGAACGCCGGGGTCTACGCGGTCCGCCGGGTGAAGCGGAGCGACATCGAGGCGCTCGCGAAGTCGACCGGTGCACGGATCGTCGCCCGCGCCACCGACCTCGACCCTAAGGACCTCGGGGTCGCGGGCCGGGTCGAGGAGCGGAAGATCGGCGAGGACCGGCTCACGTTCGTGAGCGGTTGCCCGCGCGCCCGGGCCGTCACCCTGCTGGTGCGCGGCGGGGCCCAGCACGTGGTCGACGAGGGCGAGCGGTCCCTCGTGGACGCCATCTCGGTGGTCGGGCTGGCGCTCGAGGACGGCCGCCTCCTCACCGGGGCCGGGGCCGCCGCGATCGAGCTCAGCCTTCGCCTCAAGGACTACGCCGCGACGGTCGGCGGGAGGGAGCAGATGGCGGTGGACGCCTTCGCCCGCGGCCTCGAGGTGATCCCCGCGACGCTCGCGGAGAACGCCGGCATGGACGTCATCGACACGCTGATCGAACTGCGCCGGCGGCACAAGTCGGGAGACCTCCACGCGGGGGTGGACGTGCTGAACGGCCGGGTGGACGACATGCGGGCGACCGCGGTCGAGCCAATCCGCGTCGCCCGCCAGGAGATCCTCGGTGCGGTCGAGGCCGCCACCATGCTCCTTCGGATCGACGACGTCATCGCCTCCAAGAAATCGGGGGGTCCACCGCCGCCCGGGTCACCTCCGATGCCCGGCGGCGGGGGTTTCTGACCGAACGGAGCCCGAGGGCCCCGTTACGGCACCGCCGGCGCACGCACTCGAGCCAGGGCCAGAAGGCGATCGACCTCCGAGTCGTCCACCGGTTCGAAGTCGCGGTACCACTCCCCGACCGCGAAGAAGATCGTCGGGACGAGCAGGCTCACGACCTCATCGGCCTCGCGACGGAGCGCCTCGAGGGTATCTCCCGGACACACACCGAGCGCCACCACGACCCGCCGGGCGTGGAGGGCTCGCACTACTTGGATCCCGGCGAGGACCGTGCCCCCGGTCGCCACCCCATCGTCCACGAGAATCGCGGTACGCCCGCTAAGGTCGGCGAGGGGCCGACCTCCGCGAAACCGCTCCACCCTCCGACGGACCTCCTCGACCTCCCGCTCGACGGTCGGCTCGAGGTCGGCGAGGTCGTAACCGGAGTCGCGCGCCCGCCGGCGGTCGATGCTGACCACGCCGCCCTCCCCGACGGCGCCGAGCCCGTACTCGGGGTTGCCCGGGGCTCCCACCTTGCGGACGATCAGGACATCCAGCGGTGCGCCGAGCCGTTGCGCGATCTCAAACCCGACCGGGACGCCGCCCCTCGGAAGCGCCAGGACGATCGGTCGGTCCTTCGAGGAGGGGAGCAACCGCTCCGCGAGCTGCTGCCCTGCCTCGCTCCGATTCCGAAGCGGCCGCGGCATCTCCTTCCTCGACCCGGTGTGCCGGACGGCCAGGGGTACGCCCTTCCTCCTCGTTAACCCGCGGTCGACCCGGATTCACCTGGCGGTCGAGGGGCTGCGACGCTCCCCCTCCCCCGGTCCGAGGAGGTTCTACGTCAGCACGTGGATGTTCTTCTTCTCGGAGATTGTCTTCAGGATCGTCGGCCAGACCGAAACGCTCACTTCGCCGAGATGCGCCTTGCGGAGGAGCAGCATCTGGGTGCGCGATTGACCGATCCCTCCGCCGATACTGAGCGGGATCTCGCCGTTCAGGATCGCCTTGTGGTAGGGGAAGTTGAGGAAGTCGAGCTGACCGGACATCGTGAGCTGCTCGCGCAGCGTCTGACCGTTCACCCGGATCCCCCCCGACATGAGCTCGTGACGCCGGCGGGTGACGGGGTTCCAGACGAGGATGTCGCCGTTGAGTCCGTGCATCGTGCGGCCGTCCTCCGACTTCACTTCGGAGACCCAGTCGTCGTAGTCGGCGGCCCGCATCTCGTGCGGCAGTCCGTCCGCGAGCGGGTAGCCGATGCCGATGATGAACACCGCCGGATGCTTCTGGACGATCGCCGTCTCCCGCTGCTTGCGAGGGAGGTCCGGGTACGCGTCCAGGATCTCCTCGGCGTGCAGGAACTTGATCTCGTCCGGAAGCGGCGGATAGCGCGGGTCCTTGAGCGCCGGGAACAGCCGTTCGACGTGCTTCTGGGCCCCCGTGATCACCTTCCAGATCTTCCGGACGGTTTTCTTGAGGTATTCTAGGTCGCGCTCCTCGGGGCGGATCACCCGCTCCCAGTCCCACTGGTCGACGTACGCGGAGTGGTCGTGGTCGAGGAAGTAATCCTTCCGCACCGCCCGCATATCGGTGACGAGCCCCTCCCCCGGAGTCATCCCGAACTGGCGGAGCGCGAGACGCTTCCACTTGGTCGCGGCCTGAACGACCTGGGCGTTCACCGGGTGCAGGTCGCGGTCGTTCGAGATGTGGAACTGGATGGGGGTCCTCGAACCATCCCGGTCGAGCATGTCGTTCACCCCGCTGTCGGCGTCGACGATCAGCGGCACCTGGACCATCATCAGGTTGAGTTCGTGGCAGAGGTTCTCTTCGATGTACCGTTTCGCGGCGTAGATCGCCCGCTGGGTCTGTTTGGGATCGAGGAGCGAGTGATAGTCACTGGGCAGCACGCGCTCGATCTCCTCGTAAGTGCCAATGCCCGGACCGGCGAGGTCCGCCTTCTTCGATGACGCGACCATACTGACTCCTCTACCGTGGTGGGTGGAATAACGGTGTTGTTAACCGGGTTCGACGGTGCGGGACGCCGGGAGTCCCCGCATTCGGTCGGGGGTCCGAAATGCTAGGTCTGGGCTGGAATAGCCGAACCGCCCACGGCTCGAGGATGGGTGGGCTCAGCGTCGCGGCGGGCTCCCAAGGGGCACCGGGGGCGGCGGCTTCTGTGCCACCATGAGATCCCGTCGCCAGCGATGCTCGAACGCCGCCACGGTGTACTGGTGCGCCCGGAGCCAGCTCTTCAGGAGGTCCCGGTGGAGAACTTCCTCGTAGGCGAGGTAGCCGGAAGGTCGGAGCACTCGGTCGATCTCCGAGAGGGCGGTCGGGACCTGACCTGGGTCGCGATGGTGACCACCGGTGTGATGAAGGCTCGCGAACGCGAAAACCGCGTCAAACCCCTCGTTCGGGAACGGGAGCTGGGTCATGTCGGCGGGGCGCAGCTCCAGACCGGTGGGAAGGCCGGTCGGATAGTGCTCGCGGACCAGGCGGTCGGCGGCCTCGATCTGAGCGAGGTCGATGTCGGTCGCCACCATCCGGGCGGGGGACATGCCGTCCATGATCCGGACCGCCATGTTCCCGTTCCCGCAACCCACCTCGAGGCAGACGGCCCCCGGTGGAAGGACCAGGTGGCCCTGAAGCCACGAGTAAAGCCGGGAGTTGGAACGACCCTTGACGTGGTTCACGAACCAGCGGGAGACGCGGTTCATCTCCGGCATCTGGGTCTCGTAAGGTCATCGAACGGTAAGACCGTTCCCCCGGAAGGCCGGCTGAACCCGCCCGACGGCGCCGATGCCGCGCGATGACCCCCACGAAGCGGACTCGGTTCGCTCAGCTTCGGGGGGTCCCGGGACGAAGGCGAAGTCCGAGCAGCACTTCGCCGTGGACCAGGCGCATCCGCGTGCGGAGGCCCCAGGCGCCGAGTCCCCCTTCGAGGTAGCTCTTCTCGCGTCGCTCGACCTCCCGGAACCCCCGCGACTTCAGGAGGGCGATCGACGCGGCATTCTCCTCCTCAGCGGCCGCGAAGACCACCTCCGTGCCCGCCCGGTCGAAATGCGCGAGGGCGTCGTCCAGCATCCTCGCTCCGATGCCCTGTCGGCGGCGCGCGGAGGCGATGGCGAGGTAGTAGGCATATCCCACCTCCGGGCGAAGCTGCTCCAGCATCGAAACCCCCACCAACTGCCCGTCCACGAACGCGCCACGGACGAGAGAGGCTTCGCGCAGCGTGCGCTTCGCGTGCCAGCGATAGATGCCGACGAAGGAGTCCTTGATGATCGGGACGGCGCGCTCCCGCTCCGCAGGAGGAAGGTCGGCGATCTGGACGAAGGACGACGGCGACACGGGGACCGCGGGGTGGGCCAACCTCGCTTGGGCAGAAAAGGAATCGGAGGGGCCCGGACCCGCCCCTAGAACGTCGTCTCGAACCACCGGGGTCGATGGGACCGGCGACGGCCCCGGCAGAAGCTCTAAGTTCGAGAGCCGCTAAGGTCCTCCACCCGAGGAAGAAGAGATGACGCTTGAGCTCTGGGAGAGCACTCCACCCGAGATACGCGAGCGATGGCGCGACATCTCGCGGTCGCTTCGGAGCACGGACGACCCTGACCTCCTACCGAAGGCGCTCCAGACCTGCTTCTGGTACGGCGCTTCCGCGACGATCCACTCAGCCGGTCCGAAGAGCGAGATGACGCTGCGGCACCTGCTCCCCTCGGACCGGGTTCGAGAGCTCCTCTCCCCGGCCAACGTGCGGGGTCGTGGGGGCACACCATGAGGAAGACACGAACCATCCGTCACAGCGTCTGGATCCGGGCACCGCCGACCGACGTCTACGATGCGCTGATGACCTCGAAGGGCCACTCGGCGTTCACCGGGGCCTCCGCGCGAATCAGCCCCCGGGTCGGCGGGAAGTTCACGGCGCACGACGGGTACATTCACGGGCGCAACGTCGAACTGGTCCGGGGCAGGAAAATCGTGCAGGAGTGGCGCCCGGCCGAGGACGCTTGGCCCAAGGACCACTATTCCACCGTGACCTTCACCCTGCGTCCATCGAGGGGAGGGACCCAGTTGACCTTCCTCCAGACCGGGGTGCTACCCGAGTATGCGGCTGAACTAGCGGGGGGGTGGAAGGAGTTCTACTGGACGCCCCTCAAGCAGTACCTCGAGTAGAGACGCCAGGGCCGTCGGAAGCGTCGCCCCGGGCCGGGGCTCAGGAGGGGCGCCGGCGGCGCGGGCCGGACCGTCGGACCGAGGCGGCGATCGCCCGTCGTTCCCTCACGGTCGGGCGACGACCGATCGTGATCCAGATGCCATCGGGATCGCGGACGCTGGCCATCCAGCCTGCGGTGGTGGCTGGCTCGTACCCCGTGGGTCGTCCGCCGGCCTGGAGCAGCCGGCGGTAGAGCCGCCCGAGGGCCTCCGGAGGAGCGACACCGAGCGTGAAGTCGAGATGGTCGATCCCGCCGCCCACCGAGAACCGCCCGCCGAACAGGGAAGTTCGAGGATACCAGTTGAGCTCGACGACACGGTGGGAACGGGGATCTTCGAGCAACACCCAGATCCCCCCTCCCCACGAGCGGGTGTCTCCTCGGGACTTGACCCGGAATCCGAGCGGTCCCGTGTAGAACTGTAGGGATCGGTCGAGGTTGCGGACGCGCAGTCCGGCATGCTGGAATCGCATCATCGGATGGGTGATCCTCCCGACCGCTCGGGTGCTTCAGCCGCGTTATCTACCTTTCTGCGAGGCATCCTGAAACGCCCGTCCGGACGCTCCTCAAGCCGTCTTCACGAACCGCCTATGAGGGTCGCAGCGGGTCCCTTCGTGGCGCCTCCTCTCTGGGAGCACGGGAGGCTCCATGGGATGACCGATGAAACTCTGGGCGACCCTCTACGGGATGGTATGGCTCGTCTTCCTGCAACTCTTGATCACGATGGACCCGCGGCCCCCGAGCTGGTTCATCTACATTCATGCCCCGCTAGGGCTCGCCATCATACTCTTGGCCTACGCGAACTACCGTCAGGCCCGGGCGACCGAAGCCCCCGCTCGCATCAAGCGGACGGTCCGGGCGACGCTTGCGCTCTCGATCCTGATGGCCTTCTTGGGCGTTCTCCTTTGGGCCAACCTCGGGACCTCCTGGTCGATCCTCCTTGGCTACTCGTTCTGGGACCTCGTTCACATCTTCCACGGCGTGAACGCCCTCGCCATCATCGCCCAGGCCGCCGCGGCCGCCAGCGCCTACGACATGTGGGAGGAGAAGGAATTCGAGCAGCGGACCGCGATCGGGGAGATCCCTCCGCCACCAAGGCCGACGCCCTCTCGCTGACACGGAGAATGTTCAGCGCGGCGCACCGACGCCAAAGGACGGACCGAACACGGACCGGCGCCGAGCCCTTGTAGCTCGCGACCTTGGGCCGGCGCGATGGCCGTCCGAATCCCGGTGCGAGTCCACCCGGGCCAGGGCCGGGTGGGGTTACGGTGGGACTCCTGGCGTCAGCGGTGGGTGATCGCCTGCCGAGTTCCCGCCGTGAGAGGCCTCGCGAACGAGGACGTGCGACGACGAGTCGCCTCCTGGCTCGAGGTGGGAGAAGACCGGGTTCGGTGGGTCGTCGCGGGGCGAGCCTCCGACAAACTGCTGGAGGTCGAAGGGCTCGACGAGGCCCAAGTCCGAGAACGGTTGAGTGCGGTCGAGCAAAGAATCGACGTAACGACGGAACAAGGTGGCGGCCGTTCGGGCAGGCTCCGGGGGCGCGACTAGCGGTCGGCGTCGCACCAATCGAACGCTTCGCGGTTCGCCCGCTCCTCTGCGCGGCGGGAGCTGACCGGAATAGGGCCCGGCTCCTCCGCCCTGTCAGTAGTGGGCTCGCGACTCCCGCTCGGCCCGTCCATCGTACCGACGATAGCGGCCTATTAGAACGGTCTTTCCAAAAGCGCCAAAGCGCCCCCTCAGCTGCGAATCCTGCGTGTAATGGGTCGCTTCGTGCGATTGGGCGACATCGGTCGACCCGAAGCCGGCTCGTTCTATGCCGGGAGGGGGTAAAGCCCTTCCGAGGGGTCCTTACTCTCCGGCCGGTTGGGGTAGGGAGACCTCGGCCTGCTGCTCGCTTCGGGTCCCATCCTCTGCGAACGTGTAGTTACGGAGAAAGACCGCGAGGAGCCCGCACGCCGCCGTGAGCGCCGCGCCGATGGCGAAGAGCCAGTGGAAGCCGGCTAGCGTGGGAAGCTGGGTCGAACCGACGGCCGGGCCCTTCGGGGTCCCGACCGTGTAGAGGAACGTGCCGGTAAAGCTGGCGAGGATGGTCGCCACGACCACGGGTCCGATGCTGGCTCCGAGGTCCTGGAACATCTCGGCCATTCCTGTCTGGATGCCGGTCTCCCCTTTCCGGGAAGAGAGCACCACCACGTTCGTGACCGAGACGATCATCGTCACGAGTCCGACGAACGTCGGGATGGGGGCGAGCAACAGCTCGTCGTAGGTGCGGTTGAAGAAGAGGAGGAGTAGAAAGCCGGCGGTCGACAGGGCGGCGCCCACCAGGACCATCGGCTTCGGCCCGAACCGGGAGATGGCGCGCCCGACGAAGGGAGCGGCGGCCAGCATCGACATCGTGGTCGGCAAGCTGAGCACGCCGAACTGGAACACGGACTGCCCCAGGCCGACGATGGGCGTCTCGACGATGATCGTGATCCCGACGAACCCAACGAAGAGGGCGGCGCCCACGAGCAGGATCGTGAAGTAGCTGAGCACGAGATTGCGCTCCCGGAAGCGTTCGAGGTAGATCATCGGGGCTGCGCTCCGGCGCTCCTGCCGGTAGAACAGGACCAGCAACACCGCCGAGAGGCCCAGGAACTGCGGGACCCCGAGCGGCAGAGGCCCGAACCGGACCGCCGAAAGCTGTCCCCACCCCCACGCGGGGCCCTGGGAGAGCGCGACCAGGAAGGCGGCCAGAGCCCCGCCCAGGAGCGCGGCCCCCGGCACGTCGAGCTCGACTGCGAGCCGGTGCCGTGACTCGGGGAGCCTCCACGCGGCGAGGCCGAGGATGGCGAGGGCCACCGGGATGACCGTGTGGTAGGCGTCCTGCCAGCCGAAGGTCTGGATTAGCCACGCTCCGGCGAATAACCCGAGGGCTGCGCCGATTGCGAACATCGCGGCGATCAGGCCCTGGGCCTGGCCGACTCGGGCCGGAGGCAGCTCCTCCCCGACCATCGCGAACGCGAGCGGGAACAGCGCGAGGCCGACTCCCTGCAGTCCTCGGAGGGCGATGAGCAGGTAGACGGCGGAGGACCGACCGACCCCGAAGCTGGCGGCGACCTGCGGCGAGAACCCGGTCAACGCGACGGCGACCGAGTAGACGGTGAGGACGACCAGGATCATCCGCTTCTTTCCGTAGATGTCGCCCAGCTTCGCGAAGAGCGGCGTCGTCGACACTCCGACCAGGAGGTAGGCGGAGACGACCCACGCGATGGTGGTGTACGGAACTCCGTCGAAGAAGGAGACGAGCGTCGGGAGGGCGGGCACCAGCATCGTCTCCACGTAGTTGACCATCAGCGCCGCCGAGGCGAGGAGAATCAGGATCGTCACGCCGCGCCGGGTCGCGGCCGCATCAGAAACCTCGGTCGTGATCAGGTGCTTCGAAGCACTCTCGGGGGCCGTCATCGGTGAGGCCGACGCCTCGGGCAGGGTCAAACCCACGCGCGGGGCCCGTTAGAGAACTGGACAATCCCGCGGCTTCCTGTCCGATCTGTGTCAACGACCGGCAAAAACCGGAAGGCTCAAGCCCGAACCGGTGTGTGGGCGGGACGCGTGGCCGCCACCAGTTTCGACCCGGCCGAAATCGACATCGCGATCCTGCGGGAGATGTACCGGGGAGGGGCGGTCAACCTCGCGGGGGTCGACCCCCGCTTGAACGCCACGCGGATCGCCCGGTCGCTCAAAGTCGGCCGCGCCCGGGTCGCCGCGCGGCTCAAGTGGTGGCGAGAGGCCGGGTTCCTGAGGAAGTTCGATGTCTGGATCAACCCGGCCCTCCTGGGGTGGCAGGGGGCGTGGGTCCCTCTTCGGGTCGGCCACCACCGGGTGAAACCCGAGCTCATCGAGCGGCTCGCGTTGGTGGACGGGGTCGTGAGCGGCCTCGAATTCCTCGGCGAATGGCTCTCGGTCGGGGTGGTGGCGCCCGACGGGGCCTCGCTGAACCGACGGGTGCGTCTTCTTCGCCACATGCCCGGGGTGACCGAGGTCGACACGGCGGTGCCGTGGGTTGTCACGGAACCGACCCGCCGGTTGACCCCGCTGGACGTCCGGATCGTGCGGGCCCTGCGCCATCGACCCATGGCCACGCTGAGTGAGATCGCCCGGACGGTCGGGATCTCCACCCGCACGATGACGCGGAGGTACTCGGACCTCCTGGACGACCGTGCGGTCTGGTTCGTTCCGGTCTTCGACTTCCGGGCCCTTACCCGGCCGGTCGTCTCGTTGACCCTACATGTCCGGCCCGGCACGGCGAGAGAGGACCTATCCGAGCAGATCCGGAGCCGCTTTCCCCTCACCCTCGACTTCACGACCTCGGACGTGGGGCCCGAGATGTCCCCCCTGGACCTAGTCTTCTTCGTGACCCTCCCCTCGGCCGCCTACCTCGAGGAACTCGAGCGGTTGGTCGGGAAGGCGGAGGGGGTGGAGAACGTCGAGTCGTACGTCATGGTCCGGATCCTCGACTTCCCGGAGTGGTTCGACTCCCACCTCGAGTCGCTAGTCTCCCCCGTCGGACGGGGACCCCGGACGCCGGCGGACCGTGCGATCGCCCGTAGGGGCTAGGTGAACACCAGGTTCACGATGCCGGTGAACGGGTTTCCGGGCAACGATAGGGTGAGGTTGAGGGTACCGTTGCCGTTTCCTGGGACGAGGACCGGGACGTTCGTGTCGGAGACCCCGAACCCGCTGGTGTTCGTCGTGACGGAATAGACCGCACAACCGGTCGAGTTGTAGTTCGGCACCGGCAGCGAGAGTCCGTCCGACGAGCCGGGAGTGTCGTTGAACCCGTCGTAGGCGATCGGGTGGGTCGCTAGCCCGCAGGCGTTGTCGGGAGAGTAGACGTCGATCTCCGTGATGTCGACCACGTTCGAAACGCTCACGTAGTAGAGGACCCCGGCGAGCACGATCACGATCACCACGACCAGTACGATCAGGATGAGCAGCCGTCGGGGCCGGCGACGGGGCGGGGGCATCGTCGGCGCCGGAGGCATCGGTGGGTAACCTGGAGGGGGCGGCGGGCCACCGGTCCATCCCCCGGGGAGAGGCTGACCGCCCCCGGCACCCTGAGGAACCGGCCGGCCGCAGTAGGCGCAGAACTGGGCGCCGGCGGAGAGCGGTGCTCCGCATCCCATGCAGTAGCGAGCCGCCACGACGCGCACCAGAGAGCTGGGGTATATGGCCTCAAGGCACCGGGCGCCGTTGGCGTGGCACCCTCGACCAAGACCTCGGTCGGAGACCGGAACGCGCTCGGGAGGCGCGAGGGTTCGGTTCGCTGGACTCGAGGAGCCGGAGGAAGGAATCGTGGAGTAGACCGTTCGACCCCAGGACGTTCGGGGAGGTAATGGAGCGCTTGCCGGCCCAGTCCGTGAACCGTCCGCCCGCCTCCTCGAGGATGGGCAGGAGCGGGGCCGAATCCCAGATCTTGAGCCCGACGTCGACCATGGCGTCCACTCGCCCGGTCGCGACCAGCGCGAACCCGTAACCGTCCCCCCATCCTCGCTGCGTCTTCGTGGCGGAGGAGAGCCGGCGGAACGGGATCCCCTCCGCCTCGAGGGCACGTACCGAGGTCGTGAGGAGCGTCGCATCCTTCAGTCGGGAGGTCGTGGAGACGTGGGCTGAGCGGCCGTTCCAGTGGCAACCGAGCCCGGTGGCAGCGTCTACCGTTTCCCCCAGCGCGGGAAGGTGGATCACCCCGACCGAAGGACGACCGTCCAGCGCCACCGCCACCAGAACGGAGTAGAGGGGTACCCCGTGGATGAACGACTTCGTGCCGTCGATTGGGTCAATGATCCAGCGGACCCTCGGGTCCCCCTCGGACACACCACCTTCCTCGCCGACGATCGTGTGGGTCGGATAGGTTTGGTAGATGACCCGTCGCACCTCCGCCTCGGAGGCCCGGTCGGTGGCGGTGACGGGAGAGCCGTCCCACTTCTTCTCCGCGTCCACGCGGCCCCCGAAGGCCTCCAGGGTCCGGCGGCCCCCAGCCCGGGCCGCTGCCCGCGCCACTCGAAGTAGGGCCGTCAGGGGTGGCAGTGTCGGGACGGGACGGTCCGTTGAGGGCATGACGATCAAGGAGACGGTTCGGAATCTCATCAGAGTTGGCCGTAGGGACGGCCGGACCCCGCGCGTCGACCGTTCCCGGCCCTCCGGGCTCGACGGCCTACGCTCCGCTCGGGGCCGGTCAACGGATCGTTCCCAGGTCCTCTTCGAGCATGCGACGGTCGTCCGCATCCCTCACGGCGGAACCGAATCGCTGGGCGGCCCGCACGAACCGGTCGCGGTCGGCCCGCTGTCCCGCCAGGGAAGCCGCCCGGGCCAGCGCTTCATAGGCGTACGCCACGTAGAACGGCGCCAGACGGTGACGGCGCGCGAGCTCGAGTGAGCGACGCGCATGGTGGAGGGCAGCCTCGGAGCGGCCGAGGTCGGCGTAGACCCGGGAGATCTGCCACTCCCCGATTGAACGCTGAAGAGCCGTGCCGGCGCGGCCCCAGTGGTAGCGCGAAGCGTGGGCGGCGTGGAGCATCTCGTCGTCCTCCTCCGCCGTCCTCCGCTTCTTGTCTAGGAGCGACCACGTCTGGTTGAACAGGTAGGCGCCCACTTTCCGGTGAGTCCGGCGGTCGATCGGGTCGTCGCTCCGGCGCATGCCGGTGCCAAGGGGCACCCTGATTAAATGCGTCGGTCGGCCAATGAGGTACGTTCTGGTGCTCGGACCGACCATCTCTTCATCTCCGGCCGCGTAGGCCCATCCTCCCGATCCACCATGGAACGCGCCGTGTCGACCGAAAGGAGTGGCCGCCTAGTCCAGTTCGCGCAGCAGGCCATCCGCCTCCGTCGGCTCGCTCGGATTGAGGCGCTGACCCTCGCGGTGCTCATCGGCGCGGCGGCCGCCACGTTAATCGAAATGGGGCTGATCCCGCACGGCGCCGCGACCGAGGCGGTCGGCGTCGGGGTGCTACCCGTCATGGCGATCTTGGCCTACCTCGCCCTGGCAATGCCCCCTCGGGTCATGGGACCGGTCGACCCGATTGTCGACCTCGTGCCCAACGAGATTGGGCTCCATGTCCTCACGGCGAGGGGGAGGAGGTTCACCCTACGCTGGAGGGACCCTTCGTTCGAGGTCCGGTTCGAGGATTTCCGCGAGACCACGTCCCGGACCTCCAACATCATCCGGATACTAGTCGGCCATGCCGAGCAATGGACGGGTGGGCTCAATTCGGACGACCTCGATTCGCTCGTCCACGAATTCCGGGCGCGCGGGATGGACGTGGCCAACTACCGTCGGCCTCGAGGGCTCGGCCACGGGGGCCAGTTCGTGACCGAGATTCGCGTGCGGGCGCATGCGCGCCCGAGGGCGGATCCCGATCGCCGGGCCACCGAGCCAAGACGGCCGAACGAACGCTAGACGCACTCGAAGTTTTGGCCAGGGGCTGGCGGGCGGACTGGCCCCCGCCTTTCCTGGGCCGCTCTGACGTCACGCGGCGAGAAGGTCCGGGTCGAGCCCGAGGAGCGCCCAGACGTCCCTCAAGCGGCACGGTCGCGCATCGGCACCGGAGGTGAGTCCCTTCTCGACCGAAACAAGACCCTCCCAGCGGTCGCTGGCCGGAGGAACGTAGACGCTGAGGACCCGGTCGAAGGCACGTACTAGCCCTTGAGTGGGTCGTCTCCGGGAGGAGGCGAAGAACGAAACGCCTTCCCGGTGGAGCTCGTCGTGATAGTCCCGGGGTTCGACGACCCGCTCCCTCAGCGCCGGCGCCAGCGCATCGACATTCGCCAACAGGATCGCGGAACGGCCGTCCATGGCGGAGGACCTGGCCACCAACTCCTGGAACAGTTCGGGGAGGGCCAGGAAGCCGGTCAATCGCTCTTCGCCTTCGGTCGACTCGGGAGCGACGAGACGTCGGAGCGAGGTCGAACTCCACTTGGGGGGCTTCAGGACCTCGGCAGCGACCGGGCCGAGGTCGGGGAGACGGGACCCCTTCGCGCAGATCCGACGGGCGACGCTCATCTGCCCGTCCACTGGCGGTGCGCAGTCCGCCCAGGCGAAGCTGCCGTGGAACCGAAGCGCCATCCCCACCGCCACCGCGTTGACCGATGCCTCGTCGGTGCCGTGCACCAGTACGGACTCGGGAAACGCGGGGGGCGGCAGGTTCGGGGGAGACGCCATCGCGGGTGACGGGGGGTCCATGGTCAACCTGAGGAACGGTTTCGCCACGGTTGAGACTGTACCGAATCGTTTCGGCCTCCCGAACGGGTTCGGGGGCCGCCGATGGCTTACGACGGGGCGCCGGAGGGACGGATCGCGCTCTCCAGGAGCTTCCGCTCGATGTGGGCGAGCGACTCCGAGACGGACGACTTGCTTCGTCCCAGCTGCTTCGCGAGGTCCGTCAACGTGATCGCCCGCGGGACCGCGAAGTAGCCGGCCGCCATCGCGTTCGTCAGAAGCTGCTGCTGGGAGTCGGTGAGGAGCGGGAGGTGGCTACGGAGCGGCCTCCGGCGGATCGAGACGATCGACACTTCGGGGGTTCGCGAGCGGGCGAATTGGAGCACCTCGTCGAACTCGGCTCGGCGCGCGACGACCTCCCAGGTCAGATATCCACCCTGCATCCGCAGCGGGAACTGGAGCGGAAGCCGGAGCTTCCGGTAGAGATAGACGACCGGAGGATTCCGGTAGGTGACCCGATAGATGCACCCATCCGCTAGCTCCGAGATGCTCTCGACGTGCTCGACGTCAGAGTAGGAAGAGATCTCGCGCGCCCAGACCCCTGGCGGCTGGCCGCTCACCCAGTAGTCGGAGACGGAGACGTCCTTCGTGACGTCGGTGCGGTTGAGCGCCTCCATCCGCACCGAGGGATGGGCGGTGCTGAACCGACCGGTCCAGAGGTTCTTCGGAATGCGGATGCGCAGCGTCGCCAGGAACAGACGGTCCTCGGTCCCGTCCGGGTCGGATGAGCGAAGAGCCTCCAGCCGTCGGCGAAGGTCGTTCGTCCGGCCCTCCCCCCCGATGGAGTTTCGAGCCCCCTTCCTCGGATCCACGGTACCTGCGTCCGGCCATCCCGGCCCACGGTCACCGGCCGCCGGCGGAATGCGAATCCCGAGATATAAACGTGGACCGGCGGTTCCTAGGTTGTAGGGCGGACCCCTCGGGGCGAACCCGCGACTCGGGTGCATCGTTTTTACGGGAGTAGACCATCACTCTCTGGTAGTACAGTGACACCGATTTCTAGCGAGGCGGACGCACGTTTCGACCTGTTCCGGCGACCGACGACCGTCATCCTGTTCGGGACCCATCGACCGCTTCTCCACTGGGTCGGCTACGCCCTCGGCTGCCGCGGTCCTTCGGAGTACTTCTGGACCGACATCCGACTAGCCGGTCAGCTGCCGGACCCGACCGAGCCGCTTGCCCTCGGCGTGGTGTCGACGGACCATCTCAGCGTCGTGGCGCCGGACGACCTCCGTCAGAACGACACCGGTGCGAACGTGGCGATCTCGGCGGTGATACGCTCGGACGAGCCACCGGACAACATCCGCCGGATCGTAGACTTTCTGAGACTCCCCTCCCACACCCAGGAGTTGCTTTCCTCCCGGTCACAGAGCGCACGGCCGCTCGTCCTCCTGCTGTCGAACGCCCACCGAATCGCCGTGATGTATCCGGCGGAGACGATGGCCGCGGTACTACGGTCGTTCGTCGACTTCGGGACCTGCCTCTTCGCGCTGTTCGGAGACGACCCTCCGCGCGGTCGGATGGAGTTCGACCATGTCCTACATCTGAGTGCCCACGACCTCCAGCATTGGGGGGAGGCCGAAATCCGGGTCGAGAAGGGGGACGCGAACGGCCCTTTCGCGATGGGCCGTCCCGTCGCCCTCAAGGAGATCCCCCAGGTTGCTGCCCTGCTCTCGGAGCGAGTCGGACCTCCCACGCGCTAGCGGGAGCAGTCGGGAACCGAACGAGCCCCTTCCACCGCGGTCATTCCGACCGCGCCGCCGCCGCGAACGCGGCCGCTCCAAAGGAGTCCCCGGTGACCTCGCGCACCCGGGGCACCCAGTCGAAGCGAGACCCGGGAGCCATCCATTCCCGGCGGAGCCATGGTCCGACCTTGGAGTTCGGCCAGAGCGGCCCTCCGAACCGTTCTCGGACGAACCGGGCGAGCTGGGCGGAGAAGAGGCTCGCGAACAGGTAGTTTTGGGCATAGACAGGCGTATCGATCCAGAACGAGTCCACGAACGAGAGCGGTTCGTACTCGTCAAACGCGAACAGTCTCCGTTCGAGGCGGTGGACTTCCCCCATCG
The DNA here is from genome assembly GCA_035625165.1 of Thermoplasmata archaeon. Taxonomy (GTDB): domain Archaea; phylum Thermoplasmatota; class Thermoplasmata; order Lutacidiplasmatales; family UBA184; genus Lutacidiplasma. The sequence continues at coordinate 83,586 of DASPQC010000042.1, read as the reverse complement.
GGTCGTGGTCGGGCCGGCGGTAGAGCAGTTGCTCCGTCCGCGACCAGGCGACGTTCCACGCCGTCAGGAGCACCTCCTGGGTCCATCGCATTCGGGAGATTGACTCCGCCAAGGGGAGATCCAAGTGCGCCTGCGCCGCGAGCCACCCCGGGTCCCTCGGAATCTCCTCGAAGAATCCGGCGATCCCCTCGTGAAGCCCTCCGAACCCGGGGATGTTCTCGTGCCAGCGGAGGAGATGCGGGGGCGCCCGGATGAGCGAGGAATGGACCGCGTGTCCGACCTCGTGGAAGAGGATGAGGTAGCAGCGCCACCCGCCCCTCGGATGGACCAAGATCCGAACGTCCCTCGGCGGGTCCGGGGCCAGAGTGAGGCCCCCCGCCGGAAGGTCGTGGAAGACGACTCGGAACCGCATCTGGGCCGTCCGGAACCCCCATCGGTCGACGGCCCGGAGGATCGTCGGCATCATCGAAGAGCGAGGGAACCACCGGTCCGCGAGGGGGGCGAGGCGGTTCAATGCGTAGGAGAAGTCCCACGGGTGCCAGCCGGAGACCCCCGCGATCGCCGCAGCCCGCTCTCGGAGTTGCCGGGCACTGGGGGAGGCCGCCTGGGCGGCCGCCGTCGCCAGCTCGTCCAGCCGCTGGGACGTGAACCCTTCGAACCCAAGGCGCATTTCGGCGAACGAACGGTGTCCGGCGGCGCGAGCCCGCTCGTTCCGGACCTGGATGAGCTCTTGCACCGGATCCTCGAGCGCACGGTAGAGCGGTTCGAGGGCATAGTACGCCCGGCGGCGTCGCGCCGGATTCGGGTCGTTCGCTAGGGCGTGGCTCACCTTCGCCCGGTTCACCCGGCGCCCCTCCCAAGTGGGTCGGAACTCGACGACCCGCCGGGTGAGTTCGGCGCGCCTCCGTACGACCTCGCGATGCTGCTCGACCCGGGTGTCGACGAGGATTCGCTCGAGGAGCTCCAGCCGACGGCGGAGGTCTTCCGGCCAGCTCCTCGAGAGAGCGGGCCGGACCCACCCAAGGATCCGCTCGTCCGAGAGGAGAGAGCTACGGCGGAGCTGCCACTCGGCGGCCCCTCGCACGGAGCGCCCCGAGTAGAGGTCCCAGTCGGCCGCCAGGATGGCTCGGTCGAGCCGCTCGAGCCGTCGGTCGAGCTCGAGGATGAACCTTCGACCGTCGTGCGGAGAGAATGAGACCGGAACGGACACCCTCGCCACGCGGGCCGATGCGTGTGGGAGGTTAAAGTCCCCTTCCTCCCCCGACGGCGGCCGAGGCCACAGCACGTGGCTACCGACGCTTCGAACCGGCCGAGCCCGAGGCCCGGCCGTTCATTCGAGGTGATAGGTCTCCGACGCGAGCCCGGGCGCCTCGCCTCCGTCCCACGATGAACGGTCCCAGCCGGGGACCCGGGAGACGGCTAACCGGATGACCAATCTGGAAAGGCTCGAGATCCAGGGGGCGTGTGCGGCATCGGCGACCGCGACCTCCCTCACCTCGGCGATCTCGGGAGGGCGTGCCACGGGCTCCCCGGAGATGTGGTGGAGACGGAAGGCAAAGTAAACGTCGCTCTCCTCAGGCCGAATGACCTTGTGACGGGTGAGAAGGAGGGCTCCCACTCGGGTCGATACCCCGGTCTCCTCGGTGAACTCCCGGACCACCGCGGCTTCGAGGGTCTCGCCGGGCTCGACGTACCCGCTCGGGATGGTGAAGCGCTGACGGTAGACCGCCCGGTTCACGAGGACATGGCCGTTCCGCAGCAGGACTCCCCCGACTCCGATGCGCGTGTGCGGCGCGGGTAGCGGGGGGAACGGTCGGCCGTTCATCGGGCGACCCTCGATGGAGCCTTCCCATTTAGGGTCACTCCGGCGGCCCCGACCGGACGGGAGCGACGGTACGGATAGGCTTCTGGGCGGGGACAGGCTCTTGCGGGAGGAAGCAATGCTCTTCGTCGGACGGGGGGAGTCGGTCATGGGTGCGCCCTTCGACCCGGGTCCTCCGGGTGAGCGCGAGGTCCGCATTCCGTTCGGGGCGCACGAGCTGGACGCCGACTTGGTCGTCGGGCCCCCGGGCCGCGGAATCGTCGTTTTTGCCCACGGCAGCGGGAGCGGCCGGAAAAGTCCCCGGAACCGAGAGGTGGCCCGACGGCTCCAGACCGCGGAGCTCGGGACGCTTCTGCTCGACCTTCTGACCGCGTCCGAGGCCCGAACGGACGAGCGGACGGCACAGTACCGGTTCGATATTCCTCGACTCACGGAACGGCTCCTCGTCGCCACCGATTGGCTGGGCCACCAGCCGGAGACGGGGACCCGACCCCTGGGCTTTTTCGGCGCGAGCACCGGGGGTGCGGTAGCGATGCGGGCGGCGGTCGAGCGGGCCGACCGTGTGGACGCCATTGTCCTTCGGGGGGCCCGTAGCGACCTAGGGGACCCCGTGGCGGAACGCATCCGATGTCCCACTCTCATCCTCGTCGGCGAGGAGGACCCCGAGGTCCGGAAGCTGAACCAACAGACGATGCGGTTGCTCCGGTGTCCGAAGAAGCTGACCGTGATCCCGGGAGCTTCCCATCTCTTCGAGGAGGAGGGCGCTCTCGAGGCCGTGGCCGTGGAGACTTCCGCCTGGTTCGTTCGTCATCTCGGGGGCCCAAGGTAGGGTTATTCGGCTCCCACCGAAGGACCTGCGGAACAACGGACCGTGCGCCCCCCCGGGCATGGTCGGGCATTCGTTGATTAGCCACGGGAACTGTGGCTTCTGGACACGACCGGGGTGGGCATGAAGGTCAGAAGGACCTCCCGTCGGGGGAGCTCCGCCCAGCACGGAGCCATGTGGCGGGCAACTTACGAGGAGACACCCTACAACCAGTTGCCGTGGTTCGACCCGGACCCGAGCCCCGTGGTGGTCGGGGCCGTCGAGGGCGGGTTCTTGCCCGCCGGCGCGGCGGTACTCGACATCGGCTGTGGCGCGGGCTCTAACGTCCTCTACCTGGCCCGGAAGGGGTTCCGGGCCCACGGCATCGACATCTCCCCAGGGGCGATCCGGGCCGCCGAGGCCCGAGCCCAGGCGGAAGGGCTCACGATCGACGTGCGGACCGGTGATGCGCTGGCGATCGCGGACCCCGCTGAGAGCTACGGGGGTCTCGTGGACATCGGCTGCTTCCACACCATTCCCATCGGCCGACGACCGGACTACGCCCGCGAGGTTGCCCGAATCCTTCGTCCGGACGGTAGTTTCGTTCTCTCATGGGTGGCTCGTGAGCACGAGGGGCCGCACGGGCCACCCCATCGACCTTCGCTCGAGGATGTGACAAAGACGTTCGAAGCACGGTTCCTGTTCACCCGGACGGAGTTTCACGGCGCCCCGCAAGGCGGGTCGCTCCCGTTCTACTCTGCCTGGATGGTCCGACGGTCGGTCCCTCAGCCGGCGGCGCGCTGAGTCGCGGACGCCGCGTCGACCCCTAGGCGCCCGCGCGGTCGGTCGGAGCTGGAACTCCCTTGTCAGGCGGAACGCCCCCTCTTCGTTCCGTTGTCCGAGCTTCCTGAATCCTACCAGGTCGGTGAACATGATCGCGGCGGGACGCCGCGGGCAGTCGTGCACGCCCCCACCTCGCCTTCCCTCAGTGAGGGGCTGCGTGGGGGACGGGGAGGAGTTTCGTGCAGCCCCAGTGCGCGCATGGTGCCCGGGGACGACAAGGGAAGGATTACATTCCGCGTCTGGGTGCCGGGGAGTGTGCTGCAATACGATCTCGCGGTCGAGGTCGACTACCCTTCCGAATCGTTCCGAGGTCGGGTGGCCATCTCCGGTCTTTCCGGCCCGGCTCCGCTGGAGCTGGACTCGACGGACCTGACGATCGAATCGGTGCGGTGGAAGGATGCGGCGACGGCGTTCGAGCTGGACTCGAAGAGAGGCAAGCTCGTCCTCCGCTCGGCGGTTGTCCCGTCGGAGCCGCTGACGGTAGTCTTCTCCGGGAAGGTGGTTCGCGGCATCCAGACCGGATTTTTCGTGTCCGGGAGGGGGGAGCGGAAGGTCTTGACGACCCAGATGGAACCGGAGGGATGTCGCCGTTTCTTCCCCTGCGTCGACCGACCCAACGCGAAAGCCGTGTTCCGCCTCCAGGTTACCACCCAGCCCGAGCTCCAAGTGATCTCGAACACCGAAGCCGAATCTCGGCTGCTGCCGGACGGGCGACGCGAGTGGCGTTTCTCGCCCACGCCGCAGATGTCGTCCTACCTCCTCTACCTCGGCATCGGCCGGCTCGAGGAAGTGGAGATGGACGAGCACGGAACCCGTATCATCGTCGCGGCGGCGCCCGGGTCCCGGGCGAAGGCGACGAACGCCGCAAAGGAGGCCGCCGCAGCGGTGCACGGATACGGCGAGTACTATGGCCTGCCCTATCCCCTTCCGAAGCTCCATCTCGTGGCGATCCCGGACTTTTGGGGCGCCATGGAAAATTGGGGGGCGATCTCGGGGTCCGACGATGCCCTGTTGTTCGACGAGACGACCTCCCCTGAGAGCCGTCGGCTCGCCCAGGCGGCGATTGCCCACGAGGTGGCCCATCAGTGGTTCGGAGACCTCGTGACCATGGAATCGTGGAACGACCTCTGGCTCAACGAGGCGTTCGCCACCTTCGCTGTGCCCATGGTCCAAGAGCGAACTCGGCTGCGCGAGGACCCTTGGGCCGAGTTCGTCGGACAAACTCGTCGGGGCGACATCAATGACGCGCTGATGGCGACGCACGCCGTCATGCCGCCGTCGATCGATTCGGTCCAGATCCAAACCCTCATCGACGAGGTGACCTACCAAAAGGGGAGTCGACTGATCCGGATGATCGAGGGGTACCTGGGTGAGGAGAGTTTCCGAAAAGGCATCTCCGAGTACCTCCGACGTCATCAGTACGCGAACGCGAGCAGCCAGGACCTCTGGCGGGCGCTGGAGTCCGTCTCGGGCCGGTCGGTCGCGACGGTGATGCGCACGTGGGTCGAACGCCAGGGCCACCCGTGCGTTCGAGTGAGCCAGGAAGGCCCGCGACTCCGCTTGGAGCAGGACCGGTTTCTGTACCTCCCCCGGGATGCGCCGTCGGACCCCTGGCCGATCCCCCTCCGTCTCGAGATCGACGGGGTCCAGCAGACGGTACTGTTCGACTCTCCCTCGGTCGCCTACCCGATGCGGGAGGGCGCCTCCTTCCGCATCGACCCGGATCGCCGGGGCTTCTTCCGTGTCCTCCTCGAGCCCCGATTGCGCGAGCGCATGTGGGCGAATGCGATGGCCCATTCTCCCCTCGACCGGTGGGGGATGCTCCACGACGCGGAGGGGTTCCTGCTTTCGGGTGACTACACCCTCGCGGAGTACAATCGGACCCTCCTCGAGGTACGCTCCGCGGCCGAGCCGGTCACCTCGCGCGAGGGTCTCGAGTCCATCCGATTCCTACGTCGTCTCCTGTGGGACGAACCCACCTTCTGCGAGACCGCCCGGCGGTTCTGCCGGGCCGTCCTCGACCGCTGCCCGACGGAGCCGCAGGGAAGGGGCGTCGAGTCCATCGCCATCCTCCGCGAGTATGCGTCGGCGGCCCTCGCGAGCGTGGACGAAGCATTCGGTCGGTCCCTGGTGGGAAGGTTCGACACCATCGACCAGGAGGAGCCGGCGTTGCGATGGGCGATCACGGCGGCGTCCGCTCAGTACGGCCCTCCCGAGGCGGTCGAGCGACTGGTGGAACGGGCCCGGAGCGAGGACCCGGATGCCGCGTTCTTGACGTGCGTCGCCTTTGAGGTGCTGCGCGGACCGGAGTCGGTCCGAAGGGTACTGGACGGGATTCTGGACGCCCGGATGCGGCATTTCCTCGTCTACTTCTCACTCCGCTCGCTGGCCGTCAACCCTGACGGCCGAGCGCCGGTGTGGGATTGGCTGCAGAAGAACGCTCGAACGCTCGAGCGCAGGTTCGAAGGGGCCCCCGACCTCTCCCACCTCTTCTCCGAGGCCATTCCGGTGCTGGGACTTGGTCGAGAGGCCGAGGTACGGGCCTTCTTTGCCCGGGAGAAGTTTCCCTCGGGAGAGGCCGGTATTGGACGAGGGTTGGAGAACCTCGAGGTGTTCTCCCGGCTCCGATCCCGCCTCGCGGCTTCGGGTCAAGCCCAATAGGACCTTTCCCCTTCAGGCAAGCGGGCGACCGCCCCCTGCTCGACTTGGATGCGATGACCGCAACCCTCCCACCAGCGGAACCGGGATTGCCCTCTCCGCCCCCGGATCCGGTCGCGCCTTCCCGGAGGATTCCGCGGGGGCCACCCCCGACCGCGCGAGGCGTCCCTTGGTGGTTCCTCCTGCTGCTGGTGGTGTTGGCGGTCTCCCTGCTCATCCTGCTAACCTGAGGACCCGTTGTACTCGGCCTCCGACCGTCGTTGAGGCCAGGGGTCGGTGCTGCGGGATGCCGCGGCCGATGAGCCTTCGGGCCGACGCCTTATCTAACCGACCCATTTGGACGAGTCCATGGCGAAGGTTCCCCCCATCGAGCAGACGTACTTCTACGCCGTCTCGCCGAGCCGCGTCTTCGCGGCCCTCACCGAACCGGCCCAGTTGACGAAGTGGTTCGCTCACAAGGCGGTGGTCGCTCCGGAGAAGGGCGGGGCGTACCGGCTCTCCTGGCGGGGTGGGTACACGATGCGCGGGAAGGTCCGAGCGTTCGACCCACCGAAGAAGCTCCACGTCGACTGGGTCGACCGGTTCGCGGGAAAGAAGACGTTCGTCACTCAGGCCCGGTTCACGCTCGAGAGGAAGGGGAGGGGGACGATCCTCTCGTTGACCCACCGGGGGTTCAAGTCGGGGAAGCAATGGGTCGCCCTCTACGGCGGCATCCAATCCGGCTGGGCCTACTACCTCACGAACCTCCGGTCGGTGCTCGAGCACGGGGTCGACCTGCGGACCGACCTCGACGCCCTGGGTTGACCCGACACAACCTCTCTCGACGAGGTCCCGGTGACGGGAGAGCGGGTCGGCCGGCTGGCCATGGCCCCCGTCGTCCCCCCTCCGGAAACCCAACTCCCGACCGGACTCCTGTGGATCGTCCCGCTCCTGCTGGTCGTCGGCTACGTGCTGGTGGTCAACCAGTTCTTCCACGCCCAGGCCCAATGGACCGGCTACCGGCTCCTCGGGGTCACCCTGTTGCTCCTGGCGGTCACGGCCCTCTTCTCGGGCCTCTGGTTCGCCGCCGCCTTCGTCTCCGCTCTGGTGCTCGGGGACTACGTCACGTTCGGGGTCCTGCGTCTGATCGCGACCCTCCCCGCAATCCACCGCCACGTGATCGTGACCCCGCCGCGGCGGCCGGATACCGCACGCGAAGTCTGGGGACGGTTCGGGATCCTGCTGTTCATCACCCTCGGGTTCGAGGTCATCTTCCTGACGATGGTGGTCCGTCAAGGAGACCTGGCGCCGAGCTTCGCGGTCGAGCGGCCGTTCCGCTTCTTCCCGGCGGAGGTACTCGCCGGGCTCGGGCTCGCTCTCCTCATCGCACCGGCGGGCCCGTTCCTCGCGAGTCGGGTGCGGACGCGAATCACCGACTCCCTCGAGTTCCCCCTCCTCTGGCTGGCCGCGCTCTTGCTGGTCGTGGGGGGGACGAGCGTCCTGGTGCTGGTGGTGCTCCCCGGGTTCGTGTTCAGCCCGGGGCTCTTCTTCACCTCGATCCTGATCTACGCGCCCGCCGCCTGGTACGTATCCTTGGCGTTCTCCGTGACCGAGACCCGCGCACAACAACGGTTCGTTCGACGCGCGTGGACTGCCCGGGGCGACCGCTTTCACTTTGGCCGCCTCGAGGTCACGGATGAACCGGATGGTAGCTCCACCGAAGTCTAACGTCTGCCGAACCCTAGCCGCCCCCCTCCTCGACCCACTCCCGGGCGAGCGTGGCGGAAGCCCCGACCTAAATCGCCACGGCTAGCCCGGGGTGGCCCCGATCTGTACGAACACCTGCCCCGAGAACGGAGCGCTGGGCGCGGAGAGGGTGACGTTGAGGTAGGTCCAGTGGGTGTTGAAGACCGTCACGGGGACGTTGGACGAGACCAGGGTGAATCCCGAGGAGAGAACGCTGACCGACTGGATCGTGTAGGTCGAACCCTGGCCGGTGCCGTTCTGGCAGATGATGTACCACGAGAGATTGAAGTGGGACCCGCCGTCGACGTGGAACGGAACGGTCGGGGTCGACATGGCGATGTTGCTGCAGAAGGAACCGGTCCTCCACTCGAAGCCGAAGCTCGTGATCGTGTCCTGGGACGTTGAGGACCCCGCATGCGACACGAGCAGGATCCCAATACCTACGCCGGCAGTCACGACCACGACCACCACTACGACGATCGCGATCGTCCACCCGTGCGACTCCGGGCCTTGAACCGGTGGGGGAGGGACCGCTCCGGAAAGTGGGGGCGCAGGGCCTGGGACTCCCTCGTCGGTCGCCATTGCGATTCGGGCCATGCTCCACGGGGATAAGTCAGCCTCCGCTGAGGGCTTGGCCGGCAGGATGGCTCTCGGCCGGGCCGGTGATCTCTACGACTGAAGTGCCGCGGCGGCGGGTCCGTACTCCATACCACTAGCAAAACCCCGTGCTCGCACCTCGGCGCTATCCGGAAAACCGGCCGCCGGCGCGGCTTCTGAAAGCGCGACCTCAAGTATGTGGAAGGCACATAGACCACGGCGGTGGGACCTGCGCCGGCGTTGAAAACAGCGCGCGGGCAAAGGCAGCCGATGTCTGCAGAAGCGGGCCGACCCGGGCGTTGGTCGGAGGAGGCCTGAATGATGCATGACTCGGTCGCCACGTTCTATGGCGGATACGACCAGGTCGGCCTGCTCCGGCCACGCCGTTTCCACGTACCTTGGATTTACTTGGGTATCGGGGTCGCGGCCATCACCTTGGTCGGAGTCGTGGCCGCCGACGTGGCGGCGTTCACCAGTGGAGGCGCGGTCGTCCAAGTGACCGCCGTAGACTGGTACGTCGAGGGGAGTCTTCTGGCCAGCACGGGAGGGTTCTCCGTCCACACTTCGCAAGACGTCCAAGCGACGCTGACCTGCAGCACGGTCTGCTTCCGCATCACGGGGGCGACCGTCAGTCCCCCCTTCCAGTTCGTCAGCTTCTCCGTAAGCTATTCCCCCATCCAGTACGTCAACGTGACCGCGAAGGCGCCTCCCGCGGCCTACTCGGGACCTCTGAACATCAATCTCGATATACCCTAATTTTCGCTCGTCCTTCGCTCACGGAAGCCCCGCGCGCGTTCTCGCGGCGAGCCACCGGCGGGAGGCAAAGATTCGAGGCGGCGACTGGGTGAAAAAAGGATTGGGTGTCTAGAGTAGCGCGCGCTCTATCGGAGAAAAATGTCTCCCGGGGCAATCAGGGGCGTTCTGTCGGGGGGCGGTCCGTCAGAGCGTGGCGGCGGTAGGACCGCCCGACGAGTCGGGGGAGGGTCAGGGAGGGGGACTCCTCGCGTCGACCAAGACGATGCCTCGGTACCGTGGCTCCAACCCCAGCGTGAGGTCGACGGAACCATTCAGGGTGCGATTGGCCCATGATCCGTGGGCATGGCGACGGTGGAGCTCACCGTCACTGGTTCACATTATTCAATCGACGCGTGGACTGGGCAATCCCTGCTACGCGGCACACGCCAACCGCTCGAAACCAGCGGCAGGTACGTGCCCACTACCCAAGTCGAATGACTGACTCGATGGGCCCACTGGCGAAAGTAACCAGTTCCAACCCATTGGCAAATCGTAGAGAATCGATTGATTGTGGCTATATCCGAACGCGCTCCAGGTCAGATATCCGACCGACGAGATGACGGTCCCCCCAAGCGGAACGACTACCCGTACCGGGATCTGAACTTGACCATCCGCCTCAAGGGGGTAGTATCCGGATTGGTTGCACAGATTGAGGTCGACCGGTTTCCCCCATGACGAATCCGATGGATCGAACGACGTGTTGAACCAGACATATGCACCGGGGGTCAGAGTTGGGCACTCCACACCGGTCCCGTTGTACTGGGAGTTGCCGCTCCAAGTGTGAGGATCGGAAGCATCAGTTGAGTTGTTCGAAATCGAAATCACCATTCCTACGCCGCCGCACACCCCATAGAACTGAACTTGGGCGAGGAACGGCTGAGTGCAGGGGGCAGAGGCCGCACCGGCGACTGTTGTGTTCTGAGTTCGGTAGAACGTCCAATTGAAATCGGCCCAATCTGACAGAATCCCGGAAGTGGGGACGGTGTGTGACACCGTAATGGCGAAGGGAGGCATCGGTTTCAGGGGGCCGACCGTGACACCCCCTGAGACCATTGTGTAGTTCCAGCCGTATGTGGTAATGCTCGCATAACCACCGTCGGGTATGTTTGCTAGGTCGTTCGGAGTCAGAATCGTGTAGGTCCCTATGGATGACCCAAGTTGACAGACCTGCGACCGAGTCAGGAAACCCTTAGGTCCAAGCGAGAACACAAGAAACAGAGCCACCACGATACCCACAAACACCGCCGGCCAACGACGATTCGGGCGGGGTTCGAGATGGGTCATGGCAGGATGATCCACGACGCTTCAGGAGGTAGGGACCGGCAGCAACACGGTCATAGACCGGGCTGTACAAACGGGTTTTCGTGCCTAGTCCCGCGCGGGCGCAGGGGGACTACCGCCGCGAAGGTCTCCAGCCGGGGCCGCGTATCGGGTCGGAGCAGGCGGCCCGAAAGCAGTGAGAAAGGGCTCCCACAGGATGCGCGGGCGCGCGTAGAGGGGCTCGGGAGCAGCTCGGCGAAAGAGAGGATAGAGAGTGGTGGGCCCCCAAAGGCAGCTCCCTGAACGCGGGCGCGCATGCGTCACGTAGTAACTGAGCTGGCGGCCGCGCGGGGGGAGTCACACCGTGCCCAGCCTCTGCTCGAAGGGTGGCGTTCCGTCGTCATTCATCGTCGCTATAACGTCGAGCGACCTCACCCGGGTATGCGGGTACTCTATCTCGACGGACCAGGTCCCCAGAACATCCGACTTACCAGCGATGGCATCGAGTTACCGGACGGAACCATTCGTCCCCCGTTCGACACCGGCTACGACACGATCATCGTAGCCAACACCAAGGGATTCGTCAGCTATCCGGCGCTCAAGGCGCTCGGCAAGTTCGGCGTCACGCTGTCCCTTGTGGGCAAGGGAGGGACGCCACTCGCGACCTTCATCCCTTGGAACCGAAACGACGCGACGCTACGAATCGCCCAGATGAAGGCGCACCTGAATCCGAAGCTCAGATTGACCGTGGCAAAAGCGCTAGTTGAGGCGAAGACGGGGGCGCCACTCGAGCACGCACGAACCATCGAAGAGGTTCGGCAAGAGGAGTCCATCCGGGCGACCGAGTACTGGGGTCGCATCGGCGTCTCGAGGCGGAGTGGCTACTACGGGTGGGGTCTCCACCGCAACGCGACCACACACGAGAACGCCGCGATCAACTACGCCTTGGGCGTCCTCGCCATAAAGGCGCGGGTCGCCATCGCCAAGGTCGGCCTAGACCCCAGTATTCCATTTTTGCACGACCCTACCGAGTCCAAAGACGCGTTTGTTTTCGATTGGCAGGAACCCTTCCGTTCGGTCGTGGATGCGGCGGCCTTGCGGTTCCTGAAGACGCACGGTGAGGGGTCGTTCATCCGGGATGAGGAGTGGGTCGTTCGGCTCACGGGGCCGGCCGCCCGGGACCTGACCCGCGAGGTCGAGGAAGCCCTGAGCGTCAAGGTTCGGTACGGCGGGATGCGGGTGCCTATCGACGCACTCATGGTCCGAGAGCTACGGAAGCTGGGGCACTGGTTGGAGAGTCCAAGGTCGCGCCTAGCCATCTTTGGGCCATCCGCATCGACACGCGACTTGCGATTCAGCGGATTACCCTAGGTGGACTTCCGGCGTGGTCGTGCTCTCTTACGACGACGAGTCGCCCCCGGTCGCGTCACGCGAGCCGGCCCTGCAAGGACGCGACTCCCGACCGGGTTGACCGCCCCTGGACCATGCGCGGTTCGGGGTAGAGCCTCCGCCGCATGGCGAGCCCGGTTGTAGGTCATTGCGAGGCGACGGAGGAGGGTAGCGCCTGCGACCCCGCCGACGCGACCTAGAGTGAGGTCTTGGGGCTGATTCACCGGAACGGTCAGGAGACTCTGTCTTCTAGCCAGCTCCCGGTCAAAGAAATCTCGTAGGTCGAGAGGGGTCCCTGGTTCGCTCTTCGCTCCGTGCCGAAAGTAGACCTGGCCGATATGGAACGCGGGCCCGGCGCGCTTTCCACCTTCAGTGTGAGGGGGGTCCTTCGTGAAGATCAGAGGATATTCTGAGGGACCGATCATCCAGGCGAGGCGCACCTTGCGCCGACGGGTAACTCGCTCCGACCGAATGAACGCAAAGTGCTCGTCGGTGTACTTTCGCATCTGGTCCGTAACCTTCGCAGGGTCGAGCCTTGACAGCTTCTCTATCGAAAACGGAACTGCCCTACCTTGTGAGTCACAACCGAAGACTATCACCCCGCCTCCCGTGTTCGCGAAGGCCGCGATGTCCTTCACAATCTCGCACCAATCTTCTTTTGCCGATGACCCCTCGGGGTAGAACTCGCACTTGAAGTCGAGTTCCTTCGATTCCTGCCTCTCGTTCACGGCGAGTGAACGGAGAGCAGCAATGAGCACCGGCGAGAGCGCCATCTCCCGGAATGCGCTATCCCGTCGGCCGCTTCCGGCGCGATTTTCTCGCAGAAGTCAGGTAGGACGTGCCTTCGTCAACGGACCAAACAACAAGAACGAGTCCGTTCACCACCTGCTGCATTGCACGCATGAACGAATCCTTGGTCAGCCCATCCTCCCAGACTTGGGCGCCAACGACGATTTGATTCGGCGTCCCGGTTGGTGGGTTGAACCCGAAAGTGTGGCCAGCTAGCAATAGGTCAAACCGAAGATCCTGCAGAAATAGCAGTCGCTTGCGTTTCGGCGCTCGCTCAAATGTGTTCTTGAACTTGTCCGGCAGGATAATCGAACCTGAGATAGCAATCGCATCACTAGGCGGCACTTGCTGACCAACGTTGTAAGTCAGACCGGTGTGGCTCTTCACCTCGAGAGCGAATCTCATTCCCTGCACGTCGACACGACGATGAGTCAACCCCTCTTCGTCGAGCCAGCGGGTCAAACGAGCCTCTAAGGCGTCCCCTCCGTTTGCTGGCATAGGCCTCCCTCGTCCCAATCAGGTATCGTCTATTGGAGTTTATCCACACCGCACCTCGTTCGCCACCGACCTAGCCTGGGCTGCACGCGCCCCCATTCGTCGGGCGGTCCCGACGCCGCCGCGCTCTGACGGACCGCCCCTCGACAGAACGACCCCAACCGCCTGGGGAGACACTTTTCTCCGATAGAGCGCGCGCTACTCTAGACACAAAAAAGGATTGGGGGAGATCCACAAACACCCGCCATTCGCCGGAACGGCGAGGGAGGTTCGTGCAAGCAATCCCCCCCGGTGGCTCACCGGAAGAATCGGCGGGATCGCCCTACTTCTTCCCCTTCTTCCCTTTCTTGGGCTTGGCCATTTGCTGCTGCTTTCCCGGCCGGCGACCGAGAGTGAGTGACCGTAGAGAGGTTCTGGTATTTCAAATTCCATCCCGGAACCGCTCGCGCGTTCGGAAAGTGGCGGATTCATCGAATCTTGGGACGCCGCATCGAGGGAGGTCGAGGGACGACCCGATCCGGACTGGGGAAAATCGATTCGAGGCGCAGCGCCCTCCAGAGGTTAGGGGCGCTCAGGTCGGGATCCCTTCCCGGCGAGTCCGGGCCCAGGCAACGAAGAGCAGAACGGCGGCGACCAAGAAGAGGACGCCGATCAAGGGGTCCGTTCCCTCACCGCCGCCAAAGCAGGGGTGGCTGCTTGAGCAGGTCGCGGCGGAGAAGGCGGCGATTCCGAGGAACACCGCGCCGACCAAGAGCAGCGTGACCGCCAGCACTTGCAGCCAACGTTGGCCCCTGTCCCAGACGGTCACGCTTTCGGGGAATGGGTCGTTCGGCCGATGCAACGGCATCGAAGGACTACCCTTCCCCGACCCCGACGAACTGCACCAAGCGCACGTTCCGTCGTGGGCCAACGGCCTACCGCAGTCGACGCAGATCTGGTCGGCCACGGTCCCGAATCCGGAACCTAGCCCTTAGAGATACCGTTCAGGCCGTGGCGGGAAGGGTGTGGCCAAGACTCGGCGGCGCACCCATAGCTAGGGCTTCGCTAGGCCAGGTCGTCCTCAGGATAGACGAAGATCACCAAGCGGCACTTCGGACAGCGCCATGCGGGGAACCGGGGCCTCTTCGACCACATGGCCCCGAAGACGATCTGGCTGAACGGTTCCGCGAGGTATTGATCCTGAAAACCCCTCTTGGTCGGCTCGACGATCTCCGGGACCCAGCCGATGGTCGCCGGATAGAGTTGAAGAGAGGTCGCGGCGGTCATCCCGACGACTCGGCCCGATTCCATCGGTTCGTGACATTGGGGGCAATCCCGAGTTTCCTTCTCGCTCGGGAGAGCCTCGGACCCACTCATCTTCGAATCCACGCCCGACCCTCACCTCACGCGACTCTACCTGATACATCTTCGCTCGGCGGTGGCTCTGAGGACGCACCTCTCGGCGCCAGTGAGGGGGCCGACGTCGCGCGATGCTCGAGCCTTCGACCGGCGTGATGCTTCACGTAGGATTTCCGGTCGAAGAACGAGAGCGTACGTAGGCGATGTTGCCTTTGAACTGGTCCGGTTCCGTCCACCGGCTGAATCTCGACGGGATGGCGGGGTCTCCAGGTTCCCGGGCCAGCTCGAGGACCGTGGTGAGGTAGTCCCGCATCACCCCGAGGGTCTCGGCGGAGCTGACCGGGCCGTGTCCGGTCACGATCCGCTCCGGGCGCAGCCCCTCAATTCGCTCGAGCACCGTGAGCCAGTGTTCGGGATCCCCGGACATGAGGTTGGGATGTGTCTCCGCCACAACGAGGTCTCCGGCGAACAGAATCCGGTCCTTGGCCAGGAACAGTATGGCATCGCTCTCGGTGTGCCCGCTCCCGAAGGAAAGGAGGGAGGCCTCGTGCTCTCCCGGGAGTTTCAGCGCTCGATCGAAGCCGGTGGAGGGCGGCGTGAGCTTCAGCTCGGGAGCCTCCGAGAGCAGCGTCCGGTTCAGCCGGAGGGCGGCGTCGTAGACGGCTCGCCCGGCATCGGTGGAGGCGGCCCGACGCTGACCTTCGAGTTCCTGGATGTCCGCTTCGAGCTTCTCCCGCGTGAGCTCCGATTGCAGCTCCGCGCGCTTTTCGAGGACGATCTCGATGGTTCGTTGGGTGGCGTAGATCGGTCGGTCGGCGAAGAGCTGGTTGCCGAGGATGTGGTCGAGGTGCCAGTGACTGTTCGCACTCAGAGTAGGAGGTCGGTGAGTCAGCGCGAGCGAGGCCATCCGAATGTCCCTGGCAGAATGCAAGGTGAGACTGGTGTCGAAAACCAGAGTGGACCCACCGAGGTCGATGATGCCGGTGTTCGAAAGCGCAGTTCCTTCGGGTCGGGCCCGGCCCGCGTGGACCCCGTCCGCTAGAGCCTCGAAGGCATAGTGGGTCGAATGAGGTCGCTGGGAGGAGTTCATCGGCTATCCATTCGGAGTGGGCCTTAACGCTTCTGGCCCGGCCGGCCGTAGTCGGGTCAGGGGTGTCGGCAAGGTTCGGTGCGAAGCGCAATAATCATGGAATCTGAGCGGGTGGGCTGCTAGGGGCCAAGAGTTGTCCACGCTCGCACTTTTTCGAGCCGTTATCGCGAAGGTGCCCCGGGGGCGGGTGATCACCTATGGCCAGGTGGCCCTAGCCGCGGGATTCCCCGGGGCCCAACGGCTGACGGTTTGGGCATTGCAATCCGGAGAGGGGCTGCCCTGGCACCGGGTAGTGGCCGCCGGAGGTCGGATCGCCCTCCCGGGGGAGGAGGGGCGCGAGCAGAGGTTGCGGCTCGTGATGGAGGGGGTGACCTTTCGGGGAGGGCGGGTCCGTATGGACCTCCACGGCTGGACCCCAAGACCTGGGAAGGGGGGTCGTACGCCGGGGAGACCCCGGAATCCTCTTCGACCTCGCCACCCGAACCCTCCGGAGCGGTGATCCGGCCCGTTCAGAAGCACGCCGCAGGGTTCGTCAGGCGACCGGCAATCCTTCCAGCGAGAGGAGACGACCGACCGGGTATTCCCCGACCCGGTTGGCCGCTCCCCAGCCCGAACGCTCATAGAAGAACTCGAGACGGGCGCTGGGAGTCCCTCCGAACTCCGGATCGGCCTGGACCCGCCGCTCGAACTCCGCCCGGAGAGCTGGGTCCTTCGCAAGTTCCTCGCGCGCGAGCTTCTCCAAGACGTAGGCCTCGCCGGTCTCCTTCTGTTCGAAAATCGAATTGAAGAACCCCCAGCGGAGGGCGGAGTCGGGCGCTTCCGGTTCCAGCCAGTGGATCGCGACCTTGGAGAGACGCTGGTCGAGCGCGACGACTGCCGATGCGGCCGGAAAGGTCAGGGTCTCGACGGACAGGGTGCAGTTTCCGAACTGGCCGAACGCGCGCTCGACGTTACCTCCTCGCAGAATCGGATACCGGCCCTCAAACGGGCGTGCCGGCCATCGCATTCCAGAGCAGCGGTACCGCTCGACCCGGCCGGTCCACTCCGCTGTCGTCCGGCGTAGAGAGACCTCGTGGGCGGCGAGGACGTCGATCACGTGGGTCCATTGCGGGGGAATGATGTACCCCGCCGGGAGTTGGATAGAGACCTCCACTTGGACCCCGGCGTCCATCGGCAGGGTCAGGTTCGAGGGGGTCCGGCTGTAGTGGATCGCCATCGTCCCGGAGACCTCGCTCAAGGCACGGGTGTACTCATATCCCAGGAAACTCACCGGCCGAGTCTCCCCGCTCCTCGCGATTACCGCAGGGAACGGTTGGCGTCGGACCGCCGGGGTGCCGAGGCCGGCGGCTGCTCGGTCGGCCTCCTGGTTCAAGCGGCGCAAGGTCGCCGAGTCCCGGTTCAACACTTCCAGGAGCGCCCGCATGATCTCGTAGTTGCCCGTGACCCGGGTCCGGTACTCCTTCAACATGTGCATCTCGACCAGGAGCCCCGGGCGATTCTCGAGGATCATTTGGCCGGTGGAGAATCTCGGAGGATTGTCGTTGAACGCCAGACCCCGGGACGGGTCGGTGTCATCGTGGAGGAAGACGGTCGATGGGAACGCGAGATGGCCAGCGGCGTTGACCCGGTCCACGAGTTCCGGAGCGACGCGAGTTCGGAGCCATTCGGCCGTGGACGGGAAGACGTCCGGCGTGGAATCGAGCGCGAACGTGACGTCGTACTGGAAACCGGTCCCGTCCGTGACGTGGTTGTCCACGAAGAAATCCGGCATCCACCGGTGGAACATGCGGAAGAACGCCCGCGTTTCCGGCGCGTCCGCCTTCATGTAGTCGCGATTGAGGTTGAGGTTGGTCGCGTTCGCCCGCCAGCCCGCCGGATCGGGTCCGGTCTGGTTGATCCGGTTGAAGGAGGACCTCCGCTCGTGCCCGTCGATGTTGTAGACCGGGATGAAGACGAAAACGACGTGCTCCAGGAGATTCCTCGGGCCCCTCTCTCCGACCATGTCCCGGAGCAGCGCGAGACAAGCATCCTTGCCGTCCGGTTCGCCCGCGTGGATGCAGTTCTGGGCCAGAAGGACGACCCGGCCGGACGAATGTACGACCTTCGGATCGAAGACCCCGTCCCGGGAGACGATCACGATCTTGAGGTCGCGGCCCTCTCCGGTTCTCCCAAAGCTCTCGATACGGACCAGATCGGGGTGGGCGGAGGCGATGCCCTCGAGGAAGTCCACGGTCGCGGCGTAGTCCGGTGTCGTGCGAAAGCCGGTGGCTTCGGCCGGCGTGGGCGGGCTACGCGTGGTGTCCTGCATCGACCCCAGCGAGAGTGAGAGAGGCGGCAAACTGCGGACGAGGAAGCCGGTTCCGCTCGATCAGCTAGGCGGAGGGAGCGGCTTCCCACATTTCACGCAGAACGCCGCCGCCCGCGCATTGCCCTGGCCGCAGGCGGGACAGAACTTGGGGGGAGTCGAGGCGTCGGTAGCCGGAGGAGTTTCCTCTGTGCCGCTGGGCGCCGGGGCGACCGGTGGGGCGCCCGCCGTCGTGGACGGGGGAACGATGAGGCGGGGAAGATCCCGCCACTCGTGGATCCGCCCGCGCACCCCGCTGGCCCGGATCCCCGATACGAGGAGGAAGAGACCCAGGAGCAAGAGCAGGATTCCGAAGACGAATCCCACCGGAGTGAGCAACAGGAAGGGTCCCACCACCACCAGCAGCAGCCCGAACATCACCCGCGCGGTTCCTGCCATAGTCCCTCACTTCGGGGAGGATTCTCTATCACTTGAACCTGCCGCGTTCTCGGCGGGTCTCCCGCGGGAGGCCGCGGGGTGATCAAGGGGGGGAGCGGCGGCTCTCCCTATCCCGCGCCGCGACGCGGTCGCTGGCCGAGGAGGTTGCGAGAGGCTCCGGTCAGGGGAAGCTCTTCGGGAGGGTGCTCCGCAGTCGCGAACAGCTGGAGGTAGGGTATAATCGCCGAAATGACCCGGTTTTCCGCCTTTCGGAGATGCTCTTCGTAGGTAGTTCGGCTGACCCCGACACTGGTGGCGATCTGCTCGGTCGTCACCGGTCGGGGCGAGGTGTAGTAACCAAACCGGGAAGCAGTTAGCAACGCGTTCGACTGCCGTTCGGTCAAGTTTTCAAAAAGGGCGTTCGCGTAGACGCTCGTGGGGAGCACCGAGAGAGCGAGCGTTCGCTTGCTCACGAGCTCCGTCGGCCCCCACTTGCGGAAGGCCGACAGGAGTCGCCGAGGGTTCTCCGCTCCGAACGCCATGACCCGCATGTTGGCCCAACCGTCCAGGTACATGATGGGGGGTGCGTCCCAGCACTCATGGTCCGAGATGAGCGTCCAAGGACTGTCGTAGTCTTCGCACGTGCACTTGAGGAGGAACACCCGGGCCGCGTTCGCATCGACCCACTCATCGACCATGTGCCCCGTCTTGCGGATGGCGTTCTCGGTCCGACGGATTACGGCCGGGTCCCGGGTCGGGACCTGGAGCAGCTCGCGGTTCCACACGCACCACATGGCGATCGGTGTTTGGGGGATCGCTCGCGACAGCTCGATGAACGGGTACTCCCAGCTCGCTCGCAGGGACACTTCGACGAGACCCATGAGCCACCCAGCGCCGGCGAGCATATAGGAGTTGGACCGTCGTACGACGGCCGCCTATGGCGGGACGAACACGTTGGTCACCGGCGACTTGTGTCGATCGGTGACCACGATGCCCGAGGCATTCTGGGAGATGGAACGGCGACGAGTGTTGGGAGTTCGGACGAGCGAGATCGCGGGCTACGCGGCGTTGGAGTATCCGCGAGAGTCGACAGCGTACGTGCTGCGGATGGTCGACGTGTCGCCCGCGCGGAAGGCGCGGTGGTTCCGCAAGTCGGTTCTGCCGACGGAGGCCGGCAGCTCGCACGTCGCATCGCCGAGTGAGTGAGTGACTAGTGGTGGAGGAAGGTGGTCCGCCGTCGCCGGTCGCATTGCACGCTGCAGAGGAGACCGGTGGCAATCTCGGCGAGCCCCTTCTCATCTCCTTCCTCAGGCGAGAGGCACGTAGCAGGGGAATCTGCGAGGGCGAGGATTGCGAGTCGAGGGCTACCTGACCGGTGGAGGCCGTCGGTGAATCGACGCGGTTCCAAGGCCCCGTCGACAGCGACCAGCTTCGTCCAGGCCCTCCGCGCGAGGATTGGAGGCATATATCTGCCCCCGAGTTGAGGTCCAGGCGATCGTGAGTGCTTCTCCACCAACCGTCATGATCCGCACCCGTCGTTCCTTCTCCATCCCTGCACATCGAGTCTGGCCGCTGCTGTATAGTTCGAGAATGGAGGGCTCTAGTTCGCTGCTGTTCAGGTTGGGAGTGCCCCAGCCCATAGAGTGCCGACTGCCCGATGGGGTCGGTGGTGTCGGGGCCGAGCGGCAGTGCGTCTCGGACCAGGGTGTCGTGCACCAGAGAATTCTGGAGTGGGTACCGGAACGAAGGCTGTCCTTCCGCATGGAAGGGACCGACGTGGCGGCCGCTCGAATGGTCCAAGGGATCGTGGAGACGTTCGATCTCGCCCCCACCCGTAAGGGAGTGCTGGTGACGCGAACCACTCGGGTCCAGATGTCGGACCACGCCGGACCGATTGCCAAGACCGAACTTTTCATCGGGATCAAGCACGTGCACCGGTACGTCTTCCGCAGCTGGCAACGGTCCGCGACAGTGCTCGAGGACCGTCATCCCGCGGACTCCCGTGGAGGAGACCATCGAACGGGGCCGCTCAAGTTTCGGAGACTGCAATAGCCCTCTCCGCCCCGGACTCGGAAGGGTCTAAGACGGGTGGACTCCGCTGGAAGCAGCCCGCTACATTCCAGACATATTGGAGCGGAAAGCGGGGGATGTGGTTGCTGTTTCGCGCCGTCGTAGTTGCCCGAGGCAACTGGAGTGACGACCCCGGAATTCGTAGGTCGGCTCCCGAGAATCGGGTCGCCGCTACCCAAAGCGAGGGCCCTCGGACGAGAACTCAGCCCCGCGCTACCGGTGGCGAAACGCCGAGCCGGAGCCGCGCACTCTAAGACCCTCTTCGGAGAATCCTCCGACCATGCGCGCCGCGGCTCGAACCCTCCCCGACACGAACGAATGGAAGCCGAGACCGGATCCCGAAGGAAGATACTCCACCGGGATCGCCGACTTCGATCGACTCATCGGCGGGGGGTTCCGCCGGGGGAGCATGGTGCTCGTCGGCTACGATGAGACCGTCACCACGGAGGACCTTGACCTCCTGCTGTTCCCCTCGATTCTCAACACGCTCTACCACTCCCGAGGAATGATCGCGATTCTCCCTTCGAGGGATTCACCGCACGACTTCCGGGCGCGGTTGACCCGCTTCGCGACCCGTCGACGCTTCGACAGCCGGGTCCGGATTGTGGACTACGCGGGGGAAGACGAGGGCCTCTCGTACGTGGTGACCATCCAGAACAAGGCGATGGAGCCGGGGACGCGCCCGGGCTCAGAGAAGGAGAAAAAAGCCGCGATCGAGAAAATGGTCCAGGCGGAGAAGGCCGCCGCCGGAAGCCGCAACAAGCCGTTCTTGGAACTGTACGCGTTGGAGGTCATGGAAACCCTCATGGGAGCTGATCAGGCGGCGCGGATGTTCTTTCATGGGGCGAAGCGGTCTCGCCAGCTCGGCAATCTCCTGATCACCCCACTGGCCCCGGGACTCGGGACCGCCGTAGCCGCGCGACGTATGGCCGACAGTGAGGTCGAACTTCACCATGACGAGGTGGGCTTGATCATCCGCGGCATCCGCCCGTCGTTTCCCGGGCACGTGGTGACGACCGACAATGTCACGGGCCCTCCCTACGTGGCGTTCGTGCCCCGGCCGAGCTGAGGCTCAGAAACTCCGCACCTCTGCTGGGACCCCAGGTTACCCGGCGAGGAATGCTTCGACCGCGTCGTTGAAGGGCGGAAAAGGGTCCGCGGTCTCTGAGGTGCCGCCGCAAGCTCAAAATAACGCACCGGCGGTTCGGGCGGCGATGGGGTGTAACCCTTGTCCGGAATGCCCTCAACGATAGGCGGGCCGTCAATCTATTCGACCGCGGGGAGTCCGGCCAGTCAGCCGATTCTTCAGAGCATGCGGCGGCTGATGGTCGCTGCAATCGCCTTTGCCGGTGCGGTGCTTTCGGGACTCGCCCTCGTGTGCTCTTGGTGGACGATTTCCGTGTCGGGGAGCGGAGGCAGCGGTTCGCTCAGCTTCTTGCCGGGCGATTCGCTAACCGGGAGCTTCGCTGGCGGTTCCTCGGTGACCCAAACGTACGCGTCGAACGGACTCGGGCCCGTCGGAGGCCTCTACGAAGGGGTCCTTGCGGGAGCCATCATCGCGCTGGTACTGGGTCTGGTCGCGGGACTCCTGGCGTTGCTCGTTTCCTTCGGTAAGATCCGGAATGCGAAGCGGTACTCGACCATCCGAAACCTCCTTGCACTCGGCTTGTTGGCCGTCCTGATCCTTGCGGTAGTTGTCCCCTCCCTTCAACCGACGCTGTTTAGCAACTCGAATCCGTCATCGCTATGCTCGAGCACGCTCGGGACGAAGACCCCGTGTAACTCGTTCTGGGGTTCGATTAACGGGAACGGTGAGACCATCACGTGGGGGTCGGACGTCGGATGGTACTTGGCGGTCTCCTCCGCGGTCCTGCTATTCGCGGCCCTGATACTTTGGATCGCGAGCCGGCGCGATCCTTGGAGCGCTGCTCCTGGGCCTTTCTCCGCCGTCGGTGTCCAAGGGCCTCCCGGATACCCGAGTCCCCCCGGCGAATCCTCCGTACCCCTCGATCAGCTGGCGCAGCTCAAGGCCTTCGTGGAAGCGGGATACATTACAGCCAGCGAGTTCGAGACGGTCAAGTCTCGGATACTAGCATTCCCGGACGGCCCCGCGCCACCCAATTCTGGCATGATACGGACGGCCACCGAGCACGACCTTCGTAGGCTGAAGGAGATGCACGACGCGGGGACGATCTCGGACTCGCAGTACGCTGACCTTCGGCGGAGGGTTCTCGATCGATTCTGAATCGGGAAACGCCTTTTGGACCGATCGTGGGCGGTAACGTTACGACACACGTCGGGAAGCCCGTTGCGCGATCGCGTTCTGTGGAGGTCTCATGCGCGGGAGGCGCAGTACCGTAGAGCTTGCGGATCGAACCGCCGTCTCACGCGGTGGCGCCTACGAGTTCCGTCGTATCGGGAGGTAGCCTCTTCGCAACTCCGCCAATTCGTCCTTCAAGAACGCACGCGGCGATAGCGGTTCTTCCCCTTCCTCCGGAGGGCATCCATCGTTCCTCCCTCAGACCGACAAGCAAGCTACCCGCTAACGAGTTTCATTACTGCCCGAGGCTTGCCCTTAGGGATCAGTGGTTGGATTCCGCCTCTCCCCCCTGGAGCTCCTTGAGTCTTCTCTAGGAATCGTGATCATCGCCTCCGCGGTTTCGACCATCGGTTGTCTTAACTCAGCGAACGCGATACTCCCGGTTGACCGTTGATCGAAACATGTCGCAGCATCACTCCGCCGCAAAACCACGTGCCGCTGAGACCCGGGCATCGACCCGACCTGTTGCGTTGCTCCAACCCCGCCCTAGCCTCACGCCGGCGCGTCCGAACGAGGGTCCGCTCGTCGTCAAGAACGCCACAGCGAGGGACATCATGACCCATGATGTGGCGACGGTGAGGGACGACGCGTCCCTGCTCGAAGCTCTCGCGATCATGCGAATCCGCGATGTCTCCGGTCTTCCCGTGGTCGATGCCGGAGGAGGAGTGGTCGGTGTCCTGAGCGAGCGGGACATCGGGCGCGCCGCGCTCCGCCGGGGGGAAGTCGGACGGGTGGAGGGCGGCCTCGACCTCCTGCTGGCCTATCTGCTCCGGAAGCCCGAAGCGACGTTGAAGAAGATTCGAGAGATTCTCGGTAGTCAGCACGTCGGGCGGGTAATGTCCCGGAAACTCTACTCCGTCCGCCCCGATGCGACTCTCGAAATGGTCGTCGACGAGCTCGTCAAGCATCGCGTGCACCGTCTGCCCGTTCTCGAGGGCAGTACGCTGGTCGGGATCATCACTCGCGATGACGTCCTCATGCGGGGGACGGCACACCACGCCGCTGCGACCGAGGAGACACCCGAGTTCGGCCCAGAGAGCACCGCCCGCGAAGCGAGGCGGACCGTCTAGACCTCGACTCACGGGAACCTGAAGCGTTTAGCAGACCTCGCCCCCCACCGCCCTCGAGCCCCAGTCAGTCGGGCGTGGCCTCACCGAGAGGGTTCTCTTTCCGTAGGACCTGAGCGGCTCCGGCAACACTCGGCGACGATGGCAGATCGGCTGGCCCCGCCGTGGGGGCAATCTCACCCCGACCGTTGGCGGTGAGTCCCCCTCTGGTGGAAGCCGCCGGGCGTCAGAGGGGTCTAGGTCGCGCTCAACTTGGCCGAGCGAATGGCAGAGGCCACATCCATCGGGGCGTAGAACATCGGAACAAACTTCCCCGCGGGGAGGGAGACGCCGTACCAGGTATCCGCCACCGGTTTCTCAGAGACGATCACGTTCTTCAAGGGATATCGGATTGTCTGGCCGGATTCCAGCTCGATGTGGAGTTTCCCCTCGAGAAAACCGAGACGGCGTGGATGGTAGAGGAGGTTCTTTTCGAGCCAGCCGCCAAACCACCGGAAAAAGAAGATCTCGGCGATCCCGACCGGTACGCCGACCCCAAAGAAAACCTCCAACCAACCCCCGCTCGGGAAGGAACCGGTGCCGGAGAGGAGAGTGGTCGCGGCGAAGCCGGCCACCCCGCCGATGACCGCCGGAAAGATCGCATACCCTACTTTGAAAAACTTCCGGGACTGAGCACGACGTACCGCCCTCACCGGCTCGGGCGGTTCGCCGACGGGCAACCAGATTATCGCCGAAAGCGGCGGGGACGCGTCCTGAGGACTCCTCAACCGAACCAAGCCCGGGCCTCGGATGGAAGAGGACCGATATCAATGAGTGGTCGGTCGGTCAGCGTCGGCCGGACCCTTGGCCACACCATGCCCGAAGTTCGTGCGGTTCGGATCGGCCGCGAGGCTCGCAGAGCCATTGTGTCGCACGCCGGAATTCGGCAACCACATATGGATTCGAACCCTGCTTTGTTCCGATGAGGGGGCGCCCCCAGAGACCGATCGGTTCCCCACCCCTCGGGTTGTTCGACCCTCGCACCTCCGTGTTCTTGTGCGGCAGCGGTCGCTCGCTCCTCAACTGGGTCGCCTACGCCCTCGTGGCGGACCATCCCGGCGGCTTTCTCTGGGGTCACGTCCAGCTCGAGGGCGAGGTTCTCGAGGATTCCGACCTCTTGAAGTCCCCGCTAATCCCTCGAGAACGACTCATCACCGTTTCGCCGAGAGAGCTGATGCGTGACGAGGTCGCCGGCAACATCGTGGTCGGGGGCCTCGTGCGGTCCGAACAGGGGGATGAGTCGGTCCGCAGTTTGGCCGACTTCCTTCGCCTACCCAATCAGACCCAGGAGATGATCTCCCGACTTCCGAGCGGAGACCCTCGGCCCGTGTTGGTCCTGTCGGGTGCCCACCGGTTGGCTTCCTTGTATCCGATGGAAGCGGTAGGTCCCACGGTCCGCTCGATTGTCGAAACGGGTGGATCCATGCTCCTCGTGTGGGCCGACGCCCCGGTCGCGGGGCGGCAGGAGTTCGAACGCATCCTTCACCTCAAGGGAGACGAACCGCCGAAGTGGCGGAACGCGGTCCTTACCGTGGAGAGGGGATGGCCCACCGGACCTCTGCAAACCGGAGCAAAGGTCCACCTCCGGGACGTAAGCTCGATCGCGTCGGTTCTGAGAAAGACTTGGTGAGCCTTCGTCGGGCGATCATCGCGCGAAGTCGATCTCCCGAGACGAGACCCCCAAATCGGTTTTTAGCTCGGGAGAGGGCGCTCCTCCGACTGAGCGAACGCCTTCCAGGCCTTCCATGCTTCCCGGATCCTATCGAGGTTCTCGCCCGTGACCAACAGTTCGCGAGCCCCTTTCACGTTCCGCGAGGGAGCGCCGACGCCATCTCCTCCGGGAATCGCCTCCGGGGCCGGACTCCCCGCAGGACCCGCCACGATCCGATCCGGTGAGTAGCTGCCTCGCGGACCCAAGCTCCACTCTCGGCACGCGACGATTTCCGAGAACGCCAAAGAGACAGTATCCCCCGCCTTCCGACCGAACAGATGACCATCGAACAACCCCACGATCCCATTCGGTCCGATCTGGATTCGGTCGGGGGTGTTCCGTCG
Source organism: Thermoplasmata archaeon (assembly GCA_035625165.1). Taxonomy (GTDB): domain Archaea; phylum Thermoplasmatota; class Thermoplasmata; order Lutacidiplasmatales; family UBA184; genus Lutacidiplasma. The sequence goes on along the minus strand of DASPQC010000042.1, from coordinate 57,707 downwards.
ATAAGATCGATACCCCGCCACCAAGACCCCCATGAGCGCGGCGGTCAGTGCCCCTGAGAACCCAACAAGAATCTCGAATGCGGAGGCTCCCAGGTCAGCTCGGTTCACCCCGGCCACGACGGTAAACGCGACTAGTGCCGCCACGACGAACCCGACCAGGGTAATCGGTCCTCCGAACATCTGCCGACGCCCGGGATTGGAATTCAGGAGATCCATTACGAAGCGTAGGAGTCGTTCGCACCGCCTTAACGATGTGCAACGTTGCGTAAGCGTGCGAGGCCCCGTCGGGGCCATTTTGTCGAACCGCGTTGGGTCGTTGTGAGCCGCCAGTCCGTCTCAAGGGGCCGCCGGACCGTTTCACGGACTCTCCGCACTGACTCATATATCGGCGGGATGACCGCTGGTCGTCGCCTCAAACGAAGATGAGCGAAGTTGTGTCGCATAGTGCCACCGAACAGGACGTGCGAGTTATCGAATGGCTCCTGGAAAAGAATCAACCGGCAGTCCGATACCGCGCCCTGGTCGATCTGCTCGGTCGACGCGAGGACGATCCTGAGGTCAAGGAGGCTCGGTCAAAGATCGGCCTCGTGGGCTGGGCGGCGGACCAGTTGCGTCAGCAGAAGCCCAAGGGATTCTGGGAGAGCCGGGAGCCCCGGAATGTCTCGGAATACGTGGACTTCCTCTACTTCCCGCCCTACCATGCTACGAACTGGAGAGCCCTGGTTCTCGCCGAACTCGGTCTGGATTCCACCGACCCGCGGATTCGGAAGATCGCGGAACTCATGTTCCAGTACAAGCTTCGCTTCAGCTCGCCCTTCAACTTCTTCCATGAGGAGGTGTGCATCTCGGCGAACTCGGCCCGCATGCTCACCCGCTTTGGATACGGTGATGATCCCAGGGTCCGGAAGCTCTACGATTGGCTCATCGAGGACCAGCGCGAGGACGGGGGCTGGAACTGTTCCCAGGGCCGCCCCGGAACTCTGGATTCCTGGGAGGCCCTCGCAGCGTTCGCGACCATTCCAAGAGCGGCACGTTCGCCCCGGATGAGTCGTGCCATCGAGCGGGGAGCAGAGTTCTATCTCGATCGCCATCTGTTCCATGAAGGCAAGAGGTATGCTCCGTGGTTCCGATTCCACTACCCGAACCACTACTTCTACGACATCCTAGTCGGCCTCGACGTCCTCACTCAGCTGGGGTTCGTGGACGACCGGCGCCTAAGACCGGCCCTTGATATCCTACGCAAGAAGCGTCAGCGCGACGGGCGCTGGCTGCTCGACCGGGTCCACCCTGACCTTGGGCCCGGCCTCAAAATCTACTCCGACATGAAAAAGGTCCGGCCCCTCGTACTCGAGCCGGCTGGTGAGCCCAGCAAGTGGATCACGCTCCGGGCCCTGACGGTCCTCAGAAGAACCGAGGAGGCTCAGTAAAGGTCTCGTGTCGCGCGGGCCATCTAGGTTGGTCCCTTCCCGGCTGCCTCGCGGCCATGAGTCGGCAACCCGAATTGTCGGAGCATGGCGATGAAGCGGGGGTCGTCCCGGATCGAGTCGAAGAAGAGACCCCGGTAGTAGAGCCACAGAACGTTGTCCCCCTCGCGACAGTCCTTCTCGAGTAAGTCGAGTGCCTTCGACCGCTCGTCGAGGACGGCGTAGAGCATCGCATAGTACGCCGCGGAGAGGTAGACCTTCGTCTCGCCGCGCTCCACCTCCGCAATGATCTCGCGGGCCTTCGCGGGCCGGCCGAGCATCGCGTCGAGGAGCGCGTGGTCGAAGCGTTCGTCGAAGCTGGCCTCCTGTGTCGGAAAACCGGCCTCCCGGAGAGCCTCCTCCCGGCGGCCGGCCTGTAGGTAGCAAAGGCCGAGATAGGTGTGGGTAGAGACGGAACCGGGATTGCGGTCCCGTTGTTCCTCCATGGCTCGGATTCCCTCGGCCCAGTTCCCCGCCTCCATATGCGCCCAAGCGAGCGAACGCTGGTGGGATCCCCCGGGGTCCAGGCGGACCGTGCGACGGAACTCGTCGATCGCCTCGTCGAAACGCTCGAGCGCCACCAGGAGCAACCCGTAGAACGTGTGGGCCGTGACGTTGCTCGGGTTGAGCTCGATCGCCCGGAGGAATTCCCTCTCCGCCCGGTCCCAGTCGTGGTCAAATTGGAGCGCGATGTTCCCGAGCGAGGAGTGAGCCTCGGAACACTTCGAGTCCAGCTCGATCGCCCGTGCCGCGAGCTCCCGGGCTTTCGGGACCACCTCGCGTAGCGGGACCACGTCGGCGGAGGCGACCACGTAGAGATTGGCCCACGCCGCGAACGCTTCGGCGAACGTCGGGTCCAGCTTCGTGGCGGCCTCGAAGCAGCGGGCGGCCTCGTCCAGCACTCCCAGGTGGACGTGCCTCGACGCGACCAGCCCCTTCAGGTAGAGGTCGTACGCATCCGGGTTGACAATCGCCCGCGTCTTCGCATCGCTCCCGCCCCCCGCCCCGAGCTGCAGCCGTAGCGCCTCCGCCGTGCGGTCGGCGATGTCACTCTGGACGGCGAACACATCGTCCACCACGCGGTTGTAGCTGCTCGCCCAAATGTGGCGCTGGGTCCCTACGTCCACGAGCTGGAGCGTGATCCGGATTCGGTTCCCCGCCTTGCGGACGCTTCCCTCGAGTACGGTGTCGACCCCGAGCTCCGCGCCGACTTGGGCGATCGGCTTCGACGCTGACTTGTACTGCGCGACCGACGTGCGGGCGATAACGCTCAGGTCTCGGACCTGAGAGAGGACGGTAATCAGCTCCTCCGTGAGACCGTCCGCGAAGTACTCATCGCTCGGGTCGGGGCTGATGTTCACCAGCGGAAGGACGGCGAGGCTGCGCTCCCCGCCCGCCACAGCAGGGGACTTCACGGGCCCGGTCGTGCTCCAGGGCGGCACGACCCGGTAGAGAGTCATCGGGACTCGGATGTTCTTGAGGGCGACCGGAGGCAGTCGGACCAGCGGGGTCTCGACCTTGTTCAGCACCTGGTCATAGACCTGCTGGCTGATGCAGATCCCGCCCGGCTCGGCCAGCGGCTCGATACGAGAGGCGATGTTGACGGCGTCTCCGAGGACGTCCCCGTCCGATTCCACAACGTCGCCGACGTGGATCCCAATCCGGATTTGGACGTTCTCCTCGGCTCCGGCGGGCTTCTCACGGGCGCGCAGTGTCCGCTGCACCTCGAGGGCACAAGTGACCGCGTCCAAGGCGCTTCGAAACTCGACCAGGAAGGCATCCCCGACGGTCTTCACCTCGCGACCGCGATGCTGGGCGAAGATCGGACGAAGGAGTTGGTTGTGTTGGTCAAGGAGGGTCAGCGCCGCCGCCTCGTTAGCCTGGGCGAGGGCGGCATAGCCGACCATGTCGGTGAACATGATGGCGGAGAGGCGACGGCTCGACTCGGGCACGCCGGGCGGACTCCGCTCCCCCAGTTAAGAGCTCCGCGGAAGGTCATGAAACAGATCGTGGCGAGGCGAGGGGACGGTTCCTCTCGACGAAGCTCGCGCGGGATCGGACCCTCAACAGCCCCTGCGGGGCAAGATGAGGGCTACGCGCTCGCGGAACCCGGGTGGTTACCCTTCGGTGAGGCCGAGCTTATCTGGTGGTGGGAACGATTCGGTCCCGAGGGTAGGAGCGTGGCGCCGAAGGGGGCAACGAGAAAGGCTTCAGAGTCCCGGTACGTTTTGGTGACCGGTGCGACCGGGAAGCAGGGCGGAAGCCTCGCTCTCCTTCTGTCCCGGCGAGGTCACCGGGTCCGTGGACTCACGCGTAGACCCGATGGACCCGCTGCGGCAGCGCTTCGACAGGCAGGGATCGAGGTGTTGGCCGGCGACATGGAAGACCCTCAGTCGGTGGAACGGGCCGCGCAGGGCTGCGATGTCGCGTACGTCCTAGCCACACCCTTCGAAAAGGGGCCGGAGTTTGAGACGAGAATGGCCACAACGGCGATGGATTCCGCGCGGGCCGCTGGCGTTCCCTACATCGTCTACTCTTCGGTCAGCGACGCTGACCGCAATACCGGTATTCCCCACTTCGAAAGCAAGGCCATCGCGGAGCGACACCTCCAGAGAATAGGCGTCGACTACGCGATCGTGGCGCCCGTGTTCTTCATGGAGAACCTCACGACTCCTATGACCACCGGCGGCCTCGCAAAGGGCGTTCTGGCGATGGGCCTTCCGGAGAGCCGAAAGCTTCAGGGGGTTGCTCTCCGAGATATCGCAGCCTTCACGGCGCTCGCCGTAGAGCAGAGAAACGCGTTCCGCGGGAAAAGGATCAACATCGCCGGGGACGATCTCGCACCCACCGAAATGGCCCGCCAGTTGTCCGAGGCGATGGGCCGCAAGGTCACGTACCAGCAGATTCCACTCGATCAGCTGCGAAGGCAGAACGAGGACGTCGCGAGAATGTTTGAGTGGTTCGAGCGCGTCGGCTACAGCGCGGATATTCCGAAATTGCGGCAGGACTATCCGTCGATCGGCTGGCAGACCTTTGGCGCGTGGGTGAGGACCCAAGACTGGAAGAGCATCCTCTCCTCCGCCGTCGCGCCCCACTCATAGAAGCGGCAAGTCCTGCGTCGTCCAGCCGCCGATCGCGTCTGGACGGCCGCCACGAGTGCTACCTTCTGCGACAGTGCCGTGATGGACCCGGTGCCGGTTTGAAACGAGCCACCTTCGACCCCCCGGGCGTCGGAACGGGGGTTCTTTTGCTGGAAACACAATTTAGGCTCATCTGTACCAATCGACGCCCAAGGTGTTGCGACCCGACAACCCCATGGTCCTCCTCGGTGCGGGTGGAGACTCGCCCGGGTAGAGTATATACTGCAGCGTCCTAGAAGTGGTCAGGAGGAGACGGTACCTGCACGGGCCGTCCGCGGACGTCATGCGTCCCGGCGTTCGTCATGGTCTCTTGGCTGCAGCGTCCGTAACGCTGGCGCTCGTCGTCAGCTCGGTCGCTTGCGGGACCCCGTTCCGTTCGCTTACCTCGACGTCCCCCGCAGTCGTGCCTGCGCCGGCATGTCCCTCCGCCGGATTACTCGAGATCAATGCATCCCAGTACTCTGTGTGTAACGCATCCCTGAACTGGAACGGGGTAGGATTCACTCCGACGGTGCTCGCTCAAGTATCATTCGGCGGAGCTCTGTTTGTGGTCTATGGCTACAACACCATCGACTGCCCGGTCGTGAATGTGACCGGGCTCGAACCGGGGAACGTGAGCTTCCACTTCCTGATCTACCCCGTTCCTTCCGACTGCCCGCTGTTCCCGACGCCCACCGTTCTTTCTCCGGACCAATCCGTCGGCGCGACCTGGACGGGAGGCCCCACTATCCTGCTCCTCGTGAGGGTCGCGTAGCGGTTCCTCCCCTGGTGGGGGACCAATCGCTGCTTGCAAGGGAACTGCAACGAGGCGGGCCATGCGTGGTTGCTTCGCCGCCAGGCGAGTCCAGACTCGAGCCCGTTAAGTTGTCCCACCGGACTGATGTCGCATGCGGCTGGGTTGGGGAAAGTCAAGAAATCGTGATACAACGACAGAAGCACCGACTCCGTCCACCGCGACTGCGCCGTTTCCCGGGCCGCTTTCCGAGGGCCCGGAGGACCAACCCTTGGCTCCCGCGGTCCGGTTCCGTGTCGAGGGAGTTTACACGATTGTGGGGGAGGGGTGTGTGGTCGCAGGGGTCCTCGCGGCAGGCTCGATCCGGCCCCCCACCCCGCTTCGGATTCAGCCCGGACCTGGGTCGCCTACCCAGCCATCCGATGTGGAGGTCATCCGCGCCGTTGTAGACCGAAAGCCTCAGGTCATTGTCGTACAAGGCGCGAAGGCCGGGCTCACGATCCGAGGGGTGGCGGGTGTGCCGATCCTGCCCGGCCAAGTGCGCAAGAAGTGGAACATTGAGGTCGGCGACTTCCTCGTCTCGGAATGAACGTCGGGGCCTCTCAATGAGTGAAACAGCGGTCGCACGCCACTCAAGCGCAGGATTAGGTATATTCCCAGTTCGGCGTCTGAATGACGGCGCGACGGCGGGCGTCTTCGCGAGGCTCATAACATGGGAGATCGAGTGAATCGACGATGGCTGGTTGCCCAACGGGTGGATGGCGAAGTCACCGAAGCGAACTTTCGATGGGCAGAATCGGTGGTTCCCGCCTTGGCCGAGGGCCAGTTCCTTGTCCATAACCTCTGGCTCTCCTTCGACCCGACTCAGATATTCATGATCGCCCGAGGAGATCCGGCGGACCCCATCGAGGGCGGGATCCCGCTGGGGGACGTGATGAGCTGCATTGCGGTGGCAGAGGTGGTGGAGTCCCGGCACCCGGACTTCTCCCCGGGAGACCTTGTTCACGGCCACATGGGATGGGAGGATTACACCGTCACGGACGGCGCGGGCTTCACCCCCACCTATCGAGTGCCCGATGGAATCCCGGCTAACTGGGCAATCGGAGCGCTCGGACTCACCGGTCTGGTCGCCTACTTTGGTGTCCACGAAGTGGCCCGCCCCAAACTCGGCGAGACCTTCGTCATCTCGGGTGCCGCGGGAGGCGTGGGCTCGATCGCGGCCCAGCTCGCAAAGATCTACGGACTCCGAGTGGTCGGAATCGCCGGAAGCCCGGCCAAGTGCGACTGGCTACTTCGAGAAGCGGGAGTGGACGGCGCCATCAACTACCGAGCGGAGGACGTCAGAAGGCGCCTGACCGAGCTCTGCCCGGACGGTATCGACATCTTCTTCGACAACGACGGAGGGCCGACCCTCGATATCGCTCTCGAGCGGCTGAGATCGGGGGGTCGAGTGGTGCTTTGTGGCGCCACCTCACGGTACGCCGCGATTCCCCGCCCGCCGGGTCCGGCGAACTACCTGGCGTTGGTCATGGTCAATGGTCGGATGGAGGGACTGCTGGGACGGGATTATGTCCCGCGGAGATCCGAAGCGTTCGACGCCATGTTGCCGTTGCTCCGTTCGGGTCGGCTCAAGTCCAAGGAGGACGTTCTCGAGGGACTCCGGGAGGCTCCGAAGGGCCTTGCTCGACTCTATTCGGGAACCAACGTGGGCAAACAGCTCCTGCGCATGGACCCCTCGCCCGGGAGCTGAGCAGGCGGCCACCCAACCAGTTTTCAACGAGGGCTCGAATTCCGTGGCCGAAGGACTCACTCGGCGAGACCCTCGACCGTGATGGTGAAGGCGCGTCGCAACGCAGGGTTGCTCTCGTAGAAGAGAGGTTGCCAGCCCCGTTCGTGTAGGTGGTCGCTGACCACGAGGATGGCGGCCGCTTGGCATTGGAGATGGCGAGCCACCGTGAACACGGCGGAGGATTCCATCTCCACCGTCAGGATGCCCATCCTTCGATAGCGACGAATCTCGGGAACGGTCTCGCGGTAGGGCGCGTCAATGGTCCAACTTGAACCCCGGCGCAAGTCGACCCCCTTGCGTCGCAGCAGCCGGTCTAAGCGCTTGTTCAGCTCCGCTGAAGGACGGGCAAACCTCCCTGCCTTCGTATAGTGGTGTGAGGTACCCTCATCCCGAAGCGCCTTGTCGCATAGGACGATAGAACCTAGACGCAAATCCGGCTGAAGGGAGCCCGCGAGGCCCACGAGAACAAAGGCCCTGGCGCCCAGTGCGGCGAGCTCCTCGACCACAATCGCCGCAAACGGCGCACCCGGCCCGCGCAGATGGACTACACCCACCGCCTTGGTGACTCGATAGACGTCGCTCCGGGGATCTCGCTTGCCCCGGTACTTCCGGCGCAGGTAGCGATTCCAGCGGCTGCCGAACACCATCACGATGGTCCGGGGAACCTTGGGAATTCGGCTCGCCCGTCGTGCTTTTTCGTACCGGTGAAACTGCGCCGCAGTGACGAGCGACTTCAATCGATGCTTTGAGGAGTGCTGAGGGAACGTCACCACATCCCCACCGACTTCCCACTTGATTTGATTTCCGAGGTCCCACGCGGTCGCGAGTCTTAGTGCCAGACCGTTGCTCGTCTTCGGTGGGGCGCGATCTCTCGGAACGAAGTCGGCCCGGCGCGTCCTAAACCCGTTCCTCCGAAAGCGGTAAGGGACTGAACGAATCATCTGATCGTGCAAGCCGGTCCCGTCCTCGAGAAGCTCCTGGGATCTTCCGACCCTTCCCTACTCTGGAAGGTGCGGACCCAAGTTCTCGGTGAAGAGCCACATGGTAGGAGGTTACGGTCGCTGGAAGAGGATGTCCGTCAGTCGCCCAGAGTCCGAGCGATCCTGCAGCGAAGGGGCAGACTCGGACGGTTGGGGACACTCCGAGGTGTCTATTACAAGTGGCAGGGGGCTCACTGGGCTCTGGTGCGCCTCGCCGACATCGGCTACCCCGCGAGGGACGAGTCTCTCTTTCCCCTCCGCGACCGAGTGCTAATGACCTGGCTGGGTCCCACGTACTTTCGAGAAAGAGTGGCGTGCACAACGAGCGGCGCCTACCGGGTTCGCCGCATCGGCGTGCCACTTGTCGAGGGACGGTACCGACGATGCGCGTCCCAGCAGGGGAACGCGCTCTACGCGATCATCCGGCTCGGTCTCGATGACGGCCGGTGCGAGCAGTTGGTCGAACGACTGCTCCATTGGCAATGGCCCGACGGAGGCTGGAACTGCGACGTGACCCCAACCGCGGACACGTCGTCGTTCATGGAGACACTGATTCCAATGGTGGGACTCGCGACCTACGGAAGAGTCGAACGGTCGCCCGCGGCCTCCCAAGCCTCGCGGAGAGCCGCCGAGGTGTTCCTTCGCCGCCGGCTGTTCAAGCGGGCCTCCGACGATAGGGTCATCCGACGCGACTTTGTCCAACTCCACTACCCAGCCTACTACCACTACGACTACCTCGCCGGTCTCCGAGGAATCGTGGAGGCCGGCAGGATCCGAGACGCGAGATGTGGCGATGCGCTCGACCTTCTCGAGAGCAGGCGCCTGCCCGACGGCGGGTGGCCCGCGGAGTCGAAGTACTATCACTACCGGCCGCACGAGTACGCCGCTCAGTCGGAGTATGTCGATTGGGGCGGCACGAGCCTGGTGCGGATGAACCCCTGGGTGACCGTCGACGCGCTGGGAGTGCTCCACGCCGCAGGTCGACTGTCGATTTGACCGCGGACACGATACGTCCCTGAGCGACCCGTCGACCACATGTTTGCAGCGGAAGACCGAGCCGCCGGGCCTCCGCCACTCGTCTTCGAACTGGGTCGCAGTAGCGCCGAGAGCTGGGAACAGCTGCTAAGCGGGGACGTCAGCGTGGCTCTCGCGCCTTCTCCGTCTCGAGCAACTTCTGAAGTGCCTTGACGTTCGTCCGGAGATACACCAAATCGGAGTGAAACAGCGCGACCCCCTTAGTCAGTCGAGAGAACTCAGCGGAGAACCTTCGCGAGGAAAGCAGCCGTTCCAACTCCTTCGCATGCTTGAGCACCGGATCTACTCTCAGGCGGACCCAGTCGGTTCGCACCTTGACACGAGAGAATTCTTTTCGCAGCTGCTCGAGAGCCTTCCTCAGTTTAGGTATCCCGCCTCTGTACACTCGGTCCACCATGACCCCCTCCCCGTGATACGCGCGTTGCCCAGCTCTGTCGGGCTTTTAGAATGATGGTTGTCGCCGGCATTGAACTAACGAAAGTTGCGAGTACAAATTCCCGTCCCCCCGCACTCGCCCAGGAGACCGGAGAATTGTCGCCATTCTCGTTCGTCGATTCGTCCAACCTGCGGTCATTCTCTTGTCGATCCTCAACGCGCCCGGCACCGAGGAACTGAACTTTTCTCGCTGCATCAACCCTGTCTGGGCCTCACGGTCGATCTTACAGTATTTCGTTGTCCTCCTACGAGATTCGAGGGGCGAAGTCCGGGACCAGGTACGATCGTTCGCACTTGGCCCATTTCCCATCCGGGGTGCTTGGCCTCGACTCAATCTGCAACTGACCTGGGCGCCGCGCCCCTTCCAGCCTCCCGGGTCTCGCTCGGGGCCCGTCGGCTAGGTGAAGAGTTCTTCGAGGGGGTTTTCCATTTCGCGTGCTTCGCGGATCTTCACGCCTTGGGCCATCAGGTCGCGGAGAACCGTCGGGACCTCTTCCGGCCCCGAGAGCTCCCGCAGATAGTAGTCGCCTTCGTGGTCGTAGCTCGCAAGGACAGGAGACGGCTCGAGGACCCGGATCCCGAGCACGAAGCGTGATGCCCGGACGTTCTCGATACGATCAAAACGGGCGATTACGCCCGATTTGATCACTAGGACATAGCGCCCGATCTCTCGCGCTTCGAAAAGGTTGTGCGACGAGTACAGAACGACCTTTTCGTGACTCAGTCTCAGGAGAATCTCTCGAATCTCGCGCGCCGCCTTGGGGTCCAGATTGGCGGTCGGCTCGTCGAGAAGGTAGATCGACCGCTCTCGCATGAAAATGCGGGCAATCGAGACGCGCTTGCGCTGGCCGGCGCTGAGCTGCGAGGGGAACTTGGTGCTGAGGTCCCGGATCTCGAGCTGGTCGAGGACGCGATCCACATCCTCGGATCGAGCCCCCTCGGCCCGGGCGAAGAACTCGAGGGCCTCTCGGACCTGAAGACCGTCCGGCAATCCGTCCAAATGGGTGAGATAGTGCAACCGATCGCGAGACGACTGGCGGTCGATCGGCTCTCCGCCCACATACACTTCGCCTTCGTAGGGCTCTAGGATTCCTGCCAACGTCCGAAACAGCGTGGTCTTTCCCGCGCCGTTCGGGCCGAGGACCACGTAGATCGATGGTTCGGTGATTCGAAACGAGATTTGGTGAAGCACTCGCGAGCCGAGATAGCCGGCGGAGACCGACCGACAATCGATCTCGGCCCCGCCGTCTGGCGGACCAGGAGTTCTCGCCAAAGATCCGAGAGAGCTCGTGGACAACCGACCCTACCCCCTACGCCGGCGACAGGAAGCGCTCTCGACGGAGGAGCCTCCCCATCGCCACCAAGAGCACGATGACCAGGATCGCGACGAGCCCCATGCCGGAGCCGAGGACGAGGAGTAGGGTGGTGGTCGATATGGGGCCGGAAAGTCCCAAGGCTACGATCACGAAGAGAGTGACGAGAGCCGGAAGTATCCCGATGAAGGGTATGAGGCCGATCGGGCTGTTGATTCCTTGCCGGGGTGAGGAGAGCGTAGTCCAGTAGACACCGACCGTCGACGCAAACGACGCGCAGGCGAAGGTCATCGGGACCGCGTACACTCCCAAGCCGATGGCCAGCTTGCTCGTGACCGTGTTTCCTTCGGCAAAATACACCGCGAGGCTGGCGGAGAGGCCGATCCCGACGACGATGCTGACCAGGACCAGCGTTGTGAGAAGGACGTTCGCAAACAGTCTCCGCGGTGAGTATCCGTAAGCGATCAGATACTCGAGCACACCTTTGGTCCGGTCGCTCGTGAAGACGAGCAACCCTCCCATCGACCCGACGACGCCGAAAATGGGAACAAAGAGGGCGAATGAGGACGAGAACGATGGGCCTGAAAAGTGGGCCAGGATGACCCCGAGCAGGACACTGATGGCGGACCCATAGACGAGGAAGAATCGGCCAGTTATCGAAGCCCTACGGACCGTGACGGAGAGCAGCGAGCGGGAGGGGTCATCAATCTCCGGGGCGGTCATGCTCCACGCCCAATTCCACCCCACCGATAAACGATTCGACGTGACTGGGACCCGGGCATCCATTCGGGATGGCCGCCGACCATCACCCATCGCGTTTGAGCGTTCCGGGATTCGCGGGGAAAGTGTCTCTTACCGGGCTTGTATCCCCCCGGAGATGGCGTTGCCCAGCGAGTCCAGCGAACCACCCCGGTGTCCCAGGTGCAGCGCCTCAATGGAGCCCGGCCATGTATTGGGCCATGCGAGCCTGGGCTTGACCCCGGCCACCATCGCCTGGCTTCCCGGTCTAGTCGTGCCCTCAGGCTCTGGCGTCCGGGACGAGATGGACGCGGAGCCACTCGCTCTCCCGAAGCCGCACGTGATTGCTCACGTCCCCCGGTTCGTGGCCTGGCGGTGCGCCAAGTGTCGCCTCATCGAGTTCCTTTACGATGACACCGTCGTGATGTAGCGCGCGCGACCCCTGTCCAGAACCTCGACCAAAGGATAGATGGGCATCGCTCGGCCCAAGGCGGCCCTGGCACAGAACCCTGGGAGCCGCGGGAAACGCCCGGCAGGCGCCGCTCGCGCTGCAGACAGCGGCGCTGGGTTATCCACTCCAAGGGCAGCTAGCACGGTCGATTCGACGGCTCGAGCTCGCCGAACTCTCCCAGAATCTGGAACTCAGACTCCCGGAGGTCGCGTCCGCCCTAGGGTCCGGGCGGACCTGGTCTATGGCTGTCCCTTTTCCTCGTAATCGAAGTAGATTCGCACGAGGGCACGGAACTCCGTCACCTTGCCGTTGTGGATCGCCCCCTCGAATTCGGAAACCCGGAACCACTTCATGTCGCGCACCGTGTGGGATGCGGTGGTCACGGCGTTCTGCACGGCTTTGGCAAAGCTCTCCGGATGCATTCCGACAACTTCGGTCACTCGCTGTACCATGGTGGGCCTCAGAGAGCCGTATTGTGTATGGGATAAGAAAACTGACGCCGCCGAGTCGCGAGACAGGAGAGAACGCCCTAATGCCTTTCCGAGACCCGTTTGGTTCGAGGATCGTTCTTACGGCGAATACGGTCGACGAAATGGGCTGGCGTGCGAGATCGCCCCGTCAATCCTGACCGGGCCGTTGGGGCGGAGGTCCCGGAGAGGCCGCGCGTCTCCGCGTCCACCAGAGGACCCACACAACCACAGCGGCTGCAACGACGACAAGAACCGCGAGGAGGGCAAGACCCTCGACCCCGGAGAGTCCGAGGAACGTCGGCGTGCCTCCCGAGGCGTTCGCGGTGAAGTTAATCGTCTGCCCCGCGGCGCCGCTGTTCACCACCACGTAACCGATCTCGGGGGTCGCGTGGTACCCAACGATCGATCCTACACGAAACGAATAGTTCCCGTTCGGCTCCGAGAATGCGATCGAGGTTCCCGTCGAGTTGTGTGCAGTCCTGCTGAGCGTCACCGACCAGTTCCTCCCCAATGGGAGGCCGGTTTCGCGAAAGGTGACGGGATACGACGCGACCGGGCCGGGATTCTTCGCCCACTCAGAGCTGTACAGCACGGCGGCCGGTTCAGCGTTCCCCATCGGGTTCGGGATCACCCCGTGCAAGAAGATGCTCGAAATCTCGAACTCCGTGGGCGCGACGAGCCAAAGGTCGGAGTAGTTGCTGTCCATGAGTTCCGTCATTTCCCCGTAGTCTGCTGTCAGGTTCGCGGGATTGGAGTCGGCGGCGGCGCGGAAGACCAGCTCATCCACTGTCGCGTTCGAGTATCCAGCCATGCATTCGTTTGCGCTCCCGAGGCTGTAGGCGTCGTTGAACGTCCAGTCGTCCGGCGCAAAGTAATCGGAGGAGTAGAACTCCTGGCCCATGTAGAATGGTCCCTCGTTCACGGTGGTCGACGATATACAAGCCCCATCGGTCAGGGACTGCTCGTCGTAGAGGACCTGCACAGAGATGGGAACCGAGTTGATCGAGAGCCCGATCTGCCTCAGGTCGGTCGTGAGGAGCTTCGCCATCTCGGCCCAGTTGCTTCCCGTGTCAAGGTAGGCGAAGTTGATCTTCAACTGAAGGCAGGCGTTGTTGGCGCACGGGGACTGGGCAATCTCTTGCTGGGCTAGCGACAGGTTGTAGGCGTACGGAGGGAGGCTCGCGGGGTCGTAGTACGGGTATCCCGGTGGAACAGGTCCGACCCACTGTTGGGCCCACCCGCCGAATGCGGCCTGGATGATCCCGGTGTAGTTGATCGCATGAGCGATCGCCTCCCGCACGGAGAGGTTGCTGAACGGGAAGACGCTGCGGTTGAGGAAAACCCAGTCCGAACCTGCCGTGGCGCCGTACGCAACGGGGAGCGGCACTACGGAAACGCACGCGTTACCCTGAAGCGCGGTCAGGGTCGATGTGTCGATGTTGGGGAAGGAGGCACTCGCCGCCACGCCATTGAGCAGGTCCGAAACCTCTGCCGCGATTGTGGCCTGGAAGCGAATCTGAATGGAGGTGTTTGCCGGCTGAAGAACACTGTTCCAGGGCTCGATGGGGGCAATGTCAGCCCCCCAGTAGGATGGGCTAGGGGTGAGAAGGTAGCCGCCCCCAGCGACCGAAGAGTAGTTTCCTAGGACGTACTGCCCTGTGCCCATCGTGTGGGTCATGACGTAGTCGTTGACGCTGCTGGGTTGGACTCCCCCGTGGGCCTGGATGAATGCGGGGTCGACCGCGTAAGAGAGGGGAGAGGCGAGAGTCGCCAGTAGGTAGGTGTAGTTGCTGGCGAGGTAACCGTAGCCGAGGTTGAGCTGAATGGTGAGGTTGTTGATCACCTGGAACGACTGGAGTGGCTCCGTCATCCTGGTGACCTCGGTCGCGTTCGGGTCGAAGAAGTTCCAGCTGTTGAGGTCGACCGCGAGGGTCTCATTGGCAGCTTGGTCGTCGGAGAGGGGCGAGCCGTAGGAAAGCGGGCTCGTTGTGCTGAAGTTCGTGGAGTAGAAGTTCTGCTCGAGAATGAACTGAGGTCCCTGGGCGAGAAGGAGAGAACGGTAGAAGGAGTACCACTGGACGTAGGCGTTGTAGGGGTCACCGTTCGAGAAGTGAACGCCGGAGTGGAGGCTGAAGGTCCAGCTGTTGTAGCCGGTAAGGGGGTCGTAATGCTCCGTCCAATTCGTCGCCAAGACTCCAACGAACGAGGTCGTGGAAGATCCGTTGTAGTTAACCAGACCTTGGTACACTTGCTGGATGGCTCCCCAGCCTGGATTCGAGTACGAGACCGCCGGATCTAGAGAGTCGGGAAGCGACGTCTGGTCCGTCACAATGGGGTTCGTCGATCGCAGAGGTATAGTGCAAGTGGAATTTGGATCGGTCTTCGTGGTCACGTCCCGTGCATCGGATGAGGGCGGGACCGTACTGTTTAGCCGGTCGTTTCTGAGGGCCGCGGGCGGCACGAATAGCGCGCAGCCGACCATCATCACGGCCGTAAGGACGGCTAGCACCACTACCGCTATCGAAAACAAACGGTGCATGACACGGGGCAGGAAAAGCCGCGACTCCCGCATAACAACGCCGGGCCACGCCAATCATGTGGGTCGGGGAGGTTTGGGGATCCCGAGGTCAGCTCGACTGCCGCCGGAGCGTACGCTGTGACGGCCCTGCAGCTACCCGGGACTACGGTCGAGCTTCGAACACCCGATTGAACGGCGTTTCAACGGTCTTCCGAACTCGCCCGAACCCGCCAGCGCGGAACACTTCCTCGAGACTCGAGTCGGACGCTTGGGCGCCGAGACCCCGGCCGACCTCTTGGGAGAGCGAGGCCGGGACGCAGATCAATAGGGACGCGTTATAGAAAACTCGGCCCACAGGTGTCAGGTTTTCGGCCACCATTTCCTTGGCGAACGGCTCTACGACCATCCACGTCCCGTCCGGTTTCAGCGACTCTCGGACGTGGCGTCCCGCTCCCACCGGATCTCCCATGTCGTGGAGACAATCGAAGAAGGTCACCAGGTCGTAGTCCTGTCCCCGGTATCCCTTCGCGGTGGCTACCTCGAAGTCCGTGTTGCGCGTCACTCCTTCTGTGACCGAATCGTTGCGCGCCCACTCGATTGACTCGGTATGGTAGTCGAACCCGACGAACTGTGAATTCGGAAATGCCTTAGCCATGATGATGGTCGACGCTCCGAGGCCGCAGCCCACGTCTGCGACGCGCGCGCCCTTCTGAAGCTTCTCGACTACTCCGTCGAGGCTCGGCAGCCACGCGCTGACGAGATTCGCGAGATACCCGGGCCGGAAGAACTTCTTCGTGCCCATGAAGAGGTCGACATGGTGTTCGTGCCAGCCCATCCCCTGTCCAGTCCGGATCGCTTCCGCGATCTTCCGTTGATCCTTGTACACGGAGGCGACGCTGTAGAATGCCCCGGGGATGTAGAGGGGGCTGTCTTCGTTGGTCATTGCGTAGGCCTGCTCAGGAGTCATCGAGTACCGGCTCGAGCTGGGATCATACTCCACATACCCCGCCGCTGCTTGCCCGGCCAACCATTCCCGAAGGTACCGTTCGAGAGTTCCCGTCTTCTTCGCTAGTTCCTCGGAGGTGGATGGTCCACTCGCAGCGAGGGCCTTGTACAATCCCAACTGCTCACCGATCAGAATGGAGGGCCCGGTGATAGCCGCCCCCATGTCGTTCAGAAACTTCCCCGCGAGCGCGTTGAGCTTGTCCGGGTCGACGGGCATAGTGTGCTGACTTCCGAATCAGGTCATAGGGATAAACCTGCCGAAATGGTCTTCTTGTTTCTGTCAGTTCCCCGGCGAAATTGGACCCGCAACCACTCTTGATTGGCGGGTGTCGGACGCTCAGGACTGGGCTGTCCCTCATGTGACAGATTCCCCTGCGCTCAAGAGGGTCGATCACGGAAGAGCTACCAGACCCGGCGACAAACAGCCCGTTCGGGTCGACCTCGATTCAACTCGTCACCAGTCCCGATTCGGAGGTCCCTCAGCCATTGTCGAAAGTTCAAATAGGAGGGCGACAGACCCCGCAGCACCGTACCGGGGGTCCAGGGAAGGTTGTCCGCGAAGGAAGACCTGTTCACGCCGATTCACAAGGCCCTGCGATCGATGATCTATGGGCTGTCGGGCCGGCTCCAAACGAACGACTTCGCCGACTTGGCGGCGACCAAAGCTCTGATCACGGACCTCGAGAACGATTTCGCAGTTGCACGCTCGGCTGGTTGCGCTCTCTGTATCCTTGCACACCACGCCGTGGACGAAGAGTCGGCCATTTTCCCCAACGTCGCACGATTGGGGAACCAGCTGATCGCTGAACTGATTTCGGAGCATCATGACCTGACCCGACGGGAACTCGAGATTGCGAAGGCGGGTCACGAGCTGCTCTCGATGGACGCTGCCGGAGCCCGAATCCACGCGGGCGTTCAGCTCAACCTCGCGGCGAACCAGCTCTTCGGGGCCTACATTACCCACATGAACCGAGAGGAGGTCGAGCTGGTCCCTTTGATGCGGGAGCACTTCTCCGACTCAGAGCTTGCCGGGATGCGGGGGAACATCATGGGTCAAATGCCTCCGGACCGCATGTTCGCGATTCTGGGATGGATGCTACCCTCCCTCAACGTCACCGAACTTTCCGAGTTTCTGTCTTCCGTGAAGGGTGCGGCACCACCCCAGCTTATGAAAGCGATCGCGGACCTTTGTGCCGCGCGGCTCGACCCGGCCCGTTGGGACACGGTCAAGGTCCGGGCGGGTTTGTAGGGTATTCATCGCGCGGACGCCTCTCGGTCCCTACCCCGCAGGGGAGTGGATGGAGCGGTACGGGGCTGGATGCGATTGGCATTGCAACCGAAATCCGCCAAGGGGAGAAGGTCAAGCGCTCAATTGCGAGAGGTTGCGACGAGATTCCCGAGAGTGTCTCGATCGCAACGTCTCCCCGAGCGATGCCGCCGAGGATGGGCGAGGAAGTGGTTGGACCGGAGCGGTTCCGGAGTGCTGAGGGTCGTGCTAGGGGCGGAATCCCCGAACGGCCTCGTAGTGGAGCATGATCTCCTTGTCCTCTCCGGGCTTCGTTTCAACGAGATTGAGGGTGGTCTGCGTCTTCATCGACCCCCAGTATCGAGGGCCCCTCCCGTACACGACGGGCATGACGAAGAACCAGTAGTCGTCGGCGAGATTGCGGTTCAGGCATTCGCGGACCACCGCGGGTCCACCCTCCAGCATGATGTTTCCGCCCTTCTCCCGCTTCAGCTTGGTCAAGATCCGAGCGAGGTCCCCACTCAGGATCCTCGAGTTCTGCCAGTCGGTGGACTTGAGGCGGTGAGAGAGGCAGATCTTTTCGACACGATCGAGGTACCGACGGTACTCGAGGAGCCACTTCGGCTCGCCGGGCTTGACGGCCTTTTCACTCCACGTGCGCTGGTGGCCAAGGAATGATCGGCGGCCCATGATGACCGTCGTGACATCGTTGAATCGGTCGTACCACATGTGGCGGAAGAGCGCGTTCGGTTCCGTCAGTTTCCGCTCTTCCTCCGGATACTTCGGGAACTCGCCGCGTCCGTCCAAGGTCATGTACACATTCGCCGTGATCTTTCGCGTCATTCTGACACCCTACGTTCATGAGACCCGCGATGCCGCTACCGCGTCTCGCGAGAACACATGCGAAAACAGACATATATCCCTTTAGGCATACCTTTTCCGTGAACGATGTCTTCCAGCTTCTCGCAGAGCCGTCCAGGAGGCAGCTCCTCGATGCGCTTCGGCACGGTGAACGCTCGGTCAACGAGCTCGTCGGCCGGACCCACATGTCCCAACCATCCGTGTCGAAGCAACTGCGGTTACTCCTGGACTCGGGCGCTGTCCGCCTTCGCAAGTCGGGACGACAGCACCTGTATTCGATTCAGGGTCGGCCGCTACGAGAGGCGTCCGAGTGGCTATCGTACTACGAGCGCTTCTGGGAGGGTGGGCTGAGTCGAATGGACGAGGTCCTGATGAAAGGGGCTCGTTCCGGAGAGCGGGAGAAGCGATGATTCGGGCGGATGCGCCGACAGCAGTCGTTCGTGTGGAGAGGGTGTTGCATGCCTCGCCCGATCGGGTCTTCCGCGCCTTTCTGGAGCCCGACTTGCTCCGCCAATGGATAGCGCCGAGCGATCTCACCGTCGACCGTGTCACGGTGGACCCTCGGGTCGGCGGCCGGATTGATGTCTGGCACTCAAGAAATGGAGTCAGCACGGGAAAGTTCGAGGGTCTTTTCCTCAAGATTGACCCCCCGCGGGAACTTGTCTACCGCTGGGCATTCGTCGGGACAGAGCCGGAGAAGGGCGAATACTTCGACACTCTCGTGACGATCCGACTTCGACCCGAGCCCGGGGGGCAAACTCACATCTCCGTCGTCCACGAGAAGTTGGAGGAACTCTGGCGGGGCGCCCCGCACGTCTATGCTCAGCTCGTCCCCGGTTGGAACGAATGCCTCGGGAAGCTCGAACGAGCGGCCTGAGTGTTTTCTGCGATTCGGCGGGCAGTCCGCGCAGCACCCAGAGAATGGATGCAGCAATCATTGTGAACAGGCAACCGGGGCCCGAGAATCTCCGCCGAGCGATTACTATAGCCGACGTCGTTGTCCTAGTGTGGGCAAACTTTTCCTGAGCTACACTGGCATTCGTGTTACCGACCTTGACCGGTCTCTTCGATTCTATCGAGACCTGTTCGGGTTGGAGGAAGCAAGTCGAGGGGACAACACCCGAGAAGGAAAAGGCCCGTACGTCTTGCTACGCGATCCGTTTTCGGGTCAGAAACTGGAACTGAACTACTACGCTCCGGACTCAAGATTCGCAACGCCGTACGACCCGGGCGAGGGGCTGGATCACATCGCTTTCCGGATCGAAGGACTGGATGACTTTCTGACCAAGTTGCACCGCGCAGGGATCCGGGATGCGCCGGGATCACCTGACCATACGCTGGTCAGCGGCCATCGCGTCGCCTACGTCTTGGACCCGGACGGGAACTGGATAGAAATCTACGAGCACCCCGAAGCCGGTGCGAAGACTCCGCCGCCAGGCTACTGATGTCACCGCCCGGGATCCTGGAGAGCAGCTGTACAACCTTTGCGACCGTTGTTGGCTCGGCAGAATGGGCCAAGAGCTGCCGCCCTGGTGGTACCGACTTGCCCTAGGAACTCGCGCGTATTCCGAGCGCCCCGTCGGGAGGATTAGGTCGGTGGTGGGGAGCGTAGGCGCGACGCAGTCTTGCGAAGAACCATACGGCGAGCGCGACCAGAGGAAGCGTATACAGAATTGGAAAAGTCAATAGCAGGCCAAACACGGCTTGCCAGAGAACGAACCCATAGGCGAGGTTGACGAGGATGTACTCGTTTCGGTTGCGCCCAACTGTGCGACGCAAGGTCTCGAGCACCACCATCAGGAAGACGACCTCGATGGCGATGATGAACGCAGGAGGGACGCCCGTAGACGGCACGAAGTACTCCAGCGCGAACAGAACCGGAAAGACACCGAATCCGCACAAACCGACAGTCACTGCCGGTAGCGCCGGCTGCTCGGTGGCGGGACGCCACGCGTCGTGAGGGAGAAAGTAGGCCGCAACAACCAACACCAGAATCACGAGGAGCGAGCCGACCAGCAACGTGAATCCCATCCAGAAGTGGAAAGCCCCGTAGACGATCACTGCCTCAAGGGACGTCGACGCGGTCAGGGCGGCAAAGCAAACCGCGATCCCTCTTCCGCCCAGGAGGGATTTCCCCCGGGTTTGTGGTAACGCAAGAGCGAGGAGAAGGAGTGGGAGCCCGATCGAGTAGATTACGTGGAAAGTGAGGACTCCCGTGGACCAGACCCAGTTCACCCCGTCGAACCGTCCGAACCAACCCAGGAAGCCATCGGCTCCATGGTTCGAGTTGAACAGTGTGTTGTCCCCGAGCCCCTCCTCTGTAACTCCATACGCGAGTCCAAGCAGGAAAAGGGACCCCCACCCCTTGCCCCACCGCAGAATCGCCTCCCGAATCAGCAGAGCTCCTGCCGTGTACTGGGCGACATTGATCGAGAGTTGGATCACAAACCAAGCCGGATTGGCAACGATACTGACGAGCGAACTCGACGTGGAGAGGTACTCCGGTATTCCCGGTGTCAGAATGGCCAGACAGAGGATTGGGTGACTTCGCAGGAAGCCGAGAAAGCCTCCTTCATCCCGCGGCGGCGATTCATTCGTCGACGCAGGTCGAACGGACGGCATCGGAATCCCGGACGACCGGGCCACCGAGAGTTTGAACGTTCGTCTTCCCTACATCAACGTGACTCTTGAGACGTGTAGCTGGCCCCGCCGCGGTGGGGTGAAGAGAACGGTGACTGGGTGTGACAAACGTTGAATCCACGCGGCCCAGGCAATCGAGTGGCGCGGTAGAGGGGCCGTGTTGAGCGCTCAGCAAGCCGCGGACACGTTCATCGATGGCCCCTCAAGCGTCGCATCGGTGCTGGCATTGTACTGGGCGCTGATCACCGCCCCAGTCCCTTGCCCTGAACCGTAACTGCACGTGGTGTAGGAGGTCTCCCATGTCCCGACCTCCTGGAGGTAGAAGGAACTCCCGAGCAGGAGGTAACGCTGAATCGCTCCGGTGTGGTTCGTCAGGAAGGATGCGCCGCCCTCCTTGTTGAAGACCGAGGCCACGGTCGTCGAGTCTAGGCTGAGGCTCACCGGAACATAGCCTGGGTTTACCGGGTTGAATATCACGCCCCGGTTGTACCAGTCGTAGGTGCAGGTCCCCGTCGCAATCCCTTCCACGTAGCCCGCGGTGCCGTTGACCACGAGGAACCCGAGGAAGTAGCCGCTGTGGCCATACTCGATGGTGAGGAAGGGAACTGCCACAAACACCCATGCGGCCGCCTCCCCGGGCGGGGCGCTCGCAGGAGTGGATGATAGCCGGAATGGTTGGGTCCCGTTCGGAGGTTGATCCGAGGTCTGTTTGCCGGGGCCCAGCGTGCAGCCCGATACTCCGAACTCAGTCGTGACGTTGAAACCGACCGTACCCGTCGGCAACCGGATCCCTTCCGCGGCCACCAGAATCCAACTCGACCCATTTCCGGGGGTCGGGAGGGATGCGGCGATGGCCGCTGCGTGATAGTAGTCAACCGGGACTCCGTTTGGCACGTAGATGGAGGACGACCTCCTCGGGGTTCCGTACAGCAAGCTGGGCCACAGAGAGAACGAGACGGCGAGGACCGCCACGAGAACCACCGCGACCAGGAGGGCAACGCGTTGCCTTCGGCGACGGATGCGCACTTCCCATGGGACGTACTCGCCTGAGGGGTCGCTCGCTTCGGAACTCGCCGGCGGAATCCCCCCTGATGAGGTCAAGACAGTGCGAGCTGAGGTTTCCATGTGGGTCACTGCGCCGAGCCCTCGGATTTGCGACCACGAGAACGACGATTCTTCATAACACCCTTCGTATCATTTCTGGGTGAAGGCTGTCCCTGTGAATCCCGAGAGGATCGGCGGAGAGTTCGTCACGGACCCGCTCGAATTCGATTAGTATCGCAGAGCCGTTGGCGAAGGCGGATGTACTATAGCACCTATCGAACTCTCCTTATCGCGGGCACGGCGATTGTGGTCGTCATTATCGACACGTTTTTCGTGATTGCAGCCGGCGCGGTGGGAGTCATTCTCGCGATAGTTTTCGCCATGTTTGGCTTGATTGCATACTGGATGAACATTGTGTGGATGGATCGCGCGATGGACGATTTCGACGGAGTCCCGGCCCCGGGGCTCTGGGGAGTGCTCGGAGTTGATATCATTCCGGACGAGACTGACGTCGAGGGAGTATTCGAGCCGGGTCGAGATTTCGACACCCGTGAGCGTCCCCTGGCGCCCTCGCGGGCCAGGTCCGTGGCGAGGAAGGGATGCCCGAAGTGCGGCGCGGTCACCGAAGGGGTCGACTCGAAGTTCTGCCGAGTTTGTGGTGGGCCGCTTGAGACCTGATCCCTTGGTGCCAGAGGCGCCTCTTCGGCCCGCCCCACGATCGGAAGGTGGGCGTCAGGCGCGACGCACCCCAGGAGCATAGTTCAGCGCGCGCCCTCTCAAGCCGAATCTCTTCCGACCGGACTTAACGCCCTACGACCAGCACCAGTTTCCGGAGGACTCTTAGGGTTGTCAAAGACCCGCCGGAGGAAGGGTCAGGGCACTCCGTTGCCGCTACGGACTCGAGTGCTTGACCCGGTCTACGGTGTGACCCCAGTCGATCCAACTGCGTACTGGCGCTTCCACGTCAATCTGCCAAAGGAGCGCGTTCAGCTCACCCCGATGCTGAAGCTCTTCTTCGACTAGGTGCCACAACACCTCCCGGACCGGAATGTCGCAGTCGTGAGGTGCCCCGCGGCCCTTCTTCCTGTGAACAGTACGAGTCAGGTCGGCCTCGGTCAGCTCCGCCATGATCCGCCGAATCTGGGTCTGAATGTACGTCTCGTCCTTCCTCATATCCGCGAGGTTGGGCGAACTACCGGAATCGGGCTCTTGCGGCGGGAACTCAAAGCGTGCGCAATCCTTCATCCAGAAGAAGAGCGCGCCCTGGGAATGCCCGAAGATGTCGAGGAGCGTGGGGAACGACGCTCCTCGGTCACGGGTTAGCTCAGCTACGGGCAATTTAGAGAATACTTCGAGATATCCGCGACGCGCCTCCTCAATGTAGGCGAACCACGCGCGGAAGGTTTCGAGTTCCGAGACCATCTTGGGGCTCCTCGGCGCCCGGAAGTGTCCGTGCGTTTAACCTTGTTCGCGGCGAGTCACGGTTGCCGGATCAGCCGGATCTCTGGGTGGGAATATTCGTCAGCCCTCCAGCGCACGGACCGTACCCGGAAGGGCTGGGATTGAACCAAGGGGGCCCCTGGGTTGCAACTACCGTTCACCCAGTCCCAGGGAGGTCCAACGAGATCCACTTCGAGGGAGACCTTGTCGAACCGGGCGAGAACAACCTCGGTCGCATCAGGAACGGTTCGGTTGCTTGAGAGCACACCGACCCCGCACTGGGGATCGCTTGGCCATTCTCAACCTCGCCGAGTGCGTTGGCAATGGTCGTCTTGAAGACCCACGCAGTGTCCAAGCACAGGTGACCATTGGCGTCGTAGCCTCCGAAGTAAATCACAGAACCGTTATCGGACGGAAAGGGCGATGTCGCGTAGGTTCGGGTGGACACGAGCGGCGGGTTGCCCGTCGGGAAGATACCGTTCACTTGACCGATCTTGTAGGTGTCGCTATCGTACCGAATAGCGTAGAGGGCGCCCTGATACATGCCACCGGTCGAATCCCCCCAGATCGTCGGAAGTCCCGTGCTCTTGCTAATCCAGGCTTCCATCCCGAATACGTACACGGTGTTTCCCGTAGACGGATCCGTCACGGGTAGGAAATCGTTGTACGCGCCGAGGATGAACGGTGTGGGGGTGTTCAGATACTTGCTGACAAGGCTCGCGACGTCGACCTCGATGGTCGTCGTGTAGCCGCCGGTCCCATTCGGATCCAAGCGGACGACCTCTCCCGTAGACGAATTATTGGGACACCAAAGGAGCAACATCGACTGCCCTGGGCCGGTCGGATTTGGAATCGGAGTCAATCCCCGGATGCCTCCAACTGCCGGGTTGATGTCGGTCCCGCCCGGAAGGGCGCTCTCATTCACGACATCCTTCCAACTCGGGGAGGGCCCATTGACGCGCTGGTAAATCAGTGCGCCCGAGGAGAAGAGAAGATTCCCATTGGCCTCGACAATGGCCAATGGCCTCACGGGAAGCGAGCCCGATTCGGACGTCCTGTTCCATAAAATATCGCCGGGTGCCGCCGGATCGTACACACCGGAGAAGACGCCCAAATCACCGATCGATACGAAGAGCCGATCGACCCCGGTAATAGGGTCCTGATAGGCGGTCATAGCCCGAACGGACATGTTGCCGCAACCCTGACCCGTCGGGCCAGGGACGATATTGCTCGTGACCCAATGTCCCGTGGTGTCGTTCCGAGTGTAGAGATTGACCCCGGCCGCCTCACTCACACACCCCGCAGCCAGCAGGAGGTTCACCGGTTGGCCGAGCGGTTCTCCAGCACCGTCGGTGCTGAACGTCACCGACTTGAGAATCTCGGGTCGGACGACCCCAGTCATGGTCAGGTCGACGACCCATTTTGTGTTTGGCCCTGGCAAGCGAAGAATCTGCGCCCAACCTTGACTAGAGTTTGTGCCACCGTAGTAGATGTTGGTCCTATCTTCCCAGTAGCCCACTGCGGCAAACAGCATCCCATCGTGGGCCACCAAGTGCATCATTTCGGAGCCTCCCGTCATGTTGCCCCCAAGGTCCGGGCAACCGGCGCGGAAGGATGCCTCCCAGCCCGGCGCGATGGTTTCTGGGGCGGTGGCAGGGGGTGCGCAGTGGTTGGTCGCCACGGACGTGGAGGGGGTAAAGACGAAGATCACGAGGACGGATGCGACCACGACCACCACGAGGGCAGCCACTGCGACCACTGCAAGGATCGTCTTCCATCGTTCCCGCGGCATTCTCGCGGTACTACCGTCGGCCGGTGTTCGATATACGTTTGTGTCCAGTCAGCCGCAGAACGGAGACCTCGGGAGGCGTTCGCCGGCGAATCCCGCCCAAAGCGCAATCGTCCCCGCACACCGGTCTCCGGGTTGCAACGATCGGTTGGTGTCTAGTCCCGTACGCGTTTCCTCGAGGATGGGCGCGATGATGGTTGCAACTAGGTGACTGTTCTCAGCTGAGACACACGGAGGTTCTCAGGTTCGGTTGAGGTTGCCGGGTGATGCATCAAAGGCCCGGACCGCGGTAGTCGAGGCTACTCTCCATGCCCTGCCGGCCTGACGAACTTGAGCATCTGCCAGATCTCGAATCCCGCTCCAACCCCGGCGACTAACAAGGCAGCGCTCGGACTGAAAGGATAGAAGGCGAATCCCATTCCGATAAAGAGTGCAATGATAGCAAAGTTGTACGCAGACCGGCCAATGTGTTCCCAAGAACTGAGGTTCGACACCATCTTTTTTCGAACCGCGTCCCAGGCTGCCTCGCTTCGTTTCCCCTTAATCGCCTGTTCGTAAGCGTGGGACAGATCCCAGGGATTGTTTTCCTTGGCAGCAAGGAAGCACTCCATTGCGATCACAAAGAGCACGGCCGCGAGACCGATCAACGAAGCCGCAACGTCCTTGAACCTGACTATCCAGAACACTACTTCCTGAGCGTTATCGACAACAACCACAATAGAGGCTATCGCGATTGCGAATCCTGCTAGAACTCCCGTTATGGTACATCGGTCTGAGAAGGAGTTTATGAAGTTGTAACCGACTCCGGAATCGCCGTTGGGCTTGGCTGCCGGTCTCGTCACGGGCCGAGTCCTCGCGCTTCGCGGTCGATTTTTCAGAGATAGATTCTGGGCACGCCCGCCTACCGCGCCGGTTTGGCGGCCCTCTTTCTCCTCTTCTTCTTCTTCCTTACAGCGGAACTAGGAATCTTGGGAGGTCGGGGCATGGCTCTAGTAGAACTCATCGGGACCCCCGAACGTCGTTCTCCTGTATCAACCTACGCCTGCCTTTTGGACTGGGAATCCTGGTCGTTGAGAGAAACAGACTTCACGCTCAATCCAGGGGTCTATGAAAAACTGGGCCCCTCAGTCGAGAGATGGGGCACGAGAAGGGGGGCGTGTCCAACGGAGCCACTCCCCCGTACCACGGTATTCCTTCACGGGCCACGAGATCATCCCGTCGCACCGCTGCTGATTTGCGAGGGTCGGGAACGCCACCCTCGCGAGGTGTTGGTTGTGTCTTGAATTGCACGCTGTCCAGCTAGAGAACAGGACATCGATAGGGGCGAATCCGAACGATTCATCCGCGGAAGGCAGACCGGCAGGATTCATCGTCGACGCAGGAACGCGGATTCGGATTTTGTAGTCAAGAGGCTGTCCATTCCGAACTCGCGTACGTCGGACTCTCAAAAGGACTAAATCGCGAGAAGCCCTGCAGTTGACTGCCGGTGATGATGGCGACGGGTGTGCCGTCGCACAGCCCGCTACCGTGCGGGGCCGCAGACGCGCACCGGTGTTGTGAGGAGTAAAAGATGGCAGCACCGACGGTGGACGACTGGACACGAAGCATTATCGGGATCGGCATTGCCTTCGCGAGTTTGGCGACGATCATACTAGCTTGGACCTACCGGTCAACGGCAGACGCCCAAGCCATCTCGGCGGGGATGACCGCCCTTGTGGGCAGTATTCTGGGCTATTATTTCGGCGCGAAGGGAGTCGACGCCGCTCAAAGCAACGCCACTGACCAAACCACTAGGAGGGTGAAGACGCGAGAAGCGGCAAATCAGTATCAAGCGAAGGTTCAGGACCTGATTGCGAAACACAGAACCCAGAAAGCCATCTCAGCCGACGATATGGTCAACGAGTTGTCGAAACTCGATTGGACAAGTTTCTACACGAAGGATTGAGTTCTCGCTATTCCTGTCGGGCAGCACGCCGCATGGGCGGCGTCGGCTACAACACCCCTTGCGTGTTTAGAGTAGCGCCTTCTCTTCCCTCAGAAAAGGTGCCTCCGGGCCACTCCGGAAAGGAAAATCACCCGGGGCCCTTGGGAGGCTTGGTCCCGATGGCACGCGGCCGTACTGATAGGGACCCCCCCCCAATGAGCCGGTCGCCATCAGCAATTGTTCAAAGTACAGAAAACAAGTTTGATGTATTGCCTGTGCGATTCGGGTTCGACCTGAGGAACCGGAGTGACCGTGCGCGTAGAGCGCACGGTCTCGGCCGAGACGGGTAAGGCCGAGATCGAGCCCGGCACTGGTGGCCTTTGTCTTGGAGGCGGTGCTCCAGCCGGTTCTGGCAGGCCCTAAGTTGTTGAACTTGTGGAGTCAGCTATGGAGGCGCGCAAGGCTAGATTCCTCGAGATGTCGAATGAATTCGGATCGCACGGAATGCGCGATCGCTGGTGGAGCGCCCAACCGTCGCGTTGGTCATCCATCGTCTGGATTAGCGTCGTCATCTCAGTGGTAGTGCTAGCATCCGGATTAGGGGGGTCCTCTTGGTCGAAAACCCTTCAGTCTTCGGAGTCAGGTTTCTCGATGGCCGGGAACGGGAATGGTTCTCCTCTGATCATTCAGACGGGGAACTATGTGACACTCCAGTGCCAGGAAGGATCGATTACGATTGCAGGAACCCAGGAGTGCAGCAACACGGACAATAGTCAGACGATCTGCCAATCCTCTGGATGCAACCTGAGTCTTTCAGGCGCGATGGATACTGGAAAGACGTTTGGCAACT
Organism: Thermoplasmata archaeon; assembly: GCA_035625165.1. Lineage (GTDB taxonomy): Archaea > Thermoplasmatota > Thermoplasmata > Lutacidiplasmatales > UBA184 > Lutacidiplasma. Next base: position 29,843 of record DASPQC010000042.1, on the reverse strand, counting down.
GGAAGGCGGTTGCCGACGGCGGTACCCTTTCCGTCCGGTGCTCCACGTGCATGTCCACAACTCTCAGCACGAGCGACTTCTGGGAGGGCTCGCCGCCGGTGCTGTATGAATGTACGGCGAATCCCCAAGTCACGCTGCAGAAGGGCTCACCAACCATACAGAACGGATACCGTCAAGCGTGGGTCAATTGGACAGATTCGAACGGGTACTCCACGATGTTTCAATGGGGAGTCAACACAAGCTACGGTTTCCCTGTGCCTAAGCTCAATGGTATGGGGGTGAATCTCAACGCGTTGCAAGCCGGGACAACTTACCGTTACCAGATAACCGATTACAGCAATTGCGGCGCTGAGAGCCAATTCAACGGGACTTTCACAACTCCAGGTGCGCCCACCAATCAATTCGTGGGCTGGGTCTATTCAGAACTCACCACTCCCAATCCATACTACCTCAATCAGGTCGGCAATCCGCTCCAGAGCATCCAGATGTTGGTGAGCGCAAACTGTTACGATGAGATCAACACCCCAGTGGTATTTCCGGTCGGGACAACTAACTCGACAGGCTACTACAACACGGCGCTGTTCCCTCTCTCAACCACAGACTACATCGGACCGGGTGAAATCCAATTTCAATTTGTGCTTGGTAGCAACGGAGTCTGTACCACTACATACATCGAGGGCCAGTGGTATGGAATAAACGTCCAGAACAGGCAGTTCAACCTGACGGCAGATGGGAGCCCGAGTTGGTGGAGCCAACAATGGTACCTTCCAGACTTGATGACTTCGTCGATCGACTATCGCGAGTTCGTCCTCCCCTATGACACCACCTCCGCGGAGCCAGTCGGTCTGGCGTTGAGCAACGCAGGTCCGAGTGAGCCAGTGGGCGAGGTGAACTGTGAATTCGGCTACGCGGTCGGATACCAGGAGAGTGTCAACTCCTTCAATCAGGTCGGCTTCTCCACGCCCTTGGGCACGTACTTCAACGGTGAAGGAAGTACGTTTGTGAATACGATGGAGTCGGGCTACAGCACATCTTACCTTGCAGAGTGGAACCAACCGGTAGGGATGGAACTTGTGTACGTGACCTCGGGAGTCGTCGGGACACCCTTGAGCGGTAGCCCATCAGTCAACGCTGGATGGATTGTTCCTGGCAGGAATGTGAGCTACAACCCGATTGCTTTCAGGTCGTCTGAGTGGCTCTCGCCACCTCCCAAGTTCAATGGCTCTGCAGCCCCGCCTCAATATACTCCCTACCCCGCGACGTTTCAACAGAACCTGACTCACCCGGATTTCATGACCGTTCAGAACATCACGAGCTACTCATCTACAAATCAGACGCAAGTGCAGATCGGGCCGTCGTTCAGCATTGATGGTCAGACTCTTGCGGGCCAAGTTGGAGTGGGGGATACAACTGCGGTGACCAAATCGCAGCAGATTACTGCCAGCTGCGAGTTAGCGAATCCAGACCAAGACCCCAACCAAGGAGAGGCCCTCTACTACCTTCAAACCACTGGCGGAAACAGCGGCAGTCCTTCTGCTATTCTTCACTTTTGGTTCATGGGGTACTGCTGGCCAACGGCCAACGGGCCGGAACCAAAGTGCAATTGAAGAGGGGGAGTCGCGGCCGACAACGTCGCACAGAAGGCACGGTGAGGAATCTTGCACCCTCAGAGACGAGTTCTCGCAATCGCAGTAGGTGTGACCGTCGCTACAGCTGTAGTGGTCGTCACGTTTCAGCTCGGCAGCGGGTCCTGTAGGGCTGGCAGCCCCGTCGTGCATGAATACACCCTCACGCCTTGGGTCGGGGTCAACAGCCCCTACTTGGGAATGGCAAACGGGAGTTATACATTCTACAACACCACTACTGGCGGAGGGGGCACGTTCGGGTATGGCCCGGCCCGGAATGGCACAGTGCTCGGCTTTGCTGCGGACGCGGAATGGACAATCTTCTCAGCGGCTGGAACGAACTGTGTTGGAGGCTATCGTGGCTCCCCGTCCTACTTTTACGAGGGAACAGGGACCTGGGTGTGGCTCGTGCTCTCGAACCTGACCAACGATAGCCAAGAACCTGCGTTCTTCGTCAATCTCTCGGGAACGACGCCAGTTTACGCCAACAATTCATTCTATCATGCCACCGGCACCGTGTCGACGTGCGGCCAAGGAGGAAAGTCCCTAGGTCTTACGGCCGCGAGAATCTGGGTTTCGGTCCCATTCGAGTACGAAGGCTTGACACACTTTCTGAATACCACCATTCCGATCATCGCTCACTACCAGTATTACTTTCCACCCGACGGGGGAGTCTGGGAGGTCGATAATCTCTCAGCTCCCGGTGGTCCTGGCGGGGGATGGGCCTTCTCGTACTCGCCCTGCACCTAGGGATTTGGAGATGAACTGTGGTGTCGAGTCCAGGAGATCCTCCGGTTCACGTTAGGGAATGGATCGTGAAGGGCCTTTTCTGAGGGAAGAGAAGGCGCTACTCTAAACACACAACACCCCTTGCAGCCGCTGGCTGAACGAGGGCGTTACCGATAGGCCAACCGTTTCAGGACCCCTGCGGGGTACAAATAGGCCGGTCCACGTTGGCCGCGTATCATGCCCGAATCTCCCTCGCTGCTGCACCGGGACGCTGCCCGCAACATCGTAGCCAAATACCTCAAGGTCCGCCCCGGAGAGAATGCGATCATCGAGTCATGGGACCACACGATGCCGATGGCCAGCGCGATGGTCGACGAAATCCGGCGGGTGGGCGGCAGAACCCTCCACGTCCATGAGGACGAAGAACCGTGGTGGCACGCGATCGACCGAAGGCAGAGCAAGCTCCTCGGCAAATCGAGCGCCCCGGAGTGGGCGGCATTGAACGCCACGGACGTGTACGTACATTTCTGGGGTCCGAGCGACACGAGCCGCCTCGACAAAATCCCCGAGAGAACTTTCGACGAAGCGCTCACCTGGTTCTCGCCGTGGTACGAAGCCGCCAGGAAGTCGGGGCTCCGCGGTGCGCGGGTGGCCGTTGGGTTCGCGACGGAAGGACGGGCCAAACAGTGGGGCATGGACCGGGCGAAGTGGGAGGACAGCATCCTCCGCGCGTGCCTCACCGACCCGGTGGAGACAGCCAAACGCGGAGCCCGGCTCTACCAGGCACTCTCACACGGGAAGAAAGTGCGAATCACTCACCCCAATGGAACCGACCTTGAGGTCGGCTTGGCCGGGGGCGCTCCTCAGTTGCATGATGGGACGCCACACCCCCGGGACAAGAGATACGGCCCGAGTGACATGCTGGCGCAGATCCCCGCCGGACGCATCGCTGTGGCCCTCGACTCCAAGATTGCGGAAGGAATTATCCACGCCAATCGCCGGACAAACATCTGGTGGCATTGGACCGCCGGTGGAACGTTCGAGTTCTCTGCCGGCAGGCTCGCCTCGTACTCCTTCGAGGAAGGAGAGGAGGAGTTTGCGTCTCAGTACAAGAATGGCACAACTGGCAAGGACCGCACCGGCTCCCTCACCTTCGGGCTAAACCCGGCCGCCGAGGACGTACCCCAGCTGGAGACCGTCGAGCTCGGCTGCGCCACCCTGGCCATCGGCCGAAACCAGAACCTCAAGAGAGGCACCAACGAATCGAGCTTCATGGATTGGATCTCGCTCGCCGGTTCCGAGGTCGCGATCGACGGGACCCCAGTCATCCGCGCTGGCAGGCTCCTCTAGCCCGGCATTCCATCATTGCATTAGCGAAAGTGGCAACAGTCCCTGCACCTTTCCCCGCCTAGGTCACTTCGAACCGTGGATCACGATCTGACTTTCCATTCCAGCCCAAGCGCTGGGTGTGGTCCACGGATTCGCCCGATAGACCTCCCGGTAGACCCCGGCCCGAGCGAACCGTCCGGACTTGCGCATGGCGTCGACCTGCTTCATGAGACGCTTCCACAAGGCTTCGAGATCGACCTTGTCGGGGTTGTATCGGAGGTAGAGCACTCTAGAGGGGCCTAGGGTTCGGACCCGCGCCTTTCCCCTTCGAACCACACGGCCCCTGAGCTCGATTGCAACCTCCCAATGGCGCTGGGCGGGTTCTAGGAAGTACCAGTTCCCGGTGGGAATCGATCGTTCCTTTGCCCACTTCGCCAGTCGCTCGAGTTCACGACGGATTCTCTTGTCGCTGTGGGGGCCCCTCCATGTGTACGCGACCACTTTCACGGCGGGGACGTTTTTGATTGCAAGTCGTTCGGGCATCGGGACGTCAATGCCTCTCGGATAGATTACTTTCCGTCCCTTCGATCGAATTCGCTCTATAACTCGGGGTGCGACAATCCGGAACACCTCAAACACTCAGAGCGCAGGGCCGTGTGAACCCGCACTCACGAATGCCTCACCTTACTATCGGCATGGTCCGGTGCGAGGTGCGGTGCTCGCCAAGGGCCGCAGTGCCGAGATGTAGTCAACGTCAGTTTACCTTTTCATTAAACATGGACACCACGTCGCGGAATGAACGCACGGGAATCGAATGGTCGAAGATCGAACACCACTGCAAGACCAGAGCGCCCAAGGCTCCTCGCGTGCTGCCCAATTCACAACATCCCCCCGCGGAATCTCCATAGTCGCAGGAATAGTGGCGGTCGTGATTGTCGCGGTCTTCGTGATCCTCCAGGGAGTCGGATCCTTGTCTGCCGGAGGTGCCGGGAGTGCCGGCCACCCCGCGACTTTCATGGAGGCGTTGCAGTCTGCTTCGAGCACCGTCGCGTCGGTGTCCGGCGGTCCTTGGAGTCTCACGTCGGCGGTGGGAGTAGCCTATACTGTCCCCTGGTCCCTTGACGCCTACCGCCTCAGCCATCAATGCACAGCCATTTCTGGAACATTCCAGAACGCCACCTATCCTGCTGGCTCGGGCAATTACACAGGAGGCCAGGCCGGAGTCTGGGTCCTCTCCTTTGCCGGCCCGGCCCCGTCCGGTGGAGTCCTGTTTGTCGTTGTGGGCTATGGGTCGGCTACTGAGATCGGCATTGTGTCTGCGTCTGGCTCGTGCCGGGAGTACTATGGCATCCCTGTCGGAAACGTAGTCGACAGCTCAGTTGCGATGGAAAAGGTTCTCGTGACGACCAATGGAAGCCGATTTGCTCAGATGTTCCCGCGATCGAACGCGACTTACTTCATTGGCCCGGAGGTGCCGCCTGTTTGGACGATCTCACTGAGTCCTTGCGCTGACATCGTTAGGGGCGCTGGAGCAGTTGAGTCGACGATCTGGGCCGTGAACGGAACGATTCAGAGTCCGCCCCAAGCGCCAACTATCTGTTAGAACGACGAGAACCTCCGCCGCAAAGAAACGCAAGCGCCAACTTTGTCAGGCAGACTCCGGTGGTTCGAAGGTCGTGGGTGCAAGTCCCCTTACATCCACGCAGGTCGCGACGAGCGTCAACGGAGGCCCAGAGGCCGCCTCGGGCCGTGGAACGTGGTCACGAGACCTCGGGCTGCGAGCCCCGAGGATGGCGAAGCTGATGGCACGACCGACTAAGGAACGGAGTTCCAGATCTCCATCGCGAAGGTCCCCGGGATGATGATCTCAATCATCTCGGGCCAGTAGACCGACATGTACTCCTTGTCGGCCATCACCACCGAGTAGGCCTTTTGAAGTTCCGGGAGGGTCTCGAACTCCACCATCTCCACGAACTCACCGAATTTGCCCCCGGCGAACTTCACGAAGACCTGGTACGACTTGAGGCCCTTGAACAAGTCATTCCGTTTCTTGATCCAGCCCTTGAATTTCTCGATCAAGGCCACGTTCTTGGCGATCGCATCCGACTTGACGACGTAGGTGAAGGTACTCACCACCGACATGCGCCCACCCCCGGAGAATCGAGATTGCCTGCCTTCGTTTAATGGAGCTTGTGTGTGCAGTATGTGCGTGGTACGGCGCAATGAGATTTCCAGGCCGTCGGAAACGATTGCATGCCCAGAAACAAGGATGGGCAGCCCAGATCTGCACCTTCAGCGATCTACGCCGGCTCGGAGGAAGTACCTGGAACTTGCAATGAGTTGCGTGCAGGTCCCGCCTGGACCTTGACGAAAGGCCCCACTTGAATGACTACAGCCCCGCCGAGAGCAGGGCGTTCATGGCCTGGGCTAGAGTATGCTCCGGATTCTTCGAGGAGTCGATTCGAATCCATCGGGGCGGTTGGAACATCTGTTCGAAACTCGTCTTGACGCGCTGAAGGTACGTGGTGTCGTCCGTGGCATCCACCTGACCACTTTCGGCCATCCGACGAATCGCCACGTCGATTGGGACATCGAGATAGAGGATTAGATCGGGTTCGACGGAGAGGGCCTGCTCGATCCGTTCCAGTTCCCGGAACTGCTCGAGGGAAAGCGCGGGGGAGAGGTAGGCGAGCGCCGAGTAGTAGGACCGATCCTGGATGACCACGTCCCCCTGCAGGAGGGCGGATTCAACCTCAGGGCGGAGCATCGCTCGGTCCACCGTGAAGCAGAGCGCGGCAGCGAAGGAGTCGGTCTTCGAGAGACGTGCGTACTCCTTCCGAAGAAACTTGTCGGTGGGAGACCGGAAGCTGGAAACCGAATGGCCCCGTCTCAGGAGTGGTGGAACGAGTCGGGCCGCCAGCTCGGTCTTGCCCGTTCCATCGATCCCATCGATGACGACGTAGGTGCCTCGGTTGCCCATGGTTTTGCCTTCGGGGCGCTATCGGACGACCGAAAGGATACGTTCCTCAATGATAAACCCCGCAGAATTCACGAGAATCTCGACCCGCGAGTTCGGGCCGGGGCCGCCGGGCGAGTCCAGCCTGTTTCCGGGTCGCGCAGACTTGGACTGCCGTGCCTCGAGTCTCCCACGATGGGCAGACTGACTTCCAGAGCCGGACCATCCCTAGTAGCGGTCATCCAACGTGCATCCATCGAGCCCTCGAGATCGCTGACCGCGGGGATGCGGCGCACGGGACGTGCCGCATTGATTGGGACGAATCAGGCGATATGGATAACCAACTTCCCCCGCGCCCGATGGAGCGCGGCTCGGGTCATGGCTGCGGGCACCTCGGGCAGCGAGTAGACCCTGTCGATCACTGGCTTGACCTTCCCTTGGGCGACGAGTTGCCCGAGCTGGGCCAAATCCTCGACCTCGGCATGCGCAACAAAGGAGTGGGTGGGTTGACGGAGAAGCCGGCGTCGCAGACTGGCGCTCAGAAACCGGCCGAAGCCGCCCCGAGCGCCCACAATTACCAGCTTCCCGTCCTGCCCCAGTGTGCCGAGCATCGCACCTATCGAATATAGTCCGGAGATATCCAGGACGAGGTCGTAACGGTCGGGCCGTCCCGGGAACTTCTCTTTCCGGTAGTCGACAACAACGTCAGCACCGATTGCACGAAGCAGCTCGACATTCTCCGTGCTCGTGACGGCGGTTACGCGCGCTCCCATCGACCTGGCGAGCTGGACGGCAAAAGTTCCGACTCCACTCCCGGCGCCCAAGATCGCCACCAGCTGGCCGGGACGAATCGGCCCCGGCAATCGTAGGGCCTGGAGGGCCGTGAACGCGGCGACCCCAAGGGTCGCAGCGTCGTCGAAAGAGACCCCGTTCGGCTTCGCTGTAAGTTCGCCCTCGTCTGCGGCGACGTATTCGGCGAACGAGCCACTCCCCAGCCCGAAGACCGCATCTCCCACCTTGAACCGGGAGTCGGATTTGCGTACGGCCACGACCTCGCCCGAGACGTCCACCCCCCGAATCCTCCGTTTCGGCCGAGTCAACCCGAAAATGAGTCGCCCGATCAGCGGGCGACCCGAAAGGATCCGCCAGTCGAGCGCGTTCACCGATGCGGAGCGGACCTTGACCAACACGCTCGCGGCGTCCGGAACCGGAATCTCTACATCCTCGAGGCGCAGGAGATCCGGGGTTCCGTAGCGATCTTGGACTATCGCCTTCATCGTCGGCATATGCCACTGCCTTGGCGACCAAGGTCACGACTTCCGCTTGAACCCATCGCCAGCCTCTGACAGTAAACCGACGTTCTCGACCCGCGAAGAAGCCCGGAGGAACCTGACCTCGGGGAAGAGAGGGCGCTACTCTAAACACGCAAGGACTGTGCACCGATCTAGTTCCCCTCTTCATTTGGCCCGGCCCATTCCCGAAGCGAGTGAGATGCCTGCTCCCGCCCAAGAGGAGGCTCAACGAGCTCCGGCCCTAGAACTGGAACACGGTGGTCCAGCCCGAGAAGGAGCCGACTCCCTGGACCATGAATGTGTAGCCTTCGCCCGTGAGCAACGTGGGCCCGATGTCGATAGAGAACAAGTCGTGCACTTCCAGCAAGCTCGAATTCGACCAAAGTGCGAAAACTGTGGTAAAGTCCCAACCCGCTGAGTCCATCGTCATCCCGCCGTCCGCTCTCACGACGAAATAAGCGGCCATCTGGAGGAAGGTCCAGTTCAGAATGGCGAAGCCTGTCGCAAATGCGGGAGTGTAGATCGCTCCATCCGTGGTGTTGACTTGGAAGCGGACACTTCCGTAGGTCACCTTCGAGGAGGAAGCGAGGGCCACCTCGTAGACGTAGTCGCCCCCGTCGCATCCCGATTGATCGAAGGTGTCCCCTACCGGACACGTAGAGTAGCTCGCCTCTTGGAAGCTCAGGGCGCTTTCAATCGGGTGTTTGCCTGGGTTCGTGGATGGGGGGTTCACGTGATTCGAACCGAGATGGATACCGGGGATGGCACCGGCCAGTAGAAGAGTCAGGACCACCGCAACGGCGGCTACGACTGCACCGACCGTGGCAGGCAGCCGCCGTGACTGTCGCACTTGTGGTTCTTCGGGGGGGCTCTGCGATTGGGCCGACAGGGTAGACCGGTAGAGCAACCTCCGAATGAATCTTGCCTCAACGCCCAGTCACGCCGAAATTCTCTCGGGTCAGACCCCCATGTCTAGCTGAGTTGACTGCGAAAACCGCTGGGTAGCACTGGGTGAATTTCGCCTTGCACCTATCCGTTTCAGCTCTCATCGAGCCCGTTCCCGTTCTCGGCGCGCGATGCACTCCGACCTCGGCTTCTTTGATTCGGCCGGGCGGACCAGAAGCTAAGAGTGGAGAGCCGTAGCCTTGCCGATGGACGGTTCCCTCTTCCGCACGGATTCCGTCACTCGCCGGTTCGGGTCGATCACGGCCCTTTCGGGCCTTTCCGTGGAAATGGCGCCCGGGACGATCGGCCTTGTCGGTCCGAACGGGTCCGGCAAGACGACCCTAATCCGGCTTCTCCTCGGCCTCTTGGCGCCCGACGCCGGTTCACTCCACGTCCTGGGATTCGACCCGCAGACGGAGCCGCTTCGGGTTCGGGAACTGGTCGGGTACATGCCCGAACACGATTGCCTCCTACCGGACATGACCGGCATCGGGTTCGTCGCTCACATGGGTCGAGTGAGCGGCCTTCCCAAGGAAGCGGCGATCAGCCGGGCTCACGATGTGCTCGAGTTCGTCGGGCTCCGGGAGCAGCGATACCGTAGGATCAACGAGTACTCGGTGGGGATGCGGCAGCGGGTAAAGCTCGCCCAAGCCATCGTCCACGACCCGCCGCTCTGCTTCCTCGATGAACCGACGTCGGGGCTCGACCCGACGGGCCGGGAGGAGATGCTCGGTCTCTTGCGGTCCCTCTCCCGACTCGGGGGCCACAGCTTCGTCCTCTCCACCCACCTGCTGCCCGACGCGGACGGACTGTGCGACCAAGTCCTCCTCTTGGATGGGGGTCGGCTTCTCGCCTCCGGGTCCGTCCAGCGGCTGCTCTCCTCACACGCGGGAGAGATGGTAGCCCGAGTCAAGGGGGACCAGGACAGGTTCGTGGCGGCGCTTTCGCGGAGGGGTGTGTCCGCGCGGCCGGTCGGAGATTCCATTCAACTTAACCTGCCGGCCGGGGCAACTCGTTCCGTGTTCGAGGCGGCGGTGGAGACCGGGGCTCAGGTTCGATACCTCGGCGCATCCGTTTCGACAATCGAAGGGCTCTTCCTCGAACGGGTCCAGAACGCCGCCCCGGGGGACGCCCGATGAGCATCAGCGCTCCCCGGTACACCTCCGGCCCTCTCCCACGCCTCGGCCGCGATTCCCGTGTTATGGCCATCGCGAGCCGGGAGTTCCACCATCGGGCTCAGTGGACCGTGCTGGTACCGGTGACCCTCACGTTCATGACGGTGGTGCTGACGACGGTGGTCAATGTGTTCTTCACGAGTCTCGTGGGAACGGTGACGAGCGCGACGTTCACGGCCGCCGTATCGTCCCCGGCGTGGCCCTACTTGATGCTCATCGTGACCGCGACCGTCGGAGCAGGAACGCTCGCAGACGACGTTGGGAGCCGGGCCATCACCCTCTATCTGTCCCGCCCCGTCCGCCTGCTCGACTACCTCGTCGCCAAGACGGTGGGGTGCGGCGGCTGGCTCCTCATTGCCGCACTCGGCCCCGGTGTCCTTGCCGTCGGCATCACCGCCGCGTTGGGATATGCGACCGCCACGGTCGCTCTGGAGGCGGCCGGTGGGTTCCTCGTGGTGGGGCTGCTCGCGGCGGTCTTCTTTGCGGGTCTCGCGATCGCCCTATCGTCGTTGACGAATCGCGCCCTGTATGCCGGCGTGACCATCTTTGGACTGGTGCTTACCCTCGACATCGGTGCCTCGATCGTCGCCGGGATCTCCGGAAACTCGCAGGTGGGCTACGCCGACCCCGTGGCCAACGTCCTAGCGGTCGCTCACCAGGCGTTCTCCGTCTCGGGCACCTCGTCCCTCGACCCGGGAGTTTCCGCCGCCATTCTGCTCCTGAGCGGCGTGGCGATGTGGATTTTCGCCGGCTGGAAGCTGCGACGTGTGGAGGTGATCGCGGAATGACCGCGGTTATCGAGGCGAGCGATGTGACCAAGCGCTACGGCGAAGTGCTTGGGCTGAACGGGTTCACCGCCTCCTTCGAACCGGGCATCACCGGTCTCATCGGGCCGAACGGAGCCGGCAAGTCGACCTTCTTCCGGCTCGTCGAGGGACAGCTCAAGCTCGATTCCGGCCAGCTTTCCGTCCTCGGGAACCCGACGTGGGGAGAAGGAGCGTTCCGCCGACGAATAGGGTACTGTCCCGAGTCGAGCGCGATGTTCGATTGGATGACGGGCGAGGAGTTCGTAATCGCCCTGCTTCGCCTGGACGGATTCCCTAAGGCGGAGGCGCGGGAGAGGGCCTTCCGAGCCATCTCCACGGTCGACCTCGTTTCCTCGCGGGAACGACGCCTGGGAACCTACAGCAAGGGAATGCGCCAGCGACTTAAACTTGCCCAATCAATCGCCCACGACCCCGAGCTCATCCTGCTCGACGAGCCGCTGAACGGGGTCGACCCGCTCGGACGAGCTACCCTCAGTGCTCTCCTTCGGGACCTCCAGAGCCAAGGCCGCCACATCATCGTGAGCTCGCACGTGCTCTACGAGGTCGAGCGGCTGACCGACCAGATCGTGATGATCGCCAACGGCCGGGCCCTCGCTCAGGGAGACCTGCACCGCATCCGGGACCTCATCGACGCGCACCCGCACGTCATCGACCTGGACACGCCCGACCCGAGGGCGCTCGCGCGAATCCTCGGGACGCTGGACCACGTGGTCTCCATCGAGTTCCCCGGGCCGAACCAGCTGAGGGTCCGTACCCGGTCGCCGGACGCTTTCTACCAAGCGCTGCCGGATTTGGTCCTTCAGGAACACGCCGACGTTCGTGGGCTTCGCAGCCTCGACGACAACCTCGACGCGGTGTTCCGCTACCTTTCCGAAGGAGGTCGGTAGAATGCCGGCGGAGGGGGATTTCGCCCGGATCCTGGTGGTCGCCTCGCTCTCGTTCCGGAGCGCTTTCCGTGGCATGCGAACCTTGGGACTCGTCGCGTTCGCCCTCGTTCCCAGCCTCCTCGTGCTCTCGCTGACGACCGCCCACGCCTCTCCAGCCTCGATGGAGAATGCCGCCCAGGTCCTGCTGGGCCTGCTCACGCTGCCGATTGTCGTGATGGTCGTTGTCCTCGTGATTGCGGTCGCGCAGTTCCGCAACGAAATCGACTCCGAGACCCTCGTCTACCTGACGGACCGCTCGGTGAGCCGTTCGACGCTGGTCACGGGGAAGTATCTCGGGGCGTGGGCTGCGAGTCTTGTCCTGGTCGTGCCCGCGGCGCTGCTACCCTTGGGAATTGCCGGCGCCGCCGGCGCGGCGCTGAACCCAACTGTGGTCCCGCTGGTCATCGTTGCGGCGACTGCGCTCGCGAGCGCCGTGTATGTCGGGTTCTTCCTTTTCCTGGGTCTCGTAAGCCGATCGGCCCTGATGATCGGCCTTGTCTTCGGGTTCATCTGGGAGGAGCTCCTCTTGCTCCTTCCCGGCTCCGTCCCTCGTCTAACTGTCTCCTACTACGTCCGATGCTTTTTGTCGGGAGAGGTCCAGACGGGTCCCCTTTCGGGTTTCCCGACGGGTGTATCCGTCCCCGTGGCCGTCGCGGTCCTGCTCGGGCTCGCCGCGTTCTTCGTTATTGCTTCGGTGTGGGCCCTTCGGAATCTCGAAACAGCCCCTGAGCGCGTTTCCGCATAGCCTAGACTCGACGCCGACGCATCAGCGCCCCTGCGGCGCGGGAGGGGCTATCAGTGGTTTGAACACCCTTGCATCATCTATCCCGGGCGATTCGAACCCCCCTTGACCGTCGACTGGGAGTGGGGCAACCCTCCTCGGGGATTGTTCCTTTGTCGACCTGATCGGCCGTCCTATCTGTTGAAATAGGAGACCCCTTGTGTGAAGGCTTACGGTTGAGCCAGTGACCACGGCCATCATCGATCCTCGGTTCAATGGATTCACTGATATCGCACTCGGTGGGTACGTCGGGGGCCTTCTCGCTCGAGGTCGAAATCGAGCGGAAGTGACACTTCGTCGTCCCGTTCGACTCGGGACGCCCTATGAGGTTAATGACGGGCCAGATGGAACGAGTTCCCTCTCGGACCAGCAGGGTGTTCTGGCCTGGGCCCAAGACACGAGGTTCGACCTTGATGCGGCCCACCCGATCGGCTTGGCGGAAAGTCAGGTCGCCTCGGAGTCGTACCTTGGCTTCACCAAGCATCTCATTCCCAAATGCTTCGTATGCGGACCGGGACGAGCCGAAGGAGATGGGCTGCGGATCTTTCCTGGTCCGGTGGCTGGTCGCGACGCAGTGGCGGCCCCATGGATGCCATTCAGTTCACTCGCGGATCAAGACGGGTACGTCCGACCGGAGTTCATCTGGTCTGCTCTTGACTGCCCAACGATCTGGGCAATCCTCCATCAATCCCGACCGGATGACAAAGCGCGGGCAGTTACCGCAAAGCTCGCGGTCGAACGATTCGGGCAGGTGCGCGCGGGACGCCCGCACGTAGTCGTAGGCTGGAAGGTAGGCGAGACCGACCGCAGTCGAGTGGCCGGCGGAGCCGTCTATTCCGAGCATGGGGAGCTGCTCGCGTTGGCTCGCCACACGATGGCGTTGACCGACTGGGGCGCGCCCTTGGGTTTGAATGCGTGGCGGTAGCCCCATCAAACGCCGCCAGGTGCGATGCTCCGGGAAGCGGCGGTAAGCCGAGCCAGCTTGGATGCAAGCCCTGTTGGACCCACTTCATCTATGCGGCAGCCGCATCGAGTCTCGACCCACCTTCCGAGAGAGATATGGTGTCACCCATCGAACAACGCGTCTTCGATAGACACTGGTAACCGACGGTTTAAACTAAGGACGCTCATCGAGAAACCACCCCGATGCGGGGCAGGTGAGGAACATGGGCTGCGGAAAGTTGAAGGTTGAATGCGAAGACGGATTCCAGGTCATCTCGAAGGACGCGAAGGAACTCGTGCACATCGTCCAGACTCATGTCAAGAACATGCACCAGAAGGTCGTCAGCGAGCACGAAGTGATGGCCATGGCGAAGCACCCGTAGATTCCGCCTGAGCAATCCCTCCCATCACGATGGGGGGGAGTGCTCCCCACGGGTCCCGCCACGCGGTCGCACCGCCGCACAGGCGTGCGCCGCTCGGGTGCAATACCGGTTACACTCACTCTCGGTCTCCGCGGAGCACGGGTTGACTGGGGATGTGTCCCCCCAGGCTAGCTGCTCGGCGGGACCTTCGGTCGGCGGAGAAGAAGTTCCATACCGATTCCGGACGTTTCGATCTTACCCTCCCGAAAAGGACTCTCCCGGGCGAAGTACCGAAACTGCTCGACCGTGTACGCTCTTCGGCGGAGGGAGCGGAGGGCACTTCTCGTCATGAACGCGCGGAAGAATCCGAGGCTCATCGTGCGCACTTCATTGCGAATCGCCCCGTTGTCAGCATCGCGGCGCATGTCCTGAATTCGCGCTACCCCTCCGGGCCGGAGGACACGGAACATCTCGTTCACTGCGGCCTGAGGACGGCTGAAGTTCTTGAACGCCGCCTGACAAACGACGAGGTCGAATGAGGCGTCGGCGAAGGGCATCTGGGAAGCGTCTCCCTGTCGGATCGCAACGTCGACCCCGGCTCGCCGCACGTTTGCGTTCGCGATCTCCACGAACGTGTGACTGATGTCCAGGGCGCTGACGTGGACCCGACCGAGTTTGGCCATTTCGATGGAGAAATACCCCGGACCGGGCGCGACCTCGAGAACTTCCCCCCCGGGACTCAGGTCTCGGGTGACCACCTCGGCCTGCTTCCTCCACTCGGCAATCTGGCTCTCCGTTCCCCGCGTGCGGGCGTACCAACGTGCGATGCGCCCTTCCATGGCCATTCCGCGGTAGCCTTTTGTCGCCGGCGCATCGTGAGCGCCCGCTGAGGTCGGCACGACACCCCGGGCCACAGCTTCCTGCCCGCTCATCGGACGCACCTTGTGGGAGAAAGGCGAGTTGGGTCCTTTAGCTACGACTCACGTCTCGTGGTCTCCCCGGGTGCTCGACGAGCTCCGCAGGGAGATCCAGGACCGATGCACACTCTAACAGGCGCGGTACACAAGGAGGCCCCAGCCGCTTCGCCCCGAGAGCAAGAACATCGTCACAATCCTCCATTCGCCCAATGACGCCGTTTGTCACGCTCCTATCGAGGACGACACAGGATCCGGTCAAGAACGACCGGGGGGACGCGACGAGGTAAGCGGACACGCATGCCTCTCGTGGCCACACGAAGGGGGGGCTAGGCTGCTGGCCCGGCTCGAACCGAGCCCTCGAAGGGACGATTCGATCTTGGAGGTTTGATCGGACCCTCACTGCCTCGGGGCCGGAGGTGGCGAGTCCTCCGGCAGAGCGGCCCGGTCCACATTCGACTGCTGCCGGTAGCGCCGCCCTGCCACGAAGAGTCCGGCGGCGGCGACCGCGACGAGGCCGCCGACCAGCACGTAACCTTCGAGCCCCGGGAGCCCCAAGAACGTGGGGCTGGACGGGCTGGTGAGGACCATGGGGTCCGACCAGTAGAGCGGGTACTGGACCGCCGCCGTCGTCGCACAGCCTACCGGCGAGCACGTGGCGAACGACAGGTCGTTCGTGCCACCGGCGAGGAGGGAGAAGACGACGTGGGAGCCCCAGTGGAACCAGGGTACGGAGAGCGAGATGGGGATGAGGTCGTTGTAGATGCCCGACTCCCAGATTCCCGGATGCCACACCCCGGCCGGATACTCGTACGAGGTCGGGGCGGCCGAGTCGTAGAACGGCTGGCAGACACCGCCCGGGAACGGCACCGTCCCCGCCGGCTGAGTGAAGCCGTCCGCTACCCCGAGATACGCACCGGGGATCGGACAGGTGAAGTTCTCGAATTCCCCGGGCGCAGACCCGACGCTCACATTGAGGAAGTCGACGTATTTGACGTCAGAGAGCAGGACGTCCCCGGAAAGTGTGCCGCCCCACAGGTGAACGTTCGCCTGCGTCGACCCGGATTGCGGCTCCACGAATACGAGCACGGCGTTGGAGGTCAACCCGTCGTACGTGGCTTGGAGGGAGAAGACCTGAGCCTCCACCGACCCGTTCAGCTCGGCAAGGCCCTCCGGCGCAGTCCAGAAGAGCGCGTCGCCGCGAGCATCCGAGAACGAGTGGCCGATCGTTGTCCCGGGCAGGTAGCTCGAGGGGGGCAGGTAGGGGTTGAATTCGCCCGTCTGGCTGACATAGACGGTCTGGGTGACCATCGCGTTCGCGACGGCGAGTCCATTCAGCTGCACCGTCGCCGAGCCGTAGAGGTTGAGCGCGCCTGTCGGGAACGTTGCGACGGTGTTGAACATCGTGACCTCAGCGGTCGAGTGCTGGCAGATCCCGTACGCATCGGTGACGCAGAGTTGGAGATTCCCCCACACCGGAGGCGCCGCAACGGCGTAGTCTTGGAAGCTCACCCCGCCACCCTTCGGATGCACCACGAAGTATCCGTACTCCGAAGCGTTCGTCGGAAGGCTGGGAGTTGCATAACTGGGGGTGTAGCTGAACCGACCGGTCGGGCTCGTATGGATGGTCGTGACCGTTCCACCCCCGTACTGGCCCGTGTTTTCTCCGCCGGAATATGCCTCGATGGTGAACGACCCGCCGGGGGCGCCGTGCGCCGGGACGACCGCCAAGGTGTAGGTGACTCCGCCCGTCAGCTCCGTGAACGGCACCAGGTTCGGGCCCTCCACTTCAAGAATCGAGTAGGGCTGATTCAGGAGGCCGTACTCGGTCGACGGATTCGTACCGATGAGCTCGTTGTCGAGGACGGTCGCGTTGGGCATCCCGAGGCCCTGGAGGAAGTTCCAGCCCGGCCCTGCCGGGTTCGCGAGGCTGGGGAACCACTGCGGGAGGATCGGGTCGCTCGGTTCGTTCACGCTGAGGTTGAAGTAGTACCAGCTGTACGAGTTGTCGGGCGCGTAAACCGAGTCGCCCGTGCCGATGTTCTCCATCGTGGCATAGGGATTGACGGACGCGAACGGGACACCGGCTTCCTGGGCGTTGTGCGCCTCAAAGAGGGTGGGGTTGACGTCACCCATGCGGGGCGTGCCGAAGGCGACGTCCGCCTGTTCCTCGATGAGCACCCACTCGCCCGCGATGATGGGGCAGGCGAAGCTCGTGCCTCCCCAGAAGAGCGACCAGTTACCGAAGGCAAAGAGGGACATGTTGAAATCGCCCGAGCCCGAGATCTCAGGGTCGATCAGCGTCCCGCTGGAGTAGGTGTCGAGCGAGTTCTCCCACCAAGGCTGGGATTCCGCCATCGAAGTGCCGAATCCACCGCCAGTCGCGCCGAGTGCGGGACTCGGGCTGCCGGAACTCCAGTAAGTGAAGCTACCGATGCTCTTTGCGGGCACGACGGTCCAGTTGACCTGATCGACGACGTCGTAGGCCGTAGGACCGGAAGGGAACTCCCGCCCTTTCGGGCCGGCCGCCGTCAAGTCGCCGGCCCCGACACCCGTCGCACCGGGAGATTGCGCAGGCACTCCGGCGCTGGCCGCCGAAGCTCCGGGGACGGCTGCTCCGTTCGACCCATCGTCTCCGCTCGCGAAGAAGTTCGTGACGCCCTCGGCGTTCAAAATCAACAGGTCCTCGTCCTCGACCGTGATGTACTCGGGTGCGGCCAGGAAGTACGCCCACTGTTCGCCGATCTCGTAGGAATTGGAAGTAACCGAGATGGAACAGGCGGACTGGGCGGACCCTTCGACAATCCGCATGCCGGCGCTCGCCATTCCGGCGAGGTTGCAGGTCAGGCCCGTCGTCAAGTAGTTCGCGATGTCCAGGTAGTCAAACGGATTCGTGATCCACGCGGCGCTGGGGTCGCCGATGAGGTCGATGTGCGCCTTCGGCGCCATCGCCGCGATGTACTCGATGTCCAGCTCCGTCTCCCCGGTCCATCCCCAGATCTCACCGTTCTGGATGCAATTCGAAAGGTTCGTGTTGGGGACGATCGCCGAAGGGTCGTTCACCGCAATCTGGGTGAACCGGTCGGGGAGCTGACTCGCGCTCCCGAACGCTTCCTTGCTGAACGCCGCCATGTCCGAGGGGAGGGCGCATCCGACCTCCACGACGGCGACCGTGACCCCTTGGCCTTGGTCGGGAACTCCCCCGATCGTGTTGGCGCCGTCCCAGAGGTTCTCGGCCCCGTTGAGCATGTGCATGGTGCTGGGGTAGAGGATCTGGTAGTTGTTGCAGAGACCGTAGTCGGCGCAGAGGTAGGTCGGTGTCAGGTTGGCCCAAGTGTAGTTCGCTCCCTGGATTGCCTGGATCCGGTCGATGGTGAGGGGGTTCGCCGGCTTAGGAATCGTCAGCGAAGCGTGCGTATCGAATCCCGGATACAACCCGCTGGGCATCGCGACGGTGGGCTGCGCGTACAGACCGTTCAATCCCAGTACTCCCGCAATCGAACTGTCGAGAACGCTCGGAAGCTCCGCGGCTTCCGTATTGGCGTAGAACACCGGGCCGGTGGTGACGGACCCCCGGATACCGCTGGCGTTTCCGAAGGTTGGGATCCACTGGCCGCCGGATGTGTACTGTTCGCGGAAGGCCGCGAGCTGCGTGTGAAAGGCCGCTTCGACCTGAGCGCCGGTCCCGGTCACTTCAAGGGCCAGGTTCTCG
Organism: Thermoplasmata archaeon; assembly: GCA_035625165.1. Lineage (GTDB taxonomy): Archaea > Thermoplasmatota > Thermoplasmata > Lutacidiplasmatales > UBA184 > Lutacidiplasma. The sequence continues at coordinate 11,328 of DASPQC010000042.1, read as the reverse complement.
AACGCCGGAGCCACCGAAAGCCCGTATCCTTCGAAGTACGACTCGAGCGCCGAATACGTCGGGGAAGACGCACCGAACTGACTCGAGATCTCCCCCGGGCTCAGGAATTGGCGGTACTCCGGACTTGCTGGGTTGCTGATGTCGTCGACGTAGCCGGCCAGATTCCCCGACGGCTTCAGAGTGATTTCCACAGAGAGGGAGGCGCTGGCGACGTTGGCATGCGCCACCGGGATCACATCGAACGTCCCGAGATTGGTCGCAGCATTCAAGCTGAAGTTAGAGGCCGCCGCAGCTTGGACGAGCGGACCCGCGGCGAGCGAAGCCGAGCTCCCCGAGAGTGGACCCGCGTGGCCCTCCGATGACGGGGTTGTCGCCCAAGTGGAAACCCCTCCCGTCAGAGCACTCAGACCCATGATCGCTACGGCCAACAAGACCAGACAAATCCCCACGGAAGATCGACTCCCCTGCATGCCTTTGTGCCCCCTTCGAAATCGTCTCGACACCGGTCGCCGGCTGTGGCCGCCGATGGAACTGCCGCTACTTGAATGCTCGGAAAATTACTGAACTCGTCCGGTCCATTTCCTTGGTCGCTTGCCAGACGGGCGGGACAGGAACCCCCCATCTACTAGATTCAGAGAAGGAATCACCGAGTCACGGGTCAGACCTTGACCCTATGGGCGCGTGCGAGCGGTATCGCACTTCTGGGCCCCCAGGAGCGTGTCCGAGCGACGGTATGGACCGCAGGCCCTAACTTCAGTGGAGGGAGGGGACGAGTGAGTCTACTTCTCCTTCTCAAAGTCGAGCATGATGGTGAACACGAGCGGATACACTGGGTCAATCGACCCCAGCATGTCAACGTTGTAGGTGTCGCGCACGGCCACCCACGCCTCGTGGACCTTGGCGAGGTCCTTCTGCGCAGCGTCCTTGATCATGAAGTTGTGCCGCATCAGGTTCCCGCCCGTAGACATCAACGGCCGGCCCTGCCCATCCGCCGCCGTCGCGGTAATGCCCCCCATGACTCCCCGGGAGAGCGAGATTACCACCCACGGCTGTCCCGAACTATCAGTCAACGTGAACGTCGAGCTGTTCCCACCCCCCTCCTTCACGACCGAGCCGTGGACGGTCCCTTGGGGGTCAACGAGCGTGTAGGACATAGTGACGCTGCGCGCCGCGAAACGGCCGAGGTAGCCTCCCCCCACAAGGCTGCCGAGCATGTTGCCCTGAATGTTCTGTCCCGCATCTCCCCGGACCGTGAACAGATGGTTCTTGTTGGAGTCCATTACGCGGTAGCTGTGTCCCATCGACAGCACCTGGTGCTGGACGAGGAAGCTTCGCTGGCCGCGCAACCCGAGCGCACCGCTCAGGTCACTTGAAGTAGGGCCCCCTCCCGGGGACGGTGAGGCGAGCGAAGGTGGGGGCGCGAGGGTCGGTCCTGCGGCTGCGGGCGCGGGGGCGGCGGCCACTGGACTCCCGCACTTCAAACAGAACTGAGCGTCTGCCGGTAGGCTGCTTCCGCACTTCACGCAGAACTGGGCGGCCATGCGACCTCGTGGGGGCCTCCGTCCCTAAAGTTCTTGTGACGGCGTCGGGACGTGTGGAGTCCCCCCAAGGATAGGGAAGGGCAGGGGCGCCGGTTCCCCACCGACAGAACCGACGTGCGGCCAGAGTGGGAGCCCTGCTGTCGAGTCCGAATCATGGCCTACCCGGGGGCTAGACCGTTGCGCTCAAGTTTAAGGGGGGGCGTGCATGCGCCGTTCGTGGCAACGGGTCGCCGCCTGGCCGCGGTAATGTTTACCGATACGGTTGGGTACACGGCGTCCACCCAGGCCAACGAAGGACGCACCCTCGAGTTGCTCCGGCAGCAGGCCGAGCTGCTCCGGCCGATCCTCACCGTCCACCAAGGACGAGAGATCAAATCCACGGGGGACGGCTTCCTCGTAGAGTTCGATAGTGCGCTCAAGGCCGTACAGTGCGCGGTGAACATTCAGCGCCGGATTTACGAGCGGAACTCGGAGGGGAGCCAGACACCCATTCGGATTCGGATTGGGGTCCATCTGGGAGACGTGGTCCAGAGCGGGACCGATATCCTCGGGGATGCGGTGAACATCGCGGCCCGGATCGAACCGCTGGCCGAGCCGGGGGGAGTCTGCGTTTCCAGCTCCGTCTACGATCAGGTTCGAACCAAGGTGGCCGACAAGTTCGAGAAGCTTCCGCCGAAGGCGATGAAGGGAATCGAACTCCCGATGGACATCTATCGGGTGCTGTTTCCCTGGATGAACAACGGGGGCCCCACCGTGGATGAGTCGCGTACGGCCGACAAGAACCGTCTTGCCGTCCTCCCCTTCGCCAACATCAGCCCGGACCCCTCCGACGAGTACTTTGCCGATGGGCTCACCGAGGAACTCATCGCCAATCTCTCGCTCGTGCCGGGCTTGAAGGTGATTGCCCGGACCTCGGTCATCGGCTACAAGAAGACCGAGAAGTCCGTCGCCACGATCGGGAAGGAGCTCGGGGTCGGTACCGTCGTGGAAGGAAGCGTTCGGCGATCCGCCAACCGAATCCGCGTGACGGTTCAGGTGATCGACGTAGCGACCGAAGAACATCTCTGGACCGCGAAGTACGATGACGACCTCGACGACATCTTCGCGGTCCAGGGAGACATCGCTACGAAGGTTGCCACCGCCCTCCCCGGGGGGTTGAAGAGGGAGAAGGCTCCGATTCCCGAACTCGCAAAACCTCGGGAGACGGAGGCCTACCTACTGTATCTTCAGGGTCAAGCGCTCGTGTGGAATACCGACCAGGATTCGCTGCGTCGTTCCCTAGAGTTCTTCAAGAAGGCGCTTCAGACCGACCCCACGTTCGCACGGGCGTATGCCGGCATGGCCCGCGCGTACATTGGGCTCGGGTCCGAGGATTTCATGTCGTGGTTGGACGCCTGCAATCTCGGTCGGGCAGCGGCCGAGAAGGCGATCGCCATCGACCCGGGCCTCGCCGAGGCTCACGGCCTCCGAGCCGAGATCGCGTTCATGGCTGACGAAACGGCCGACGTTCTCGACCGAGCCGTGCGCAAGGCGCTCGAGTTGAACCCGAACTTGTCGCAGGCGCACACCATCCTGGCCGCCTTGGCGGGATCCCTGGGCATCGCGGAGGCGTACGCCGCGGAGAACGAGGAGGCGTACCGACTGGACCCTCGTTCCCCCCCGACAATCCGATCCTTGGGGAACGCCTTCTTCTTCTTGGGGCGGTACGACGAGGCCCTGGCGCACTGGAAGAAGACGATGGAACAGTCCCCTCTCGATTCTCTCCGCGGGCTGGCGGATTATTACATGCTGAAGGGAGACTTCGAGCAAGCCGAACTCATGGTGAAGGAATTGGAGCGTCTCGCTCCATCCAGCGACTTCGCCTTCCTCTGTCGGGGTACGCTCTCGGCTCTGCGGGGAGACCGACCCACGGCGATGAAGATGATCGAAAGGCTCCAGGAGTCCTCTCGGGAGGGATACGCGCGCCAGTCCTCGGTCGGGTTCGTCTACTACGCGCTCGGCGACCTGGACCGGTTCTTCGAGGTCATGTTTTCCACTGCGAGATCGCACACGATGCAGGCCGCTCGGATCCGCATGTCCCCGCTGTTCGCGGGGGCGAGGAGAGACAAGAGATTCGTCGAGCTGATGTCGACGTACGGCCGGCCAGTTCAGGCACCGAAGTAGGCCCTGGAGTTCCGGGTTCCCTCCCGTTGCCGCAGAGTCCCACGTTGGGAGTGACGCATATTCTACCGTCAACGAACGCGTAGGAGTGAAGAAACATCCACGGCATCTCGATCTCGGGCCGACGCTGGACTTTGGATTTGAGCCAGCGGGCCGAGCCGGGATCGGGAAATCCATCCGAAGTCGGGGTGTAGGGGGCAGCGCGTATCCGAGATCGGTCGTCGCGGAACCGGATTCACGGGCTAGCCGGCCGGAATACCGGGTCCGCCGCGATGCGCCGCTACGTGGATCAGTAACGCCATCGCATGGAGGTGTTGGCACGGTGCCGTGAACTGGAGGGACCACGTGGTCTTCCAGGGTTCTCCCAGGAGCGGCCGCTGCTCGGTGATCTCCCCCACGGGTGTGCCCCGCTGGAGGATTGGGTACGGTTTCGATCGATAGGCCTCGGGGATGGAGAGGTACTCCGCGCCCTGACTCATCAGCACGTAGCTTCGGCCTCGCAGACCCTGGAATCGTCCCCGAAGCTCGCCGATGGTTCGCCCCTCATCATCGACCACCAAGAATGGGATGTTTACCTGAACGATCGGACGACCCGGCGGACTCTTCAGCCGGAACGCGAGGAGGAACTGGTCCAGAGCGTCGGTAACGATCATCTCGACCATGCCGATCAAGCTGTCCATCGCCCGGCTTCCCCGCGCCAGGAGTGCCCCGTCCTGGTCCTCGATCCGAAAGAGCGCGACCATCCCGCCCTCGGATCGCAGCGTGAATCCTCGAGCGTTTTGGATCGGAACTTCGGACGGGTTGGTGGGAAGGGACGTTCCCCCGGGTCGGGAGAGCAACGGGACAAGGTTCCCGCCGCACCATGCGCAACTGCTGGCGTAGGGCGGGGCCGGAGCGCCGCAGCTGGGACATCGCCGGACTTCCATCCGCAGGTCTAGCGCGCGACGTTATTTCAGTGGCCTGACTCGGTCCGGCCGCTCCATCATTGGTTCGATGAAAACTGAAATCGTGTGGCTGCGCCGGCTCGGTGAGAAGGCGTCGGTTTCCGGTTCCCCCGGGACCCCAAACCTTCGCACTCTTCCGCTTCCGAGAGCCTCCAGCGCCAGTTCTCTGTACGTTACGATCCCGGCTCCCCCGGAGTAGGACCGAGGGAGTCCTCTCGCTGGCTGATACCTTCGTACTCAGCCCTATCGACCACGAACTGCGGGCGGCCATCTCGGAAGAATCGCGCAAGGTTGTCTAGGGCCATACGAAGTGCGCGGCGCTTGGCCGCCGCGAACGCGTCCGCGCAGTGCGGGGTGCCATAGAAGTTGGGCAGCCGGGCGAATGGATGGTGGCTCGTGATGGTGCCGCGGACATGGTCTTCTTCCCACCAGACGTCGAACGCTGCGCGGAACTCCGGATGGGTTTGCAGGTGTTCGTAGAGGGCGGTCTGGTCGACGGTCCCCGCTCGTCCGACGTTCACGAGTACGGCGGTCGGCTGCATTGCCGCCAGCTCGGCCTTGCCAATCGTCGCTACCGTGGCCCGGGTGAGCGGCCGGACGTCGAAGACGAACGACCCCGCCCGGAGCGCTTCCGTGAGTCGGGACGCCGGAAACATCTCCGCCGCACCCCGTGCTGGCGTCCCTGTGCGATTCAGCCCGACCGCTCGTGCCTCAAAGGGGGCCAACCGTTCCGCGATTGCTCGACCGATCACCCCGTAGCCCAGGACGACCGCGGTCGCCCCGACGAGGCTCCGTTCGTGAGGGGAAGGTCGGAGGCGCCCCGCCCCGATCATTACCTGGGCCGTGTGGAAGTCGCGCGCTGCGCTCAGTGCGAGCGCAATCGCGTGCTCCGCAACGTAGGGGGCGAATCCCCCGACGTTACCGGCGACGGCCACCGAGGCTGGGAACCGCTCGAATGGAAACCGGTCGAGGCCGGTCCAGATCTCTTGGACGAACTGTAGGCCGGGGGTCGTCCGCGAGTCGAAACTGGCGAATTCGTGTCGAAGATCTTCGACCAACATGGCACGGACGGATCTCCAGTCGGCCGGTCGGTTCAGGTCGAGATAGGCCCACGGGGTGTCGGGAAGAATCTCCCTGACCAGCGCATCGATTTGCTCGCTCTTCGGCAATGCGACGAGCAGGGCAGGAGGGGTATCGCTCATCGGACAAGGGAAACCACGCCCTCAGTAAGGGCTTCGGGGAGACCCCCACCGTACCAAGCTACCCCTGTCTGGGCACCCAGGAATGGGGAAGCTCTAAGACAGGGGTCTCCTCCAATCCGAACCCATGTCTCGAATCCCGAAAGTGCCCGCTCGCTACTCTCGCACACTGGAACTTTTCTCCGCCGCCTGGAACACCGACAACCCTGCGGAGCGCGAGCGGCTCGTGAAGGCGACCTGCTCCCCCAAGTTGGAGGTCTCAAGTCCCTACGGTGTTCACCGGGGAATCCGGGCCCAGCTGAACTCCATCGCGGAGGTGCGAGCCCAGTTCCCCCGCCTCAGAACCGGGGGGTCGGTCTTGGGTGCCCACCACCGGGTCGTCCTTTCGACCTGGTGGACGACGTTCGGTACAGCCCGGCCCGCACTGAAAGGCATTGATTGCTACGAGTTCGACGCGAGAGGGAGGGTCGTACGGGTCGTGTCGTTCTCCCCGATGTCGGGAGATGTCGTTGCAAGGAATGCGGCAACCTCTCACCGCTCAACCAAGCGCACGCGTTAGAGAAGAACTCCGGTCCTAGTTTCGGGCCAGCAGTGGGTGCGAGTACCCACAAGGGGGTGGATCAAGTCCCTCGCTAATCACTAGTCCCGCGATTCAGCCTCCGCCGATGACCTGGGAAACTTGATGTGTGAGAAATGGACGGCACCTTTGGGTACCATCCACGGGAAGAACTGATACTCAAGGTACCCCGCTCGGACCCACGGGTCGGCCTCCACGCAGGACCGCAGTTCAGTCTCGCTTCCGCGGAAGATGGTCAGTCCACGGATTGTTCCTTGGGACCCGGAGAGCAGAGGCCCAGCGGCGAGCAGACGTCCTTCATCGTGGAGCAGGGCCAAGTAGGCGAGATGAGCATCCTGAACCTTCGCCTCCGTAGCCGGATCGAGCTTGGGAGCATCGGGCCGCAGTACCACCAGGGCCACTGTGTATCGGTCGAACTCCATGATGCCGGCATCGCATCGAAGTCTTAGAAGTCGAGTGGTCCTCAATTGTCGCGACACCGGCTGGCTTGCCGGTCGCCGCCTTCGGGCTCCAAGGGCTTCTGAGTCGGGGGCACCTTGAGGGCGACGATTGGCGATGACGTTCAATCGGGAGAGGCGGTCACGTATCTCCGAGGCCCAGCCGGCGCGGCCACCCTGCCAGCGCCTTCCGTCCAGGCCGGTGGCGACTGCCTTGCCAGCCGACGACTCCCCATCTCAGGACGAAACCGGCAACGGTGGGTCCGCGATCTTGAGAAGCTGCTTACCGAAGTTCTCGCCCGTGAAGAGGCGGGCGAGCGTCTTCGGCGCGTTTCTGAGGCCCATCGCCACATCCTCCTTCACCTTGAGCTTCCCTTCGGCCAGCCAACCTGCGAGTACCGGGATGGCCTCCGAGTATCGGTTGGCATAATCGAGAATGATGAACCCCTCCATCCGGCCGCGTCGAGTGGTCAGCATCGGGTAGTTACTGAGGGGACGGAACTCGCGGGCCGCGTAATTCGAAATGGACCCGCAGAGGACGATCCGGGCGTGGAGGTTGATCCGGGCGAGCACCTCGTCCAAGATTTCGCCGCCGACGTTATCGAAGTAGACGTCGATCCCCTTCGGACAGAGCTCCGACAACCGCGGGCCGACCTTCTCGGATTTGTAGTCGATCGCGTCGTCGAAGCCGGCTTCCTTCCGCACCCAGGCGCACTTGATCGGACCACCCGCGATCCCGATCACTCTCGCGCCCCGAATCTTCGCAATCTGTCCCGCGACCGAGCCGACCGCCCCCGCCGCGCTCGACACGACGAACGTCTCCCCCGGCTGGACCCTGCCGATCTCCACCGTCCCAAAGTAAGCGCTCATGCCGGTGATCCCAAACAGGCTTAGAACCAGAGACAACGGAACACCGGCGGGAACCTTTTCAACTGAACCCAGTCCGCGGCCGTCGGAGACGGAGTAGTCCTGCCAGCCCAACAGGCCGGTGACGACCTCGCCTACGTGGTAGTCCGGGTGTCGCGATTCAATCAACTGGCCGACGCCCAGGGCTCGCATCACCTCCCCGAGCTGTATCTTCGGGACGTATGTGTCCCTCTTCATCCACCCCATCTGGGTTGGATCACAGGAGAGCCAGAGGTTCCGGACAAGAAACTCCCCTTCCTTCAGTGCCGGCACGGGCGATTCCGTCCACTTGAAATCGGTCTCGGCGAACATCGCCTCGGGGCGGCTGACGAGCAACCATCGTCGGTTTGTCCGCGCTTGCATGAGTTACCGGACCCGGGGACTGGAAGGTCCGATGCTGGCTAGACCCGGCCTCGGTATAAGCTGCGAAGCGACTCAACCGCCGGTCGCCAACAGGGTCCACCGAGCCCAGGGTTGACGAGAACCCGGGCGATGTGCCTTTGCCCTTACTCCCGTATGGCACGGGCCGCGTCTCTGCTCTTCTTATCCCGGGTTGTCTAACTGCTGCCCGTGGCCCCCACTCGGCGCCTCGCCGCCATCCTGTTCACCGATATGGTGGGATTCACCTCCGCTGCGCAGCGGCATGAGGCCCTGGCTCTCGAACTGCTCCGAGAACAGGAGCAGCTCGTCCGTCCGATCGTCAAGGACCATCGGGGACGTGTGATCAAGTCAACGGGAGACGGGTTCCTCATCGAGTTTCCGAGCGGACTCCAAGCCGCCGAATGTGCCGTCCAAATTCAGACTCGACTTCACGACCGGAATTCCACCTCGAAACTGGCACCGATCCAATTGCGCATCGGGATACACGTAGGCGACGTCGAAGCCCGGGAGGCCGACATCTTTGGCGATGCGGTGAATGTCGCCGCACGGGTCCTGTCGACCGCCGAACCTCAGGGGATTGCGGTCACGGAGCAGGTCGCCCATCTGCTCCAGAACCGGCTCCCGCTCCCGCTCGAGGCTCTCGGGGCCAAGGGCTTCAAGGGCGTCGACCACCCCGTTCAGGTCTTTCGCGTCGTGCTCCCGTGGAGCAGCCCCCTCCAGATCACGGAGGACCGGACCTACCCACGGGTCGCGATCCTCCCTCTACGGAACATCAGTCCGGACGCGAACGATGAGTACTTCGCCGACGGGCTCACGGAGGAGCTGATCTCGAGCCTGGGTCAGGTCCGAGAGCTTCGGGTGATTGCTCGGTCGTCCGTATCCCGGCTCCGGGCCAGCGACAGGACCCTGCCCGAGATTGGCCGAGAGCTGGGGGCATCCGCGGTCTTGGAGGGAAGCGTTCGCAAGGCCGGCGATCGGTTGCGGATATCCCTTCAGCTGGTGGACGTCGCCTCCCAAGAGAACCTGTGGACCCAGACCTTCGACCGACGACTGGACGACGTCTTCGCGGTACAAGCCGAGGTGGGAGAACGAACGGCCGCCGCGCTGCGCGTACGGATGCTCGGAGCCCAGCGGGCCGCATTGCATCAGCCCCCGACGAGGAACCTAGCGGCCTACGGTCTCTACCTGCAGGGCATCCATTTGAGCCGCTCGCCCCGAAAGGAGGACGGCACCGCTGCGGTGGACCTGTTCCGCCGGGCCATCGAGTTGGACCCGGAGTTCTCCGCCGCCTATTCCCACCTCGCCAACCGGCTTCTGGGCGCGATCGGAGAATCCGCTTCCATTCAGCAAATCCTCCCCAAAGCCCGTCCGTTGGTGGAGAAGGCTCTCCGACTCGACCCGGAATCCCCCGAAGCACATACGGCGAAGGGCAATCTCGCCATGCAGGGCGACCTGGACTGGGCCATCGCTGAGGCCGAGTTTCGGCGGGCCCTCGCTCTCAACCCGAGCGATTACGATTCTCGCCTGTGGTATGGGCTCCTGCTTCGTTCGCTCCAGAGGTACTCGGACGCGGAGGAGCAGGCCCGCGTCATCATGGAACTGGACCCCCTCAACCACGCCGGTGCGTCACTTCTCACGAGCATCCTTCGCCTCGCCGGCAACTTCGAAGAAGCAGAGCAGCTCACCCGCACTCGTCTGCGGTCACTGCTGAGCCCAGCCGAATATCACATGAGCCTCGCCTACACGCTGCTCTACTCCGGTCGGAAGGAGGAGGCGCGCATGGAACACGATCAGGCGTTCACGACGGAAGACGCGTACGTTTCGTTCGATGGCGCAGTGCTCCTCGCGCGGCTGGGAGATCCCGACCCGGCGCAGTCTCGTCTCGCGACGGAGGAGAAACTCGCCCAGGAGACCTACGTTCCCTTGAATCGGCTCGCGGCACTCGCCTCGGCCATCGGCGAGACGGATCGGGCCATCGCATATCTCGAGAAGGATTGGGCCGAAGGAGATCGTGGATTATGGTTCACCTACCAGGGTCTAGCGTTTGATCCTGTTCGATCCGACCCGCGTTTTATCCGAATGCTCGAGCGGATGCGGCTGCCGACTTCCGCTCCCTTCTTTCGCCACGGGCGACTGACCTGAACACGGCGTGACCGGTCCCATCCGGGAGCGCGCGCGTCAGCGGTGACGTTGGTGGGACCGTGCCCGGGAGGTGGGCGCGGACACCATCAGTCGCGAGCGGCGAAGGGGTCGTCTACTTCTTCCCGGGGGCTCGGTAGGCGACCTTGCTGGCCCGTCCGAGGGCGTCGACGAACTCCTTCGGAGAGAACAGCTTGGTCGTCCGAGTGGTAGCGACTCCACCGGCGGCCTGAACGGCCATCACGGTCGCGTTCACCGTGGTGTCGTCCGGCGCCTCGAGAAGCACAAAGCCATCGAACTTTCCCGGATGATAGTAGAGCGCAATCAAGCGACCGCCGAACTGTTTAGCCATCGCCTCTAGAGCGGCCGTCCGATCTTCCGGTTTCTGGATGAGTGCTTGCCACGCCTGGGGTGAGTACGCGAATTGGACCATGTAATGCGCCATTCCCGACCTCAGACCTCGGGACATTGAACCGCTTGTTAACCGTTTGGTTTCGACAACTGACGATGTTCCACCTCGAGCTCTCTCGGTGGCCTAATCGATCTCGAGTGACTGGATACGAATGGCGGGGATGAGACCGACGACCGCAGCGCTGGCGCAGCCGTCCCAGCTGCGGCAAAAGGGCGCCTTGCTGCGATCAAGCTGGCCGACGAGATCGCCGGCCGTCCGCCATCGGCTTGGCCCGAGGGAAGGGGGGCTGACTGGTCAATAAATCGGAGCGACCCCTCCACCCGGCGTGCCGGGTCGCAAGGCCGTTTATGTTTGAGGGGAGCATGTAGTAGTAGGTGCCGAAAGTGTCCATGAAGACCGAGTTCGAGACGATTAGAGATCTCTACCGGTACAACTCCTTCGTCCGGAAGAAGTACCTACGGGCAATCTGGAAACTCCCTCCGCGAGAGCGATACCGGAAGCGAGGCGCTTCGTTTCCGTCTCTGGTCGACATCTACATGCATGTTCTGGACGCCTATCGATGGTGGTTCATTTCCGTCTACGGCAAGGGGGGCCGATTCGACGAATACCCACTGGGTCGACGGTACTCCAAG
>DASPQC010000041.1:0-14091 GCA_035625165.1 Thermoplasmata archaeon | reverse complement strand
CGCCGGATGTCGCGGCGGTTGCGCGCCCGCGACGGTCGGAACCGTTCGGCGCCCTTCCCGCTCCAGCGGAGGCCGCGACCCTCAGTCCCGGCGCTCGTGAGGCCACGGTAGACGCGACCCCTCTGGGCCGGAGCCCCGATCCACGCGACCTTCGGGTCCGAACGGACTTCGGGGTGGTCCGGGTCGACCAGGATCACCTCGAAGAACTTCTGCTTCCCGTCCTCGCCTACCCAGTAGGAGTTGAGGACCTCCAGGTTGGGGTAGTGCTTCTGGGCGCGCTCCTCGGCGATGCGACGGAGGCTCTTCGCGAGCGTCATCTGGAGGATTCCCTTGTGCTTCGGCCGACGCCCCGCGATGATCGCGCGCTTGTTCTGTCCGCCCCGTCGAACGCGGACCCGCACGACGAGGAAGCCGCCCTTCGCCCGGAACCCGACGGCCCGGGCGCGGTCGAGCCGGGTCGGATGCTCGAGCCGGGTGACGGTGTGTTCCCGCCGCCAGGAAAGGAGCCGTTCGTGCCGGAGCTGGGCTCCCTCGTCACCCAGCGTCTGCTGGAACGAGCGGGCCATGTACCGGTAAGCAGAGGTCGGCATGGAACGCGGGGCGGGGGACTTGCGTCCCGATTATAAAGATACCGAATCCCGGGGTCGCCGCGGCCGTTCTCGCGGTCGGTCGCCCTTAAGACGGCCGGCACTCATCGGGCCGCATGGACGGCCGGGTGGTCGCGCTCCACCGTAAGCCCGAAACAGCGGGAGAGCGGGGTCTTCCGAAGCGCGCCTACGAAGAGGTCGAGGTCGACCGGACGGGCGTGAAGGGAGATTTCAACCGCTACCGGGTCGAAGTGCTCCACGGGGACCCCGATTCGGCGATCCTCCTGATGCCCCTCGAGACGTTGCAGCAGCTCAACCGGGAAGGGTGGCCGGTCCGACACGGGGACCTGGGAGAGAACATCACGACCGAGGGCCTGCCCTACGACACGCTCCGGCCGGGAACGAAGTGGAGAATGGGCCCGGCTATCGTCGAAGTCACTCGGGCCTGTACGCCGTGCGACAACCTCTACCTGCTTCCGTACGTCGGGGCCGAGAAGGGCCCGCAGTTCCTCAAGGTGATGCTCGATCGGAGAGGGATGTACGCGCGAGTGGTGAGCCCAGGCCGCATCCACGTCGGGGACCGGATCGCTCCGACGTGAAGGGTAGGCTTCCCGCGAGAGCCTTCGGACGGATCTAGTTCTCCGAGTGGTTCGGACGCGGACCCGCCCACGGCAGTCGGGCTTCGACGGGTTGCACGACCTTCGCCGTCGCGTGGCTCTCGGTCGTGATCGCCCGCTCGAGGTGGCTCAAGATCTCCCGCACGAGCCGGTCCATCCGTGGGCGGTCCGCCGCCGGCACCTCGGTGGGAGCCTCCCAGACGAGGGCGGCGCCGCCGCTGGTCGGGTAGAGCCGGAAGGCGAGCGAGGAGCCCGCGGGCGGTACGGCAGGGTTCATCCGTCCGAGCTGGCCCTTGACCCGGCTCTCGGCCGGATCCTGCGAGTCGGTCCGCTCGACGGCGTAGCCGATGCTCGTGAGGTAGTCCGAGAGGTAGGTCGCGAACCGTTCGCGACCGATCCCCCGGACCCGCAGCCAGTCACCGTTGCCTTCCGCCATGGGGCTCCTTGCGTTCCAACGCGCGCTCGAGGCTCTTCAGAAGCCCGAGCATCATCCGGTGCTCCGCCTCGGTCGGCGTCGCCCGGCCTAGAACACGACGAAACAGGAGGATTAAACCCCGTCGTTTGTGCGCGGGGTACCGCGCCTGGGCCAGGAGGACCTCCAGCCGCTCGAGAAAGAGCTCTTTCTCCTTCCCGTTGAGCTCCAACACTTCCGGCGCCGGGGTACTCTCGGGGTCATCTCCGCCGCGGCCGCGGTGCACGGCATAGAGCACGATGCCGGCCGCATGGGAGAGGTTGAGGGTCGGGAACTCCCGGCGCGCAGGGATGTGGACCAAGAGGTCGCAGCGGGCCAGTTCGCTTCGGGAGAGGCCGTTGTCCTCGGGGCCGAAGACGATGGCGACCCTTCCGACCAGTGGGCGGAGAAGCTCGCCCAGACGCTCGGGAGTGACCGACCGGCGGAGGTAGGCGGTGGATCGGCCGGTGGAGAGGTCGGTCGTCCCGACCACGAGGTCTGCCTCGCCGACCGCGCGGTCGAACGACGGCACCCGCACGGCCGAGCGGAGGAGGGGCAGGCCTCCCATCGACCGACGCCGGGCCACTGACCCGAGCGGGGCGCGGGAAGCGGCGATGACCAGCCGGTCGGCGCCGAAGTTCCGAGCGACGCGAGCGACCGCGCCGACGTTCCCGTCTTCCTTCGGACGGACCAGGACGACGTCGATTCGGGCGGTCACCCGGCGGTCCCCTCTGCGAACAGGCGACGCACCATCCAGTCCGGGTCGAACGTCCGGAAGTCCCCGTAGCCCTGCCCGACGCCGACGAACAAGATCGGCTTCTTCGTCACGTAGGTGGCGCTAAGGGCAGCTCCACCCTTCGCGTCGGCGTCCAGTTTCGTGAGGACGAGACCGTCGATGCCGACCGCCTTGTCGAACATGCGCGCTTGCTCGACCACATCGTTACCGGTCAGCGCGTCTCCGACGAAGAGCGTGAGGGCCGGAGCGACCACCCGCCGGATCTTCTTCGCTTCCTCGATCAGGTTGTCGTTCGTGTGCTGACGGCCGGCGGTATCGACCAGGACCACGTCGATGCCTTTCGCCTTCGCGTGCGCCACTGCGTCGAAGGCGACCGCCGCGGGGTCGCTCCCCTCCTGCTGCCGGATGACACGGACGCCGAGACGCTCGCCGTGCACCAGGAGCTGGTCGATCGCGCCCGCCCGGAACGTGTCGCCCGCCGCGATGACGCTGGAGAATCCCTGGCCACGGAGCCAACCGGCGAGCTTCGCCACCGTGGTCGTCTTCCCCGTGCCGTTCACTCCGACAAACAGGATGACGTACGGCTTCGGGGTATGGGTCCGCACCATCTGGGCCAGGTCGATCGGCGGCCGGGCGAGGACGCCGCGGACCGACCGCTCGAGGCACGCACGGATCGCCTCTTCGGCATCGACGCCGAACTTGAGCTTGCGACCCGCGAGCTCCTTGTGCAGGTCCCGCCGGACGCGCTCGACCACCGGAACGGCGACATCCGATTGGAGAAGTACGACCTCAAGGTCGTCCAGCACATCGTCAATCGTCCCTTCCTTGAGCCGTCGGCCGACGAACCCCTCGGTGAACATCTCGTCGGTCGCCCCCGGTGGACTCGGGGGGACGGCCGGCGGCCCCGGGGTTTGGGTCGAGCTGGAGGGCGGGGGAGAGGCTGTCTGGGCCGGAGCGGATTCCGCGGGTTCGGAAGTGCGGCGGAGCCGAGCCTTAATCGCCGCCCACATCCGACGGTCCACCGGCCGCGCGCGCGACCGACTCGAGGCGGCGCGACAGGATTTGGATCCGTTCGTCGATCGCGTTCATCTGCCCCTCAAGGTCGCGGAGAGTCGCGTCGATCTGCTGCATCCGCTGGGCGAGCAGCTCGCTCGCCTTCGGACGTTCCATCTCCACCAGGACTCCGGAGCCGACCCCGATGAGGACCGGGGAAGAACGGTCGATCGAGCCCCGCACGAGGGTTTCGCCACCGAGGGGGAGGAGGAGCTCCGAGTCGGGAGTCGTTCGCTCGATGCCCTCCAGGCTCTCGCGAGCGCGCAGGTGATCCTGGCGGGAGGCGGACAGGATCTGGTGCTGCTGGAGCAGCGCGTTGAGTTGGTTACGGTAGGCCTCCAGCCGGGCGAGGTCCTCCTGGACCTTGACCTCGAGGTCCTCCTCGGGTCGCCTAGCTGGGCTTGCCATACCGCGCCCTCCTATTTCGCCGCCGATTCCACGACCGAATCGATGCGGATGTCGTGACGCTTCACCCGGTGGCAGCCCCCGATTTCGGAGAGGGCCCATTCACGAGCGACCTCCGGCGAGTCGGCCTCGTGGTGCTTCGAGAACGGCTGCCAGTAGCCGCGCCGGGCAAGGAACGACCCGGTGACGGTATAGCTCGGCATGGTCGGTAAGACGACCGAGCCACCCGGGCCGTCTTTTTAAACCTAACCGCTGGCCTCGCCTTTCCGTTTCGCCTCGGCCTGGTCGCGGCGCGCTTTCTCTCGCAGCCACCGGCGCTGGCGGTCCCGGAGGGCCGTTTCCGACGGCACGCGTCGAATCTCGGGGGGTGAAGGACTGGACGATGCGGGAGGGGATGCGGATTCGCCTTCCGGGACAGCTTCCTTGGGCGTCGCCTCGGGCCCGGGAGGTTCCGGGTCGAGACTTCGCTGACCTACGTGGCGAGGTCGACCACGGTCTGCCACCGCGCCCCCACCTCCTGGTCGTTCAGACCGACAGTCGGGGAGAAGAGAACTCGATCCCCCCACGCAGCGCGAGCGGAGGGGTACTCGTCGACCGTGAGAGGAAGGACCACGCCGTCGGCGTTCGAACGATCCGCGAGGGCGGCGAGGGCGGGGACCCATCGCTCGGGGGAACGGTCCGCGCGCTCCACGACCCCCGAGGGGTCGAACTTGAGCAGGACCCCCCGGGCGAGCGACTCAGAGTCGGGAACGACCACGAGGCCGACCCGGCACCCTCGCTTCATCATCAGGTAGGCGCCGAGCGCGCCGCGGGTCCCGTCGACAAGGGCGACCAACCGACCGGCCACGCCGAGAGGAAGCCCACCTGGTCCCTCGAATCGGTCGAAGTAGAGGTAGGTGCGCGGACCCCGCACCTCGACAAACAGCTCTACGGCGGGCTGCTCGAGGTCCACCGTGAGGTGACGGTCCGGGAACCGCTCGAGGACGGCTTCCCCCAGGTCCCGCGCGAGCTCCTGGCTCGTGAACGGGTGCTGCCCCGTTCGACGGGCTCGCACGGCGAACGTCGCTCCCGGGACCAGCTTTGGGTCGGCCAGCACGAGCAGCCGTTCCCGGATGGCCCCCGGATCGGAGGTCACCTCGTGCACGACGCTCACGGACGTCACACCGAACACGCGTCGAAGGACCTTGACCGCGTGGTCGGCGTCGTCCGCTTCCACGTAGAGATGGCCGCGGTCCGACCGCAACCGACCGGCGATCCCCTCCCGGACGAACTGGTCGAGGATGTTGCGGCGGAGGGCCGATTCGAACTCCCGCCGGACCGGCGGGGACTTGAGAGCCAGCTCCCCGTACCGCACCAAGACCGTCGTCGCCATCGAGAAGCGTTAAAACGAACGCCTCGCTAAAGCGCTTCCCGCTGAGGACGGCGATGACGAGCGACACGGCACCGCCGGCCACGACTCACGACCCTTGGGCCGCGTTCGTCCACGCGGCGGTCGATGGGCTCTTGGAGGCCTCGCGGAGGGTCGGGCTCTCCCTGGACGAGCCGGTCATTCGAAGCCAGCTGGACCTGGACGGTGGCGCCGAGGGCGACCTCGCCTTCCCGGTCCATCGTTTCGCCGCCGCGTCGAGGCAGTCTCCTGCCGACCTCGCGACGGCCCTCGTGAGCGCATTCCCGGCGACACCTCTCTTACCGGTCGTTCGGGCGTCGGGCGCGTACGTGAACTTCCGAGTGGACCCGGCGGCTCTCGTCCGGACTACCTTCGACCAGGTCTTCGCGGAGGGGCCACAGTTCGGAGGAGGCGAGCCCTCTCCACGACCGGCCTGTGTCGAACACACGAGCGCGAACCCCACCGGTCCGTTCCACATCGGACGCGTTCGCAACGCGATCATCGGCGACACTCTCGCCCGCGTCTGGCGGGCCCACGGGGCGCGGGTCACGACCCAATACTACGTGGACGACATGGGTCGGCAGGCGGCGATGATCACCTGGGTCTGGACCAAGCCCCGCGCCGAATGGCCCCCCACCATCCGCGACGCGGTCGAGGGGAAGGAAGTCGCGGGGGAGAAGCCGGACTCGCACCACGGCCGACCATATCCCGCGGTCAGCGCGTACCTGAAGGAGCACCCGGATGCCCAGGCCGAGGTCGCGGAGATCGTCCGGGCCGTCGAGGAAGGCCATCCTCCCCCACAGCACCGACAGCTGACCCAGGAGATCCTCTCGGGCATGCTGGTCTCGCTCGCGCGGCTCGGGATCACGTTTGACGAGTTTGTCTGGGAATCCGACTTCCTGCGCGACGGGTCGGTCGACCGGGCGGTCGCTCGGCTCAAGGGCGCTCCCCACGCCGTCCAGGAGGAGAACGGTGCGTGGGCGATCGATGCGACGGGGTACGGACTCCCCAAGGAGTCGACCCGGGTCGTCTTCCAGCGGCCGAACGGGACGACCCTCTACGTGACCCGGGACGTCGCCTACCATCTCTCGAAGTTCGCCCGTTTTGACCGGATGGTCGACGTCCTGGGTCAGGACCATCAGCTGCATGCAAAGACGCTCTCCGCGCTCCTCGCCGAGATCGGCGAGTCGCGACGGCCGGAGTTCCTCATCTACCAGGACATCACGGTCCCCGAAGGGGGTCGGATGTCGACCCGCGGAGGCTCCGCCGTCTGGCTGGACGGCCTGCTCGCGGAGGCGGTGGAACGGGCCCGACGCGAGGTAATCGCCCGGCGGGAGGACCTGACTCCGGCCGAGGTCGACCGCATCGCGGAGGCCGTCGCGACGGGCGCGATACGCTTCCATGTGGTCCGCGTCGCCCCGGACAAGCCGGTCGTCTTTCGTTGGGAGGACGCGCTCTCCTTCGAGGGACGGAGCGGACCGTTCGTGCAGTACTCCTACGCCCGGGCGTCCAGCGTGCTGAGGAAGGGAGAGGTCGGGCCCCCGCCGTATCCGTACGACCCGCGACTGCTCTCCGACCCGGAAGAGCTCGCCCTTGTGCGCCTAATCGCCCGATTCCCCCGGACGGTCGCCTACGTCGCGCGGACCTCCCACGTCCACACGATCGCCGGCTACGCGCACGAACTCGCCGACCAGTTCAACCGATTCTATCACGCCGTGCCGGTGCTCAAGTCCGGAGCGGAGCGGGAGAGCCGCATCGCCCTTGTAGCCGCCGTCCGCCAGACGCTCGGGAACGCGCTCGACCTGCTCGGGGTCACCCGGCTCGAGACGATGTGAGACGCCGCCGCTCGGGTAACGGCCAAATACGGTGGGGCCGTCCCAACCGTCGGGGTCATCCATGGGCAGCATACGCGACGACTTCGGGAAGTTCATTCGCCAAGGGAACCTCGTCCAACTGGCGATCGCGTTCGTCATCGGCGCGGCTTTCGCGGCGGTGGTGACGGCGCTGGTCGCGGACATCATCACGCCGCTCATCGGTGTGGCAGGGAAGTTCAACTTCTCCACCTGGGTCTACACCATCAACGGGAGCACGTTCATGCAGGGCCTCTTCCTCAACTCGCTCATCACGTTCGTCGTGGTGGCGGTCGTGGTGTTCTTCCTGATTGCGCTCCCGTACCAGCGCTACCAGGACCGCAAGGCGGCCAAGGTCCCGGCGGCCGCGCCGACGACCCGGTCCTGCCCGGAGTGCCTCTCGTCGATTCCGCTCGCGGCGAAGCGCTGCGCGTTCTGTACGTCACCGGTTCCGGCGGCGTCGTGAACGGGCGGGGCCGGTCCGGAGCGGGTCGGCCACTCCTGCCTCGCGGAATCCCCGGGCCCGGAGGCGACAGGCGTCGCACCGGCCGCAGGGGCGCCGTCCGCCCGCGTAACAGCTCCAGCTGAGCTCCCACGGGACCCCCCGTCGTTCGCCGAGACGGACGATCCCCGCCTTCGTCAACCGGAGGAGCGGAGTGCGTATGCGAATCCCCCGACCCTGAAGACCCGTCCGCGTGCCGAGGCGCGCCGCCCGCTCGAAGGCGCGGAGGAAGGCCGGCCGGCAGTCAGGGTATCCGGAGTAGTCGATCGCGTTCATTCCTGCGAAGATCACGGGCAGTCGATGGCTCTCGGCGTAGCCGAGGGCGATCGACAGGAGGATCGTGTTGCGCGCCGGGACGTACGTCGACGGGATCCTTCCGGGCGTGACACCGCTCCTCGGCAGCGACCGTTCGGGGCGGGTGAGGGAGGACTCGAGGAGAGGACCGAGAGAAAGACGGAGAACGGTGTGGGACTCGACTCCATAGTGGCGCGCGAGAAGACGCGCTGACCGGACCTCCCGAGCATGCCGCTGGCCGTAGACCACCGTGAGCGCGTGGACGGGGGGGTCCGACCGGGCGGCGAGGGCGAGACAGGTCGCGGAATCCATTCCGCCAGAAAGGAGAACGACACAACCTCGGCGGGATTCGGTCGTCACAGGCTTCCTCCGGCGGCGACGAGCAGGAGAACGGCCAGCAGGACCGCGAAGAGCATCGCGAGGAAGTTCGTGCTCCCTTTCGTCAGGAGCCCGCGGTTCTCGAGCGAGGCGCCGAGGACCGAGTCCATCTGGCAACCGAGGAAACCGGAACCCGTTACCACGAGGAGGAACAGCGCCGGGGACCCGACCGGAGTCCGGAACAGCAGGAAGAAGCCGAGCCCGAGGACCGCGGTACTGGCCGCGCCCAAGAAGGCGAACGCTTGCCCCGTCCCCGAAATGCCTCCGTTCGTCCCCGGGGTCACGGGCTGAAATGTGAGAATGCTCCGGGCCCGTCCCGCGAGGACCCCGAACTCGCTGGCGAAGGTGTCCGCCGCTCCGAAGGAAAGTGCGCTCGCGAACAGGAGGGCGACGCTCGGCCCGCTGAGGAGATTCCCGGGCACGGCGGAGACGACCGCGAGACCGGCGGGGATCAGGATGTGGGAAACGACGTTCGAGACACCGCGCTCGCCCGCGACTCCTTCCTGAACGTGGCGCTTCCGCTTCTCCTCGATACGGTATCGGGTCGCCATCACGCCGCCGGCCACGAAGAGGGCCACCAGCGCGAGGAAGGGGAAGCCCACAGTCACCACGATCACGACTCCGAAGACCGCCGCGGCGGCGCCCGCGGGCGGGGTGAGCGCGCGGGCGAGGATGGCCACCAAGGCGAGGATAACGGTGATGGCCGCGCCCAGCAGCGCGGGTACGATGGAGAGAACCACGGCGCTCGCCGTGCGAGGAAGAGGGGCGTTTAATGGCTTCGATGGAGCTCGGTGGGGGTCAACCCCGGTTCAGGAGCCGCAGGACGGCGTTTCGGAACGACCCGGCGACCAGGTCCGGGGTCAACCCACGCCCTTCCATCTCTGCGGCCGCCTCGGCCTGGTGCCGCGGGGAAGCGGCGAGAGCCGTCAACAGCCCGAGCTTCTGGCCGGCCTCGACGTCCAACGCCCGATCGCCGACGATGGCGCTGACCGCGAAGTCGACGCCCCAGTCGTCCCGGGCCTGCTCGAAGAGAAGGGTCCCGGGTTTCCGGCACCGGCAGCCCTCCTCGGGCGCGTGCGGGCAGTAGTAGAACGCGTCCACCCGGGTCGCGTACGGCCGGAGGAGTTCGTTGAGGCGTGCGTGAATCCGCTCGACGTCCTCCTTCGTGTAGAAGCCTCGCTGGATCCCCGACTGGTTGGTGACGCAGATGACGAGGTACCCGTGCGCATGGGCGAGCGCCAGTGCCTCCCCGACCCCACGGAACAACTCGAGACGCTCGGCCTCCTTGAGGTAACGAAGGTCCGGATTCAGCGTCCCGTCCCGGTCTACGAAGAGCGCCCGTCGGGATGGGCGGGATGACGGCGGGGGTTCGAGCGCTGGACACATCTTCCGTACGCAGAACCGCGGACCGATAAGGGTTCATGGGCCGAGCCGGTGGCTGCTCGCACTGTGACCGGGAATCCGGAGGAGCCATGGTTCGCCGCCCTGGACCGGACCTGGACGCCGGTGCTCACCCGGTGGAACGATGACCCGGAGCCGCTCGCCGTGCTCTTTTCCGGGGGCATTGATTCCGGCCTCCTCGCGTGGGAACTCCGAGATCGTCCGGGAACGACGCTCCACACCGTCGGGACGGGGCGGTCGAACGACCTCGCAATTGCCCGCGGGGCCGCCGACGCCCTTCACCTACCTTGGTCCGGTTTCGAGGTGGCTCGGAGCGACCTTGACACGCTGGTGGAGCGTCTGAACCAAGAGTTCGCGTCGATTCCATCTTCCCGGCGGTCGATTCTTCTCTCCCTGGCGGTGGCGATCTCCCGCGCGCCCGAGAGCCACCTCCTTTGCGGGCAGGGAGCGGACGAGCTCTTCCTCGGTTACGCGCACTTCCAGGGCCTGTCCCCTTCGGAGGCGTCCGAACGATCGGAGGATGACCTGCGCCAGCTCTTGGCGCACGATTGGCCGTGGACCGAGCGAATAGCGGCCCGTCTAGGACGCCGCATCAGCGCGCCCTACCTCGACCCAGGGTTTCGTGAAGCGGCACGCTCGATACCGATCCACGTCCGGCTCCCCCGATCGGCCGCGAAGGCGTTCTTCCGGAGATGGGCGCGCCATCGGGGGCTCCCCGAGGCCATCGCCACCCGTCCGAAGCGGGCGCTTCAGTTCAGCAGCGGAATCGACCGGCTCATGAAGAACGGCCGCGCGCGAGACCTCAGGTGACGCGGGTACCGGCTTCCCCTTCGAGGGCGCGAGCGAGCGATGGGATGTCCGTGATCAGGAATCGGCGACCCCCCGAGCGCAGGAACTCGAGCCCGCTCTGCACTTTCGGGCCCATGCTGCCTTCCGCGAACTCTCCCTGTCGGTAGAGACGCTCCAGCTCGAGACGCGAAACGTTGCCGAGCCACCGTTCGCCCGGCTTGCCGAACGCGATGGCGGCCCCCGGTACGTCCGTCACGATCGCGAGAGTGTCGAGCCCGAGCTCGCTCGCGACGAGCGCCGCCGCCCGGTCCTTGTCGATGACGGCCTCGACCCCTTCGTACGTGCCGTTGGGGCGACGGACGACCGGAATCCCACCCCCGCCGGTCACGACCGGGATCCACTGGAGGCCCATCCCCGCGTCGAGCAGCCGTCGCACCGCGGGGCCCTCGAGCCAGCGGATCGGTCGGGGGGACGGCACCAGGCGGCGCCATCCGCCGCGGGCGCCGTCGAACGTCATCGACCAGCCGTGCTGCTTGCGGAGGAGCCGCGCCTCCTCCTCGGAGTAGTACCGCCCCACCGGTTTCGAGGGGTTCCGGAACGCCGGGTCGTCCGCGGCGACCTCCGTCCGGCTGATGACGGTCAGGATCGACCGGTCGACCTTGCGCCGGCGGAGCGCCGGAGTCAGCTCGGTCTGGATCAGATAGCCGACCTGCCCCTGGGTCTCTGCCCCGAGGACGTCCAGGGGCCGACTCGGCACCTCGCGCTCGGCGATCTCGTTCTGGCGCAGCAGCGCACCCACCTGGGGACCGTTCCCGTGCGTGAGGACGAGCGTGTGGCCCGCGGACGCGACCTCCGCGAGCACGGGGACGGTCGCCCGCATCTGGGTCCGGGCCTCGGCCCAGGAACCCTGGCCCCCCGCCCGCTGGAGCGCGTTCCCGCCCAGGGCCACCAGGATGCCGCTCATCGGAGGATGCCCGGCGCATTCCTCCTGCTGCTCAAGAGTGCGTCGGCCCCCGACGAAGGTAGTTCCCGACCCCCGGCGGGAGGTGCGGCTTTGGACCGGAGGGCCGCCGCCACCGGCAAACCACATGACGTCACGGTTCTCTCCGCACCCGTGCCAACTCGCCAGCGGCCGACCGCGGTGCTGGTGCCGGTCTACCTTTCCACCGTGCTCTCGATCGCCGCCTACTCGGTGATCTCCGTCGCACTGCCGTTCCGATTCCAGGCCCTGGGGTTGAACGTCTTCCAGTACGGCATCGTGATGGCGATTTTCGCCCTCGGAATGCTCCTCACCGAAGGGGTCTGGGGAGCTCTCGCCTACCGCGTCGCGAACGCGGTCTGGATCCTGGTCTTGGGTTCGTTGGGGGCCGTCGCCCTCGCCGCGGTCGGTTTCTCCACGGACGAGTGGGAATTCGCCGTGGTCTTCGGCCTCCTCGGCGCGCTGATGGTCTTCTCGGTCCCGTTGATGCGCTGGGTCGCCCTGGTCGCGGGAGGTCCTGGCACCGGGGGAACGGGTACCGGGCGATACGCGGTCTTCTTCGGACTGGGTATCGTGCTCGGCTCGACCATCGGCCCGGGGATCTATGTGGCGGTCGGATTCCTTAGGCTGTGCGAGATCTCGGTCGCCTTGTGGCTGGGGTCGACGGTCGCCCTCATGGTGGTGCCCTGGAGCCGGCTCGAGGTTGCGGACCGTCGCACTTCGCTTCTTCGCCAGATGCGGCGGGTGCTCACTCCGTACTTCGGGGTCGTCGCGCTCCTGGTCACGCTGTACTTCACGTGCAACACCCTCACCTCCAGCTTCCTCCAGTACTACTCGGTCAGTCTGTTCGGCGGCACCGCGACCGAATCGGGGTACGTGATCGGAGCCAGCCGTGCGACCGGGCTGGTCGCCGGCTTCGCGCTCGGCATGCTGGTGGACCGTTGGGGCCCGGCGAAATCGACCCCCTTCGGATTCCTCCTCCTCGCGACCGGTGCCGCGGGAACTTTCTTCGCCCAATCGTACGCGGAGATGATCGGCGCGACCCTCTGCTTCGCGGTCGGCGCCGGCTGGCTCTCCGCTGACCTTCTGCCGCTGGCGCTACTCCCGGTCCATCGCGACCTCCAAGGGACCGCCGTCGGGGTCTTCGGCTCCTTCGAGGACCTGGGACTGCTGGTAGGACCCGTACTGATCGGCGGGGTCTACTCCGCCTACGGCGCTCACGCGATTTTCCTGGTGGTCATGGCTGTGGCAGTGGGGGCGATGGCGATCTCGGCTGGAGTCGGTTCCTTCATGACCGGGCAGATTCCGGTCCCTCCGGAGCCATCCTCCGATTCCGCGCGGCCGTTGGCGACGGAGTCCGGCCTGGGGGCGAAGTGAGGGCGTCGGCCCGGCGGGAGCCGCCCGCGGGCATCACGGATATATAGACGCCTTCGGGTTCCCCGGTGTGACGAGCGACCCCTCGTCCTTGTTCTGCCCCCTTGAGTTCCGGTACGGACGCGACCGCGTTCGGTCGATCTTTTCCCGAGAGGCTCGACTCGAACGGGCCTTGAAGGTCGAGGCCGCGTTGGCCGAGACGCAGGCCGAGCTCGGGGTCGTCCCTGCGGACGCCGCGCACGCGATTGCGGAAGCCTCGAAAGGGCATCACGTAACGGTCGACCGGGTCGACGAGATCGAGCGGGAGACCCGGCACGACGTGATGGCGATCACGCGGGCGCTCGCGGAAGCCTCGGGGCCGGCCGGGCGCTGGGTGCACTTCGGCGCCACGAGCGCGGACATCACCGACACGGCGCTCGCGCTCGAGCTCAAGGAAAGCGCCGAGCTCCTCCGGGAAGACCTGACGGAGTTCACTCGCGTCCTGGTCCACCTCGCGCGACAGCACCGGGCCACGGCCGAAGTCGGGCGCACGCACGGCCAGCACGGCGTTCCGATCAGCTTCGGCTACAAGGTCGCGGTCATGGCCGCGGAGCTGCTGAGGCACCGAGAGCGCCTCGATGAGCTCCTCCCGAGGCTCGCGGTCGGCAAGATGGCCGGCGCCGTCGGCACCGGGGCCGGATTCGGGTCGATGGCCCCGGCCGTCGAAGAGGGCGTGATGCGCCGACTCGGCCTTCGCGCCGACGAGGCCCCCACCCAGATCGTCGGGCGGGATCGGATCGCCGAATTCACGAACTTCCTCGCGCTCGTGGCGGCGACCGCCGAGCGGCTCTCGACGGAGGTTCGCAACCTACAACGGACGGAAATCGCCGAGGTCGCGGAACCGTTTGATGAGGCGCGTCAGGTCGGTAGCTCGACCATGGCCCAGAAGCGGAACCCGATGGTCTCCGAGAACGTGACGAGCCTCGCTCGTCTCGTCCGAGCCCTCGCCCTTCCGCCACTCGAGAACATGGTCCAGTGGCACGAACGCGACCTCGCGAACTCCGCGAACGAGCGGATCGTCCTTCCGCACGCGATCCTGCTCACCGACGACTACCTCACCAAGCTTTGCGACGTGTTCGGCGGGCTGCGCGTCGACTCGGGTCGAATGGCTGGCGAGCTGGCGCGTTCCGCGGGAGCTTCGATGACCGAGAGTCTCATGCTCGCCCTCACCTCGAAGGGGCTCGCCCGGTCCGACGCGCACGAACTTTTGCGGACTCTCACGGCCGACCCGTCGAAGGGTGCCTCCCTC
>DASPQC010000040.1:0-3176 GCA_035625165.1 Thermoplasmata archaeon | reverse complement strand
GAGCCAGTTCACGGCCGGGAGCATTCGAGGGTCGGAACCATATCCAATTCGAGTCAGGATCTTGAGGCCCACGAGGATATCGTAATAGTAGTGGTTCGGGAAATGGATCCGGAACCACGGCGGATAGGGTGCCCTCCCTTCGTTCATGAGGCGACGCTGGAGGAAAAACTCGGCTCCCTGTTCGATTGAACGACGAACTCCCTCGTCACGTTGCGCCTCCGGGATTTCGGCGAGAGCCGCGAGCCCCTCCCAGGCATCCAACGTTCCGGTTCGAGCGGGAACGTGGTGCCATCCGCCGTCAGCCTTCTGAGTACGGACGATCCAATCGATCGATTGCTGCACAGCAGGGTGGTCGAGATACCCGAATCGAATCATCATTCGGACGGCGATCCCGGTCCAACAAACATCTCCCGAACTTCCGTGCAGGCCCTCCCCGTGTCCGCCAAATCGGTCGAGAATCAGCTGAGCAACTTCCCGGATACGAGCGTCGGCGCGGGTCATCCCCAGCTCTGCAAGGACGATCGCGATCCAGTTGGTCGCGACGAACTTCGGGAAATACAGCTCCTCCGCAGTGGTGCCCGGGGTCATCCAGTGTCCGTCCGGCCACTGGCGCTCCAGGAGCGTCGCCGCCCAGCCCACCCGACCGATCGCGCGTTGCTGCGCACGCACTCGAGCATCCTCCACGGGTCGTCCCTCGACCTCGGTCCAGTATCGCACTCGCACGCTAGGGTCCGATTGAGGCCCGGTGAGCCACCTCCGAACGGACTGAGACACCCGCACAGAGCGGTCCACGTAGCTACAGCCTTAACATCCTTTCTTACCGATGCTCAATCGAACTGAGCACATCCTGTGTGGGTCACAGGTACCGCGAACGAACCTGCCGGAAGCTGCTGGGGAATCTCGCTCCCGTCGGAGGGCTTCCGCGCTCCCGGGCAGCCCGGGAGGCTCCGCGACCGGGACGCGGGGCGGAGCCTCGGGGACGTCGTCGCAGGGGCGCGACCGACGGAGTTGAGGTAGGCCCTCGAGCAGGAACAGAACGGCTACGTGTGGACTCGCCTCGGTTGCCGAGATGGGGGCCGGGGAGCGTACTCCATCGTACGAGCGACCTTCCGAGAGACCTCACTGCCGGAGAACCGCGCCACCAGATGCAGCGACACGTCAATCCCCGCGGAGATCCCAGCGGCCGTCACGATGTCCCCCTCGTCCACGAACCGTCGTTCGACCACGGTCACCTCCGGATACGCTCTCAGCTCATCGCGCGCGGACCAGTGGGTGGTGGCGGATTTCCCTCGAAGCAGACCCGCCTCGGCCAGCACGAACGCACCTGTGCACACCGAGGCGAGGATCGAACCATCGGAGTGGATCCTCCGAATGTAATCCAGGAGTTTCGGGTCCCTCATGACGAGCTTGCGACCCCGTCCCCCGGGAAGGACAAGCACCCGAGGAGGAGTGCCGTCGTAGAGATTTTTGAGTCCCTCGACTCGGAGACCGTACCGGGCCGAGATTGAAGCCGGTCCAGCCGAAACGAGACGGGTCGGAAAGGATCCCGGTCTCAAGCGATTCGCCACCGAGAAGACCTCCCAGGGGCCGACAAAGTCGAGCTCCTCAACGTCGTCGAAGACCAGAATATCCACCGAGGTTGTCACGGGCCGCGCCCGCGCTCGGCGACGCACTCGTGCAACCATAGGGTCGCCCGCGAGCACGAAGCAACCGGGAACTTATCACCCTACCCTCCCGAAAGGTGGCCGAACCTCGTAAAGGGCGAATCGTCGCGGACGCGATGCGGGGGAAGCGAACGGCGCGGTCCTCGAGCCGAGGGTGTCGCCACTCGGCGCCCTGCGTCCGAGGTTCCACGACCTCGACGCGGGGCCAGGCCCTGCGGTTACGGTCGCGACCGCATTCCCCTCTGGGTTGCAGGCCCGAGGACGTCTTCGAAAAGGGCGCTGCTCAAGCCCGGCGGGCCCATAGGAAGCCTTCGTAGTCGGATCCAAACAGGAACCAAGAGTGTTTTGGGACTCCTAACGCCCTGGCGACCGATCGAAGGTCTGGGTGATCGATCCGAACGTCTGAGAAGCCGGCCTTGCGAGCGAATCTGAACAATGTGCCGTCCTCGTAAAGTCGCGGGCCCCCCTTTCGCTTCGGGCCCGCCGCCGGAGTCCCGTACATCTTCGGCGTGCCGGTCCAAGCCACGAACCGACCACCTGGTCGCAAGGTTCGGAAGACCTCCCGAAAGGCAGCCACGGGATCGGGCAACCACGGAACCACCCCAGACATGACCGCGCACGTGAACCGCTCGTCGGCAAACGGTAGCGCGGCCGCGTCCCCGTATCGAAGTTGGAGGTGCCCGGCGGCGAGGGCGCGCGCATTCTGCTGGGCGGCCAACTTCAGCATCTCGGCGCTGTGATCGACGGCCGCGGCACGACATCCCGTCCGGAGGGCTCTCTTCAGGAGCGACCCCCCGCCACAGCCGACTTCGAGCAACGTATCGCCTTTCTGCAGGGCGAGACCCTCGAGGATCGCGTGGAACCCCGGTAGATGGTAAACTGGTTCCTTGAAGTAGGCCTTGCTGGTCGCGCCCGAGGGTCTCCGAGCCCAGCGGTCGTCATGCCACTCAATCAGTCGTGCGGGGGCGATCGCCAGCAGGAGCGGCGTGACCACTTCGGAGGCCAACCACCCGAGCTCCTGTTCTTCTCGGGGTTTTCCCCGCAACTCGTCTCCGCCGGCGTGCTCCACAACGATTGCGGTGCCCGAGCCCTCGGCCTCACACCGAATGCGCAAGCGAGGAAGCGGGCCCGAGGAGGTGGCCTCGTGTTTCCAGACGACCTCCACCTCGTGAGGTGGATTCCATAGTTCCACACGGCCTCCGGCCGACAAAGGGGACCGTTTCTCCGCCCTCCGGAGCCTTCCTCCCGGCTCGTTGCCGAGCAGCCAGCCACGCTCGATGAGGGAGGAAGAGATCTCTCCGAACAAGACGGGGAACACCTTCGAAGGCGGGGTCGACACATGAGAACGAATCTGGATCACGCATGGCCAGTTCCTCGAGCGGGGCATTTCGTCCGTTCTCTAGACGGGACCGGACCATAGTGATTTGGACCCTTGTGGGAAGTCATCCGAGCGATTTCTTCTCGAGGGGATCGCAGGGCCGCGTCCGTCCGACCCCATCATAGTTTGGTAGC
>DASPQC010000039.1:0-5777 GCA_035625165.1 Thermoplasmata archaeon | reverse complement strand
GAGCGGCGGGGGAGGAGCGGCCGGGTCGATCGTGGTCGCTAGGTACTGAAGGTACGCCGGACCGACCCGGGGGACGTCGACCTCGACGATCTCCGGGACGTCGTACGGGTGGCTCGATTCGAGGTGCCGGAAGAGCGCCCCGACCCGCTTCGGCACCGTCTTGAACAGCACGAGCGCCTCGTCCGCCGACTCGAGCCGCTCCTTCCACCAGTAGCGGGAGCGGACGTCCACCACGTTCGCGCACGCCGCAAGGCGCGCGGAGAGCGCCGACTCGACCGCGGCGAGCGCGGCCTCCCGGCTCGGGTAGGTGGTGAGCACGAACCGCATCGGCCCGAGCGCCCGCGCCGGTTCGAGCGGGTACGGGCTCACGACTCGGTCCCCCCGACGGTCGGCCGCCCGGCGGAGAAGTCGAGGGTGACGAGCGCGAGGCTCTGGAGGTCGACCACGGCGGCCCGGGCCGGGACCGGGGAGATGTTGCGCATCCTCTGGTACTCGGTCTCGGCCTGCCAGGTGGACGCGTTCAGGAGGAGGACGCCGCGGTAGCGGTCAACGCCGTAGGTGTGGGCGTGGCCGGTGACGAGGATGTCGGGGGCGGGGTCGATGACGAGCCCGTCCCGGGGGAGCGGGGCGAGCGGCGTCCGGTCCCCGTAGATCGGCGCGAGGTGGCGCATCTCGAGCATCCGGCGCATCACCTCGGTCGGCCGGGCGTACGACGCCTTCGGGATCGCCGGGATGAGGTCGTCGAAGCTCCGCCCGTGGTACGCCTCGACGACGACCCCCGAGAGCGCGAACGTCGACGGGTTCGCGAGAATTCGCACGTTGGGGGGAAGCTGGAAGGCGAGGTTCGCGGGGAGCGCCGGCTGGGGCTCGGCCGGCGAGACCGCGTCGTGGTTCCCGGGGATGGCGACCACCGTGAGACGGTCGGGCATCTCCGCGAGCCGCCGGCCGAGCTCCGCGTACTGCTCCACAACGTCGGGGATCGCGAGGTCGCGCTCCTGCCGCGGATAGATGCCGATCCCGTCCACGAGGTCGCCCGCGATCACCACGTAGTCGATGGAGGCGGCGAGCTCGGGGTAGGGGCCGCGACCGCGCAGGAATTCGATGAGGTGGGCCCAGCTCTCGCCAAGGAACGAGCGGCTCCCAACGTGAAGGTCGGAGAGGAAGATCGCCCGCCGCGGCGTGGGCGAGCGACCCACCGGCCGCGTCGACGGAATGTCCGGCCGCTCGACGTGGGCGACCCGGGGGATCCGGCCCGCCTCCTTGCCGAACGTCAGCTTGAGACCGACCACCTCATCGGAGAGGAACGGCGTGCGCGCCCCCGGCGAGTCCTTCGGCACCAGCGCTTCGAGCGATCCGGATTCGTCGTCGACCGTCACGATCAGGTGGTGGCGCTGCGGCGTCTCTCGGACGGCGCTCACCATGCCGATCACCGACGCGGTTCCCTCGGACGACCTCAGCTCCCGGATCGGGCGGAGGTTCGGAAGGTCCGGCCGGCCCCGGAGCATCCTCGCGAGGGATCGGTACCGGGACTGGAAGAGCGCTCCGTACGCCGCGATCGGTTGCGTGGCGACCGGCGGCCCCGTGAACCCCTCGCTCAGGAGCTCGAACGGCTGGGCGGGCCGGCGGGAGTTCGCGTTGGACGCGAGGCCCGGGACGGCGGCCTCCGGCCGTGGGAGGGGTGCCCCGCGCCGGGCGACCGCCGCCTCGACCATTTCGCGAGTGACGAACGGCGAACCTTCCCCGGCGCGAGCCAGGAGGTCCCGGGAGAGGGCGAGCGGCTGATGGTCCGCGAGCAGGAGCTGGAGGGCGTCCGCTTCGAGGAGCTTGTGGTGCTCTTCGAAGTAGGCGACCAGATGTTCGCGGAGCGCGCCGGCCACGGACCTTCCTCGGCGACCGCTCCCCGGGCTCGCACCGTCGAACGGAAGCGCCGAGCGGCGGAGCAGCCCCGGCTTATTTCAAGGCTCGCGCGCCCGGGCGGGTCCCGGGTGGTGCGAGCGCGTTCCGGCGGACGGCGCGTGCCTACCGGTAGGACTCTTTCGCGTAGGAGGCCCCTTTCGGGTACTTCTCCTTGAGGTGGGCGACGAGCGCCTCGGGAGAGCGCGCGAGATGGGCCGAATACCACTCGACCACGACGTCCTTCAGCACCTTGTGGAGGTCGCCGATCTTGACGTCGTCCTCCGCGCTGTCGTAGAGGACCGCCTGGCTCATCATCCGCATCCAGCCGGAGTAGCGGTGGTAGCTCTCCCCATCGCACCACTCGAAGATCCCGCGCAGGTGCGACTCGCCCTCCGCGGCCCGGTAGTACCAGAACCGCATCGTGAAGCCGATCCATCCGCTCGCCCGGTCGGCGAGCTCGACCGTCTTCACCGCGCCGAAGTCGAAGTTCTCCTTGAACGTCCAGTTCGTCGGGTATTCGGTGAACGTCGCGAACAGCGTCTGGGACGGGTCGATCGTGAGGTGGACCGAGACCTCCTCGAACTGGTTGTGGACCTCCCAGAGGTCCTGGAGGAGCCGACGGTTGATCTCCGCGCGGTGCGTGAGGTCCTCCCCCGTCCCGGCGGTGGCGGCCTCCTGGGTCTTCACGAGCTCGTTCTTGAGCGACGAGACGAAATCATCGTCTGCGAGCGGAGGTTCCGGAGCGGGAGTCCCGGGTTCCGGGACAGCGGCTTCTTTGCGAGCGGTCTTGCGAGGCATGTGAGCTAACTCCGAGGTCGCGTAGTGGAGGCCGCTATAAAGACTGTTAGCATCCTTCGGCAGTGGGCTTCGCCGGTAAACGCCGGTGAGGACGTCCCCGGGTCGCGAAGGCGCCCGCTTAAATACCCTGCCCGGATGATAACGGTCGGAAAGCACCCCTCCGGGGACGAAAGGAGGAACCCTCCCGCCGTCGCCAGGAGATCCGGAATCACGACTCATGCTCCGCCCCCGCTCCTGTCGTAATCTCCGCGCATCGTCCAGCGACCCGGGTCCGGCCTAGTTCGTCCTGGGAACGGGCACCCGCCCTGCGGGCGCTTTCCGAACTCAAGGAGAATCGAACGACCATGACCAACGACCCTAACGCCGCGAAATACCAGATCCGAGCCCGCATTGCCGCCGAGGGCGTCATCGACAAGCCCGACGTCGTCGGTGCGGTGTTCGGCCAGACCGAAGGCCTGCTCGGTGACGAGCTCGACCTTCGCGACCTCCAGAAGTCCGGTCGCATCGGACGGATCGAGGTCGAGATCGACAGCCGCAAAGGAAAGAGCGAAGGCGAGATCCTGATCCCGTCGTCCCTCGACCAGGTCGAGACGGCGATCCTCGCCTCGGGGCTCGAGACCGTCGACCGCATCGGCCCGTGCCGGGCGAAGATCGAGGTCGTGAGCGTCGAGGACATCCGGATCTCGAAGCGCCAGAAGGTGGTCGAGCGCGCGAAGGAGATCCTCGCCCGGCTCCAGGAGGAGTCGAAGGGGGTCGGACTCGACCTCACCGAGGCCGTCCGCAAGGCGGTCCAGGTCGAGGAGATCACCACCTACGGACCCGAGCACCTTCCGAGCGGGCCGAACATCGACCAGGCCGACGCGCTGATCGTCGTCGAAGGACGCTCCGACGTCCTCAACCTGCTCCGCTGCGGGATCAAGAACGTCATCGCGGTCGAAGGGACGAGCGTTCCCCAGACCGTGAAGGACCTCTCCCGCGGAAAGACGGTCACCGTCTTCACCGACGGCGACCGCGCCGGTGAGCTGATCCTGCGCGAGATGCTGCAGACGATGGACATCGATTTCGTCGCGCGGGCCCCGCGCGGAAGCGAGGTCGAGGAGCTCACCCAGAAGCAGCTTCTGAAGTGCCTCCGGAACAAGATCCCGATCAACCAGTACCTCGAGATGAGCGGGTTCGAGTCGACCGGCTCGACCCGGGAGCCGAGGGAGGAGCGCGGCGAGGAAGGTGGAGGCCGCGGAGAGCGACGGGACGAACGACGCGATGAACGCGGGGGAGGCCGGCGCGAGGACCGCGAGCGAGCCCCACCCCAGCGCATGCCTCCGCCGCCGCCCCCGCCCCCTCCGCCCCCGGCGGCCCCGCTTTCCCCCGAGCTGCAGCGGTACTTCGATCTCCTCGACAGCGTCGAGAACGCCTCGAAGAGCCTCTTCGTGGGCGAGGGCGATGCGATCGTCGGCGAAGCGCCCGTGAAGGACATGATCGACGCGCTTGCGAGCCTGTCGGCCCCCGCCAAGGCGGTCGTCTTCGATGGGATCGTGAGCCAACGCCTCCTCGACGTCGCCCAGGAGAAGGGGATCCTGACGGTCGTCGCGACGCGATTGGGACCCGTCGGGAAGATGCCGGAGAATGTCCGGGTCTTCACGAAGGCGGACCTCGGCTCGTCCGGGGCGGGGCGCTAACCGACCCGCGTGGCCCGTCGCGGAGCAGGGTTCCCCCGGTTCCGCGACGAGCCTATTACCCTCCCGAGCGTCTTCGGAACCGGCTGTGACGACCCCAGCGACCGAAAGCCCCCGTCGTGCTCCGACGGCGCTCGACGAGGTCCAGACCACCGAGGACATCCATATCCCGTCCGACCCGCTCGAGCGGGTGATCGGACAGGAGAAGGCGGTCGAGATCGCCCGCGTCGCCGCCTACCAGCGGCGCCACCTGCTTCTCGTGGGCCCGCCCGGAATCGGGAAGTCGATGACCGCCCAGGCGCTCGCCCTCCACCTCGAGCGACCGAGGACCGAGCTGAGAGTGGTCCACAATCCCGAGAACCCCGAACGGCCGAGCATCGAGCTCGTCACACGGGAAGAGGTCTACCGCGAGCGCGAAGCCGCCCGGTCGGTCGAGGGGGAACTGATCGCCCCGAGCGAAGCCCCGGCGACGGTGGCGGAGCGGCTCGGCTACCGATGCCCGCGGTGCAGCTTCTACTCGACCCCGTCCGAGCGGTACTGTCCGAGCTGTGGGAACATCAAGCAGATGCCGCCCGGAGTGTCCGGGAGCGGGAATCCGTTCCGCGACCTCGTCGGTGGAATCCTCGAGCTCACGGTGAGCCCGGGCGGGAACCCCCAGGAGTCCGTGCGCACCACGCGCCTGCGCCAGGGCGTCGAGGAGGTCGTCGCCTACGAGCGCGCGGGCGATCAGATCAAGGTCCTCGATCAGCGGGCACTCGAGCGGCGCCGCACGCTCCAGCATCAAAGCCCTCGCAAGGTGCTCATCCGGCTCGACCGCAACACGTTCCTGATGGCGACCGGGGCGACCGAGACGGAGCTTCTCGGCGACGTCCGGCACGACCCGTACGGCGGTCACCCACAGCTGGGGACCCTTCCGTACGAGCGCGTCATCCCGGGGGTGATCCACGAAGCTCACGAGGGGGTGCTGTTCATCGACGAGCTACCCCACCTCGGCTTCCTCCAGCGCCACATCCTCACCGCGATGCAGGAAAAGCGGTTCCCGATCACGGGTCGCAACCCCCAGTCGGGCGGTGCGGCCGTCCGCGTGGACGGCGTCCCGTGCGACTTCATCCTCGTCGCGGCCGCGAACATCCAGGACATCCACCGGATCCTCTCGCCGCTGCGCTCGCGGATCGCGGGATCGGGCTACGAGGTGCTGCTCGAGACGGCGATGCCGGACAACGAGGCGAACCGGTTGAGGATCGCCCAGTTCTGTGCCCAGGAGATCGCGGTCGATGGACGCATTCGCCCCGCGACGCGCGCGGCGATCCTCGAGCTCGTGAAGGAGGCACGCCGACGGGCCGAGGTGCTCGACGGCCGGAGGAACTCGCTTACCCTGCGACTACGCGAACTCGGCGGCCTCATCCGGAC
>DASPQC010000038.1:0-17439 GCA_035625165.1 Thermoplasmata archaeon | reverse complement strand
GGACCTTCGGTTCCGCGCCGAACTCCTCCTTGAGCACCTTGCGGTGGAGCTGGACCTCCTCGGTGAGCTCCGGCGGAGGGACCAGGAAGGCGAGCGAGTGGTAGTAGGTCTCGCTCAGCAAGGAGACCCGACCCGTTCGGTAGAGGTCCCTCAAGCGGTCCAGAACATCCGGGGCGGCCAGCTTCGCCTGTTCGATGAACGTGCCCGTCACGGAGAGGCTCAAGCGGAATTCCGGTCGCTCCTCGAGCGCACGGAGCAGCCGGTCCATGGCGGGGCGGTAACAGCGTTCCGCGATGCCCCGAAAGATGGAGAGATTACGCTCGAGGTCGAAGTACGACCGGCCGGAGCCCAGGTCGAGATAGCGGAAGCGCGCCAGCCGCCACGGCTGGTGCAGGTGAAGGTAGAGGACGATTTTCACAACGCGTCTCCGGCGGCGCGTATCGCCTCGAGGTAGACGGCGACCGTCTCGCGGGCCCGCTCCGGCCAGCCTTCACGGAGGGCCTCCCACTGACCCATCTCGCCCATCGCCCGTCGGAGGGTCGGGTACTCCAGGAGCTCGGCGATCCGGCTCGCGAACTCTTCGACGTCCCAGAAGTCCACGCGGAAGGTGCCCGTGCTGATCTCGGCGATTCCGCTCGTCTTCGACACGATGGTTGGGACCCCGGCCGCCATCGCTTCCAGGGCGGCGATACCGAACGGTTCCACGATGGACGGGAGCACGAAGACCGAACTGCCCGAGAGGAGCACCTCGCGCTCGTCCTCTGTCACCTTGCCGAGGAACATCACCTGTTCCCCAATCTTGAGGGTCGCCGCCAGGTGGACGAGCCGCGGGTACTCCGGGCCTTCGCCCGCGATCACGAACAGTACGTCCGGGAAGTGGTGGACGACCCGCTGGGCCGCGCGGAGGAAGGTGTCGACCCCTTTCATGGCCGCGAGACGGCCGACGTAGAGGACCACCCGCTTGGTCGAGTCGATCCGCTCGAGCCGCTCGCTCGGGCGGACCGCGTTGTAGATGACACGAACCCGTCGCGGGTCTGCGTCATAGCGGTCGACCAGCTGCTGGCGCAGGTGCCGGCTCACCGCGATGACCCGGGTGGCCGCCCGGATGCCCTCCAGCTCGCGTCCCAGGATGTGGCCCCACGGGTGGCCCAACGAACGGTCGTACTCGGTGGAGTGCACCGTCATTACCAAAGGTCGGCTAAGCCGCCGGGCGAGCTCCGCCGCCCCTTTCGTCCCGAACCAGTCGTGGACGTGGATGACGTCGACCGGGCCCAGGTCGTCCCGCTGGGCAACCCAGGCATTGTAGCCGTCGATCGAGTCGATGAACGGACTGTTCGGTGTCTTTCCTTCCCAGTACGCCGGAGGATACTCGCGGCGCCCCTCCTTTCCCTGCTCTCCTGGATGACGGAACGTCACACCGTGAACGGCGGTAAAGGGCCCGGCGAACGGCGTCAGGAACGTGACCCGGTGACCGAGGTTCGTGAGTTCCTTGGTGATCTCATAACAGTGGACCCCGAGTCCGCCCGTGTGACTCGGGGGAAACTCCCAGCCGACCATCACGACGTGCAGTGGACGGGGAGAGACCTCAGGGTGAACGAAATGATGAGGCATCCCCTCGTGGGGTCTTGGACCGACCGTTGGCAGTAGCTCGTCGAGTGGAGGCGCGGCCTGGGGCCGGCGCGGGCGTGTTTCTCGACGGGGCCGAGAAGGGCGTCGGCCCCGGCCCACGGAAGTTCTTCTCGCCTTGACACGGGTACGCGACCGGGCCTTCCGTTCTGCTCGTTGAGCGGTGGCCATCGCGAGAAAGTCGCCTCCTGGGCCCGGCTCGCCACGCAAGCCGGGCAGATGAAACCGAGCCCCGGCAGTGAGGGCATTACACCCCACGGTCGGACGGTCTCGCCTGGGGAGCACCGAGAGGTCATGAGGGGAGCCATCCTGCGCCGGCGGGCTCCAATGTTCCGACTCGTGGACTGGACAGGATTGTCCACCAAGGAACGCGGGGAGACCATCGCACTGGATGTTGCGGACGGCGACTCGCCCCGCGACCCCGCCTACATCAGGACTCTACGTCGCACCGGATACCCGTTCGCAAGCTACACGGGCCTCTATGCGGTTCGAGACGGGCAGCTCTGCTCCCGGGTCGTGGTGATTCGACTCTCCTTTACGGACTCCAAGGGAACCCGTCCGGTCACGGGGATCGCCGACGTGGTCACGCTCCCGGAATGGGCCGGACGTGGATTGGCCACCCGATTGCTGAAGGGGGTCCACCGCCGGGAGCAGCGGGCAGGTCAACGATGGTCGTTCCTTTGGACCCATCCCAGCTGGCGAGCCCACGGCGTCTACGAGAAACTGGGCTACCGCGACGTGTACTCGCCGCCGGTCGCCGTGCGACGCCTCCCAAACCGTCGGACTCGGGAGTTACCCCCCGGCTACCATAGCCGACCCGCCCGCGCGAGCGATGAGCCCCTCCTGAGTCGCCTTCTGGAAGGCTCACGAACCAGTCGCGTCGGATTCATTCCCCGCTACCGTCCCGGCGCGTTCCAAGTCCAGTTCCTCAGCGGATGGAGGCGCCCGGAGCAGCACCACATCCTGTACCACCGGTCGAAACCGGTCGGTTACGCCTTCACCTACTCCGGCCCCCGGACTCTGTACTCCGCCGAGGTGGTGGTGGATTCACCCATCCATGAAGACGCGGCCATCGACCTCATCGAACAGGTCGCGGGTCGGGACTGGGTGGTGATTTGCCGCACGACATTCGTCCAAGACGCCCGAAAGCTGTTGGAAGCACGAGGGTACCGGACCTTCCACGAAGTCCACCTGACTCTCATGGCCCGGCCGCTGGTTCGTGTCGGCCGACCAGAACAGGACAGAATGTGGTCGCTCTTCACGGACCCCCGGTTCTCTTGCCACGGGGGGGATATGTTCTGAGGGGGTGCCTCAGAAGCCGGCCAGCAGCTCGAAGATGGCCTCTCTCGGACTCGCCGCCCGGGTGACCGCGCTCGCCACGAGGACGCCTCCGGCGCCCAATTCGAGGGCCCGTTTCACGTCTCGCCGATCGTGGACACCGGCGCCGCAGAGGGTGACCGTGGTCGGCGAAATCGACCGGACCGCATCGACCGTCCCCGACACGACTTCCGGTCGCGCCGTAGAGACTGCACGATCACCTCCGATGAGCTCGGGCGGCTCCACCGCAAGATAGTCGGGCCGGACCCTCGCCAGGCGTCGCGCGGCAGGAACGTCGCGAGCGCAGACGACCGCGGTCAGCTGTGCCGCCGTGAGGCGACGGACCGCGTCCCGGACCTCGGCCGTCGAGACGGGATGCTCTGAGTGGTTCACCAGGCTCCCCCGACCGCCCACCGCGCGGATGGATTCCACCGGCACGAATCCGGTGTGAGCCCCCGCGTCCACCGGGTCCACGTGTTGGGCCAGCACGGGGATAGAGAGCGACCAGGCGAGTCGCCCGAGGTCGGGAAACGAGGGAGCGATCGCGACCGATACCTGGAACTCCTTGCCGGCGTCCTCGAGTAGGCGGCCTAGGCGGTCGGCGCCCACGCCCAGTGCTTCCGGGAACGACTTCAGGTTCAGCAGGAACAGCGGCCGGCCCAGCGGCGGGCCGTCAGTGGGCCGGGGCGGCGCGGGCACGCTTGGGGCGGGAGCAGATCGCGTACTCGTCCCCGTCAAAGAAGACCTCCCGGTCGGGGTGCTTTCGCTGGAGCTCCGAGATGCGGCTGAGGACGTCCTCGAGCGTGGTCGATTCGTCATTCGGGTCGATCCTCAGGTGGACGGTCTTCTCGGGCCGCGCCGATGTGTGACCCGTTCCGGGCATGAGGCTCCGGGCATGAGGCTAGGCGGGAGGTCCCTTTAAGGGTTCGACATCGCGATTCGTCCGAGCAATACGCCATCTGCCGACGGAATCCAGCGGTTGTGAAGGGTGCGTAGGGACCGCCTCCTAGCCGGGGATTACGGTCTGGACCTACGCCATTCGTGCACGGCCGGGGCAGAGGGCTACCCTCTTTCCGAGGAATGGATTTTCGCAAAAGTACTTCCGCTACCGTCGTCTGAGGTTGGTGGTTGGCACTATGGAGGACGACTCACTGAAGGCGGCGGTCGAAGACACACGCCGAGCGGCGAAGGAGATGGCCAAAGCCGCGGCCCGCCTCACGGAGCGGCTCGTTTCCAAGGCGGAGGCGGCCGCCCAGAGTCCAAAGGAGTCGGCGAAGAGGGCCGCCCATCGGGTCGCGAAGGAGCTGGACGCGGCCGCGAAGGAGCTCGACCAAATTCTGAGGGACCTCTAGGTCGGCGGGAGTCCTTACCGGCCGACCCTTTCCTGGAGGGCGTTCCACCGGGCTGGGTCGAGCGTCTCGGCGGCCACCCGCATCGCGTCTCCGAACCGGTTGGGTCCGGGCTCCACCCGCATCCCGGAAAGGAGCACTTCGAGTTCGTTGAGGTTGAGGGCCGGAAGGGTCCACCGCATCCAGTCCTCGAACCGAGGAAGAGGGATGCTGTTGTAGAACTGCGCTCGGAGCGCCCGTAATTTCTCGTCCGTGAAACGCTCCCACATCACTGGCACCAGCGTCGCCTCTTCGTTGTTGAGATGGGCGAGGTAGGCGGCGAAGAGGTCGTTGGCCTCCAAGAACAGACGGTCGCCCACCTCGATTCGCCGCTTGAGGTCGGTGAGCCCCCGCAGTTCCTCGCAAGTTCGCGAGACGTCGAGGACTTGGCTCGCGATCTGCCGATGCTCGACCATCATCAGCTCGACCACGTCCCTGTCGAACGGTTCGATGGCGGCGAAGTAGTCCCGCTCCTCGTGCCGAGAGTGGGCTTGGAGCATGCAGAGGATGCAATTCGAGATCGACCCGGTGAGGTCGTGCTGGAGCTGGACCGTGAGCTCGTTCGTTTCCTCCACATTCGTGAAGTCGGCGACACCCAGGCGGAGACCGAGCTCGTAGATCATCGAGCGAATCCCCTTGTGAATCGGTCGAAAGAGGTTCTCCCGGGTCGTCATCAGTCTCCCTTGGGGTTTTTCACTCTTCAACCCGGGATTTATGTCTTGTCTCCGGAGTTACTCAAACTATAGTCGACCCCGGGAAGGATGGTGACCGCACCCAGGGACCGGGGTCCCGGCGGCATGGTGCGGGGCTACCCCTCCCATCGAGACGCTCCGTCGCCCCATCGGGCCGAAAGTAGAGGCGTGCCGCGGTGGATCGGCAGATGCGCTTTCCCTGCCCTGAGCCCCGGTAGCACGCGACGACCCACGACGCAACCGTAACGGGTTTATCCCTCATCCGCGTCGGAGGCCGCCAGCGAGGGGGTCTTCGTCGATGGCAGAAGCTCGTGAGGATGCAACAGCCAAGGAAGAGGGACGTCTCAGTGAGGCCGAGATCGCGGTGCACTGGAAAGAGGAAGAGTACCTCTATCCGAGCCCGCGATTCGTGGGCCAGGCGAACCTCACCGACCCGGCCGTCAACGAGCGCTTCTCCGAGAAGAACTTCCCGGAATGCTTCCGGGAGTACGCCGACCTCCTCACCTGGGACAAGTACTGGACGACCACCCTCGACACCAGTAACCCCCCGTTCTGGAAGTGGTTCGCCGGCGGGAAGCTCAACGTCAGCTACAACTGCATCGACCGTCACCTCGAGAAGTACGGGAACAAGTCGGCGATTCTGTACGTGCCGGAGCCGGAGGACGAGGAGATCCAGACGATCACTTACCGGGACCTCTACAACCGGGTCAACGAGATGGCCGCGCTGCTCCACGACTTTGCGGGGCTCAAGACCGGCGACCGGGTCACCATCCACATGCCGATGGTGCCCGAGCTGCCAATCACGATGCTCGCCTGCGCGCGCCTCGGCATCATCCACTCGGTCGTGTTCGGCGGCTTCAGCGGCGAGGCGTGTGCGGCACGAATTGTCGATTCTGGGAGCCGAGTCCTGATCACGATCGACGGGTATTACCGCACGGGGAAGCTGATCGACCACAAGGCGAACGCCGACATCGCGGTGAACAAGGCCGCTGAGGAAGGCCAGAAGGTCGAGAAGGTCCTCATCTGGCGGAGGCACCTCGACAAGCCCGCGAGCTCCTCCCCGGTCGTGAAGGGGCGCGACTTCTTTGTCAATGACGAGCTCAAGAAGTTCCGCGGGGTCAAGGTCCCCCCGGTCTCGATGCCCTCCGAGGCCCCGCTCTTCCTCATGTACACGAGCGGGTCGACGGGGAAGCCGAAGGGGTGCCAGCACTCCACCGGAGGTTACCTCGCCTACGTCACGGGGACGGCGAAGTACATCCAGGACATCCACCCGACCGACGTCTACTGGTGCCTCGCGGACATCGGCTGGATCACGGGGCACTCGTACATCGTCTACGGGCCCCTCGCCCTCGCCGCGTCCACCGTCATCTTCGAGGGAACCCCGACCCATCCGGACCCGGGCCGGCCCTGGCGGATCGCCGAGCGGTTGGGAGTGAACATCTTCCACACATCGCCGACACTGATCCGGATGTTGCGGAAGCTCGGCCCCGACGAGCCGAAGAAGTACGCGTTCCACTTCAAGTGCATGACGACCGTTGGAGAGCCGATCGAGCCCGAGGCCTGGCGCTGGTTCTACGAGGTCGTCGGACGGAACCAGGCGGCGGTCACCGACACCTGGTGGCAGACCGAGACCGGCGGATTCATCTGCTCGACCAAGCCGGCGCTGGATCCAATGAAGCCCGGGAGCACCGGTCCGCCGATGCCGGGGATCTACCCGGTAATCTACGATGACAACGGGAAGGAGATTCCCGCGGGCTCTGGAAAGGCCGGGAACATTTGCATCAAGAACCCCTGGCCTGCGATTCTCCAGACGATCTGGGGCGACCCGGACCGGTTCGTGCGACAGTACTACGAGAAGTACTGCCGCAACAAGAACTCGAAGGATTGGCGCGACTGGCCGTACTTCGCGGGCGACGGCGCGACCTGGGCTCCGGACGGTTACATCCGAATCTTGGGCCGGGTCGACGACGTGATCAACGTCGCGGGGCACCGCCTCGGGACCAAGGAGATCGAATCGGCCTGCCTCGCAGTCCCCGAGGTCGCCGAGGCCGCGGTCGTTCCGGTGGCGGACACCGAGCGCGGTCGGGTCCCAGAGGTCTACGTCTCGCTGAAGCCCGGGATGAAGGCCGAAGGCGTGGCGGAGAAGGTCACCCACTCGATCGAGTCGGTCATCGGGAAAATCGCCCGGCCGCGCGCTGTGCGCATCGTGCCGGACATGCCGAAGACCCGGTCGGGGAAGATCATGCGACGGGTGCTCGCCGCCATCTCCAACCAGATGGACTACGGAGACATCACGACCCTCTCGAACCCCGAGGTCGTGGAGCAGATCCGCGTCCAAGTCCAGGGTAAGGCAAAGGTCGCGGCCAAGGGCGGACCCGAGGACATCAAGCGCTTCGGCGAGTAGTCGTAAACCGTTTCCTTTGGGGGGGCAGGCGGCCAAGACCGCCGGCCTCCTCTTCACACTGGATGACGCTGAGAACAGTCGCTCGACGGCGGG
Organism: Thermoplasmata archaeon; assembly: GCA_035625165.1. Classification (GTDB taxonomy): domain Archaea; phylum Thermoplasmatota; class Thermoplasmata; order Lutacidiplasmatales; family UBA184; genus Lutacidiplasma. The sequence goes on along the minus strand of DASPQC010000038.1, from coordinate 9,919 downwards.
CGGAGCGAGACACGGGCACACTGGCCGTCTTGGAGGAGTTCGGCCACCTGCTCGAGGGACTCCCGAACCCGGGGGTCCGGGACCTGGGCCGGATCGAAGAGCCTCGTCTCGAGAACGGCGAACTCACCGCCGCGGTCGAGGTCGGCCCGGGGGGGGCGATGCTGGGTGTCGTGGTCTGGGACCTCGTTCCCGGCGTCGGTCGCCGAGTCGTAGCTTACCTCAGACCGTCCCACGCGAGTCGGAAAGACTGGGAGCTGCTGCTGGAGGAACTCGAGGCGCGAAGCGAGCACGACGGCCCCCTCGCGAGCGTTACCCCGGTCGGACCCGAATCCTCCGCGCCCGAAGTCGCGGACTGCTTCGCCCGGCGGGGGTACTTCGAGGTGGACCGTCTCGTTCTCCGACTCCCCTCCGACCGTCCGCTCCCGGACGAGCTCGCGTCCGCGGTGATCGACCTCCGCCCCCTCTCCCTGGACGACGAGGACCAGCTCATCGAGCTCATGCGAGAAGCGTACGACATCCGAGGGGGGGAACAGAACCCCTGGCTCTTCTACCGGGACCCCCGGAGAGATGTCCGGGATGCGGTTCATGAGAACCTGAGCGGTCGCTGGGGGACGTGGCTCCCTTGGGCCTCGTTCGGCTTCGAGGTCTCGGGAAAGCTCCGCGCGGCCATCCTGGTCAACCGGGTGGGGGTGCCGCGGGTCACCGACGTCATCGTCGCCCCGGCGGTACAAGGAATCGGGGTGGGCTACCACCTCATCTTGCACGCGGCCCGCGTCCTGAGGGAAAGGGGCGAGCGCGAACCTGAACTCATCACGCCGAGCCACGACCTTCGGGCATTGCGCCTATTCCGCAGGGTTGGATTCGAGCCGGTGGATGGGCGAGGGGAGACGGTCTGGGTGCGACGTGAGGCCGTCGGGGCTCCGCCGCCCCTCTAGCCGGGTGCCGGCCGCTGGGTGGGCTGAAGCCGAGGGTCGTTTGCGTCGAACTGCTCCCCGCAGACCAGGCAGTCGAAGTGACAGTGGACGTCGCCGCTCACGGGCTCGGAGAGCGGCCCGCCACACTCCGGGCACCGCGCGGAACGAAGTGGGGTCGTCACGGGCCGCTTCTCCGGGGGAAGAGCCCGACCCGCATCAAACTTCGGACGCGGAGAGCCCTCCTCGACCCCCCTTGAGGGGCCCCGCGACCCCCGCGTCAAGCTACAAATAGACACGCGTTCGTCGAACGGGCATGGGAAGCCGGCTTCCCCTCGCGATCATCGCGGTCCTCTGCATTGCCCTGGTGGGACTGCTGGTCGCAGAGGGCGGGTTTCCCCTCCCGAGGGTCAACAACCCTTCGATCCCGACGGGAGTGGGGACCCCGCCCGGCCCCGGTCCGAATTGGACCCGGATCAACACCGGTCTCACTCCATCGGCTAACGCCAGCATGATGGGATACTCCCCGTCGGTCGGGGGTCTGGTTCTCGTGACCACGGGAGCCGGCTGCGGACCCTCGTCCTTCACGTGGGAACTCCTCGGAGGGACGTGGGTCAATGTATCCGCGACCGTCGGGCCCGGGCCAACCCCCGCGCGGTCCGACGGAGGGATCGTCTACGATGGTTCGGACGGCTACTTGGTCCTGTTCGGAGGGTACTCCGCCTGCGGGATGTACAACGACACCTGGAGCTTCTCGAACAACTCGTGGTCCCGTCTCACCACGGCGACCGCGCCTCCTCCGCTCTACGGATTCGCGATGACCTACGATGCCTCCGACGGCTACGTCCTTCTCACCGGCGGCTGTTGTGTCGCAGGAAAGCTTTCCCAGGAGACCTGGGCGTTCCATCACGGAACGTGGGCGAACCTCACGCGTGGGGTCTCCCCGGCCGTCGACCTGGACGGGGCGATGACCTACGACGCCACCTTGGGCGTCGTGGTCTACGTGGACGGATACGCGAGCGGCTACGTTTCCCAGTCGACCTGGACCTTCCATGCAGGGAACTGGACGAGAAGTTACCCCAGCGGGGCGCCCGTGAATCGGGCCGGGATGGGGTTCGTCTACGACCCGGTCCTGACGGAGGACCTGCTGGTCGGAGGCTACGCCAAGGTCACGAAGGGGGTCTGGGTGAATCTCACCGATACGTGGGCCTACGTGGGCCAGAAATGGAAGAACCTCACGGCGGGGCTCACGACCACCCCGCCGTTCACGACCCAGCCGAACCTGATGGTCTACGACCCGTCTCGTAAGCAAGTTGTGCTGTTCGCCGCTACCAACGGCACCTGGACGTTCAGTTGACCCACGTTGGTCGAAGGCCGGCAGGCTTACCCCGCGACCTTGGGTAGCTTCGGTGACGAGTAGGTCGGGATTCGAAGGAGGTGGACCGAGATCACGACCGACCAGAGCAGCACCGGGGCGACGATGAGCCGCTCCATCCCACCGACACCGATCGGTCCCCAGGTATGGCTAATGAACAGCCCCAGTGCGCCGAGGTCGACCAGTCCGCACAGGGCGGTGAACACCCGGTAACCGTCCCACCGAGTGTCGCGGAGCATCGCCAGAGCGAGCGCGATGAGCGCGAGGCCGGCACCGGCAAAGCCCAGCAAGGCCGAGATCGAGTGAACGGTGAGGTTGTAGTCTTCCGGCGAGAGGCCGACCCCGATCGACCCGATTCCTGAGACGACGAGAAGGCCCAACCCCACCGTGCGGGTCTGCCGGGTGGGGAAGGCGGACTGGATCAGGAGGACACCGAGGATAGTGAGGAGGCCCAACAGGATGACGGAGACGCTGAACACGAGGTGCCACGGAGAGCAGACATACCGGCCGCCGATCGTCCCGCAGTGGATCGCTCCTAGGTCGCTGATGTAGTTCTGGGTAAGACTGTAGACGGGGGTCGGGGAGGAGCGGTAGTAGTCCCAGGCCCACTGCGTGAGAACGTTCCCGGCCAGGAACGCCACGACCCCGGCGATCAGCAGGGTCGCGGCGTGATGTACCGAACGGTGGACCAGGGGGCCGTAGCGCTCGCTCGAGGGCATTCCGCGGGAGTTCAGTCCTCTCGAGCGTTCCGTTCGTACGAGGCGTCGCTCGCTCGCTTCAGCCGGGCGCCGTCTCGGTCACAGGTCGGTCGGGCGCTGGGTGGGACGTCGATGACGTAGCCGCCACCGCACTTCGGACACTCGTAGTACGGCATGCGAGTTCTCCGCGTTCGGAAAGGGGAGTCCCCTATAAAGCGGCAGGGCGGACTGGGGGAGCCCGGCTATCGAAGCCGGGATTCCGCTATGGAGGGCCAAACACCGAAGAGGGGTGCCCGACCCCGGCGGGTCCGGCCCCATCCTCCTGTCCTCTCATCCGCGAGTCCTACCGGTGGCACTCCACGTTCCGCATTCCGTCGCTTCCTGGCCGTCGACGAGTACCGGGCTAAGCGCGAATGGATGCGATACGAGGGAACGGCCCAGCGCGACCTCTTTCGCATGTTGCGGGAGCGGTTCCTGTTGCGGCACGCATCCACGGTCGGGTGGGCAGTCGACCTCGGTGCTGGTCCCGGTCGGTTCACACCGCTGGTCGGTGGACTGGGTGCTCGAAAAGTGGCCCTCGACCTCTCCGTCGAGATGCTCAGATTCCCTACGCCACCCTCCCCGGACTTTCAGGGGGCAGCAGTCGACAAGGTCCGTGGCGATGCCGCCCGGCCACCCCTCCGTGCGGGACGCTTTTCATGCGTGGCAGCCCTCGGTAACATCTTCGGATTCGCGGGCCCCGATCGCGAACGGCTGCTCGAGTCCGCGGTGGGCCTAATCGGAAAGGAGGGACGACTCCTTCTGGAATTGGCCCCTGGGCCGGGAGAGCGGTCGGCCTACCTAGCCCGCCTGCCCGGAACTAGCGTGGCTCGGCTGCTTCGTTCTCCGGTGGCGGCGATTCTGCCGCGAGTCCGTCGCGAGCCGTTCCGCGCCGAGCCGCCGCGGAAGAAGGAGGATGGCGAGTTTGCCCGAATCTCGGCGAACGAGCTCACTCGCCATCTCGTCCTCTCGGGGTTCTCGGTGGAGGAGGTCCTCGCGGTCGCCCCCGCTCTCGGCCCAGACGCGGAGCGGGCGGAGGCCGTTCGTGCCGACCCGAAAGCCTGGCTTCACCTTCTCGAGCTAGAGGAGGCCCTCGGCCGCGATCCCGACCGATGGCCGCGAGCGGCCGCGGTACTGGTGGCCGCCCATCGCCCTCCTTGAGAGATAGAATCTAAGTAGCGGCCGCTACCCTCTTCCTGTGTCGAGCACATGCCGAAGACGCCGGCGGCCCGCACTCCGGCACCTGCAACCCGCTCGGTGACCGTCCCGGCGCCGGCCGACCTCGAGCTGGCCAAGGACGACGCCCTGCTGCAGCTGCGCATCGGCCGAATGGTGCACCTCTACGCGGTGCTCGTCTCCGGCGCCCTCGCGGTGGTTGCGATCATCCTCCTGCTCTTCTACCCCACGCTTCCGACCCTCCGGGCGTCCGAAACCGGTGGCCCAGCGCTCGTCGACTCGTTCTTCGTCCTCGTTCCGATAGCGGCGGGGCTCGCGATCGCCGCAATCGGGCTCATCTCCAAGTGGGAGGCGTTCCAGCTCTGGCCTTGGGAGCCGCACTTCTCGACCACTGTCGGAGCGCTGCTGGCGAACGTCGCCATCGCGGCCATCTACGGGCTTCGGATTGCGGGAGTGTCGCCGTTCGATTCCATCTCCCTGTATCCTTGGCTCGTGCCGGCGGCCCTGGGAGGTATCTCGGTCGCCTTCCTCGGCATCGCTCTCACCTGGTCGGGCTGGTCGCGGCAGCAGTGGGCGAGTGCCATCTCCGCCGTCTTGCCGGTTGCCACGAGCCTCCTACTGTTCTTCCATCCGAGCGGTACCAACGGTGAGTCGGCGGCCTTGGCCGTCACTCTGCTTCTCTCTGCCATTCTCTATCAGACCTCAGGGTCGTTCCTTCATCTGCTCTCTTCCGGCACGCGTCCCCACGAGCGCGAGCTCATCACCTCCGGCCAGAGCCGAATGTTCCGACTCGCGGACGAGGTTCGCCAGAAAGAGCAGGCGATCCAGTTCCGAGAGGCGGCCCTCGTCAAGAGAGAGGCGGATGTCGAGAATTCGGAGCAGTCGATCCGCCGACAGAACGACGCCCTCGCCGAGGCCCGGCAGCAGCTGGACGACATCGAAGAGGAGTACCAGACCCGCTCCGACGCTCTGGTCGCCAAGGAGCGCGAGTGGGCGGGTCGAATCGCCGAGATGGATGGTCGCTCGAAGCTCGTGGACGACCGCACAAAGGCGGTCGAGCTGCGGGAGCAGGAGGTCTCCCGACAGTTCGCCCAGCACTCCTCCCGAGAGCAACGCCTCGTCGAGGGGGAGGGCGCGCTCACGAAGCGGGAGGTCGAGGTGGCCCACCGCGAAAGGGCCGTCCAGCTCCGAGAGGGGTCGCTCTCCGAGTCGGCGGCCCGGCTGGCGGCGAGGACGAAGGAAGTGGACGATCGGATGGCTGACCTCCTCCGCCGCGAGGCGGGGGTCACCGCCCAGGGAGCCAGACCCACCACCCCCGCGCCGGGCATTCCGACGAGCTTGGCCGAGCGCGAGGCCCGTCTGTCCCAACTTAAGGCGGTCCTGGACGAACAGAACGCTTCCCTCGGTCGCAAGTCTCGCGAGGCCGCCGAGAGCGCGCGCACCGTTGCCGATGCGATGCGCAGCCTGGTCCAGAAGGAATCCGAATTGGGGGCCCGAGAGGTCGCCCTCCGTCAGCAAGAGGGTCGTTTGGCGGAGCTGCTCAAGGCGGCCGACGAACGGAAGACCCGATACGACGCGGCCCAGAAGGACTACGAGGCTCGCCTGACGGAGGCCAAACAGCAGGCCGTGGAGGCCGCCCAGAAGAACACCGACCTCGGCCGGTCCCTTAAGTCCGCCCAGGACCGGACGACCACTCTGGATGCCCGGGAGGCGCGTCTCAAGGCCGCGCTCGCCGATCTCGCCCAGCACGAGCGAGACCTCACCGCTCGCGAACGGGCGTTAGAGGCCACCGAGGCCGAGGTGAGCCTCCGGCGCCAGGAGGTCGAACGGTCGGGTGACCTCACCCTCGCAGGTCTCGCGGCGGTAGCGGCCGCGGACCGGATGAGCGCACCCCCGGCGCGTCCGACGCTTCGGTCCACGAGTGGATCGGGGATTCGCGACGTCTCGACCGTTCCTCAGGAGACTGGCTCTCCCACGCTCACGCCTTCGGTCGGTCGTAGATACTCCGACCGTCTCCCGTCGGGGACTCCCCGCTTGGACGACCTTCTGCTCGGGGGACTCCCTCCCAAGGCCCACGTGGTGCTCCTCGGCGAAGCGTTCGTAGGGAAGGAGATCGTCCTCTACTCCTTCATCGCCGAGGGTCTGAAGCGGGGCGAGCCTGCGGTGCTGCTCACGGCCTCCCGCTCTCCGAACGAGGTGGCTGCGAGCATGGGGGTCGTCCTCCCGCAGTTCCTCGAGTACGAGCAGATGGGTATGGTGACCTGGATCGACGCCTCGGGGTCGGGCACCACGCCCGGGGACCACCGCATCGTCGTGAAGGGCTCGGACGATCGCGTCGGGATCCTCTCCAACCTCGTCAAGGTGGCGAAGGGGATCGAGGATGCGCGGCGTGGCCCGTTCCGCGTCGGCTTCCTGGGGCTCTCGGCCGTCCTCGCCCATGGGGACGAGCGGGCCGGATTCTCGTTCCTCCAGAACGCGGTGGGGATCCTCAAACCCCGGGACGCCCTCGCGGTCTACTCGCTGGAGGGAGCGGCGCTTTCCGAGGCCCAGGTGACCACCCTCCTCAGCCGGATGGACGGAGCGATCGTGTTCCGGCAGGACCGGGACCGGACGTTCCTCTCCGTCCAAGGATTTGGCGACGTCGAGACCCGGGACTGGGTAGAATGCCGGGCCACCAATCGGGCCCTGGTGGTCGGTTCGTTCGCACTCCAGCGGATCCGATAGGTGGAACGCCGCCGAGCCCTAAGGGGCTCGCGACCGACCTCTGAGGTCGCACTCGACTCGGTCCACGACGTACAGGGGGGGCTCTCCGCGGAAGAACCGGGCAAGATTCGTAAGGGCCCGGTCCAGGGCGTAGGCCTCGACTCCGGGCCCGGAGGCCGCACTGTGGGGGGTTCCGACGAAATTCGGAAGGGAGGCAAAAGGGAACCGACTGGTCAACCGTCCTTCGGCAAACCCTTCCTCCCACCAGACATCGATCGCCGCCCGGAACCGCGGGTGGGATTGGAGGTGGCGGAACAGCGCCTCCTCATCGACCGTTCCCGCCCGGCCAACGTTCACGAATACGGCGTTCTCGGGCATCGCCTCGAGCTCGGTGGCCCCAATGCTGCGAACAGTGCGAGTAGTTAGAGGACGTGCTTCGAACACAAAGTCGCCTACCGAGAGTGCCTCTTTGAGTCGCTCCGCCTCGTACATGGCGTCGCAACCGGGCGCCATCCGACCGGTTCGGTTGAGGCCGATCACCCGCATACCGAACGCTTGCAAACGAGTCGAGATCGCCCGACCGATCTCTCCATAACCCAAGATGACGGCCGTCCGGCCGTGAAGCATCCGGTGCTCGGGGGGAGGTCGCAGCCGGCCTTCCTCGACCATCCGCATCGCGCCGCGCAGGTCGCGAGAGGCCGCGAGGGCGAGAGTCACGGCGTGCTCGCTCACGAAGGGCGCGTAACCTCCCACATTCCCCGCGATGCGGACCGTCGGGGGAAAGAGGTCGAAGGGCATCCAGTCGACCCCCGTGTAGATGGATTGGATGAACGCCAGCTTGGGAACGTTCGTCGCGTCGAACTGGCCGAACTCTCGGCTCAGTGAACCGATGAGCATCGCTTCGGCCTCCGCTTGCTCCTCGGGCGGGGTCGCGCTCAGGTACCCCCACGAGAGCTCGGGAAGTCGCGCTGCAATCCGGCCCGGAACGAGGTCTCGACCCCGAAGCGCGACCAGGAGTCGGGGACGCGTGGACACCATCTCCCCCATGCGCGCTCGCCTAAGTCTTTCGCGCTCCACCCGGACCGTTTTGAGGGGGGTGGTTGTCGGCCAGATTGTGGGTGACCGATCGTCGATGGAATCGAGCTGCCCGTTCCCTCTGTCCCGAGGTCGTCCAAGGTGACTCCCGACCAGAGGGGAAGGGTCAGCCTACACCGTACTCGGGGGGTTCGCGTAATGGTCGGAGTCACGGTCGACCTCTGGCACACGTTGATCTACCTTGCTCCCGAGGCGGAAGAAAGGTACATTCGTGGCCAAGCTGAAATCGCCGCAGGTCTCCTCTCAAAATCCACGATCCGACCCGAAGGACGCACGCTGACCTTCTCCAGCCTCCGCCGCGCCTTCGAGGACGTTTACCGCGAGGCCGTCGACGCCTCGGTGGACGGCCGGACGATTACGCCAGGGGAGCAGTTCCGGATCGCCGCGGAACGGACGGAGAGGGTCGCTGACCCGCGCGACTACCTGACGGCTCTCCACCGGGAAGTGGAGTCGATGCCTTTCCAGATGGCCCCGGGGGCCATCGAGTTTCTGAAGGGCCTCCGGACGGATGGCTACCGTCTCGCCGTGATCTCCAACACCGTCGGAGAGCCGGGGCGGTACTTTCGACCGATCCTTCGCCGAATGGGGTTTGACCCGTTCGTCGAGTCCTACGTCTTCAGCGACGAACTTCCCTGGACCAAGCCGAATCCAGAGATCTTTCTGACCGCTCTGAAGGCCATCGGCACCGTGCCGCAGAACGCCGTCCACGTCGGGGACGGCTGGTCGGACATCGAGGGGGCGCGACGGGCCGGGTATCGGACCCAGATCTTGTTTACCGGGCTCACGGACTACGGAGCCCGATACCGCGAGCTTTTCTTTGCTCACGGGCAAGGCACAGGGTCCGCGGATCACCGCGCGGCGACCCTCCAGGCCGCCGGGCGGATTCTCCGTTCGGTGCTTCCTCTGGACGGCGCGTGACGGAGCGCCCTTACTCCTCGCCCATATGGCGAGGCTTCGGAACGACCTTCGGCTGGTCGGCATCCGTCGGCATCCCGGTCTTTCCCTTTACGAGCTCGCAGTCCCGCCAGTTCACTCCGACCGTCACCTTCGGGAACGCGACCTTGAGGGTGTAGTTCGCGAGCTTACCGATCACCAGGCCCTGGGATCCGGGCACCAGATTCGGGTTCATGACCGAAAGGTCCCGGGTCAGCATTACCCGCGTCTGGCCGAAGACGACTTGGTCGAGCTCGGATCGGTCTTCCATGGACTCCGGCGCTCGAGCGTCGGAAGGCGATAATCCTACCGCATTCCGCAGCAGGGGCGCCCCGACGCTCTGAGACCGTCGTAACGGCCAAATGCCGTCGAAAAAAGGGATTATCTATCTGAACCACGTGCCGAGCGCTGATGCCAGCGTCTGGAGAGACGATGGAGACAGCGCACGGAATGCAGGAAGCACCTCCACGGGTGGAGGAGAGACCGGAATGGTGGGCCAGCCCTGCGACAGTAGGGCTGATGGGCTTCGCCCTGACCACGATCCTGGCCGGGTTGTCGAACCTCCCACTGCCGTATGGGGCGGGCTTCGGGACGTCCACGACCGTCTCGGGGCTTAGCAGCAACTGGACGGTCTACGGGAGCGCGATCGCCTTCGGTGGCCTCGCTCAGTTCGTCGCCGGCGTGATCGCGTTGAGAAAAGGGAACATGTTCGCCGGCTCGGCGTTCATCGGCTACGGCGCGTTCTGGCTGTCGTTCACGTTCATGCTGACGACCTACATCGGCTTCGCCCCGGCCGCGCCTCAGCTCTTCTTCGGAGTCGCCGGGTTCGCGTTTGTCTGGATGCTGTTCACCTTCGCGTTCCTGATCAACGCGCCGAAGCACGGCTGGGGGATCACCGGAGTCTTCCTCCTCCTGTTCGTCGCTTTCATCCTTCTGGTCATCAAGTTCTTCCAGATGGGTGGCGGGAACAGCATCTCCGACTCGGAGTC
>DASPQC010000037.1:0-4076 GCA_035625165.1 Thermoplasmata archaeon | reverse complement strand
GCTCGCGGCGACTTCCGGGTACAGGGCGCAGCCGGTTCCGGCCGGGCAACCCAAGCCCACGCCTTCGAGAGCCCCCCGAATCACGTTGAAGCTGATTGAGCCGGGGCCTCCGATGACACCGACTCCCACGCCCCCGCCGAGTAGCGTGTTCCCCGTCGCAGCAAACGATGCGAGGCCCACGAATCCGAGTACCGGGGTATCGTTTAGGTAGCAATCGCAGCTGGTGTCGCTCACCACCGTGTTCCCGCTCACGATTGCACTCAAGGTGGCCGCTACTCCGTACAGATACGGCCCGAGGTCTTCGAACCATACCCCGTTAGCTGCCCAGTTCACTGCGAAGTAGTTGTCCATGACGTACACCGTCGACGGCAACAGGTCGAACTTGTTGACCGACTGCAATGCCCCAAAGCCGGCAGCGTAGGGCACGTTGGTAACTCGGTTCCCGCAGAACACGAATTGGGTGTTCGAGATGTCCCAGAAGCCCGTGGCTACATTGCTATTGATCGAGTTGTAGCAGACCGTGGCCGACGCGTCGAGCAGGTTCTGGGCCCAGATGGCCGAGATCGAGTAGTCGCTTACACTGCGCGTCACCGAGAATGCACCCGAGAGCGGGATCTGGTCTCCCCACATGCTGGTCCAGACCGACGGCAGAAGCATCCCCTCGTACACAATTCCGTCCGCGAGGTTGAACGTCGACGGGACTCCGATAGGGATGGTGAGGTCCCCAGCAGCGCCAATCACCGTCACCTGGTCGATGGAGGCGTAAGCTTCGGTGCCGGTGACCAGGACGACGGCGTACAGCGAGGTCGATTCGACCCCGGTCGCCACATTGGGGTTGTTGTACCACCCCGGCGAAGCGATCGGCGTCGCACACGGTTCGAACATTGACATCCCGGAGATCAGGAATGTTCCGTTCACGAAGGTGAACAGGACCGGCCAAGGATTGCTTCCGGTCGCGGTCGTCGGCGCGCCCGCCCAGAACGGGATTGTCGGTGTGTTGTCGGCAGGGTTCGGCGGCGCCAGGTTGGGCAGCGCCTGGATGATCGTCCGTCCCTGACCCGCCCCTACGAAGCTTCCCGAGAACCCGAAAGCATAGATCTGCGCCGTGTAGTACGTTCCCTTCCCCAGTTGGATCGTGCACACCCAGTTGTGGCTCGTGCAGGTGTTGAACGCCGCCTGAATGTCCCACGTGTCGTCATGCCCATTCGGCAGGACGACGATCGTGTGACTACTCCAGCTCGCCCCGACGGACGCAGTCGTCGCGTGAGCGGACGCCGAGGCTGGAATCCCCAACGTCAGCATCAACACCGCGATTGAGACGACCATCACGACCAGCGTCGTCGTTGGTCTTGCGCGTCTTCCGGCCGACCTCTCCCCCCCTCTTTCACCGCTCATTGATTCGCGTGCTGCGGGACAAACAGCAAGTCCGAAAGTGACCGAGCGGCTTGCGATTGCCCCGAAGCACCTCCACGAACCGAAAGGTGCCGGTCGTAGAAGACCCCCGGTTTCGCTGAGCACAACCGGCCGGTCGTCCCCCAATCTCTCGCGCCGACCCGATACCGGCCATGGCAAGATGGGAGACGGACAAAGAGGGGTAGTTCGATTCGCGTCGGACGGAGTTCGCCGTCTAGTGCGCGATCATCTCGTGACCCTCGGTGGGCACAGTCGTGGCAGGGGCAATCCTCTTGGAAACTCCCAAACTGGGGGTGCGTCCGGGCACCGCAGCCGAGGTCGCCGCGATACGCTCGGCGACTCGGCGGTTGACCCAATCGAGATACAGCCGCTCCGGCCCCGAGGTCTCGGAGAGCACGAGCCGGACTCCGGGAATCCTGGAAGCATCGCGGACTAGAGTGTGAACTCGGTTTGGCGAATGAGCGGGAACCCACGCACCAAAACAGGTCGAATGATTCCATCCCGGGCTAATGCCTTCGCCTCCCTTCAGGTCGACCGGAATGGAGGCGGGGTAGCGCGCCTGCAGCACCGCCCGAACCCGCTCGACGTCCTCGGGCCTCCGACAGAACATTTCGAGGAAGACGCACTCCAGCCTTGACCAATCTACTCTCGGAAGGAAGAAAACCGCGTGGCGCTCGATCAGAAGGGAACGATGATAGGTGAAGGTCTTGAGCGTGACCCCGACCAGGCGCGCGAGCCGTGCCGGCGAGACGTTCGGGTTCGCGATCAGCGCTGCGAGAATTCGCCAGTCGAGTGGGGTGAGGCGGTACGTGCAAGGAGGGATCGCGTCACGAAATGGGCCTTCCAAGTCCCCCGTCGAGGAAAGCCGGCGCAGAAAGCGCAACCGTCGGTTGAGGCGGGTCGCGTCTTCGGCTGCGATCACAACCACCACGGTCTCACCCTCACGACCGTGCAGGCTGTGTCCGAAGGCGACTCTGGCCGCAAGGGCCCCGTCGACGTGGTCCAGCTGGTCCAGCACGTCGGCGCCTTGTACGGGACCGAGCACAGGAATCTCGACCCGGACTTGGCCCGTGTCAAAGATGCGGGGATTAACATGGACCCCATATCCATCCCAGAATCCGTCTCTTCTCCAACGGCGAATTCTGGCCCAGACCGCCGTGCGTTCCAGACCCACGCGAGACCCGATGTCGGTGGTCGTGATCCGGGGATCGGCCCCCCACCAGGACCATACGCCCCCCGGGTACATCCATCGGAAGATACGCAGGTCTACCTCGTCCACGGGGACCTCATCGTCTCTCGAGTTAAAGCCTCCCTCGGCGTTGGCTCCCGCCAGGAGCACCACTTCACTCGGGCGGCGCGACGGCCCCGTTCCGCGGCGGCGTCCGACCGGACTACTTCGGCCGTAGCAGTCGGTGCCGCCGGAGGATCTCGAGCGTCGCGTCGATGGGCAGGGCCTCCACCGTTCGCCCGCAACCCGTCATGGTCGTGGCGCGGAACAGTGAGTTGTAGACGGCTTCCTCCGTCGCCTCGATCGCGGCCCAGAAGATCGGGTCCATCGATCGGTTGGCGACGGGCGGGAGGGCATCGTTCGTCGAGAAGGCGATGGCATAATCGCCGCTCTGATTCGCGCCGCACCATCCGGTCCGAGCGACCCCGGCCATCGCTCGAGCTCCGAGCCGGCGGAGGTTCCGGGCGTCAACCGGGGCGTCGGTGGCCAGCACGATGAGGACGGAGCCTCCCGGCGGAGGGTCGGGCGCGCGAGGGTAGCGGTGACCGAGCTCCAGCCCTACCGGAGCACCCCCCACGGTAAGGAGCCCCCCGAAGTTCGATTGCACGAGGACCCCGAGGCGGTGACCGCCGAGGTCAACGGGAAGGTGGCGAGAGGCGGTTCCGATGCCTCCTTTGAACCCGAAAGCGACCGCCCCGGTGCCTCCTCCCACGCTGCCCTCCTCCGGCAAACCGCTACTCGCCTTCCGGAGGGCGGAGGCCACCTCCTCCGGACCGATGGGCCGGGCCCGGGCGTCGTTGAGGAGGCGGTCGTTCGTCTCCCCGACGAGGGGATTCAGAGAGGTCACCCGTTCGTTCCCGGGTTGCGCTAGAACGTAGTCGATCAGTGCGTCGGCGACTCGAGGTACGTTGAGCGTCGAAGTGAGGAGAATCGGGGTCTCGATCTCACCCAGTTCCTGGACCTGGGTCGACCCCATCAGCTTCCCGAAGGCGTTTCCGATGTGGACTGCGCCCCGGACCGGATGTTGGAGCAGATTGCCGGGGTGGGGGATCACCGCGGTCACCCCAGTGCGGACCGAGTCGCCCCGGATCAGCGTCGTGTGACCGACGCAGACCCCTTCGATGTCCGTGATGGCATTGAGTTCCCCCGGCTCAAGGGTCCCCAAGGGGACCCCGGCCTCCCGGGCCCGAGGGCGTTGGGTCTCGGTCGTCATCACTTCCGCCCGAACCATCCTGCCCCCAGATGAGCCTGCCCACCCAACGACCGATAGGTCCCGCGCGCCACATGCCAGCGGGGGCTGAGTGGTTCGAATCGGGAGATTAGTGCGCCCGGACTGACGGATGCTTAAGTTGCGTGTACCGGCTCCCTCGGTCGGGGTCGAGGGATGGCCGCGAAGAAACCGCTAGAGTGGTTCGACGAGCTCCCGTGCTCTGTG
>DASPQC010000036.1:0-4941 GCA_035625165.1 Thermoplasmata archaeon | reverse complement strand
GAGTACCCCTTGACCGCCGACAAGTACGCGCGCTGGCTCGCCTCCACTCCCGGGGACCTAATCGGCCTCTTCATGGACTTCGAAACGTTCGGGGAGCACCACTCGGCCAAATCAGGGATCCTCGATTTTCTGAGCGCCCTGCCGACCGAAGTGGGACGCCATTCCCACCTGTCGTGGGCCACGGTGGACGAAGCGATCGCCGCGCCTCCTCATGCGCCGTTGAGCGTCCCGTACACGATGAGCTGGGCTGACCAGAACCGGGATCTGGGCGCTTGGCTCGGGAACGACCTCCAGCGCTCGGCCTTCGAGGCCGCGAAGAAGGTAGGAGTGCTCGTCCGCCAGACGAACGATTCCGGGATCCTCACGGATTGGCGTCGGCTCCTCACGTCCGACCACTTCTACTACATGTACGTCAGCGGCCACGGCGCAGACCAGGGAGTCCATCAGTACTTCTCGAGCTACGGGAGCCCGTTCGACGCCTACGCGAACTACATGAACGCGCTCACCGACCTGAGACGGCGCGCCCTCGAGAAGCTGGGCGTACCGGTCCTCAAGTGAGGCGGCTCGACCACCGAGACGTTAAGCGTCCCGGCGCTCCCCTCGGTTCCCGTCCGATGCCGAGGACCGGGGCGCCGGTGCGGGGAGGCGAGTTCGTCGCCGCATGATCACGCAGGTCACGGGCAACGGCCGCCTCCTGTTGACCGTCAACGAGAACGGGGACTGGAACGAGCTCACCTACCCCTTCCCCGGCCAGTTCCAGCACCTGAGAGAGGCCCGGCTCGGTCTCTACGATGTCAAGGCGTCGCGGTTCACCTGGCTGCGGGAGGGCAACGGGTACGAGATCCACCAGGCACCCTTCGGTGCGGGCCATCTCCCCGAGTCCGTATGGCAGGGTCACGGTCTCACGATCGCGGTCCGTGACCATGTCCACCCGAACCACGACCTCGTGGCCCGTGTCTTCCGCCTGAGGGCGGACACCGCGCGGTCGGTGCGACTGTTCGCCTACCACGCGTTTCAGATCGCGGAGTCGATGTACCAGGACACCTCGTACGTCGACCCCACGGGCCCGAGCCTGGTCCACTACAAGCGCGGTTACTTTTTCGAGTTCTTCTCCGACCCCTCGTTCTCCCACGCCGTCTGCGGAGAGCACACGCTGAAGGGCCTCCGCGGAACCTACGTGGACGCTGAGGATGGTCGGCTCGAGGGCCGGCCGGTCGCCCACGGCGCGGCGGACAGCGTGATGGAATGGGACCTCGAGGTGGGCCCCGACCGCGATGCCGAGGTGCGCCTGTTCATGGCAGCGGCCCGGAGCCTCCCGGCCGCCCACCAGGTTCGCTCCTACGTCCAGAACGGCGGCTACGGCCGGTTCGTGCGCGAGTCGGAAGCGTTCTGGGAGAGTTGGGCGCAACGCCGCCTTCCCCACGCGCCCGGGGGCCTGAGCGCGGCCGCCCGTGAGCTCTACCAGGCCAGCGTCCTCCTTCTCCGGCACTCTACGGGGACGAACGGCGCCATCATCGCCTCTCCGGACACCCGGTCCTTGGTGGCGGCGGGAGACACCTACAATTACTGCTGGTGGCGGGACGGCGGCTACGTCTCGAAAGCGATGGACGAGGCCGGCCTCTACGAGAACTCGTCGCGATTCCTCTCCTTCGCCCACCACTGCCAGAACCCGGACGGTTCCTTCTTCCATCGTCACTACCCGGACGGGGCGATCGGCAGCACCTGGCATCCCCCGCCGTTCCTGCAGATCGACCAGACCGCGACCGTCATCTCGGCCGCCTGGCACCACTTCAAACGCGGGGGCGACCCGGACGTGCTGGTCGACCTCTGGCCGCTCGTCAAGGGGGCGGCGAACTTCCTGGTGGGTTTCCGCGACCGAGAGACGGGGCTCCCTGCGCCCAGCTTCGACCTTTGGGAGGAGCGGTTGGGTATCCACGCCTATTCGACGGCGGCGGTAGCCCACGCCCTCGAACGGGCCGCTCGGATTGCGAGCGAAATCGGCAAGGACCCGACCGCATGGCGAAGCGCGTCGCAGGAGATCGCCGAGGCGGCCGTCCGTCATTTCTGGGACCCGAAGCTCGGGCGCTTCGTCCGCTCCCTGGGTCCCCGAGATGAGCGGATTGACGCCTCCCTGCTCCTCGCGCTCAAACTGGGTCTCCTCCGCTGGAAGGATCCACGGGCCCGCAGCGTGGTCGACTCCATCGAGCAGCGGCTCTGGTCGCGCTCGATCGGCGGCCTCGCCCGGTACGAGGGCGACCAGTACTACGGCGAGGAGAACCCCTGGATCGTCTGCACCCTCTGGCTCGCCGAAGCCCGATTGGGGCTCGGCGACGCGGGCCGCTGTCGGGACCTCATCGAATGGGTGGCCGAGCACGCAACCCCGACCGGCCTTCTCCCCGAGCAAGTGGACCGAAGCAGTGGAGAGCCCAAGAGCGCCACTCCGCTCACCTGGTCGCATTCCACGTTCGTCGACGTGGTGCACAAGTATGCCGAGTCGCAACGCGCCGGGTCGATCTCGGAAGAGTAGGAATGCCGCCCGGGTCCTCTCGGAGGACCTCGTGGTGGGCATCGACCTGGGAGCCACCAAGGTGGTGAGCGGGCTAGTCGCGTCCGACGGGACGATCGTTCGCCACAGCGGCTACCAACTTCACGCGAACGACGGCCCCGAGGGCGTAATGGAGGCCCTCGTCCGAAGCGCCCGAGCCCTCATCGGCATCGACCCCGGCGCCCCTCTTTCGGCTGTCGGGATCGCCGTAGCGGCCCAGGTCGACCCGGGCCGTGGGATCGTGGTGCACGCGCCGAACCTGGGATGGAGGAACGTGCCGCTGGCGGAACGGGTCTCCGAGCAACTTCGTGCCCCCGTCACCATCGTGAACGACGCCCGGGCGGCGACCATGGCGGAATGGCGCCATGGCGCTGGCACCGGCGTCGACGACCTCTTCTGCCTCTCCCTCGGAACGGGGGTGGGCGGCTCCGCAGTTGTCGGGGGCCGAATCCTCGAGGGTGGGACGCACGCCTTGGGCGAAGTGGGCCATATCACCGTGGCCGCGGGCGGACGGAAGTGCCATTGTCCCAACTCCGGTTGCTTCGAAGCGTACGTCGGGGGATGGGCGATCGCCGAACGGGCGCGCGAAGCGTGCGGAGCCGACCCAGCCGCCGGGCGAACGCTTCTTTCCCTCGCGGGCAATCTCCCGTCCATCACGGCTCGCACCGTGTTCGAGGCGGACCGGGCAGGCGACCCGCTCGCGGTCCGTATCGTCGAGGAGACGGAACGCTACCTCGCCGATGGCGTGGTGTCGGTCGTGAACGCGTTCAACCCTTCCGTGCTCGTTCTCGGTGGCGGCCTGGTGACGGGCCATCCCCGGTTCTTGTCCGTCGCCGAGGGCGCGATCCGCTCGCGATGCCAGCCCCCGGCGGCCAGGGCTCTGGTACGGCCGGCGCACTTCGGCGAGGATGCGGCGGTGGTCGGGGCCGCAGAGTTTGCTCGGTCCAGGACGCGGTAGCTCGCCCGGTCACGACTCGCGAGCTGT
The DNA here is from genome assembly GCA_035625165.1 of Thermoplasmata archaeon. GTDB lineage: Archaea > Thermoplasmatota > Thermoplasmata > Lutacidiplasmatales > UBA184 > Lutacidiplasma. Next base: position 1,411 of record DASPQC010000036.1, on the reverse strand, counting down.
GCTCCGAAGACACGCGTTCAGGAGCCGGCGCTTGGAGGCTCCGGCAACGGCGGAAGGGCTGTCAGGCGAGAGCACTCCTCGTAGAACCGGCGCGCGGCGCCCATGTCCCGGGACTGAGGGGACCCCGGGCGCTGAGTGCGGTCCGAGAAGTATTCTCCCGATACCGAGGCCAGCTCGGGCGCCGTGCCCACGTAGACGGGGGTGTCGGCGCCCCGTTTCGGTCGACGGCCGAAGAGGAAGCCGAGCACGCGGATGGCGACCGCAGTTCCACCGCGGTTGTTGAGCCCGAAGCCGGACGCGACGAAGCCGGGGTGGACGGCGTTGACCGTGACACCGGTGCCCCGCAGTCGGCGAGCGAACTCCCGGGTGAGGAGGATCAGCTCGAGCTTCGACGCGCCGTAGGCGGTGAACCCTCGATAGTGCTGCGATGACTGGAGGTCCGTCCAGGGCACGTCGTGGCCGTTGTGGGCCGCGGAGGCCACGTTGACGACTCGGGACGGAGCCCCGGACCTGAGCGGACCCGCGAGCAGAGTCGTGAGGACGAATGGAGCGAGGACATTGAGCCCGAAGGTACGCTCCATCCCCTCCGATGTGACCTCCCGGCGCGAGTAGTACGCCCCTGCGTTGTTGACCAGGAGATGGATCTGCGGGAAACGCGTCGCGAGCCCGGACGCAAGACGGCGCGCTTCGGAGATGAGCGCGAGGTCGGAGACGGCCAGTCCCTCGACGTTCGGGTTACGAGTAGATGCTCGGATCTCCTCCGCTACCCGCGCGATTCGGTCCGACCCCCGGCCGATCACGATCGTGGTGAAGCCGCGAGCCGCCAACGACTCGGCCACCACCCGCCCGATCCCTGACGTGGTCCCGGTGACAACCGCGACCCGCTGAGCTAAAGGCGCGGGAACGGGAGCGGCCATGGGTCCTATGCCACAGAGGGGCCGGATGTAGTTGTTGGTTGCGGATGGGTGGCTCGCGAAACCCGCGGACCTACGTCAACCGGTACTCCCTCCGACGGGAATCGTGGAGGGAAATGGACTCATGGACCAGACCCTGCTGGCGGAGGGACTCGAGGGCGCTCTGCACGGTCCGCCGCGGGAGCCGGGACATCTGGGCGAGTTGCGTCTGGTCGAGGCCCCGGTACGTCTCGAGGAGGAAGTAGAGGAACTTCGCCGCTGGCGGTCCCTTGACCGCCTTCACGTGGCGGATCGCCCCGAACGTTTCACCGCGGAGACCGAGCCGTTCGCTGGCGAGAGGTGCGACCGACGCGATTGCGACGTTGCCGAGGTTCACGTCGACCCCGAGCTCCCGGAGGAGCTGCACCTGCTGGGGTTCGAGCGGGGCCTCAAAGATCAGTTCCTTGAGCGGGTGCTCGGTGGTAATCGACCGCACCCAGTCCCACTTGATCGCTCCG
>DASPQC010000035.1:0-14443 GCA_035625165.1 Thermoplasmata archaeon | reverse complement strand
CGCCCGTGCTGGGATTCGAACCCAGGTCTGAGGCTCCGCAGGCCTCTAGGATAATCCATTGCAGCGAAGAAGGGCGCGTCCCTTCTCCGTAGCTACCCCACACGGGCTTTCGCGGTGTTGGACCTCGACCCGGGCGCGAGGGGGGTGGCGTATAAAAGCCCAGTCCGGGGGACGACCTCTGGCCACGCCACACTTAATACCGGAGGGAGCTCCCGCGGCGACGAGGTTCGGTCGAGGCCGATGGCGGAGACGGACCGGAAGGACCCCTGGGAGCGTCTCAAGGCGCTGCCGATGGGCCGGCACGTCGAGGTCTCCGACGACGAAGGGCACACCTGGAAGGGGACCGTAGTCCCGCGCCACGAGCTCTCCGGGGACCGGATCCTTCCACTCAAGCTCGAGAACGGATACAACGTCGGGCTCTACATCGAGCCCGGCTTCGCCGTGCGCGTGTCCGAGGAGGAACCCCATCGCGTGACGGAGGGTGAGGTTTCTTCCCCTCCCCTCCGGCCCAGCTCGGGTGCCTCCGTGACCCTCCTCACGACCGGCGGGACGATCGCCTCCCGGGTCGACTACGATACGGGCGGGGTCCGACCGGTCAAGGAAGAGCGGGAAATCCTCGCCTTTTATCCCGAGCTCGAGCGGACCGGGCCGGTGCACATCGTCCCGGTCTTCGACCGCCTGAGCGAGGACATCACCCCGGATGACTGGGTGGTGCTCGCGGGCAAGGTCGTAGAGGCGTTCCGCGACGGGGCCCGAGGAGTCGTGGTCGCCCACGGCACCGACACGCTGGGTTTCACCGCGGCCGGTCTCTCCTTCCTCTTGAGAGACCTCCCCGGCCCGGTCGTGCTGGTCGGCGCTCAGCGCTCCCCCGACCGGCCCTCGTCGGACGGCGCCCCGAACCTGGACGCCGCGGTGACGCTCGCCCGAGAGGGGGGCTTCGGGGAGGTGGTCGTCCTGATGCACGCCGGTCTCTCCGACGACCGCTTCGCGTTCCATCGGGGTACCTGGGTCCGCAAGATGCACTCCAGCCGGCGGGACGCGTTCGAAAGCCGCAACGCCTCCCCGCTCGGGTTCGTCGAGGGAGGCAGCGTCCACGTACACGGTCCCGTTCGCCCCGCCCTCGCGGGACCACCTCAGGTCGACGGCCCCATCGATGACCGGGCCGCGCTCCTCTGGTTCTATCCCGGACTGGGCGCCGACCAGGCCCGCGCGTTCGTCGCGGGCCGTCGCGGGGTCGTCCTCGCGGGGACGGGGCTCGGGCACGTCGCATCGCTGCATCTCGGATGGATCCGGGAGGCGACCGAAACGGGGACCGTGGTGGCGATGACGACTCAGTGCCTCGGGGGGAATGCCGACCCGTTCGTCTACGCGACCGGTCGGGAGCTCGTCCGGGGGGGCGTCCTCTACTTGGACGACCTCTTGCCCGAGACGGCCTACGCCAAGATGCTCTGGGCCCTCGGGCACGCGTCCGAGCCGGACGGCGTCCGCCGACTCCTCCGCCGCGACATCGCCGGCGAGTTCGTCAATCGCCACGAGGAGCCCCTCGCCCCATGAAGGCCGGGATCGAGGTCCACCAGCAGCTCTCGACCGGGAAACTGTTCTGCTCCTGCCCCACCGCACTCTCCGAGGAGGTCCGCGGATCGTTCGTCCGCTGGCTCCGCCCCACGAGCGGAGAGAACCTGCGGGTCGACCGCGCCGCGGCGTTTCAAGCCGCGCGCGGGTTGCGCTACCGGTACGAGGGCGGCCCCTCGAACTGCCTCGTCGAGATGGACGAGGAGCCTCCCCACCCCCTCAACGAAGAGGCGCTCGACACTGCCCTTACCCTCGCCGAGTTGCTGAGCGCGCGCCCCGTGGACGAGGTGGTCGTGATGCGAAAGATCGTCATCGACGGCTCGAACACGAGTGGCTTCCAGCGCACGGCGCTCATCGCCCTGGGCGGTCAACTCGACCTGCCGAGCGGCAAGCGCATTTCGATCCAGACGGTCTGCCTCGAAGAGGACGCGGCGCGCAAGGTGCGAGAGGAGGGCGGCGAAGTAATCTACCGGCTCGACCGCCTCGGGATTCCTCTCATCGAGGTCGCCACGGGTCCGGACATCTCCTCCGGCCCCGAGGCTCGCGAGGTGGCGGAAGAGCTGGGGGCGCTCCTGAGGGCCACCCGCCGCGTCCGGCGGGGCATCGGCACGATCCGTGAGGACCTCAACGTCTCGACAGAGCGCGGCCACCGGATCGAGATCAAGGGAGTGCAGGAGCTCCGCCGGATCCAAGACTACGTGGACGGCGAGGTGGCGCGGCAGGAATCGCTCCTCCACGTTCAGGACGTGCTCACCTCGGTCGGGGCGAAGGTCGGTGACCCCGCCGGGGTCGACGTGAGCGAGCTGTTCCGGGACGTGACGAACGGTCCCCTCGCCGCTTCCTCCCGACGAGACGGCCCAGTCCTCGCCCTGGCGCTGCCGGGTTTCGCCGGCGTCCTCCGTTCGGCCGAAGGCTCGGAGGAGCGGCTCGGCCGGGAACTCGCGGACTACGCCCGGGCCGCCGGGCTCAAGGGCCTCATCCACTCCGACGAGCTCCCAGCCTACGGAGTCACGGACGCGCACGTCGCGGCGGTGCGCTCCCGTCTCCATCTGGGTGAGCGCGACGCGTTCGTGCTGCTGGCCGACCGTTCCACCGAGCGGGCACGGAACGCGTTGCGGCGGGTCGCCGAGCGCGCGACGGGGGCGCTGGCCGGGATACCGGGGGAAACACGGGACCCGCTCCCGGACGGCCGCACCCGGTACTCTCGACCGCTGCCCGGGCGGGACCGCATGTACCCCGAAACGGACGTCCCTCCGATTCCCATCACCCCGGAGCGGCTCGACCGGGTGCGAGCCAAGCTTCCCGAGCGCCCAGCCGAACTCCTCGCCCGCCTGCGACGCGACCATGGCCTGGGGGCCGAGCTCGTTCGGCAGGTCGTCTACGGCGAACACGTCGATGACTTCGAAGCGCTCACCGCCCGAGGTCACGCGCCGTCCTTAGTCGCGCGACTCTTGACGCAGGAGCTGCCCTCGGTCGAGCTCAAGGAGGGGTTCGAGCCTCCGACGTCCGTCCTGGACCAGCTGCTGACCGCTACGGAGACGGGAACGATCGCGAAGGAGGGGATCCCGACCGTTCTCGAAGCGCTCGCCCGCGGAGCCCCCTCGGTGGAGCAGGCGATCGCCCGGAGTGGCCTGGTCGGGTTCAGCGAGGAAGAGCTCGTCCGAGTCGTCGAACGCGCGGTCGATGCGAACGAAGCGCTCCTCCTTGAGCGCGGGGAGGCGGCGTTCTCACCACTCATGGGCGACGTGATGCGGGAGGTCCGGGGCCGTCGCGACGGCCGCGAAGTGGCGGAGGCGCTCCATCGGGAGATCGACCGACGGCTGAAGGCGCGCCGCGGTCCGGGAACCCCGTAGGTCCGATGGCTCCACCCCGTTCACGAACCGCGGCCTCCCGCTGGCCCCCCCACCCCCTCCAGGCGGTCGTCACTGATGTCGACGGGACCCTCACCGACCGCGACCGTCACCTCGACCTCGGTGCGGTCCAGTGGGTGCGGCGGCTCGAGTCGTCGGGCGTGCCGGTCGTTCTCGCGACCGGCAACGTGCTGCCGATCTCGCTCGCGCTCCATCGTTCGCTCGGTCTCTCCGGGCCGATCGTCGCCGAGAACGGCGGGCTCGTCTACCACCGCACCGCGCGCGGGGAGGAGGTGGTCGAGCGGCTCGCCGACGTCGACCTTGCCCGCACCGCCTACCGACGACTCGTGCGCGCGGGGCTCCCCGTCCGCCGGCTCTTTACCGACCGCTGGCGCGAGAGCGAGGTCGCCCTCGAACCGAACGTTTCCTTGGCCCGGATTCGGCGGGTCCTCGCCGGATCGCGAGTGGACGCCGAGTCGACGGGTTACGCGATCCACCTCATGGAGCGAGGACGCGGGAAGCTCCCGGGTCTTCTGCACGCGCTGCGCCCGATCGGCCTCACCCCGGCCGACTGCGTCATCCTGGGCGATGGCGACAACGACGTCGGCATGCTGCGGGCCGCCGGCTTCTCCGTGAGCTTCCGGTCGGCGAGCCCGCGGGCGCGGAACGCGGCCCGGTACGTCACTCGGTCGAGTTATGCGGCCGGGTTCGTCGAAGGGCTTAAGGCGAGTCGAATCCTCGCTTGACCGGTTCTCACCGGGGAGGACGCTCGTGCTGGTTGGGCAGTGCGCTCGCTGCGGGGTTCCCGCCACCCTCGGCTGTACGATCTGCGGACGAACGTTCTGCCGACAATGCCTCGACTCGGACGAGCGGGTCTGCAGCGATTGCGTTGAGATCCAGAAGCACGCGAAGAGCCCGGTGCAATCGCGGCCGCCCCCCTCGCGGAGGCTGCACCGGGGCCTCAACCCCCCCGGAGTGTCGTAGGCCGGTCGCGTTCGCCTCAGTAATCGTAGCCGGGCAGTACCACTTTGCCCCTCGGCGAGACCCGGCCGAGGAGCAGCAGCACGAGACCGATCGCTCCGGTGAAGAGGCCGAAGCCGAACGTCGCCCATGCGTAGGGCCCGAGCGTCGTCGAGATTCGGAAGAAGTGGAGGGAGAGTCCGCCCGAGCCGGCCGCGAAGTGGAGGAGGAGGTTCGCGACCACGGCGACCCCCCATCCGAGGAAGATCAGTAGACCGCCCCCGATGAAGTAGCCGGCCCGCTCGTCGCCCTTCGGGTCGAAGGGGGGCACGGCCGGGCTCTCGTGGATATCCACCACGGAGGGACCACCCGGGCCGCCCGTATAGTCGTTGCGGAACGGCTCGGTCCGAGGGTGCGGCGCGCCCGTGGAAGACCGCCGGAATGGACGGTCAGGTCCGGCCGAAAGCCCCCGAGGGCTCCTCGCCGTTCAGCACGATGTCCTCGAGGACGATCGACTGGGCCCGAGGGTCGTTGAGGTCGTGCGAGACGTCGACGTCGAGCTGGGCTTGGGCGAGTGCGGTGTCGCGGACGGCGAGTGACCAGCGTCCTCTCAGCCCCTCCTCCGTGCAATGGGCGAGCGCCCCCAGACGGACGCGGACGCGCAGCGCCCCCTCGGCCCCTTCCCGGCGGAGGACCTCCTGGACGCGGCGGAGGAGGTCGTTCACCATCGCCTCCTCGTGCATCGGCGGCGAAGCCTACGGGGCCGACTTAAGCTCGTCCACGACCCGGCGCACGGCCTCCTTGACGCCGGCCTCGACCGGTGGGCTCATCGGGTCCCCGACCCCGAACCGCTCGACCTCGATCCCGTAGAGCACGAGCCGCTCGGGCAGCCGCCCGACCGACGCGCCGAGCGCGAACGCCTCGCCGAGCGAGAGGCCATGGGTCGACATCGCCGAGGCCGAGGTGGGGAGCCGGTCCTTCCCGACCACCCAGCGACGCACGGTGCCCGGCGGGCGGCCCGACCGCACGCCGTCCACGACGACCACGAGGCCTCCCCCCTCCCAGAGGTCGAGAAGGCCGAGCTCGTCCCCGAGGCACTCGACCACGCGGGCGCGGTCCCCGACATCGTGCCGGACCGACCGGGCGACCTCGAGGCCGCAACGGTCGTCCCCGCGGTCGGGGTTGCCCACCCCGATGACCATGGGGCGACGTGGCGGGGGCGCGGCCGGCACGACCTCTAGCTCCGTTCGACCGTGACCTTGAGGAAGTGGGTCGCGCAGGAGATGCACGGGTCGTGGTTGCGGATCGCCCGCTCGCACCGGTCGGTGAGCGCCGCCTCGTCCAGGACGAGCGACCGCTCGACCAGGTGGCGGACGTCCTCCTCGATCCGCTTCTGGTTCTGCGAGGTCGGCGGCACGATCCGTGCGTCGCCGATGAGCCCGCCGGGGAGGAGGTCGTAGCGGTGGTAGAGCATCCCGCGCGGGGCCTCGGTGGCCGCCGCCCCGCGCCGCGGCTGGGTGACCTCGGGGAGCGGTACGGACGGCTCCGCCGGTCGCTCGTAGTGGTCGATGATCCGGAGCGACTCCTCGATGGCGAAGATCGTCTCGATCCCGCGGACGATGATGCTGCGGTAGGGGTTCCGCTCGACCGGGCCGAGCCCGGCCTCCTTGGCCATCGACCGGGCCTTCGGCGTCAACTGGTCGGAGTTGAGCGCATACCGGGCGAGCGGTCCGACCAGGTACGGTCCCGACCCCTTGTGGACGGCCTGCAGGGCGTTCGCGTAGGGGACGTGGACCTCCTCGAAGTGGTGCTCGAACTCCGCCTGGGGGATCTTGAGCCCCTTGCTCGACACGATGTCGCCCTGCGTCAGGGGGTATTCCCCCTCCCTCCGGATCGAGACGAACTCGTAGTCCTCTTCGATGTGGGGGAAGTCGAGGGTCGCGGTGAAACGGACCGTCCGTTCCGCCATCTCGAGCGCCCGCTCGAGCTGGGGGCGGAAGGCGCGGAGCTCGTCCACCGTCGGCGCGCGGTAGAAGCCGCCGACCCGCACGTTCACGGGGTGGATCTCCCGCCCCCCCAGAAGGGTCATCAGGTCGTTGCCGACCTTCTTGAGGGCGAGGCCCAGCTTCACCTCCTGGGGGTGGTCCTTCGCGAGGCGGATCGCGTCGGGGTAACCGAGGAAGTCGGGGGCGTGGAGGAGGTAGATGTGGAGCGCGTGGCTCTCGATCCACTCCCCGCAGTAGAGGAGCCGTCGGAGCGCGCGGAGCTGGCCCTCGACCTTCACGCCAAGCGCCGCCTCCATCGCATGGCAGGCGCTCATCTGGTAGGCGACGGGGCAGATACCGCAGATCCGCGCCGTGATGTCCGGGGCCTCGGTCAGGCCGCGGCCCCGGAGGAACGCCTCGAAGAACCGCGGCGGCTCGAAGATCTTGAGCTGCACCTCCTCGACCTTGTCACCGGCGATGCGGACCTTGAGGGCGCCTTCGCCTTCGACCCGCGAGATGTAGTCGACGTGGACGGTGCGCTCGGTCATTTCGCCTCCGCCGCCGCGGCCTCGCCGGCCTGGCGGAACGCCGGGGCGTTCGCGTTGAAGGTCCGATAGAACCGCTTCACGACCTCGGGAGCCATGCCGACCTCCTCGAGCTTCGCCGTGAGCGACGTCGAGTTCGGGGTCGGCTGCGGTCCGAAGCAGCCGTAGCAGCCGCGCCGGTAGGCCGGGCAGATGGCGCCGCAGCCGGCCTGGGTCACCGGACCGAGGCACGGTGTCCCGTGCGCGACCAGCACGCAGACGTTGCCGCGCCGCTTGCACTCGATGCAGACGGAATCGGTCGACACGTTCGGCGTCCGGCGGTCGAGGAACGCCGAGACGACCTCGAGGAGCTGGTACTTCGAGATCGGGCAGCCGCGGAGCTCGAAGTCGACGGGCACGTGCTCGGCGATCCCGGTCGAGGTCGCGAGGGTCGAGAGGTACTCCGGGTGCGCGTAGACGACGCTACGGTACTCCTCGACGTCCGCGAAGTTCCTCAGGGCCTGGATGCCGCCCGAGGTCGCGCACGCCCCGATCGTCACGAGCACGCGGGACTGGGCCCGCACCTCGCGGATCCGCCGCGCGTCCTCGGGGGTCGTGACCGAACCCTCGACCAGCGTGAGGTCGTACGGCCCGTCCACGACGGCGGACGACGCCTCCATGAAGTTCGCGATGTCGACCGCGCCCGCGACCGCGAGGAGCTCGTCCTCGCAGTCGAGCACCGAGAGCTGGCAGCCGTCGCAGGACGCGAACTTGAAGACCGCGAGCCGGGGCTTCGAAGGAGCGGCCATCGTCCTACACCTCCTTCGCCCAGAGCAGCGGCTCGAGGAGCTTGTAGTTCAGGACCGGGCCGTCCCTGCAGATGAACGACGGACCGAACTGGCAGTGCCCACAGAACCCGATCGCGCACTTCATGTTCCGCTCCATGGAGACCCACATCGCCTCCTTCGGCACGCCCCGGGCCTCGAGGGCGCGCGCGGTCAACTTCATCATGATCTCCGGGCCGCACAGGAAGGCGACCGAGTTCGCGGCGTCGAACCGCATGTCGGGGATCCGGGTCGTCACGACCCCGACGTCCCCATACCAGTCCCGGCCGGCGGCGTCGACCGTCGTCTGGAACCGGATGTCCGAGCGGCGCCGCCACTCCTGGACCTGGGAGTAGTGGACGAGGTCCCCCGGCGAGCGGGCTCCGTAGACGATCTCGACCCGCCCGAACCGTTCGCGCTGGGAGAGGAGCTCGTACAGGAGCGGCCGGAGGGGCGGGAGCCCCAGCCCGCCCGCGAGGATCAGGAGGTCCTTCCCGACCGCCTTCTCGAGCGGCCATCCGTGGCCGTACGGACCGCGGAAGCCGACGGTCGCTCCGGGAAGGAGCGCAGAGAGCGCGTTCGAGATCTTCCCGGCCGCCCGGACGGTGTGGATGAGCTCCTCGCGGTTCTTCGGGTCGCCGCTGATCGAGATCGCCGCCTCGCCGATGCCGGGGAGGTAGAGCATGTTGAACTGGCCGGGGACGAAGCGGGGGAACGGCTCGCCGGTCGGGGAGGAAAGGACGAGGGTCACGGTGTCGACCGTTTCCCGGGTGTGCCGCTTCACGACCGCAAGCCGGGGGGCGAGTGGGTGCGGACCATTCACCGGGACGGTCCCGGTCGGAAGGTGCTCAGCGACCATGGATGTCCAGGAGCTGGACGCGTGCGTTCTCCAGTCGCTCAGCGACCACCGGGAGGAGCCGCAGGAGGAACTGGTAGCCGAGCCCGGGGTTCGCCTCGAGCGCCTGCCGGACGGTCGGGGCATCCAGGACTACGACGCGGGTCGGCTTCACCGCCCGCGCCTCGAACCGCCACTCGTAGGGCGGCACGAGCCACGACCAGCCGACGAGCTCGCCCCATCCGACCGTCTGGACGGTGAGACGCGGGCGGTCGGCGGCGCCGACCTCGAGACCCACCTTCCCCTCGTAGACCAGGAAGAACTCCTCGCAGGGGGTTCCCTCCTCGGCGAGGACCTCCCCGGCGCTGTAGAGGCGCTCGACCGCCTTCGCGACGATCGGCTTCGCGAGCTGCGGGTCCATGCCGGAGAAGAACGGGTGTTCCAGGACGCGGCTTTCGGGGACCGTGTGCGATACGACCTTCATGGTTTACTCTCCATCGGCTTTGCCGCTGGCACCCGGATGGCCGCCACCTCTTCCGTGAGGTCGATGCCCACCGGGCACCAGGTGATGCAGCGCCCGCATCCGACGCAGCCGGACATGCCGAACTGGTCGTGCCACGATGCGAGCTTGTGGGTGAGCCACTGGCGGTAACGGGAGAGCGTGGACTTGCGGACGCTCTGCCCGTGGAGCTCGGAGAACTGGAGGTTGAAGCAGGAATCCCAGCGGCGCCAGCGCTCGACCGCGTTCGTCCCGAGGATCGGGACCTCCTCGTGCGTGCTGCAGAAGCAGGTCGGACAGACCATCGTGCAGTTGGTGCACGCGAGACACCGCTGCGCGACCAGCTCCCAACGGGGATGGTCCAAGTTCGTCAGGAGCAGGTCACGGATCTTGTCCGTGTTCATCGTCTTCGTGACGGCCTTGCGGGTCTTCTCGACCACCTGCTTCGCCTCCTCGTCCACGGAGGAGGAGCCGGCGTGCACCGCGAGGCCGGCGACCGCGGCCCGCCCGGCCTCGGTGCGGACCTCGATGAGGAACGTGTGGGAATCGGCCTTCACGAGCTCGGTCAGGACGAGGTCGGCCCCGCCCGAGACGCCCGGCCCGGTGCCCATGGAAGTGCAGAAGCAGTTCGCTCCCGCCACTCCGCACTGGACGGCCACGCGCAGCACGTGCGTCCGACGGGCCTCGTAGCTCGGGTCGACCGCGGGTCCGCCGGTGAACACCTTATCCTGGATCGTGAGCGCCGCGAGCTCGCAGGCCCTCATGCCGAGGAACGCCATCGGTCGGCCATCGTTCGGCTCCACGCGGACCTTGAACGCCGAGCCATCCCGGGTCGCGGTCCAGAGGCGCTCGTGCGGCTGGAAGAGGAACTTCTTCCAGCTGAACGGTCCGACGTTGTAGCCGAAGAGCGCCTCGTCCGAGCGACGCTCGAGGCGGTACTTCCCGCCCCCCTGCCGGTCGGTCCACCCGATCGGCAGCTCCTCGACCTTCGAGATGCGGTCGTAGACGATCGCTCCCTCCCGCACGGTCGGGCCGATGATGTCGTAGCCGGCGCGGTTCAACGCCTTGAAGAGCGACGGGAAGTCCTTGCGATCGAGCACTCCCCGGTCTCCCACGATCAGGTCGGGCATGAGAAACTCCTAACGGGCGGACCTCTCCCTCCGAGCCGCAGCACGACGGGCGCTATCTCGCTTCCGTCTACCGGACGCCTTCCGTGCCGTGGTAACCCGCGACATGGGTCCCCGAACCGGGCCGTCGGGCGTTCGTCCTGAGCCGCACGGTCCGGGGGTACCCCCGGCGGATGACGAGGGGATCACGAGATCACCAGGCTCGAGAAACGAGGAGATAGCAAAGAAGGGGTGGTCAACTCAAGTTTACGCGCGACGTTCCTTTGGGACCGGCGAGTCCCGGGCGTGGTCGGACGGAGCGGCCCTGGGATGGCTCGGCCCGCGAAGCCGTGAGACCGACCGGCGGGTGAGTCCGCACCTCCTTTGCGGGGCAAGATTTTAGGCCGGACGGCCGATTTTTCCCTCGAGGAGATACGTTGCTTTTTTATAGTATCGCAAACTAACTATTTCTGTCAGAGCCGGAGGAAGACGAATGACGACCGAGATCAAGAAGCGAGAAACGACGATCGACCCCTGGAGCGACCTCGACCGGGCGTTCGGCGAAATGCAGGACCATTTCTTCGACGCGTTCGGCCTGCAGCCGTTCGGGTTCGCCGGCGAGAACTCCCCGACGGTGTTCCGCGCCGCGCGCACCGACATCACCGACCGCGGCAGCTCCTACCGCATCGTGGCGGAGGTCCCGGGGATCCCGAAGGAGAAGCTCGACATCCGCGTGCGGGGCTCGAGCGTAGAGATCCGCGGCGAGCACGCCGAGGACGTTGAGCGGAAGGACGACGAGTGGGTCCACCGCGAGCGGAGCTACGCCGGCTACTACCGCGCCCTCGAACTGCCCGAGCCCGTCGTGGCGACCGAGGCGAAGGCCAAGGTCGAGAACGGCCTCCTGGAGCTCGAGCTGCCGAAGCGGCACCCGAAGCCCACGGAGGACGAGGTCAAGGTCCCCGTCCCGTAGGCCGAACGACCCGACGCCCCCCGGGAGAGAACTCCCGGGTCGGCGTCTTTTTTTTTAATCGGTTCCGAGGACCCCTCAGCCGAACCCGGGGATCGACTTCTGGTCGCCTTTCCCCCCGGGCCGGAGGGGTGCCTTCCGGAGCTCCTTCGGGCACTCGACCAGGCGCACGAGGGGCGCCGACTGGACGATGTAGGCCGGGAGGCCCGTGTTCGGGTCGTTCCCGGCCCTCAAGATGTTCATGATCTCGAGGCGGATCTCGACCACCGACCCGTCCTTGAGCTTCAGGCGGACCCGACCGTCGCCCTCGACCACCGAGTAGTCGACGATCTCCGCGTTGGTGAGGTCGGGCGGCGGGCCGCCCCCCGGGTTCATCATCGGGCCCCCCGGGCCGCGACGCGGGTCTTCAGGAGCGACCTCGGGTCCTCGCCGCCGACCGTGAGGCCGAGCGAGACGCAGGTGCCGATCACCTGATTCATCCGCTCCTCGACCGAGCGGCCGTGGAGGTCCTCCCCCTTCGCTTCGGCAATGCGGCGGACGGCCTCCAGCGAGACGTCGCCGACCACCTCGGTCTTCGGCTTTCCGGAGCCTTTCTCCTTCTTCGACTCCTTGAGGAGGAGGGCCGCGACCGGCGGCCGGCCCACGACCAGCGTGAAATCGCGGGTGTTGGGGTCGACCCGGATGATTACCGGTACCCGCATGCCGGCAAACTGCTTCGTCTCCTCGTTGATCTTCTGGACGACCTGGCCGACGTTGACGCCGAGGGGGCCGAGCGCCGACCCTAGGGTCGCCCCCGCCGCCGCTTTCCCGCCCTCGACCAGGATGCTCACTTCAACTGCCACTCTTCGCGCCTCCCTTCTCCAGCATGCGGACGTGGTCGCCGCGGACCGTCACCGGGATCGGGACGACCGCCTCGATCAACTCGACCGTGATCTCTTCCTTCGTCTGGTCGATCTTCTTCACGCGGGCCTTCTCGCCCTTGAACGGCCCCGAGATGAGCTCGACGATCGCGCCCTCCACGAACCCTTCGACCGTGATCTTCGGGACGAGGAGCGGCTCGACCTCCTTCAGCGTCGTCTCCCCCTCGACCAGGCCGCGGGCCTTGCGGATCCCCTTCAGCATCTCTCGGACGCCCTCGAAGCTCATCCCCTCGGCAAACACGTAGCCGCGGAGGACGGACGGGACGAGCATCGCGAAGACGACGTCCGGCTTCTCCTCCGCTCGGGCGAGGAGCGTGTCGGCGACCTCCCGCTCGTAGCCGCGGGAGGTCTTGATCGCGAGCACGGCCTGGCGGGCGACGCAGGCGAGCGTCAGTCGGACCGGGGTCCCGCCCTCGGGCCCGGCCGCCGAGAGGCGGACCTCGACACGGTCGCCGTAGCGCACCCCGACCGGGGCCGTCACCTCGAACGAAAGCGGGACGCCGACGTTCGGCTGCAGCGCGACCTTCGCGGTCTCCTTCCGCGGGAACAGCTCGGAAGGCCCCCTCTTCCCGGGCGGAACCCAGGTGACGGGCCATTCGGCGCCCTCGCCGGGGTAGGTCGAGGTGTAGCCGACCTCGATCGTGAGCGTCGCGTCCACCGCGCCGGCGGAACGGCTCGAGAGCACCGCGCTCAACGTGGTGATCGTTCCCGCCGTCACCGGGCGGAGGATGTCGTCCGCGGCCCGAAGGGCGAGAAGGCTCGGGACCTCGGGCTTGGGGGCCGGGGGCGCGGCGGTCGGCGGCGGGGGCGCCGCGGGCTCCGGTTTCTTCGCGACCGGCGGAGGTGGTGCCCCGGTGAGTAGACCGATGCCCTCCTCCTTCGTCTCCTCTGCCATCTGCCCTCGCGTCCCCCTACAGGCCCGAGAAGATGTGGGCCCAGAGCCAGGGGGCGGCCTGATTGAAGAAGATGTAGATCGCGAACCCCGTCATGCCGATCAGGATCGCCCCGAGCCAGGTGACGCCGAGGACCTTCACGTACTCCTCGGAGGTCGGCCGGCGGGCCATCCGGAGGATCCGGCCGTACTTGCCGTGGCCGATCGTCCGGAGCCGACCGTCGAACTGGTCCTGCACTCGGCGCGCGCGGTCGAGGAACGCCATGTCCTATCCTAGCGAACCACGTCCAGCTCGGGGCCCGGCTTTCGGATCGGCGGGCCGCCGGCGGCGGGACTTCCGAAAATCTGGGGGGATTTAACTCCGGTGACCACCAGCATCACGCGGATCGTGCTCTGCATCGTCGGGTCGACGGCCGCGCCCCAGATGATGCGGGCGGTCGGGCTGATCGCCTTCTGCACGACCTCGGAAGCCTTCTGGGCCTCGCTCACGGTCATGTCGGGCCCACCGGTGACGTTGACGAGCGCGCCGGTCGCCCCGCCGATGTCGACGTGGAGGAGCGGAGAGTTGATCGCCTCGAGGACCGCGTCCTCGGCACGGTTCTCGCTCTCCGACTCACCGATCCCGATGAGGGCGACGCCTCCGCCCTTCATGATCGTCCGCAGGTCGTTGAAGTCGAGGTTCACGAGGCCGGGCCGCGTGATGATCTCGGTGATGCCCCGGATCGCCCGCGCCAGGACGGAGTCGGCGACCTTGAACGCCGTCTGGATGGGGAGGCGGGGGACGAGTTCCAGGAGGCGGTCGTTCGGGATCGTGATGACCGTGTCGATGACCGAGCGCAGCCGCTCGAGGCCCCACATCGCGTTCTCCTGACGGACGAGGCCCTCCGAGGTGAACGGGAGCGTGCAGACGGCGACCGTCAAGGGGTTGCCTCCGCCCGCGTCCTTCGCGCACTGCGCGATCACCGGCGCGGAACCGGTCCCCGTCCCGCCGCCGAGGCCGCAGGTGATGAACACCATGTCGGAGTTCTGGAGGCTCTTCTTGAGCTCGTCCTCCGCCTCGTGGGCCGCCTGCTCCCCCACCTGGGGAAGGGCCCCGGCGCCGAGTCCCCGGGTCAGCCGGCGACCGAGCAGGATCTTCCGCGGGGCGTGGATCGCGAGGAGGTGCTGGGCGTCGGTGTTGCACGCGATCATCTCGGCTCCCGAAAGGCCCTCCTCGGCGAGCCGGTTGATCGTGTTGCAGCCGCCGCCGCCGCAGCCGACGACCTTGATGTTGGTCTTGAGCGAGGCGAGGACCGCCTCGAGCTCCGCGTCGTCGTTGGAGGGCGGGGGAGCCTCGGCGGCGCGCTTCGGCTCTCCGGGTAGGTGGGCGAGGATATCCTGAGCAAGAGGTCGCATCACGGCGGTACTCCGTACCGGCGGAGCAGGAAGTTCATTATAAAGCGTACGTTGGTGAGTCGAGGGCGCCGTGGAGTATTCGCGCTGGGCCCCGCGGTACGAGTCGATCCGCAA
>DASPQC010000034.1:0-10375 GCA_035625165.1 Thermoplasmata archaeon | reverse complement strand
TTGGACGGCGCCGAGGCCGAGGCCGCTCGGCGAAAGGACCGGTACACGTCCGCCGACCAGCTCCTCCTCGCGCTCCTCACGGTCGAATCGCCGGCCCGTGACCTCCTCACGGAGGTTGGCGTCCGCCGTGCGCAGGTCGAGGCCGCCATCGAGGAGGTGCGCGGTGGCGGGCGTCCCGTCGAGAGCCGAACCGAGGAGGCTCAGTACCGGGCCCTCGAGAAGTACGGCAGGGACCTGACCCAGCTCGCCCGCGAACGCAAGCTCGACCCAGTGATCGGTCGCGACGACGAGATCCGCCGCGTCATCCAGATCCTCTCCCGTCGCACGAAGAACAATCCGGTCCTGATCGGAGAGCCGGGGGTCGGGAAGACGGCCGTGGCCGAGGGGCTCGCCCTGCGCATCGCGACCAAGGACGTTCCCGATTCGCTCCGGGAGAAGCGTCTCGTGGCGCTCGACCTGGGGGCGCTCCTCGCGGGCGCCAAGTTCCGTGGCGAGTTCGAGGAACGGATGAAGTCGGTGCTCCAGGAGGTCGAGCGCGCCGAGGGGAAGGTCATCCTCTTCATCGACGAACTGCACACGCTGGTCCACGCGGGCGCGACCGAGGGAGGAGCGCTGGACGCCTCCAACCTGCTCAAGCCGGCCCTCGCGCGCGGGACCCTCCATTGCATCGGAGCGACGACGACCCAGGAGTACCGCAAGTACATCGAGAAGGACGCGGCGCTCGAGCGGCGATTTCAGCCGGTGCCGATCTCCGAGCCGACGGTCGAGGACACGGTCTCCATCCTTCGGGGCCTCAAGGAGCGCTACGAGCTCCATCATGGCGTCCGGATCCACGACGCGGCGCTCGTGGCGGCCGCGACCCTGTCGTCCCGGTACATCTCCGACCGCCACCTCCCGGACAAGGCGATTGATGCCATCGACGAGGCGGCCTCGATGGTCCGACTCGCGCTCGACTCGCGGCCCGGCGAGCTCGACCAGCTGTCCCGGCGGATCCGCCAGCTCGAGATCGAGCGAACCGCCCTCGCACGGGAGAAGGACCCGGCGAGCAAGGACCGGCTCCGCCAGCTCGACAAGGAGCTCGCGAACCTCCGGGAAAGGGAGGGAACGCTCCAGGCCCAGTGGAAGAAAGAGAAGGAACAGGTCGAGCGGCTCCGCTCCCTGAGAGCCGACCTCGACCGGGCGAAGGCCGAGGAGGCGGAGGCCGAACGCGCCGGCGACCTCGAGACCGCGGCCCGCCTTCGCTACGGTCGGGTGCCCGAGCTCCAGCGCGAGGTCGAACAGCTCACGAAGGCGACCGAAGGGACCGGCACCGGACTCCTGCGCGAGGAGGTGACGGAGGAGGACGTAGCCCAGGTCGTCTCGAAATGGAGCGGCATTCCCGTGAGTCGTCTCCTCGAGGGCGAAAAGCAGCGGCTGCTCCACATGGAGGCGGAGCTGAAACGACGCGTGGTCGGACAGGACGAGGCGGTGCGGGCCGTCTCCCAGGCGGTGCGCCGCTCCCGTTCCGGGATCGCGGACCCCAACCGGCCGATGGGCACGTTCTTCTTCGTCGGCCCGACCGGCGTCGGGAAGACCGAGCTTGCGAAGGCCCTCGCGGGGTTCCTCTTCCACTCCGAGCGCGCGCTCGTGCGCATCGACATGAGCGAGTACATGGAGAAGCACACGGTCGCCCGCCTGATCGGAGCGCCGCCGGGGTACGTCGGCTACGAGGAGGGCGGCCAGTTGACGGAAGCGGTCCGCACCCACCCCTACACCGTGCTCCTGTTCGATGAGGTCGAGAAGGCCCATCCGGACGTCATCAACGTCCTGCTGCAGCTGATGGACGACGGGCGACTCACGGACGGGCAGGGGCGTACGGTCGACTTCCGTAACACGCTCGTCATCCTCACGTCCAACCTTGGGACCGAGCAGCTCCACGCGGAGGCCACGGAGGCCGAACGGAGGAAGGTCATCGACCGCGCCCTGCGCGACCACTTCCGGCCCGAGTTCTTGAACCGTCTGGACGAGGTCGTGGTCTTCCACCCGCTCACGGAAGTGGAGATCGCGGAGATCGTCGACCTCCAGCTGGCGCAGGTCGAGGGACGTCTCAAGGACCGCCGGATCTTGCTCAAAGCGACTCCCGAGGCGAAGCGGCTCCTCGCGAAGGAAGGGTTCGACCCCGACTTCGGTGCCCGGCCGTTGAAGCGAACGATCCAGCGAGAGGTCGTCGACCCGCTAACGACGAAGCTCCTCGAAGGAGAGATTCGGGATGGGAGCACCGTCACCGTGGACGCCGCCGGCAACGAGGTACGTCTCACCCTCGGAGGGCCCCGCGGGGGGAAGGAGGCCCGATGACGACCGGGGTGACGATCGCCGTGGTAGGCGCTCCCGAGATCGCAAAGGAGCTAGGAAAGAAGGGGACCGCGTCCGACGTCACGCTGTTCAACACGGTCCTCGAGGGCCACGCCATCACTCTGGTCGAGCCGACCCAGTTCCCCGAGAAGCTCGCCCCGCTACCCGTCGCGCTCGCGATGGCCGACCGCTGCCTGCTCATCGTGACGGAACTTTCGCGGCCCGTCGCCGAGACGATCGCGACGGTCGACCTGACCGACCGACCGACGATCATCGTGCTCGGGCCGAGCGTCGGCGAGGCGGAGATCGGTCGCGTGCTCAAGGGGAGCCGACTCGAGTCGGCTCCGCGGACCCCGCTCGACTTTCCACGTCTTCGCGCGCTCATCGAGGAGTGGACCGCGCCCTCCGTCGAAGGCCCGGTCGAGGTACCTATCGACCACTCGTTCCCGGTCAAGGGAGTGGGAGCGGTCGCCCTGGGCGTGGTCCGGAGGGGAACGCTCCGCGTTCACGACAAGCTTCGGCTGTTCCCCACCGGCAAGGACGTCGAGGTCCGCTCCATCCAGGTCCACGACGTGGAGCGGAAGGAGGCGGGCTGCGGAGAGCGGGTCGGTGTCGCCCTCAAGGGAGTGGACGCGGACCAGCTCGACCGCGGCCAGGTTCTGGCGCCCGCGGGAGCGTTCCTCGAGGGCACGTCAATCGTGGGAGGCGATTACGTCCGTTGCCGGTACTACCGCGGCGACGCGGGACCCGGAGCGGCCGTGCACCTCGCCCTCGGCTTGCAGGTCGTCCCGGTGGACCTCGAGGAGGTCGGCGCGTCGAAGGTCCGCGTCACCGCGGACCGCCCGGTCGCCCACCGCGCCGGCCTCCCCGCCTACCTCTTCGACCTCAACGTACCTGCCGGGCCCCGTCTCCTCGGTCGGTTCTCGACCGACTGACCGGACCGGCGAACTCGGAAGGCCCGAGCGGCGCTCGGCCGGCTCAGGCAAACATCGTGACCGACTCCTTTCGGAGCTCTTCCTCGCCGATGACCTTCTCGATCGCCCGGTCGAAGTCGGCGGCGGTCACGCTGTCCCGCTCCTCCCGGATGGCCCACATTCCCGCCTCGGTGCAGATCGCCCGGATGTCGGCCCCGGTCGCTCCCTCGCAACGCGAGGCGATCGCCTCGAAGTCGACCGGCTCTCGGATCGACATGCCGCGGGTGTGGATCTTGAAGATCTCCGACCGACCCTGGAAGGTCGGCACCGGGATCTCGATGATGCGGTCGAAGCGGCCCGGACGGAGGAGCGCATCATCGAGGATGTCCGGGCGGTTGGTCGCGGCGATGATCTTCACGTTGGCGAGGGGCTCGAACCCATCCATCTCGGCGAGCAATTGCATCAGGGTACGCTGAACCTCGCGGTCGCCGCTCGTGGCGACCTCGAGCCGCTTCGCGCCGATCGAATCGACCTCGTCGATGAAGATGATAGTCGGCGCCTTGTCGCGGGCCAGCTGGAACAGCTCGCGCACGAGGCGGGCTCCCTCGCCGATGTACTTCTGCACGAGCTCGCTGCCGACCAACCGCACGAACGTCGCGTTCGTGTGGTGGGCGACCGCCTTCGCGATCATCGTCTTCCCCGTGCCGGGGGAGCCGATCAGGAGGACCCCCTTCGGTGGGTCGACCCCGACCTTCTTGTAGAGCTCGGCGCGGAGGAGCGGGTACTCGACCGCCTCGCGGATTTCCCGGATCTGGTCGGCCAACCCCCCGATGTCAGTGTAGGAGATGGAGGGCTTGTCGACGATCTCGCTCGCGGTCACGAGCGGGTCGAGGGACGCGGGGAGGACGCCCATCACCGCGAGGGTCTGCTTGTTGAGCGCCACCCGGCTCCCCACCGTGATCTTCGTGTGCTCCACCGTCTCGGCGGAGTTGACGACAAAGTCCGGCCCGGTGGACGACTTCACGATCACGCGCCCGTCCGTGAGGACGTCTCGGACGCTGCCCACGATGAGCGGCGGGTAGCGGAGCCGGTCGAGCTCCGTCTTCAGCCGCTTGACCTCCCGCTGGAGCCGGAGGATCTCCGCCTCCATGTAATGCCGTTCGCTCTCGACCCGTTTGATCGCCTCGGCGAGCTGAGTGTTCCTCAGTTCGAGGAAGTTCACTCGGTCGAACGTGTCGTGCGAGGAGGCCGCAGGGGGGTCCGATTCGCTCATGCTGGTGATTCCGACGGTCCGTCCGAGGCGGTTCCGCCTATCACTAAGCGTCACCGCTTATAAGAGGTCGTCATGAACTTCGGCGGGGAACGATGGTTTCGAGGGTAGAGCGCCGAATCTGGGCGTTCGCTCCCGGTCACGTGACGGGAATCTTTCTCCCGTCCGTGACCGCGGTCGACCCGCGTGCGCGGGGGTCTCTCGGGGCCGGCCTCGTCCTCGAGCTCGGAGCGTGGGCGGAGGCCCGAGGACTGCCGGGACTCGGACGACGACGCTCTGTCACGGACGGCTCGCGCCGCCGCCTGCCTATCTCCGAAGAGGTCCTCCTTCGTCTAGCGACGTCGTATCCCGGTTCGATAGACGTCCGGCTATACCACGAGCTCCCGGTCGGTCAGGGGTTCGGGATGAGCGCGGCCGGCGCGTTGGCCACTGCGTTCGCCGTCGCGCACGTGACCGGAGCAAGCCGACAGCGGGCGTCAGAAATCGCCCATCTGGCCGACCTCTATCACGGCGGCGGGCTGGGCGGAGTGGCCGCGATACTCGGTGGCGGACTGGAAATCCGGACGCGGCCCGGCATACCTCCTTGGGGGAAGGTTCTCCACCGACCGATTCGGGCCAATGTCCTGGTGGGTGTCGTCGGAAGACCGATCCCCTCCCCGAGGGTGCTAACAAACCCGGCCGCTCTGGCGAGGATTGGCGCGGCAGCGGGAGATCCTGCGGGTTGGGAGACGCTCACCTCCCTTCCGCGATTCTTCGAGGCGAGCGAACGGTTCACCGACCGCGCCGGTCTTGCGCCAAAAGCCGTCCGCGACGTGGTCCGCGGCCTTCGGCGACGCGGCGCGAGGGCCGCCCAGGCGATGTTCGGTAGCAGCTTTTTCGCCCGACTTCCCGAGGGCCGCGGGCACCGCGCCGTCTCGCGGTGGCTCGAGGAGCACGGGGTGCGCGCCGTCGAGCTGGAGCTCGACCGCCGGGGAGCACGGACGCTTCCGGCACTCCAGCGACCGACTCGCCCGCCGCAAGCCTTTTAGCGGGAGGGCCGTCTCGGCCGCGCCCATGACGCGCAAGCCCGCCCGGATGTACCGGAAGGTCGAGGGCCAGGTCTACACCCGGCGCGAGTACATGGGCGGTGTTCCCGCCATGCGGGTCACCCAGTTCGACACCGGGAACCTCAAGGAGGAGTTTCCGTACAGCCTCTCGCTCGGCACCGAGGAAGCGGGCCAGGTTCGCGACATTGCTCTCGAAGCAGCGCGCGTGAGCGCGGTCCGCGTCCTCGAGCGGGCAGCCCCGAACGCCTTTCACTTGAAGGTCCGTCGATTCCCCCACCAGATCCTGCGCGAGCACAAGATGGCCATGGGCGCCGGCGCCGACCGTATCTCGGACGGGATGCGACGAGCGTTCGGAAAGCCGGTGGGGCACGCCGTGCGGGCCGAGATCGGTACCGAGCTGCTGACGGTCCACACGACCCAGGACCATCTGGACGACGCGAAGGAAGCCCTCCGCAAGGCATCCCACAAGCTGCCGGTCCCGACGCGGGTACTCGTCAAGCAACGGGCTTCGTAGCGATCGGTCGCACGACCAGCACCGGACACGGGGCGTGGTTCACCACCGCGGTCGATACGCTGCCGAGGAGTAGCCGGCGCGTCGCCGACAGGCCCCGGGAGCCGACCACGAGCAGGTCGGTCGGGTGCTGCTCCAGGTGGTCGAGGATCTCCTCGACGACCACCCCTTCCTCGCAGAGGCCGGTCACGTTCTTCACACCCGCCTCCTCCGCCTGCTTTACGCCGGCCGCGACGACCCCGCGGTACCGCTCGAGCGAATCCTCGGACGGCGTGGGCGCCACGAACGGTTCATTCGGCCCCACGTAGGCGGGAACGAACGGCGCCACCGAGAGGACCATCAGGTCGGCCCCGTAGTGCACGGCGAGGTCGATGGCGGCGGCGAGCGCGGCATTGCCATGCGGAGAGCCATCCACGGCTACGGTGATGCGGTGGAGCAACGGGTCGGGCATCAGGAGCGAATGGGAGCGCGGCCTAATCGTGCTTGCGACCGGGCCCTCGCCGCCGTTTCCTCGTCCACCGCCAAAGCGTCTGCTTTTTACGGGGGGTCCCATTGCGGGCAGGAAGAGGTGTCCTCGTGGCCCCCGTCTGCAGCAACTGCGGCGCGAGCGACTTCGTGTGGGTAAACGACCTCAAGACCGGCTCGATCGGCCGGGGCACGCTCTCGATCCGCTCCGGCGGGGAGCTCTCCCTCGGGACCCGGATCTGCCGTGCCTGCGGGCACGCGGACCTTTTCATGAAGGACCCGACAATCCTTCGGATGCCTCATCAGTGGCGTCCCGGTGAGTTCGTGCCCATCCCGGCGAGGCCCGCTCACCATGCGGGTCACATCACCCCTGCCACCGCGCCGCCACCCGCCACCTCGCCTCCTTCCCCTGCGCCTCCGACCGAGGCCCCGCCCCCACCCCCGCCGGCCCCTCCGTCGCCACCCTCCCCGGGTCCTCCGGTGGCTGAAACTTCGGTGCCGGCCCCGGAGCCGGCTCCGGCGCCCGAGACCGCGTCGGCTCCCACGGAAACAGTACCCCCGAAGCGGACCCGGCGGCGAAGCAAGCCCAAGTCGGACGACGCGTCGTAGGCGCCCGCAATACTCACGGACCGGGTGGGCTCCTTACCCGGACCCTCGGGACCGCCGCATCCGCGGCTCATTCTGCGAGGCTCGAGTAGCTCACCGGGCGGTGGGCACCGGGTCAGCTGCCGGAAATCCGGTCACGGCTCGTTCACGACCTCGGCAAAAACGCTCGACTCGTCGACCTCGGAGATTCGCGCCGATTGACCGGCTTCGGCGAACAGAGTGCGCAACTCCTCGTCCGCCACCGTGGTCGACCGGAAACCATCCTTGCAGACGATGACGCCGTTCACCGAAAGAGTTTCGTCCAGTTCCCCGAGGAGGCCGGCTCGCGACTGCGACCGAAACCAGTCCAGCCGGTCGGTCCAGATGCGGGGCGAGTAGGTCGAGAACAGGACGTTCCCTCCGGGTCGAGTCACTCGGAGGGCCTCGGCGATGAGCTGGTGGCGGTCGACCCGAAACGCCGAGATGCCGTTCTGAATGCAGAACGTGGCATCGAAGTCTGCGTCCTTGAATGCCAGGCGAACCGCATTCATTCGGAGAAGGTCACAGTTCACGAAATCCCTCAGGAATCCGACTCCAAACTCCAGATTGGGCCGGGAGACGTCGACGCCGACCGCTCGCCCAACATGTGAGGCGACCTTCGCCAGCACGCGTCCGTACCCGCTCCCGAGTTCGAGGACACGGCCCGCTCCGCGCACGCGCTCGATGACGTGGAGAACTTCAGCCTCGAGATATTGACGTATTCGTGGCGACGCCAGCTCGTAGACCCGCTTGAGGTCCGGGCCCAACAGGTGCTTACGATAGTAGGTCCCCATAGCGATGCAGAGCATCCGATCAAATTCGTCCGAACGGTCGGCCGAAGATGAGGATGCGGGGCCGCCTCCCCTCACCGCCGGGATCTGAAATGGATGGAGTTAGGCGCAAGAACTCAGCGGCCCCGCCCCGAGGTCAGATGGCAGGGGAGGGGACTCTCCTTGGTTCCGACTCGATTCCAGCGGAGACTTCGGCGACGAGTTCCCTCGAGATTAACAGCGGCCGCGTGAGCAAGCGGTCTCCCTTCGTCTGCGGGGGGCGGCCCAAGGTCTAATCTAACCGAGTTCGATTTCGGGACGGCCATGGCGCGGCGTCTCGCCGCCATCATGTTCACCGACATTGCAGGGTACACCTCGTTGGCGCAGTCCGACGAAGCCGGGGCCTTGGCCCTGCTGAAGGAGCAGCAGAAGTTGCTTCGGCCTCTTCTCGCGACCCACCACGGTCGGAAGGTCAAGTCGATCGGAGACGGCCTTCTCCTCGAGTTCGAGAATGCGCTGGATGCGGTCGAGTGCGGAGCGAACTTCCAGCGGCAGGTGCATGAGCGCAACGTGGGGGCAGGCGTCCGGCCCCTCAAGATCCGAGTCGGAATCCACCTCGGGGACGTCCAACGGCAGGGAACCGACATCCTCGGCGACGCCGTCAATATCGCCTCCCGCATCGAGCCGCTAGCCGAAGCGGGCGGCGTCTGCCTCTCCGACCCGGTCTATGTCCAGGTCCGCAACAAGGTCCCGTACCGAATCGAGCGACTGGGGCCGAGGACTCTCAAAGGGGTCCGGGAACCCGTAGACGTCTACCGACTCGTTCTTCCTTGGACACGAGAGGACGCCGTGGCCAAGGAAGCGTCCCTGCCCCGAGTCGCCGTCCTCCCCTTTGCGAACATCAGCCCGGACCCGAAGGACGAGTACTTCGCGGACGGCCTGACGGAGGAACTCATTACGGTCCTCTCACAGGTCAAGGGCCTGCGGGTCATCTCGCACACTTCCGTGAACCAGTACAAGGGCACGACGAAGCCGGTCGCTCAGATCGGCTCCGAGCTCGGAGTCGACACGGTGCTCGAGGGGAGCGTCCGGAAGGCGGGCGAGCAGCTCCGGATCTCGGTCCAGCTCATCGACACAGGGTCCGATGAGCACCGCTGGGCCCAGACATACGACCGCAAGCTCGAGAACGTGTTCGCCATTCAAGCGGAGGTCGCGGAGCAGACCGCGGGTGCCCTCAAGGTCGAGCTCCTGAAGTCCGAACGGGAGGCCCTTCTCGAGAAACCGACCTCAAACCTGGCGGCATACGAATCCTACCTCCGCGGAATCCAGGCATTCCGAAACTACACCGGCTGGGGCGACGAAAAGCACGACCGCGAAGCGGAACGGTGCTTCGAAGAAGCGATCCGCGAGGATCCCGATTTCTCGGCGGCGTACTCCTACCTCGCCAACCACCTCCTCGCGGTCATGGGAGTCAGCCGGTCTGCAAAGGACACGGTCCCACGAGCGCGCGAGCTAGCCGCCAAGGCGCTCGAACTCAATCCGAACTCCTCGGATGCGCACGTCGCGGCGGGCAATGTCGTGTTTCAGGGGGATCTCAACTGGGCTCGCGCAGAAGCCGAGTTCCAACAGGCGATTGCGCTCAACCCGAGCAGTTCCGCCGCCCGGGAGTGGTACGGCTACCTTCTCTGGGTCCTCGGGAGGTTCGAGGAAGCGAAGAAGCAGGACGGGTTGGCGATAGAGCTGGACCCGCTGTGGATTCTTGCCCGGCACCAACTTGTTTTGGCCCACGAGAATTCCGACCTTGGCGAAATAATCTCGATGCTGGAGAAGTTGGTAGAAAGCTTCCCCGACTCGGTCGGAACCCGTCGGTGGCTCACATGGTATTACGCAGTTGCGGGACGCACTGAGGAGGCCCTCCGGTCGGTCGAACCTCTGGCGGGCACAACGGACCCCGCCGCCCGATACCACCGTTCGATTGTGCTCGCCCTCCTCGGAAGACCCGAGGAGGCGGAGGCCCGAATCGCCGAGTGGGAGGCCGGACGAATCTCCCAGTACATCTCGCCCGTGGACGTGGCCGTCTGGTACGCGTTCCGGGGAGAGACGGAGAAGGCCCTTGACCTGTTGGAGCGCGACTTCCGGGAAGGCGACCGGACCCTCTGGAACGAATATCGCACCCCTGCCTTCGACTCGATCCGTGAGGAGCCGAGGTTCATCGCCTTGCTCCGCGCGATGAACCTGCCGACCACGCCGCCCCACCGGCGTTGGAAATTCAATGTCCAGTTGCCGCCAAAATCCCGGTGAGATAGCGGGGCATGGATTTGAACCATGGATCTACGGGTTATGAGCCCGTCGGGATTTCAGGACGGTCGACCGCTGGCCGGCCGCTTTCCTGACTACCCTACCCCGCTGCGGGGCCACGGAGGAGGCTGGTCTATTAAGGCCTT
>DASPQC010000033.1:0-4083 GCA_035625165.1 Thermoplasmata archaeon | reverse complement strand
CCGTTCGACATCGCCGCCGTGCGCGAGCATGAACCCACGGCGCTCGGACGCTGGCGTCACGCCGTGCGGGACGCGTTCCGCGCGGCGTTCGACACGGGGTACGTCGTGGACGATTTCGCCGTGGTGTCCCACGAACACGAGCGGAGGAGCTTCTACTTCCTGTCGAAGGCCACCCCGCCCTCGGAGCCCCCGGCCCGCCCACCGCGGTCGGGCTGAGGAAGAGTATATCGCCCGCCGGGCGCCTCAACCCCGAGGGGAGCTTCCGTGGCGTCCCGTTCGAAGGTCCCGCTCGTTCTTGCGGTCCTCTTGACGGGGGCGGTCGCGACCGGCGCGGCGGCCGGCATCCTGGTGGGCGCCCCCTCGGCCGCGGCCCCGGGCGGTTCCTCGGCCCCCATGCTCTCCTCGGCTGCGATCGCCGACGTCATCCTGGGGATGGTGTTCGTGGGGCTCGGCTTCATGATCTACCAGCGGGTCACAGGCTCCTCGTACACGCTCTCCGGCCGCGTGCTCGTGACGGCGCTGGTCGGCCTTCTGGTGATGACGGGGTTCGTCGTGCTCGCGCACTTCCTGAGCGGCGGAGGAGGTCTGTTCGCCTACACCAACTCGACCTCGGGGAACAACTCGTCGGGCGGGAGCGGCGGTGTCAACACGACCCACCCCGTGAACCTGACCGGCGGAGGCGGTACCACCTCGTTCTTCACGCTCACGGTGCCGACGTGGGTGCCGTTGGTCGCGCTGCTCGTCATCGCCGCCCTCATCGCCATCTTCGCCGCGCCCGCGGTCTCCGACCGTCTCTCCGAGCGGAGAGAGGAGCGGAGCTTGGCGCAGCTCCAAGCGCGACAGCTGACGGAAGCGCGCGCGGCCCTGGCCGCGGCCGGCCGAGCGCTGGACGAAGGCGACGAGCCGCGCGCCGTGATCCGGACCCTCTACGCGCGGTTCCTCGACCGCGTGGCCCCTCTGGTCGGCGGTGTCGAGACGGAAACCCCGGAGGAGATCCGGGCCTTCCACCTGCTCGCGCTCGGGATTCAGCCGTCGTCGGCCGACGCCCTCACCCGCCTCTTTGAAGAGGCACGATACTCGACCCACCCGATGACGAGCGATGCCGCGGAGCGGGCCCGCTCGGCGGTTCGTGGCGCCGAGGGCGACCTCGACCGTCGGGCGGCCGGACGATGAATCTCCCGCCCCGCTGGTTCGCCCTCCTCGGCCTGGCGGGGGCACTGGCCGGGGTCGCGCTCTGGGCCGGCTCCAATCTTCCGATCGCCCTTCCGGCGGCGACTGCGGCCGTACTGGTCGGCTCGACCCTTCTGGTGAGCGGATGGGCCCAGCGGGCCCGCAGCCCTCGCGGCCCCGTCTCCAGCAAGGAAGAGCCGCCCGTCAGCGGAACCGTACGGTCCGCGTTCCGCTCCAACCGGATGAGCCGGGAGGAGGTCGTCCTCCTGCTCGACCGGATTGAGCGCTCCGGACCGAACCCGTCCCTTCCGAACCGTGCGACCGAGGAGCTGCGTCAGATCGGGGCCCTTCCCCGACCGGAGTTCGCACGATACGTCGAGCAGCGCCTCGTCGAACTCGAAGGGAACACGTGAGCGGCGAAGCACCGTCGTTCGCATGGACCTCGCTCACGTTCCTCCTCGTGGGCGCCGGAGCGGTGCTGCTCGTCGTCGGGGTCGCCGCCCGGGATCCGGTCCCGCTCTTCCTCGCCCTGCCGTTGCTCGTCGCACCCCCCGTCGCCGCCCTCACGGGGATGCATCGGTCGGCCGAGTTCGGTCTGCGGTGGGGCGCCTTCGGGTCGGCCCAGGAGGTCCGGGTCTCGGGGGTCGTCACTCCCGTGAACGCGGAGGACGCCCCCGACCTCGTGGTCGGCTTCACGCGCCCGGCGAGTCTCGTGGAGTCGCGGGCGCCGGAGGTCGCATGGGGGGAGGGCGAAGTGACGTTCCGCCTCCACTGGGCGGCCCCGGAGCCGACGGTGACGACCGTGCTACCGCCCACCGTCGTGTGGAGAGACCCGACCGGGCTCGCGGAACGTCGGGCGACCCGGGCGCACGACCCGATTCCGGTCGAGAGGTTCCCGCCCGAGCTCCTCCGGCTCGGAGGAGTCCGGTTGGAGCACACGCTCGCGCTCCCCGGGGAGACTCCGTCGCACCGCATCGGACCGAGCGGCGAGTTCTTCGGCCTTCGCGAGGCCAGCCCGTCCGAACCCCCCCGACGGATCAACTGGCGGGCGACCGCCCGGACCGGACGACTCCTGGCGAACGAGTACGAGGCCGACCGCACCGGGGATGTCCTGGTGATCGTCGACGCCCGCCCAACCCCGCTCGGACGGTCGATCGACGAACGTCTCCTCGGCGTCGCGCGGGCGGCCGCGTTCGGGGTGGCCGACTCGTTCCTCCGGGAGAAAGCCCGGGTCGGCTACGCGTCGTTCGGCGAGTTCCTCGACCCCGTTCCGCTGGCCGGGGGTCGGGTGCAGCGGCTTCGGATCCGCGAGGCGATACGTCGTACCGAGCTCGCGAGGACGGGGGGTCCCTCGGAGCGGTGCGCGGTGGCGGCCCGGCGGTTCTTCCCGAACGGTGTCACGACCCTGCTGTTCACCAGCCTGGCCGAGGAGACCACGTTCGACCTCGTGCCGCACCTTCGTCGGCGCGGTTACCCGGTGGCGGTCCTGAGCCCGTCTCCGCTGCCCCTGTTGCCCCGGACTCCGCCGCTCGACCCGAGGTCCGAGCAGCTGGTCGAGCGCCTCGAGCGGCTCGAGCGTCGTTCCCGCGTCGCCCGGGCGTGGCAGGACGCTCCGGTGATCGACTGGCAGGAGTACTGGTCCCTCGGCAGCCTCGTGAACCTGCTCCGCCACCCGGGCCGCGGTCGGGGGGTGTGAGCATGGCCCGTTCCGTGCCTTGGCACCGCGGCCTCGCCTCCTCGGTCGTCCTCGGTGGGTTTCTGGTCTACCTCGCGTGGTCCGTGCACCCCGAGTGGGCCGGGGTCCTCCTCGCGCTCGCGGGCGTGGTGTCGGCCTCGCTCCTCCGTCGACGGGCGGACGCGCTGAGCCGTTCGGCGGCCCCGATTCCCCTGGTCGTGGTGCTCGGGATCGTCGCGGTCGCGCTCCCGAAGACCACGTCGGCGGAGATCCTGGTCGGTGGGGCCGCCGTGCTCTGGCTGGCGTGGCTCGCCGACGACCCCCGGCGGCGCCCCGGGGGAGTCGCCCGGGCGATCCCCACCCTCGCCATCGTCGGCTTCACGGTCGTGGTCGCGTGGGGAAGCTCCACACTTCTCGCCTACGGATCCGTCTCCCTCGGCGTCGCCGCGGTGCTCCTGGTCGCGGTCGTCGCCCTGGTGTCGATCCTTGTGGCCCGCCCCGAGCTCATTCGAGGGGAGGAGGCGGCATCTTCTTGAGCTTCGGGTCGCTTCCTCGGTCGACGCGACCTTCGGGCCGCGTCCGGGCATCGACGAAGGGTCCCTCTCGACTCAACGCGGACGGGTCGTCCGCCGAGGATGACGTGAGGACAACCCCGGTGTCCGACACCCCCGGCCGGGGTCAGACCGCCGAGAGGGCGTTGGCCTGCGGTGACGCGGATCGTTACGGCCGGGGCACATCCTCTCTCCCGGTAGCCCGGGGAGCGGCGCTTATATCGCACCTCCGCCGAACCCTCCGCCGGGGTCCGAGATGAAGCCCGAGGAGGCCCGGGCGCTCGCGGAAGCGGTCCGCGCCTCCGTCCACCGGGCCGTGGTCGGCCGGGACGTCGTGGTCGAGCAGGTCCTGACCGGG
The DNA here is from genome assembly GCA_035625165.1 of Thermoplasmata archaeon. Taxonomy (GTDB): domain Archaea; phylum Thermoplasmatota; class Thermoplasmata; order Lutacidiplasmatales; family UBA184; genus Lutacidiplasma. The sequence goes on along the minus strand of DASPQC010000033.1, from coordinate 329 downwards.
CTCCTCGCGGACGGTCACCTCCTGTTCGAGGATTTCCCGGGCCTCGGAAAGACGCTGATGGCGAAGTCGTTCGCCCAGGCACTCGGGCTGGAGTTCCAGCGCGTGCAGTTCACGGCGGACCTCCTGCCCCACGACATCACCGGGGGCGAGATGCTGGACGCGACCCACGAGAGTTTCACGTTCCGGCGTGGGCCGCTCTTCACCAACCTCCTCCTCGCGGACGAGATCAACCGCGCGCCGCCGAAGGTCCAGTCGGCGCTCCTCGAAGCGATGCAGGAATACCAGGTGACGAGCGAGCGGTCGACCTACCCCCTGCCCCGTCCGTTCCT
>DASPQC010000032.1:0-5676 GCA_035625165.1 Thermoplasmata archaeon | reverse complement strand
GGTCCGACCTTCCTACTTCGGGGCGACGACGACCATCGTCTCGCGGGCCCGGACGTTGGCGCCTTCGCGGACCCGGACGTCCCGGACGACCCCGTCGGACGGGGCCACGACCTCATTGCGCATCTTCATCGCCTCGAGGACGAGGAGCACGGCGCCCTTCGTCACGCTCTCGCCGTCGTGGACCCGGAGCTCCACGACCCGGCCCGGCATGGGGGGAAGTATCGGGATCGCCCCAGCCACCTCGGTTCCCGGAAGGCTCGGCGGCGCGGGGCTCTCAGTCCCCGCGGCGGCGCCGCGGACGGGGGATGGGCCTGCGGCGGGGCCGGAGCCGGCGGTCTCGACCCGAAGGCCGACCTTCCACCGCTCCCCGTTGACGTCCACGGGACCGGTGGGGGCCGGGTTGTGCTCGGGCCAGCCGACGACCACGACCGATTCGCCCGCGATCTCGAGGTCGACCCGGGCCGGGCCGCGGGCGACGATGCGGACCGGGTGGCTCTGCCCGCCGACGCGGACGCTCTCGAGGTCGTCGGCGAGCTCGACGACCGTCGGTCTACCGTCGAGCTCGACCGTGAGCCGCACGGACCTCACCTCCCTGGGCGTGCCGGCGGGCGCGGCCCTCGTGGGCCCATGGGCTCGGTCCGACCCGCTCCCCCCACGCCACGAGCGGAGGGGACGGGGGGCGCTGCGCGCGGAGCGCGCCGACGACCCCGACGGCCGCCGCCGTGAGGACCTCGTGGGTGAGCCCGTGGTCGACCGCCGCCCGGTACGTGCGGTAGACCGCCGGGAACAGCGCGTAGCTGAGGGCTTCGGCGACGTCGGCCGCGGGGACGAGCTGGCGGACCTCCGCGGTCTGGCGCGCGAGCTCCGGCGGGAGGAGGTCCGCGGGTCGACCGGTGATCGCGGGGGCGTCGTGGGTCACCTTCGACGTCAGGTCCGGGTCGATCGGCCCCGGGGGGTGGCCGTAGAGGCCCCGGACGTAGTCGCGGACCTCGGAGGTGATCGTCTTGTACCGTCCCCCCGCGAGAACGTTCAGCACCGCCTGCGTCCCGACGATCTGGCTGGTCGGGGTGACGAGCGGCGGGTAGCCGAGGTCGGCACGGACCCTTGGCACCTCCTGGAGGACCTCGGTGAGCCGGCCGAGTGCCTCCTGCTCGGCGAGCTGGGAGAGCAGGTTGGAGAGCATGCCGCCGGGGATCTGGTGGGTCAGGATCCCCGGGTCGGTCTGAAGCGACCGGAGGTTGAGGAGCGGGCGGTACCGTTCCATCACCTTCTGGAAGTACTCGGCAAGGTCGGCGAGCGCCGACAGGTCGAGCTTCGGATCGAGCGGCCCCCCCTTGAGCGCCCCGACGATCGTTTCGGTCGGCGGCTGGCTCGTGCCCCCCGCGAACGGACTCAGGGCGGTGTCGACGGCGACCGCGCCGGCGTCCGCCACGGCCAGGCAAGTGAGCGACGCCATCCCGCTCGACGAGTGCGTGTGCACCACCACCGGGAGCCCGACCTCCCGGACCAGCGCCCGGACGAGCGCGGCTCCCTCGGTCGGGGGCATGAATCCGCCCATGTCCTTGACGCAGAGCTCGTCCGCGTCGAGGGCCGCGAGTCGCTTTCCGAGCTCGACGAACGCGGCCAACGTGTGGACGGGACTCTGCGTGTAGCAGATGGTCGCCTGGGCACGAGCCCCGGTCTTCTTGACCGCCCGGAGCGCGACCTCCATGTTGCTCGGGTCGTTGAGCGCATCGAACACGCGAAAGATGTCGACCCCTTGCCGGGCCGCTTCCGCGACGAACCGCTCGACCACGTCGTCCGGGTAGTGCCGGTACCCGACCAGGTTCTGCCCCCGCAGGAGCATCTGAAGGGGCGTCCTCGGCATCGCGCGCTTGAGGAGCCGAAGCCGCTCCCACGGGTCCTCCCGGAGGAATCGAAGACAGACGTCGAACGTCGCCCCGCCCCACACCTCGAGCGACCGGTATCCGACCGCGTCGAGCCGCTCGGCGGCGGGCAGCATGTCGCGCGTCCGCATTCGGGTCGCGATCAGCGATTGATGCCCATCCCGAAGGACCGTCTCGGTGATTGCGACCATGCAGGATCCGTCGTCTACAGCGGGATGTTCCCGTGCTTGCGGCTCGGCCGCTCCTCCCGTTTCGAGGCAAGGAGCGAGAGCCCGTCCACGAGGCGCGCCCGGGTCTCCGCCGGGTCGATCACGTCGTCGATGTACCCCCGTTCCGCAGCAAGATACGGGTTCAGGTACTCGGCCCGGTACTGGGACATCAGGTGCTCCCGCCGCAGCGCCTGCTCCTCCGGGGTCCCCTGCTCGAGTTCCCGGCGGAAGAGGATGTTGACCGCTCCGTCCGCTCCCATGACGGCGATCTCGGCGGTCGGCCACGCCAGGTTCACGTCTCCCCCGAGGTGCTTCGAGCACATGACGTCGTACGCACCGCCGTAGGCCTTGCGGAGGATCACCGTCAGCATCGGGACGGTCGCCTCGGCGTACGCGTAGAGCAACTTCGCGCCGTGGCGGATGATCCCGCCGTGCTCCTGCGCGGTCCCGGGAAGGAACCCGGGCACGTCGACGAAGGTCAGCAGCGGCAGGTTGAACGCGTCGCAGAACCGCACGAACCGGGCTGCCTTCGTGGACGCATTGATGTCGAGCGTCCCCGCAAGCATCGCCGGGTTGTTCGCCACAACCCCGACCGACCGACCCTCGAGCCGGGCGAATCCGACGACGAGGTTCGGCGCCCACGCCGCCTGGACCTCGAGCAGAGAGCTCGGGTCGACGATCCGCTCGAGTACGCCGTGCACGTCGTACGGGGCGTTCGCTTCCTCGGGGACGATCCGTTCGAGCTCTGCTCCGGCCGAGTGGGGAGGTGCTGCCGCGGGGGCGGACGGCGGGTCTTCGAGGTTGTTGAGCGGGAGGTAGCCGAGCACCCGTCGGGCCAGGGCGAGCGCGTCGCGGTCCGAGGCCGCGGTGAAGTGCGAGACGCCGCTCGCCGAGGCGTGCGCCTCGGCCCCGCCGAGCGCCTCCATCGTCACCTCCTCGCCGGTGACAGCCCGCACCACGTCCGGGCCGGTGATGAACATCTGCCCCGTCCCCTTCGTCATGATGATGAAATCGGTGATGGCAGGAGAGTAGACCGCCCCGCCGGCGCACGGGCCGAGGATGAGCGAGATCTGCGGGACGACGCCCGAGAGCAGCACGTTATGGAAGAATACCTCACCGTAGCCGCCGAGGCTCATCACGCCCTCCTGGATGCGAGCCCCCCCGGAGTCATCGAGTCCGACGATCGGGACCCCGGCTTTCCGGGCGGTCTCCATCACCTTCACAATCTTCGCCGCGTGCGCTTCCCCGAGGGCGCCTCCGAACACCGTGGCGTCCTGGGCGAACGCGCAGACCGGGCGGCCATCGACCTCGCCCCACCCCGTGACGACGCCGTCTCCGGGGACCTTTCGCTCCTCCATGCCGAACTTGTCGACCCGATGGGTAACGAATGCGTCGATCTCGGTGAAGGTCCCCGGGTCGAAGAACGCCTCGAGCCGGTCGTGGGCGGTGAGCTTCCCGGCCGCGCGATGACGCTCGACCCGCTCGGTCCCTCCCCCCTCGCGCGCCTTCTTCCGAAGGACCGTCCACCGGTCGAACGCGTTGCTCATGGGACCTCCCCCACCCGAAGGTCACCGGCCCATATCGCCACTCGGTTGGTGTCGGTAGCGACCCATAGCTCACCTTCGTCGCCCAGGGAGGCGAGGATTCCGACCGGCTCGCCGTCCACCGTCACGGGGTGTCCCACCCCGTAGAGCCACCGGCGGCAGAGCCGGCGGGCCTCCCTCACGCCAGCCATCGTCGTGAGCCACTGCGCGGCGCCCATCGAGGCCTCGACGGCCACCTCCTCCACTTCCTCGAGGCTCGGCGGTGGTGATGCGAACTCTTCGAGGCTGGCGAGTCGCTCCGCGAGGCGATCCGGTACCGAGTTCCGCGGGAGACGAACGTTCACACCGATTCCGACCACACACGCTCGGCCCAAGGTCGGCGAGGTCACGTCATCGGTGAGTATCCCCGAGAGCTTGCGCGCCGTTCGTCCGGGCTCTCGGACAAGGACGTCGTTCGGCCACTTGACGGACGTCGGAGCCGAGTACCGTTCGTGAAGTGCTGAGGCCAGTCGGGCTCCCACGGTGAGCGGCAGGAGCCCTCGGTGCTCGCTGGGCCGATGCACGACGATCGAGCAGTAGAGCCCCCCCAGCGGAGAACTCCACGCCCGTTCGAGACGCCCCCGACCGCGGGTCTGGCACCGGGCGACCACGCGTGTGCCCTCGCGAGCTCCCGCTCGTGCAAGGTCGACGGCTCGGTCCTGCGTCGATGGAAGGGAATCGTAGAACTCTCGAGAATCCACCCCGGCGCGCCTCCCGGAACGAGCGACGCCCCCTCACCTATTAGGGTTGGGGCTGCCCAAGGGGAGCTGATCGACCGTGTGCGTCGATCAAGCATCCGGGCGAGTTCGGGGAACACGGACGCGGGGTAAACCGGCGGTGGGTCTCTGAGCTTCCCCGGCTAACCTCGCGCCCCTCGCACGGGCCGGTTCCCGGCACGGTATATACGCCCTTCCGGCATGCGGATTTTGTACCCGATTTTGGGACGGAGTAACGATGCAGGGCGGCGAAGAGTCGAGGGGGTCGTCTGGGTTCGCGAATCGGCGCGGCATGTCGTCGACGACGGCACTGCTCGTGCTGGTCGTGATCGTCATTATTGCCGGGGCTGGGGCCTACGGGGGTTTCAGCTCGGTGCCGAGCACGACCAAGCAGGTGAAGTCGTGTGAGCCGATCAAGTCTCCGGCGTGCGTTACCTCAACGAACACCACTAACGACGTCACGATGACCATTCCGTTCACGATCGGTTACGGTCAAACCTATGCTGAAATCTCGGTCGGGACTTCGCTCCAAGCGAGTGTCGGGGTCACCGGCTCGGAGACGATCAAATCGTTCTCGGTGACATGGGGACCGGGCATCGTAACCACCGGCTCTACCGGAGCTCAGACCTACACGTACGGTACTCCGGGTTTGTACACGCTGGTCGCCAACGCCACCGACACGAAAGGGGTGGTACACAACGGGCCGGGCAATCTTGTGCCTCTTCTCGTGACCCCGTCCTCGGGCAGCATCACCAACGGTTACTTCCCCAGGCTCTCCACGACGCTCACGAACTCTTCCGGCGGAGACTACGGATGGATCGGGGCGGGCGGCACCATCAGCGTGAACGCCAGCTACGCGGCCCCACCAGCGAACGCGCTCTGGTCCACCAAGGCGCCATCGCTGACCGCGACCGGTGGATCTCAGTCGTCGCCGAAGAGCGGGGCGACCTACGCCGGTGCGACGTACACCTTCGCTACCCCCGGATACTACGGCATCACCTTCGTCGGGCCGAGCACGGACGGCACGCAAACCCTCTACCAGAACTTCACGTGGGGTGTTTACGTCGGGCAGACGGCGAGCGGTCTGGGCTGCGTCCTGTGCAAGGTGTCGGGCCAGGCGAGCCCTCACAAGAACTACCTGTACAACTACGAGGTCATCCCCGGTGGGGCACTCTCCCTCGACCCGGCGGCGGACTACTACTCCGTCGGATACGAGGTCGGAGAGGCGTTCGACGAAACGCTCATCTCGTTCAACGGCACCGACTCCGGACCGACATGGAAC
>DASPQC010000031.1:0-4278 GCA_035625165.1 Thermoplasmata archaeon | reverse complement strand
TCGCTGATCGCCGCCGACCAGGCGACCGCCGAGTGCCTGCGGGCCGGACTCGTCCCGACGGTGGTCGTGACCGACCTGGACGGTCCCGTCCCCTCCGAGATCACGGCGAACCGGAAGGGAAGCCTCGTGGTCGTCCACGCGCACGGGGACAACGTGCCGGCGCTCGAGGAGTGGGTACCGCAGTTCCCGGGGGAACTGGTCGGTTCCTGGTCCGGTCCTCCGAGGGACGGCCTCGTGGATTTCGGTGGCTTCACCGACGGCGACCGGGCCGCCTACGCCGCCGAGGAGGGGGGCGCGACCCGCGTCCTCCTCTGGGGGTTCGACTTTGACCGGGTGGAGGAGGCGACCGAAGAAGCCCGAGCGCGCAAGCTCGCGAAGCTCCGCTGGGCGCGGCGGCTGCTCGCCGACCTGGACGGCGAGGGCCGCTCCCCGCTTTTTCTCTGGCGCCGCGACGGTTCGGTCGTCCGCTACACGGACGACGTGCACATCTCCGAGAGGGCGGGTGCATCGACCAGGTAGACGACGTTCGCCCCGTTCTCGTAGAGGAGGATGAACGGCGGGGTCGCGAACCAGGCGATGGCCGCGGAGGAAAGGGCCGTCGCCTGGGCCGATGGATTGAGGGCGACCCCCGTGTACATCACGGAGTCGATGGCGACCAGGTCGACCGGATGGGGGTGCGAGGGGTCCGGGGCTCCGACGGAACGTAACTCGCCGGCGGCCCCGAGGCAGTCCGACGGCCCCCCGGTGAACAGGACCGTGGTCGTCACCCACGTGGCGGGGTTTCCGTCAAAGCCGAACACCATCGAGGAGAGGCGGTGGTCGGAGGCGACCACGGAGGTCGGTGGGGCGGCGATGCCCACCCACATCCACAGCGCGGCGTCCCCTCGAGTCAACCCCTCCTGGAACCCGCCAAAGTCCGACTGCGGCGGATAGACGATCGCGGCGTTCGCCGCCAGCAGGACGACCACCCCCACGCACGCCGCGAGGAACGCGGGACGGCCGGCGCGGTCATGGGCGAGCGTGACCAGGCGCGCGAGCCCGATCCCCACCAGGAGACCGATCGGAATGAACAGGTACTCCACGTGGCGGGAAGGCGAGAGCGTCGAAGAGAACGTGACGAGAGGGCCGCCCGAGGGGAGGGCGTTCCCGAGGGCGCCGATCGCGAGGAGTGCTGCCGCCGACAGACCGAGCGCCCCGGTCCACGTGAGGGCGAACGGCCCGAGCCGGGAGGCGGTGGGGGCCCGCCGGCTTCCGGCCGCGAAGATTCCGAGCGCGAGCACCGGGACGAACCACAGGATGGCCGTCAGGGTCGTGGTCTGGGTCGTCCCCGGGAGCGGGACAACGGAGACGACCAGGATCGCGCCGAAGATGAGGACTGCGAGGGCGAGCGCATCGCGGAGTACGCTGCGGTGGGTGGGCTGCCGCACCCAGAGCCGCTTCGGGCGGAAGCTCCCGCGCCGCCAGCGGATCGCGGTCGCGGCCAGGAGAACCGCGAGGAGCCCGACAGCCTCGAAGGCCGCGAACCCGACCCCGCTCGAGTACCCGAGGCCCGGCAGGAGGACCTTCGCGACGAACGAGGTCGTGCCGTAGAACCAGAAGGCGAACGTGAGCGTGATGAACCCGGCGAGAAAGACGAGCTCACGCGTCGGGAACCTTCGGCTCCAGAGCCCCGGGCGCCATAGCTCGAGCAGCAGGAGACCTCCGAGTGCGCTCACCACGAAGAAGTAGGTCGAGAGGTGGTGCGTGACAATGAGGGCCCCGGAGGTGAGCGCGAGGGGGAGGAACCAGCGGGCGTCGTGGCGGCTTTCGACGAACATCCAGAGCGCTCCCACGACCAGAAAGTCCCCGAGGGCGAGCGGGGCCGGGTGGGCGATCGAGAAGAGGCGTGGCATCGCGACCGAAGCGATCGCGGCGCTCAGGAGCGCGACCGAGTCGTGGGGGTAGAGGCGTCGGAACAGGAGGAAGAGCGGCAGCACCGAGAGCACGGCGACCACCGGTATGATCACCGTGAGGGCCGAGAACACGTCCCAGTGGAGTGCCCCGGCCCCCGCTCCGGCGAGCAGGTAGATCCCCGGGAAATCCGGGTAGGCGGTTCCCCAGCCGGTGTAGGCGCTGCCGTGGGGAAGGGTTCCGGTCGAGACGAGGTCGGAGGTGAGACGGTAGTACTCTCCGGTGTCGGAGCCGAAGACCGCGTAGGAAAGGTACGGTTCCAGCGCGAGGAAAACGAGGAGAAGGCAGAGCCCCGCGAGCAGCAGGACGGTCTCGGGTCGTAGCGGGGGCACCGGGGCGTTGGTCGGGGGTCCGGCCCGGTCGCCGCTCATCCCTCGCCGCAGAACGAGCCCGGACTGTTAAAGAAGTGGCCCCGGACCGGCGGTGGCCGCTGGCGTGCTTCGCCGGGACCATACGCATAAATAGGGGGGGCTGGTGCGCCCCCAAGCGAGGGGGGCCCAGGAGAGTGACTTCCCGGCGTCAGAAACCGTCGGTCCAGCGACCCCGCCAGCCGAAGGGCGCTCCCCCCAAGAAGACGTCCCACCCGAAACCCGCTCGACCGCAGCCGAGGCCCGCCGCGAAGCAGAAGCCGAAGCCGAAGGTCCCCGTCAAAGGTGCGCCGAAGGCCTCACCTCCCCCCGCGGCGAAGACGAACTCTGCAGCGAAGGTCGTGGAAACGCCGCTCGAAGTGCCCCTGCCCGGCGGGCGGCACCACGTCCTCTCCCTCTCGTTCGTTCGCGACGGGGACGAGTTCCTCGCCCGGCTCGAGACCGACGGCGGGCATATCACCGAGCTCAAGAACCGGTCGCTCGACCAGCTCTTGACCCTGGTGGCGAGCGAACTCGAGGACCTGCTCGAGTGAGCCGGGCCTTCAGCCGAGACTCGCCCCGTCCCCGAGCGGTATAAGACCCGTTTCGACCAGGTAGGTCCGGCGAACTCCCTGGGAGCGGACCTCGACCACCTCGAGCGGCTCGGAGGAAAGCCACCCGGCCGGGAGCCTCCGGATGAGGCTGGTGGCGTAGGTCGCGTCCAGGGGGAATCGGCGGGAGGACCCGAATCGGCCCTTCACCACAATCGAATCGGACCTCAGCTCCACCCATCGGGGCGCGGGACTGAGGGCGAACAGGAACCCGCCGACCGCGATCAGCCCGGCGAAGAGCGTGAACCACTCGAACCCCACGAACGCCGAGGACGACGCTCCGCCGGGAGCGCTGCGGTCGTAGGCCGCGAGGATCGCGTAGACCATCACCATCGCGAAGAGGAAGACAAAGCCGGTCCTGAGCGCCCGTTGGGTCCCTCCACGGTTGACTCGTTGCTCCGGGGGCGGGAGCTCGGATTCCGCGCGAGTGGCGGTCCCTCGGACCGCCCGCGGCGGCCCCCCGCGGCTGATGCGCACGGGGTGGGATTCGGCCATCGTAGCCTCCTGACCAGAATCTGGGTGGCCCTCGCCCTTTAAGCCACTCTCGGGCCACTGGCGGGCCGATGACGACCCACACCGACTACCTTGTGATGCACACCCGGAACGAGCGAGAGTTCGTGAACATCACCGAACCGGTCCGCGCGGTCGTGCAGGCGAGCGGGGTCGCGGACGGCCTCGTCCTCGTCTCCTCGATGCACATCACCGCGGCCGTCTACGTGAACGACAACGAGTCGGGACTTCTCCGCGACATCGCCGCCTGGGCCGAGCGGCTTGCGCCGCGCGGGAACTACGAGCACCATCGGACCGGAGAGACGAACGGTGACGCGCATCTGAAGAACCTCCTCTTGGGGCACCAGGTGGTGCTCCCCGTGACCAAGGGGGACCTTGACCTAGGCCCCTGGGAGCAGGTCTTCTACGGGGAGTTCGACGGACGGCGACCGAAACGGGTCATCGTGAAGGTGGTCGGCGACCCGAAGTGAACCCGACCACGGAATCCGGAAGGGCCGGCTCACGCTTCGAGCACGGGGTCGGACGTTCCCCCGGCCGGTGTCCAGGCCCCCTTGGGGAGCGGCGTGGAGAGGTTCACCAGAGGCACCTTCCGGGCGATCTCCGCCGCCATCGCGGAGCACGAGGACGGCGTCACCGGGTGCGCGGTGTACCCCGGGAGCGCGAGGTCGTAGGTGACGACCTTCTTCTCGGCGATCGTCTCCCAAACGGCCCGGAAGACGCGGTCGGCCGCCTCCCTCTCGCCGAGGTGGCGGAACAGCATCTCGAGGCAGAGGATCTCGGCGACCGGGTCCGCCCGGTCCTGACCGGCGTACTTCGGCGCCGAGCCATGCACCGGCTCGAAGACCGCGAGGGTGTCCCCG
>DASPQC010000030.1:0-29897 GCA_035625165.1 Thermoplasmata archaeon | reverse complement strand
CCCCCTGTTCTGGTACGAGGGCTGGTATCGCTCGCACGGGGGCGAGGCCATCCTCGACCTCCGCCTCCTTAGGCAGCGGAACGTCGCGGTCACGAACGTCGTCGGACTCGTGGCGGGGGTGGGGATGTACCTCGCGATGATCTCCCTGATCTTCTTGTTCCGTAGCCCCGGTCCGAGCGGCGGGTACGGGCTATCGACCTTCGGCGCCGCGCTCTCCATCGTCCCGCTCGCCCTCGGGATGCTGGTCTTCGCGGCCCTCGCCGGGGTGTTGGTCTCCCGTGTCGGCACCCGCCCGATGACCGCCCTGGGCTCATCCGTGACTGCGGTGGCCTTCCTGCTCCTCATACCGCCCCATCCTTACGCCACTATGCTCGCCCTGGAGTTCGGCATCGGCGCAGGGATCGGTATCGTGAACGCGGGGGTGATCAACCTCCTGGTGCTGACGGTCGACCCGCGGGACATGGGTCTCGCAACCTCACTCTCCTCGGTGTTCCGCAACATGGGCAGCTCGCTCGGGGCGCCCCTCTCCGGCTCGCTCCTCACGACGTTCACGCTGGTCGTCGTTACCCCGCTCGGGTCCACGTCGCTGCCCTCGTTCCTCGCCTTCCAGTGGTCGTTCGCCATCGCCGCGGCCTCGTTCATCTTCGCCGGAGGATTTGTCGTGCTGGGACGGGAAGTGCTCGGAAAGAACGCTCGGCCCGCGGAGGAGGTCGGCGCACCGGAGCCGTCCTTCCGCAAGGTTTCGGTGGCCAACTTTCCGCAGAAGTAGGTAGCCGGCGATGGCGGTCCCCCGGTTGGAGGTCACGAGCTCCGAGACGCTCGAGCTCGAACGCGTTTTCGCCCGTTTTGTCCGCACCGTCCGAGGCCAGTTCCGGGAGATCGCGGGGTCGGTGGGGCTCACGCCAGCGGAGCTCGTCCTCCTGGGCCGGGTGCAAGAAGCGGCGGACGCGACGCCGGGGGAGATCGCCCGCGAGATCGGGGTCACTCCGGCCGCCGTGACCTTCCTGGTTCGTGACCTCATCGAGAGCGGGTGCCTGCGGAGGAGCCGATCCCCTCGGGACGCCCGACGAGTAGTCCTCTCCGTGACGGCAGACGGTCGCCGCCGCCTCGCCTCGGTCCGCCGGTCCGCCGTCCGGACTCACCGCCGGGTCCGCGGAGCGCTCTCGAAAGCGGAGATGGCCTCCCTCGCCGTCTCGCTCGACCGGCTGACGACCGTCCTCACCGAACCTCCGAAGGCGTCGGCGAGCCGATTCCCGCGGCGAGGGCGACGCTCCACCCAGGTCCGTGACCGGCTCGGGAGGCGTTATCCCCCGTGACGGCAGGGCCGTGAGCCGCGGTCCCGCGTCCTCGCCGACGGCCGAGGAGTTATCTCGGGCATCCGGTATCGGTGGTAACCCCGCCTCGAGGGCCACCGGCGCGGGCGAGATCGGTCATGCCGCTCGAGTACACCGGAATCCGTGTCCGAGATCTCGAGCGGTCGATCCGTTTCTACACGGAGGGTTTGGGATTGCGTCGGGGGCCGTCCGGACGCATGGCGGCGGGAGGCCTCTGGCAGGAGCTGGTCGACCCTGAGACGGGGCGGGTCCTCGAGTTGAACTTCTATCCGGGCGACCCTCCCTACCGCGAGGGCGACGAGCTCGACCACCTCGGTTTCCGGGTCGACCACCTCGAGGCCACCCAGGCCCGTCTCGTCTCGCTGGGGGCCCGAGTGCGGATTCCCCCGTTCACGGAGGGAGACCTCCGGCTGGCCTTCCTCTCCGACCCGGACGGGGTCTGGGTCGAGATCTACGAGCATCGCGCCTCCGACGTCCCGCCGACCTCCCGCCCCGGGAGCTGAGGGACCTCGTTCCGTGTCCAGCGACGGGGATAAGAAGCGGCCCTCGCCATCCCCGGCCCCGACGAAGGTGGACGAGACGACCGGGTCCCAACCAACCTCGTCGACGGTCGGGGAGATCCCGAAGCAGGCCCACACGCTCACGATCAGCGCGAGCGCGGTGTTCGGGACGAGTCTGGTCGTCCAGATCCTCGGGCTCATCGCGACGGTCATTTTCAACAAGACGATCAACACGACGGACACCGGCCGCGCGATGGTCGGGACGGTCCAGCTGTTCCTGATCATCGGCACGTCGATCAGCGGGATCGGCGACCTCCGTCTCGGCACGGCCTACAGCTACTTCCTCGCCCGCGGACAACCGGCTTCGGCCCTCACGTCGACCTATCTGCTGCTGCGGCTGACGATGGTCGCTTCGGCGGGGCTGCTCCTCTTCGTCATCGCGCCCATCTCCGTCGGGGGCAGTCAGCTCGTCTCGAACTCGACCGAGTGGACCTCCCTCGGGGTGTTCGTCTCCCTTCCGATCCTCTGGACCTTCTCGACCGTCTACAACGCGCTCTACGTGGGCGAGGGCAATTCGCTGAGGGCCCAGTACCCGTCGCTGGTGGAGGCGGTCATCCGGCTTCCCCTCCTCATCTACGTCGCGTTCTTCTGGCCGACGATCCTGGGGCTCACCGTCGCCTATACCATCGGCGCCGCGGCCTCGGCGGTCTACAGCGTTACCGGAGTATCGCGGCGACTCCACCGGTTCCAGCGCTCCGAGGCGCGGCGCATGTTCCGGTTCGCCTGGCCCCTGATGGGCAGCCTGCTCCTCAACTACCTCGTCACCAACATGATCCCCTTGGTCGTCAACCGCGGCCTCGGGGCCGGCGAGCTCAACATCTTCCTCTTCGCCAACGGGTGGAGGATCCTGATCCTCTCGGTGCCGGCGGCGATCACGACGCCGCTCTTCCCCTACCTTGCGGGGCAGCACAAGAAGGGCGACTTCGAGAGCGTGCGACGGGGCACATGGCAGGCGCTTCGGTACGCGGCGATGCTGCTCGTCCCCGCCGTGATCGCGCTCGTCACCTACCGCAGCGTCCTTCTGAACGTCCTCGGGAACGGCGCCTACGTGGTCGCCTCGACGCCGCTGGCCCTCCTCGTGATCGGGGCGCTTCCTCTCTCGTTCAGCCAGATCATCCAGTCGAGCATCAACGCGATCGGGCGCCAGCGGCTCGAGCTCTACATCACGAGCGCCCAGGTGGTGGTGCTGTTCGCGATCGTCTTCGCGTTCATGTACCCGACCGGGATCCTTCCGAAGAGCGACGGCCTGGTCGTGGGTTCGGCGGCCGTCCTGGCCTCGTCCATCGCCGCCTTCGCCATCAACGCGTATTTCATGGAGACGCTCATCCGAGTCCACATCCACCCCCGGTCGATCGTGGCGATCACGCTCAGCGCGGCCGGCGCGTTCGAGGTGATCTCTCAGTTCAACCGGTACCTGCCCCACGGCCGGTACTACGAGCTCGCCGCGGGAATCGTCCTCGGCTTCCTGATCTACTGCGCCCTGATGCTCGCGATCGGCGAAATCACCCGCGAGGACGTCCGGCGCGTGGGCCGCTCGCTGAGCCTGCCGGACTGGCTCATCCGTCTGTTCGAGCGGCTCTGCTGGAGGGAGACCGCGCCGGACCTCGCGCCGATCGACCTCGCCCGGGCGCCCGGCCTCCGTCAGGCCGAGTTCCCCGAGACCTTCACGGGGGACCCGGAGCTCCCGCAGATCCTACCGTTGCCGACCGACGTCGACCTCGAGGAGGAGTCGAAACCTCCCTGAGGCCGGAGCGCGAGAAGGGAGGGACTCCCCCGCCCCCACGGGGAGAACTTAAGGGACCGGCTCGGTGGACGGGGAGAGGTCAGCGACCGTGGTCGAGCCCATTCTTCCCGCGGACCCAAGACCGTCCGCTCGTTTCGTCTCCTCCGGTCGAGTTCCCGACATCCTCCGCACCCGGGGGATCGGCGGCCGCTACCGCGAGAGGTGCCGCTGAACTGGTCGGCGCCGGTGGGACTCCCGGCCGCGGGGGGACCCACGCCGGCGTCGACCTTTCGGCATTCGCCTAGGAGTTCAATGACCCATGACCGGTGAAGCCCTCCGGAGCGAGGCGCTCCGCAAAGTCTACCACTCGAAGGGGGCGCCACCGGTCGAGGCGCTCTCCGGGGTCTCGATGGAGGTCCGGCGACGAGAGCGGGTGGCCCTCCTCGGCCGCAACGGGGCGGGAAAGACGACGTTCCTCAAGATCGCCTCGACGCTGCTCCGCCCGACCTCCGGGTCGATCGAGGTGTTCGGGTTCGACGTCGACCGCACCCCCGAGAAGGTCCGCCCGTACATCGCCGTGGTCCCCCAGGAGGGGAAACCGTTCTTCCACCTGACCCCGCGCGAGCAGATCTTCACCTACCTGAGAACCCGCGGTCTCTCCCGAGAGACAGCTCGATTCCGCACCGAACAGTCGCTCTCGCGGATGGGTCTCACCGATTTCGCGGACCGACTTTCGATCACCCTCTCCGGCGGCCAACGCCAACGGACGATGGTCGCCACGGTGATCGCGACCGAGGCCCCGCTCCTCTTCCTCGATGAGCCCACCATCGGGATGGACCCGTTCGCGCGGCGAGCCGTGTGGGCGTCCCTCCGCGATCTCACGGACCGGGGGTCGACCATCCTTCTCACGACCCACTACCTCGACGAGGCCGAGGCGCTCAGCCACCGGCTCTACATCGTCGAGCGGGGCCACGTGATCGTGAGCGGCACGGCCGAGGAGCTCAAGTGGGCGGTCGGTGGGACCCTCAAGGTCACGCTGCCCCAGGCCGCGCCTGAGGTCGAGCGGTTCCGGTCGTTCGGGGAGTGCGCCTTGGACGGTGCCCTCCTGACCATCATCGTACACCCCGAGCGGCTGGGCGAGCTCATGGAGGTCGCGTTCCGGGCCAAGCTCAGCGCGACCGTCGGGCCGGTGACCCTCGAAGAGGCGTTCCTGCGCGTGGTCGGGCGGTCGATTGATGAGGACTAGCGAGGTCCGCGCGCCGCGGGCGTTCCGCGGTCTCCCGGCGTTCCTCTGGACCGAGGTGCTCGTCCAGGCGCACGAGGAGCTCGCGATGGCGACCTCGATGGTCGTCCAGGGGGTGATCCTCGTCTTCGTCTGGATCCTCAACTCGTCGCTGATCGGGGTCGCGCTGGTCGGCGCCGTCCTCTTCTCGATGTTCACGATGGGCCAGCGGGTCCTCAACGAGGCGGCCTACATCCGCATCGACCACAAGGCGAACGACCTCTACCTCGCCGGCCCGCTCTCTCCGGAGTCCTACTTCCTCGGGATGTCGGCCGGCATCCTCGTGGTCTACGTCCCTCCGGTCCTCGTGGTCGGCGTCCTTGCGGTGCTGGTGGTCCCCCTCACCGCGGCCGAGGTCCTTCTCCTTCTGGGCCTCTCGGCCGTGGTGTGGGTCACGGCCGCCTCGATCGGCTACGTCTTCTCGACGGGGTTCCGTGACAATCGGGCGATCTGGGCGTACTCGTCCTTGTTCTTCAACGTCTTCGGCGTGCTGCCGCCCGTCTTCTACCCGCTGCGGCTCTTCCCGGCCCCGCTGCGGCCGGTCGTCCTCCTGATGCCGCCGAGCGCCGCCTCCTCCTTGATGCAGTGGGCGACGGGAGTGACGCAGCTGAGCCTGGGAGAGCTCCTGCTCGCCGCGGGGGGCCTGGTCGCGGAAGCGGCGATCCTGGTCTCGTTCGCCATCTTCTGGGCGCGTCGGACGGTGCGGGGGCGGTAGATGGCGAGCATCCAGGCGAGCTTCCCCGACGTCCCCACGCGTGGCCGGGCGCTGCCGGCCTTCCTGTTCGTCGGGTGGCGGTGGATCTCGCGCAATCCGGCGGTCGCCATCACTCCGGTACTACTCCCGTTCATCTTCCTCTACTTCCTCTCGCTCATCTCGCCGCCCTCGGCGCGCCCGCTCGAGATCGTCGGGGCGATGCTGTTCACCATGCAGAACATCGGTTCCTGGGTGCTCGGCGACAGCGCCACCTGGCGGATCGAGTGCTCCCTCCAGGACATGTTCGTCGCGAGCCCCCTCGGGCGCATCCGCTACCTGTTCGGCATCGCCTTCTCGAACCTGATCGCGATGGTGCCCGCCCTGGCCATCCTCGCGGTCCTCCTCGCGTGGGTCGGGAACGCCGAAGGCCACCCCCTCACGCTCTTCGGCGCGCTCGTCCTGCTGCTCAGCCTGTTCACGCTCTGGGTACTGTTCTCGTCGGTTGGGATCGCGATCTCAAGCCGCGTCCGGACCCAACGCGAGATCTGGCCGGTCGGGAACCTCACTTTCACCATCCTCGGGATGCTCTCCCCGCTCTACTACCCGATCACGGCGCTCCCCCCGCTCTGGCAGGATGCCGCCCACTTCCTCCCCGCGACCTACGCCGCCCTGCTCGCCCAGGGAGCGCTCGGGATCACCCCGGCGACCCCGGGGCAGATGCTCCTCTACGCCGGGCTCCTGGGCGTGTGCGCGGTGGTCGGCCTCACCGTGACCCTTCGCCTCTACCGGTGGGGGGAGACCTGAGATTCAGGGAAACGTTCAAACGGGGTGCCGACATGGTATCTTTGGTGCGCTTGCCCCTTCCTCGAACGGACGACTCGTTCCCCCCGGGCCCGCGGTCGTTCCTTGGGTTCCGTTGGTTCTCCATCCTTCCGCTGGACGGAGCACCCTAGGGGACCCCAACGATGGGCAACAACGAGTTCGATGAGATCCTGAGCGCCCTCGACCGAGAGACCGCCCGAATCCGAGTCCGTGCCGAGCCCCGCCGCTACAACAAGCCGGCCACGGTGATCGGAGGGTTCCCTCCGGGGGTCGACCTCGCGGAGACGACCCGGCAGCTCAAGAACCGCCTCGCGACGGGAGGGTCGGTCGTGGACGGCGAAGTCTACCTCCAGGGCGACCACCGCGCCCGGATCCGCGATGAGCTCGCCCGTCTCGGCTTCGACCCAGAGACGATCGAGGTCTCGGACGTCGCCCTTCCGAAGCGCGGACGGCACGGTTAGTCGGACCCGCCCCGTCGGATTCTGCGCCAACCGGCCCGGGAATCGGGGAAATTGGACACATCGATATATCTATATTCGATTGCCCTTAGGCTCCGTCACCTGAGGCGACGATGAGCCCCTACGCACACCCCGAGGTCCTGGTCGAGAACGACTGGCTGGCGCAGCATCTGAAGGACCCGAAGGTCCGGGTCGCCGAGGTCGATTACGACCCCACGGCGAACTACGAGACCGGCCACATCCCCGGCGCCGTCCTGTTCGACTGGCGCAAGGACATCAACGACCCGGTCCGGCGCGACATCCTGTCGGGGGAGGCGATGACCGAGCTGTTCCGTCGGGCCGGGATCGAACCCGACTCAACGGTCGTCCTCTACGGGGACTTCAACAACTGGTTCGCGGCGTTCGCCTTCTGGGTCTTCACCTACTACGGCGCGAGAGACCTGAAGCTCCTGAACGGCGGCCGCAAGAAGTGGATCGCCGAGGACCGGGCGCTCACGAAGGAGGTGCCGAAGCACGGTGCCGGGACGTTCACCGCCCGACCGCCCGAGGCGAAGCTCCGGGTCTTCCTGGATGACGTGCGCGGGATGCTCCCGGACGTGAAGGGCGGGAAGGCGCACCTGGTCGACGTGCGCGGCCCGAAGGAGTTCTCGGGCGAGATCACCGCGCCCCCGGAGTATCCTACGGAGCACGCCCAGCGCGGGGGCCACATCCCAGGGGCGAAGAACATCCCCTGGGCCCAGGCCGTCCGGGACGACGGGACGTTCAAATCACGAGAGGAGCTCGAGACGCTCTACCGCGGGAAGGGGGTAGTGCCCGAGGTCCCCGTGATCACCTACTGCCGTATCGGGGAGCGCTCGAGCCACACCTGGTTCGTCCTCCGCTACCTCCTCGGATACCCCGACGTGCGGAACTACGACGGATCCTGGACGGAGTGGGGCAATCTCGTCCGGACCCCGATCGAGAAGTAAGAGGGCAGTTCCGGTCAGGGCCGGGGGGCTCTCGGCCGGCGAGGCACCGGGTTCGGGTCGCGCCGGACCAGGAACTGGAAGAGCGACCCTTCCTTCCGCTGGGCGAGTACCGGGTGGCCCGTCTCGTCCGACCACCGGACCATCTCGACCGGGCTCGTCGGGTCGTCCGTCACGAGAAGGACAGCTTCCCCGGGGGCTCGCCGGGCGAGCTCCTCGTTGAGCCGCGTGAGCACCGCCGAGCACTCGAGGCCGACCTCGTTGAGCTCGAGCTCCGGGGTCTGGGGCCAGCAGCGGATCCGTCGGGAGAGAATCCGCTCCTCGAGCCGGCGGACGACCGCCGAGGCGGGCTCGAGGTAACGGGACACGTCTTCCGGCCGGTCGGCTCGGACCTCGACGATCCACCCCTCGGTGTACGGCGCGTCGTTCAGGAGGCGCGGCCGCTCGCGCACCCGCTCGTTCCTGGCCACGACCGCTCCGTCGACCGGAAGGCGGATGGCGCCCGTGAACCGCAGGCTCTCGACCGTCGCGACGCTACGGCCCCGGAGTGTCCTCGCCTCCGCGGGACGGAACGAGAGCGATTGGATGGGCCCTGCGAACGCCGAGAGGCTCGCCAGGACACCGACCCGAGCCGTCCCCCGCGCCGGTTCCTCGGCCCACCAAACGTCCATGTCGAGGTCGTAGAGCCGGTCCTCGGGAAGCGGGCAACCGAGGATCTCCATATCGGAGGCAGGCCGCGGGCGGCTTAAACGCTCGGCAATCCTTTTGCGGATGCGAGCCGCTCAGTAGGAACGTGGTCGGTCGCACAGCGCCGGCGCTGACCGGAGGGACGGCGCACGGCCGATGTCGTTGCGGTCATCTGCCGACCCACCACATGGTGGTGGTCGCGACCTCGGCGACCGCCAACTTCCGTCTCGAGCCAAGCGGACCCTGTGTCCTCTGCGGCGAAGCGGGATGCAGAAAGTACGTCCCCGCGGGGGCGTGAATCGAAGCCTCCACCGGCGCCCGCCGGGGATGACGGCGGCCCGGCACGTCCGTCGGAAGAAGACGCTCAGCCGTAGGCGGTCCGGATGAGATGGTCCTTGAGGCGCTGCAACCGCTCGTCCCAGAAATGGAAGTGCCACGAGCGGGCCTCCTCCCAGGGTGCTCCCGAGCCCCATCCTTCGTGTTCCAGCGTCACATCGACCCCTTCGGGGGACTCCTGCAGGCGGAAGTAGACGCGAGTCCGGGGTTTCGGCTGGTTCATGAGAGCGGCAAACTGAGGCGGAGCGCGCCAGCCGAACCCGAGGTCGACGTCCGCGGTCATCCGGTCGATCGTCCCTTCGCTCTGGAACGGGACGGGGGTGGAGAAGGTGAGTCCGTACTCCCCTCCGACCTTCGGCGCGACCCGGGCCGAGTCGCACAGCCAGCGGCCGAGCTGGGCCGGGTCGATGAGCGCCGAGTAGATCATGGGGACCGGCAACGGGATCGTCACCTGGAGCAAGATGGGGTCGAGCGCCTCGTCCACGGACCCCGTCCGGGTTCCGGCGCCTAAAGGGTTTACGCGCCCGCACGCGCGCTGCGTGCTTGCTCGGCCGAAGCGAGGAGATTCGACCGGGGCCAAAGGTATAAGAATCGGGGCGGCGACCCAACTAGGCACATGAGCGCCCGGTCGTGGATTACGTGGGTTAGCGTAGCTGCTGTACTGATTGTCGTGTTGGGATCCCTCGGGGTGGCCGGGAGCTTTGCGAGCTCCTCCCCCGTCCGGCCGGCCGCGGCCACCACCGCGTCGGGACCCGCATCGACCCGAGCAACCGTCTCCTCGGGGCCGACCGAACTATCTTCGTCCAACCCCGCCCTGAAGGCTCCGCCGACTCCCGTCGGCCCCTCGATGAGCTCCCGAATGAGCTCCGTCCTGTCAGCCATCACTTCGCGGGGCGTCCCCGCGAAGGACATCTTCCTCCCTGACCTCAACGCCAACCCCCACCCTTCCCTCGTCAACGGTCACATCGTTCCTCTCTACGGTCCGGGCCCCGCCCCGTACGGTGTCGCCGATTTCGGGCTCGAGAACGTCTCGGGGACCATCACCCCGTACACTCTCTCGGCGCCCGCTCTCGAGGGTACCTTTTCGCCCTACGAGATGAGCGGTCTTTCCGCCGACATCAGCGGACCGGATGAGTACGGGGTGCAGCTGAACGCCGTGCTCAACAACGTCCAGATCCTGGGGAAGCCCGGCTACGAGTACTGGACCCAGAACGTGGTCGAGTACTCGACCTTCTCCCACCGGCTCTACTTCGTCAGCAACGTGTGGAACTTCTCGAACGGCCCACTCCTCGCCAACACGTTCTCGCAGGTGGGTCCGAACGGCACGGTCGTCGCTCCGGAATACTACTACTCGACTGGCGGACCGATCTCGATCTCCTACCCGTTCACCCTCGACCTGTTCCTCAACTCGACGCTGCTCTCGGGCCAGGATGAGGTGTTCTTCAACTTCACCGTGTCGAACGCGACCGAGTTCTACTCCGGCTCCTACGACCACGTCGTCTTCAACTCGCTCGCGACGGGAAGCTCCCCGGCGCCGACCCCTGAGTACGTGGCCGAGGGGAGCAGTTACAACCCGATCGGACTCCCCAACGACTTCGAGATGGTCCTGGGAGGTCCCGGTGGTGGGAGCAACTTCGACGCCTTCGAGGCCCGGGCCTACTTTGGGCTCCAGTTCTGGAACACCACCTCCCACGCCTTCGAGTCGATCCCGTCGGCCTACGGGTTCGGGTCCGAGACCGGTGAGACCTCCTACGGCGTCACCGCTCTCTGGGGGACCGAGTCCCCGCTCGTCCTGCCCGGCATCCCCGAGCCGAACGCCTGGGTCACGCTCGGACCTTCGAACGCGAACGGGCTCTGGAACGTCTCGGGCCAGGGAGGCTACGCTTCGAACTACGGCGGCTACATGACCATCGGTCTCACGCCGTCGAACGCCTTCCTCTTCGTCGCGCCCGGAAGCGTCTTCGGGACCTGGACCACGACCAACTGGTCGCTCTTCCAGTGGCTGCCTCCGATCCTCTCGTCCAGCACCTACAAGAGTTACGAACTCTACCCCGGGACCTACACGCTCATCGCCCTGCTCGCGAACTACGACCCGGTGGAGACCACGTTCACCATCCTCACGGCGGGCGTGACGCCGTCGCTCGGGAACATCGGGGTGACGATGACCGCCAACAACCTCGAGGGGGTCTACACGCCCCTTTGGGCGCTCAACAACACCGGGGTCGCGAGCATCTCGGCGCTGATCTCCGGGGTCTACTACCTCTACGGGAACGAGTACCTTCCAATCGGTCATCCCGGGGACTTCAGCGGTGCGGTATTCCCGTGGTTCGGGATCGCCAACGACTACCTCTTCCCGACCTTCAACGGGATTCTCCTGTGGAACACGACCGTCTCGATCGACGTCCTTTCGCCCCCGTCGTTCCTCACCTACTACCCCACCTGGTCCCAGGCGGGCCTGCTGAGGGATGGGCTGCCGACCTCGAACGACCTGCAGATGATGTTCTACGACGACACCGACGTGGTGCTCGCCGGGGGCATGCAGATCGGCGGATGGTGGTGGTCCGCGGCGTACTTCGGCCCCGCCATCTCCACCTACAACGTGGTCTTCTGGAACACCTCCTACAGCGAGGTCTTCCAGAACACCTTCGCGACGGGCGGGAACGCGCTCTACCTCTACGGCGGAACGGACAACCTCGTCTTCAACAATACGTTCACCGAGTCGATTCCATTCTCGGCGGATCCCTACGCCTCGGTCGCCGCCGCCTTCGGCTCGACCGGGATCTTCGAGGCCGACTACGGGAACGCGTCGTCCGTCGTCGAGAAGTACGGCGGCAACCTGAGCTACGGCTGCTACATCATCGGCTACTGCGACGTGATCTTCAACAACATCTTCGACACGTACATCACGGCGATCAACCCGTACGACGACCCCTACGCCTTCTACCTCTCGACGCCGACGTGCCCCGCCTTCATCGAGGCGGTCACGGGCACCTACTCCTGCTTCTTCGAGGAGTCGTGGAACCTCCCGCTCCACACGTGGAACGCTCCCAGCATCATCGGGGGGCCATTCCTCGGCGGAAACTTCTGGTGGAACTACGGAGATGAGTACAACACCTGGAGCCAGCTCCCGTACTACAACTACGAACCGTTCATCGGCTACGGGATCGACAACGAGCTCGCCGGGGACTACCACCCGCTCAGCGTCGTGCCGCTCTACACGGTGACGGTCACCGAGTCCGGTCTGCCGCTGGGCAGCTACTGGTACGTCTGGGCCTACGAGAACGGAGGTACCCACCCCTACGAGGGAGGGAACTCCACGGTCGGAACCTCCGTGACGATCCTCCTGCCCGAGGGGGCGTACTACCTCGCTCCCTACACGGACGAGCTCGGTTACGCGAGCAACTGGGTCTACTTCGACGTGGTCAACCAGAGCGTGAGCGTCCACGTGACGTTCTCGCCTGCCTACACGGTGGCCGTCTCCGAAACGGGCCTCCCCACCGGGACCACGTGGGGGGTCTCGTTCTACAACTCCACCGGCGGCTACGTGAACGGCATGAGCACGAGCTCGACCCGCGGGAACGTCACGGACCTCCTGCCGGGGACGTACACCTGGGAGGCGTACGCCGACTCGGGTTCGTTCGCGCCGCTGCCGGAGAAGGGGACCCTCACGATTTCGGCGAACACGACCCTGACGGTCACCTTCGTACCGCTCTATCTCGAGACGTTCGCGGTCTCGGGCCTCGCCGCCGGCGTGGATTGGGTCCTCGGAGTGACGAGCCCGACTGGAGAGAACTTCACCTATCTCATCTCCGGGAACGCCTTCGCCTTTGACGCCCCTTCCGGGGCGTCGTTCACCTGGTCGGTGTCGGCGGTGGGCTACGTCGCTTCTCCGTCCTACGGGACGTTCGTGGTGACGGCGAACGCGACCATCCAGATCGTCTTCTCCGTGCCGGCGACCCTCACGTTCACGGAAACGGGCCTCCCCTCGGGGACTCCGTGGACGGTCTCACTGCTGCAGGGCTCGGTGTGGACGAACGAGACCTCGGCCGCCTCGAGCATCACGTTCGCGAACGCGAAGGCGGGCACCTACAGCTACACCGTCGCCGCGACCGACTACTCGGCGACTCCGGCCTCGGGGAGTGGAACGCTCCCCGGTGCGAACGTTTCGATCGCATTCGTGGTGATCCCGGGGACGCTCAGCGGGACGGTCACGACGGGCAACGCCACCGTGACGGTGGACGGGACCGCCGTGACGGTGGCGTCGGGCTCCTTCTCGGTGAGCTTGAAGCCGGGGGTGCACGCGATCGTGGCGACCGAGTCGGGCTACTACGCCTACTACAACAACGTCACGGTGTCGAGCGGCGCGACCACGACGGTGAAGATCTCGCTCGTGGCGGTCTCCTCGTCCACCACCTCCTCGAGCTCGGTCGGGTCGATGGGCTGGCTGCTCATCGCGATCCTCGCGGCCCTCGCGGTGATCTTCCTCGTGACGACCATCTACTTCATGGGGAAGTCGCGCCGGCCTCCGGCGATCACACAGTTCCAGCCCCCGGCGCCGGCGGCGGGCCCAGGAACTGCAGCGCCGGCGGAGGCGCCGCCCGCGGCCCCGGTTCCGCCGTGGAGCGAGGGCAGCCCGCCCCCGGGAGCACAGTAGGGACCGGCCCCTTCCTCGACGGGCACCAACCCTTTCCTCCCTTCCTTTCCTTTTCTCGCAAACTCTGCTAGGACCGAGACCCCTCCCTTGCCCTCGCACGCCTTATCCGCGGGGACGTCTCGGGAACCCGAGGGTCGGAGATGGCGAGGTCGAGGGCCTACAGCATGCGCACGACGTTCCGGGCGCCGCTCTCCTTTGCATTCCGCTGGTGCACGGACTACTCCGAGGACGACCCCCGGCTCGAGAAGGAGCGCTTCCAGCGGAGGGTGCTGAGTCGCACGAGCCGTCACGTGGTCTTCGAGGACCTCTACGACACCCCCGACGGGTGGAGCTGGACCCGCTACACGGTCACTCGCCACCCCCCGAACCGCTGGCACGCGGATGCGGTCGGAAGTCATCGCGCGTGGAGCCTGAACTATACGCTCCGAGAGCTCAAGGATGGGCGGACCGAACTCACCCTTCGAGGCGTTCGGACGCCCACTCCGCTCGGGGGAGAGAACCCGTCGAAGGCGGCGATGGAGGGCGAGCTCCGGTCCCTGTGGAGGAACCTCGGGGCGGCCCTCGAAATCGACTATCGCTTTAGTCAACGCTCCACCGACTGAAACAGACCCCGATCATTTCGCTTCCTCCCCGTAGGGAAGGATTATCGCAGCTGTCCCACTGACCGACTCTTGGACGCCCCGGTGCCCGAGGGGTCTCGAGGTCGAACGTGGACACCCCGAGGTACGGCACGACGAGTTGTCGTCGGTGCGGGGCGGTCAACCTGCCCGGTTCGAGATTCTGTCAGAACTGCGGCGCCGACATCCGCTCGGAGTCGCAGGGCGGCTGGGCCGGCGCGCCCCCCCAGTACCGGACGGAGCCGCCCGATTCGAAGGAACACGACCAGACCATGACCGGGCTCTTGCTGATGGCCATCGGGTTCGGACTGGGCTGGATCCCCTACGTAGCGGACCTCGGCGGGTTCATGGTACTGATCGGGCTCATCTTCGTCTTCCTCGGCCGTGATGCGTTCGGGGCGGTCCACCACCGCAACGTGGTGGTGGGAGGGTTGCTGGTCGTCCTGACCCTGATCGCAGGGATCGTTCTGGCTGCCTGGTTTGCCTACGTCATCTTCGGACTCCAAACCAACGCCGGGACCGACCTCTCGGGGATCAGCGCCCAATTGACCGGGGATTTCGAAGTGTTGTTTGTGGGTGCCGCCGTTCTGGGCGTTATCTCGGTACTCGCGTCGGTGATCCTCGTCTACGACCTCGCAGGCGAAACGACGAGGCTTCTCCTCTGGATGGGCTTTCTTCTCGCGACAGTCATCTCCGTCGCAACGGTCGCCTATCTCCTGCCACAAATCCAGCAGACGATCTCCCAAGCGACGTCCGGGACCACCCTCAGTCTGGGGCCCGTGCAGCAGCTCGAGACGACCTCGCTCGTGCTGGGCCTCGCGAAGATCGCCCCGGACCTGATGTTCACGTGGGCATACCTGCGCGCCCGCAACGAGTCGATGGACCGGCAGGCGCCCCTTCTCTCCGGCTAGCGGGCCTCCCCCATCGAAGAGGTGGGTGATCACCAGAGGCGAATCCACTGTTGATCGAACTCTTGGCGGGAAACGGCCCGCTCGAGCTTTCGAAGTCGCCGGGAGACGAGCGCCGTCTCCGTTCCCATGAGCAGGAGGAGGAGGAGGACCAGCCATGCCTCGAAAAAGCCGACCCCGAGCAACAGCGACACTACGGTGACGGCGAGCGCCGCGGAAAAGCAGATTCCCGAGCAGATGGCCCACTGGGCGCTTCGCATCACCGCTGGCGAATCGAGTCCGCGGAGTATAGATTGTTCGCAAGTCGGTAGTTGCGCGCGCCCCATCGGCATCCCTGCGAGAACCGTCCCCGTAAGTGCACCATGGGCCCCGGTCCTCAGGAGGTGGGACCCAGTCGGAACCCTCCGCGATAGCCGGTCAGAGTGGACTGGTCGGGATTTGGACCGCATTGGGTTTGGAAGGTGTTAGGTGAGGATTGGGAGGAACGCGAAAACCTTCGACACGCTTCGCCGGCTGGCCTCCCCTGGAACTTGAGCCCCGACGTCATCATGGATTGAACGGGCGTGAATCACCGCATGAGGTTAGGACTCGCGCGGCTCCCCGCGCGTATTATGTCGCAGAAAAGCATACCGCGGTTGCAACAAAGGGGGGAAGGTGACCGCGCGCAACGGGCGCGTGGTCCGGGTCGGGCCGGGTGCGACTTCGGACCGGCGGGGCCCTGCGACGAATCCGTCGCAACCGTTGAATTCGCCCGCTCGAATTCCGGCGAAAACAGCGGTTCCGAAGGACCCGCCATCGATCGGGCCGCGCATACCAGACCCTCCGCCGATTGTGACCATGAGTCGAGGAATCGCCCGTGAGCGCCGTCGAAGTCGGCGATCTCACCCTCTCCCGCTGGAATCTGGCCCGACCATCTTCGATTCGGTGTCGCTGGTCGACCAGCTGGTCCGTCATCGCGGCTCGCTCGAGTTGATGTTACTGCTTCATATGGAGGCAAAGAACGGTGTGCCGGGGCTCACACCCTCGCGTATTCGCGGGAAGATTCGCCTCGGTCAGGAGGCAATCGATGGCGCCCTTGGTTGCCTGACTCGCCTGAGCCTCGTGAGCCAAGAAGCCGACGATGCGTTTCCGTTTGGAGTTCGCTGCCGGCTCACATCGCGCGGCGAGAAGCTGGTTTCGCTGCCTATGCCGTCCTGGTCGATGGCTTTCCTGTAATAGGCCCAGCCGAGAACCGCCGTCACCCGAGGCTGGCGTTCTTGTCGCGTCGACTCGCGCCTGCCGGGTATGTCCGTCCTCGCTTACGGGTTCCCCGTTTACGGGTCACCCGTATACGGGCCACCCGTTAACGGGCTCCCCGTGTACGGGAAACAGAGGATAGCCAGATACCCCAGGACTGCGATTCGCGCAACGGCGACCGAGGGCCGATGTCCGCTCGCGTACGTGGCACCTGCCGGCATGTCAGGATTTCATCGCTCGGCACCGGTAGGTCTCCGTCCCCGGATGGCATCGGACACGGTCGAAGTAATCTCGCAACTCGAGAAACAGAATAGGGGGCGATCAGAATGTTGGGCGAGCCCGCGAGAGCAGTGGAAGGGACCGAAAACGAACGCGTTAGTGTAACTCCCGAACGCCGGTCGAGCCCTGCTCCTTGGCGTGGATATGGATCCACGGAGCGCGAGACAAGGCGACGGGCGTTGCGTCTTGCGCCAGGAATCTTGGCGCTCTGCCTGTTGATGGTATGCGGGACATACATCTACGTCGTCACGCCGCTTCCAGTTCTGGTGCCGCGTGTGAACGCCGTTAGCCCGGATTGTGTCCCCTGTCCAGGGGGGAGCGGATGTTCTCCCAATTGCGGCGGTTGCAACTCCCCCACCGGAACGGTTGGGGTGTCCTCGAGCATGTTAAGGGTCAACTCCACGAACGTGACAGTCCAATTCACTCTCAGCACCAACGCGACTGTTTACTTGTTTTTCAACTACACTGCCAACTTCCTCTACGGTTTCACTCAACTAAGCGACGTCCGGTACACTAACTCTCAGCTCAAGCAAAACGTCTTCATCGATTACTTGGAACCGAACACCACATATCACTACGAGATCACCGCGAGTACCTACTGCATGAACCCCGGATCGAGCACCGGGTCTTGGCAGACAGGGTCGGATGGACCGTACATGGCATCTTCCGGGTCCTACATTTTCGGGACAGTCTACAATGCCACGGGCGCGCCGCACGCCGTGGCGGGGGTGATGGTCGTCGCCACCTGTGCTGTGCCCTACACGTACAACCCTTTCAGCACAACCAACCCGTGGTACTCCTATACGACTACAAACTCCCTCGGCCAGTACTGGATCTACGTCCCTCCTACGCATTCGATCAACCCCCCGGGCCAAGTGGTTGACATCTGCCAAGCCGGTGAACCAGGGGGCGGGGCGTCGGCAGGTTACGTGGTGTGCGTTGACAACTATGGAACAGCGACTCCCTTGACCAAAACCTGTCTCCCTCAAAGCAATGATAACGTGCCCGCAGGCCAGGTTTGGACGGGGCACTGGAACGAGACTGTCACCACTTGGGCCCCACAAGTCGTCAACTTCCAGCTTCCGCAGAATTTGGAAACGCCGCCCCTCGTGCAGATTGCGGACTTCAGCAATGCCAACACCTCGAATGGGTGGCCGAACAGCAACATGACCTACATGATAGGGACGACAACCACGACGTACTCTGCTCACTGCTGGGAGGTGTTGTTCTTCATTCACGGATGCACTGCCGCCCAAAGCATCTCAGGGAGCGGGGTCGGTTACCCAGTTACTGGCCAGAATCTAGTGGTAACGCAGCAGATGTGGGAGTCCGGTACTGTCATTTTCAACATGGAATCACGCCAGTTCAACATAACGACAGAGGACTACGTGGGCGACGATGGATACCCTGTGAACGAACCGTCTACTTGGAAGATCGCTGACACCCTGAATCCTTCGAATGCCCAAGGCAACAGCAGCATCTACCTACTGTGGGCTTGGGGTGCGCAGTACCAGCAGGGACGCAGGATCTACACGCCGGGAGTGATTGGCTGGTTCACGGCCACATCGAGCCAAGTCAGTTACGATGTGAAAGGATTCGACATTTCGCTTGGCGCAGAATTGCCGGGGGTCACGGTCGCGACAACGGTTGTTAGTGAACAGTGGTCACAGATGTCCACCACGACTGTCACGGAGAGCTTATACTGGGAGGCACGAGGAAACAGCGCCACAATCCCGGTATGCTACGTGGTCTACGGCGTCGGTGGGTCTAGTTCGTCCTCGTCGACCACTGCTGACGCAATCGGTATTTGGGCCTATAGCCCTACCTACTCTGGTGGGTCGTACTCGTGTCCTCTCCCCACATGAGCTGACTGCGGGCAGCGCCCATGAGATCGAATGACCGCAAGCCGGCCGCGAGGATGGGCACGCAGGCAAGTCGTCGCGATCGTCGTTGGCGTGACGATTGTCTGTGCGACAGGGGGATACATCGTCTTCGTTGAAACTCACCGCTCCGGGGGGGCCCCTGTCGGTGACGGACCTACCTTTCACCAAGCCTTGGGGGCCGCCAACTCGTCGGTCGACGCGGTGCCGGGAGGACCCTGGACTCTATCCCAGGTCTTTGGAATCGCGAGTCCCGTGCCCACTAGCCCGAGCGTTTGGGGATGGTGGCCGCTCGATAGCACTTTGGCTAGCTGTCAAGCGGCATTCAACGGGTTGACGATTTGGAATGGGACGATCCCGCTCTTCCACGGCTCGTTCGATTCCGGCACTGCGCCATTCTGGCAGTTCGTGTTCTTCTCGAATGCTTCACAACAGATTCTAGTAGCAACCGATGTTCGCGGAGTCGCTCATGCATACCCTCCAATCGCGATGACGAGTCCGTGCGCCGAACATTCGCAGCTGGGTTTCGAACCCTGGAGAAGCGCGTGGACGTTCTACAAGTGGGCTTTTCCGGGTGACACCCCTGCTATGGCTGGCGCGGCATGGGCTGCCGTCGCGAACCTGCCGAAAGGTTACTCCATCGGGCAGGACCCAGCTGAGATGTTCTACCTAGGGGATACATTCTTTGGATCCGGATTGCCGTACGGGACTCAGGTCCGATTCTACACTTGCGGTAATCCAGGTTCGGCGGGTTGGACCCCTGTCCTCAACATCGGGCTGAACCCCTACGACACTGCCAACGTCTCTTGGGTCGAGCCCGACCTGATGGGATGTACGCCCACTGCGAACAATAACAGTGCCATCCCCTTGGGTATGACATTCTCGAATTTCACACTCACTAGCGGGGGGGGCACGACGGTGGTCCGACAGGAGCTCCAGTTCCTGATGCTGGGGTCCCCGCCTTACACCGGCGAGCTTGACGCGCACGGGGTTACCAGCTGGATGGTCGCGCTGAACTTGACCAACAGCGCAGGAAAGGCACTGCCCGTCGCAGCATCCAACTGTAACTCATGGTTTCCCTCCCTCAGCAAATGCGACGCGAACTCTTCGGGATGGTACGCCGTCTTGCTCTCGGGCGACGGTAGCTGGCAGGGAAGTTACGGGAACACAACTTCCGGACCCGCGTGGAACTATCCTGTCATTCCCATCACGACCAACCAGACCCTGGTGGTGATCGTGCCTTCGGCTTGGAACGTGTCGGGCGATTCGCTGGATGTGAGTTCGACCACCACCGAACTCCCATTGACGGGATCGATCACTTTCGCCTGACCGTCATCGGCTTTGGCTGGTCAAAGCGTAACACGTTCTCGGCGCATTCGGCACTCGCGTCCAAAGCTGCCTCCAGACTAGACAGAGAAGCTCGCCCATGTTCGAGGTGCCGAATGGCTCGCGGCAGGAGGACGGGCCGTACGAGTCGCGGGTCCCTCCCACTCGCTCCGCTCGCGGTCCCCCCCCCGCGTTGGCCTCGCCCGTTCTCCCTCTCCCGACGAGGGAGAACGATGCGAGAAGGCATCTCGAAACCTCCGATCACGAGTTCGCGGAGCGTCTGGAGTGGCGTCGCCATGGTGATCGTCGGCCTTTCGGTCCTGTTGCTGGTCGGCGAGTGGTTCGCGATGTACGATGCGTGTGTCGCGAGTCCGGGCTGCAGCACGGAGGTCCCAGTCTCCATCTTGGAATCGTGCCTTGGGCTCCTGGTGGAAAGGAATCGCTTTCACGGCGGGCGGCTAACGGGTGCCCTGAACCGAGGGAGAGGCCAGCCATGACACGCGATGATCCTTTGGCTGTGACCGCGCCAGGCCGGAGCGTGTCGTGCCTACCCCTGTAGGCGATTTATCAAAGGTCGGACCGTCGGCATAGGTTGGCAAACCCCTATATCCGGATTCCACCCCAGAGTTCCCGCCGCCCCCTGCCTCACTCGTTGTCGCGCCCATCGCGAACATCCGTGAAGATGTTCTCCCGGTCTTGCTGGGCGGGGGCTGCAGCCGTTCGATCCGGTCCTGGTATCGCTCCTTTTCGCCCTTGTCTTTCGGTTCGCCGAACGTGGACGGTCCGCTCTCTCCTCCCCGCCTGAACTGCCAAGCCACTCCTTTCCCGGCCCCGGGGACGCCCCCGGAGCCTGTGACTTGAATTCCGGTTGAGAGTGGACTGGTCGGGATTTGAACCCGAGGCCTCCGGTTTGCAAAACCGGCGATCTTCCGAGCTGATCTACCAGCCCACAAGGGCGAGAGGAGCGCGGCCCAACCTTACTCTTTCGGCGGAGGGGTGGGTCGCACGGATTCCCATGCCCGGTCGAGCTTGGGAACGATGGGCCGATGCCGGATCTCCCCCGGGTCGACCCACTCGAAGGCCGTATGCTCCCAGTCGAGCCGGACGTCGGTGCGTCGCGTGCGAATCCGGTAGGGGTGGACGACGAACACCTGGGCCTTGTCGCGCGCGTAGACCGGCCGCCCCTCGGCCACGACCGTGAGCTCCGCCCGCTCGAGTCCGGTCTCCTCCCGGACCTCCCGCAATGCCTGGCCTAGCGGAGTCGGGTCCTCGAGGAATCCCGACACACCCGCCCACCGCCCTTGGAACGAGCCGACCTGTTCAGAGCGTTGCAGGAGGAGGATTCGTCCGTCCTCCCGCTCAAGGAAGGTAGTCACGACCTCGGTCTCGGTTACACCGGGGAGGAGGACCGTCCCCTCCGAACCATCGACGTCGGCCGACTCTCCCTCGCGGAGGACGTCCATGTCGATGTCCGCGACGACCGGGGCGAGCGTCACCGCCGGCGTCCGGGTCGCGGGCAGGCCCTGCAACAGGAACGCCCTCGGTGCGTCCGGGACGCCGTCGGGCGGCGGCCACCAGAGCGCGGGGAGCGCCAGCACTTGGTCCGCGCCTGGCCGAGCACCGGCCCAATCGAGGGGGGCCGCGACCAAGTGGATGCGTCCGCTCGCCCGGCCCGGGACGAGTCCCACGCCCTGGAGCACCACGAAGGACGGAACCGTCCCGGCCTCATCGGGTTGTCGCCGCTCGGACCTCCGGGGGAAGCGACTTGTACCCCTCCCGGGTCGGGCTCGCCGGATGCGGCTCAGCGTCTTCACGGTGGTCGACGACTACCCGAGCCCGGAGGGAGCGGGGACCGACCGTGTCCGCGAAGTAGTGGCACTCGCGGAGGAGGCCGAACGCGCCCATCTCTCGGCCCTTTGGGTCGCCGAGCACCACTTCCATCCGGGGGGCGTCTGTCCGGCCCCACCGGTGCTCCTGGCCGCGTGCGGTGCCCGAACCCGACGCCTGAGGCTCGGGGCCCTGGTCGCCGTGCTTCCGTTCCACTCCCCGGTCAAGTTGGCGGAGGAGTACGCCCTGCTCGACCGCCTCATCGATGGTCGCCTCAACCTCGGGGTCGGAAGCGGCTACCTCCCCATCGAGCTCGACGCGTTCGGCGTGAACCCAGAATCGAAGAGAGAGCGATTCGACGCATCCCTCTCGACCCTCATCGCCGCCCTAAAGGGTCAGGAGGTGCGAACCGCCCCGGAGCTTCCCAAAGTGCGGATCAACGTCCGTCCGGTCCAGGCACCCCACCCGCCGGTCTGGGTGGCGGCCCAACGGCGCGAGGCGCTCCCGTTCATCGCGCGGAAGGGCTTCTCGGTCGCGCTCATCCCGTACGCCACCGTCGAGAACCTCTCCGAGCTCGCCGAGGAGGTCTGTGAGTTCCGAC
This sequence comes from Thermoplasmata archaeon, assembly GCA_035625165.1. Taxonomy (GTDB): domain Archaea; phylum Thermoplasmatota; class Thermoplasmata; order Lutacidiplasmatales; family UBA184; genus Lutacidiplasma. The sequence continues at coordinate 7,708 of DASPQC010000030.1, read as the reverse complement.
GGGCACTGCCCGCGGGAGCGACCGCTCAGGTGACGGTGGCCCTCCACGTCTACGCCGGCACCGATGGCGAAGGCGCGCGACGCGCGCTCCAGCGGTATCTCGACAGCCGTCTCTCGTTCCAGTCGGTGCATTATCGAGCCAAGGTCGCCCGCGACCCCCGTCATGCTCGCGCGGCGGCGATCGAGGAGGCCGGCTTCGCGCTCATCGGCCCCGCGGAAGAGGTCGCACGCCGGCTCCGACCGTTCTCCGACGCCGGGGTGGACGAGGTGGCCGGCATCTTCGATTTTGGCGGGCTCCCCCCGGCCGAGGCCCAAGCGTCGGTCCGGCGGCTCGGCTCGGCGTTCCGGGCGGAGTTCGGGACCTGAAAAAGAGGAAAGGGAAGGGGTTCGCCGCGGTCGGGCGACTGCTCGACCGGATTACTGGGCTCCCGGAGGCGGCGACGGCATCGGCGGCTGGTCCGAGCCCGACGCTTCGGGCTCCTTCCACTCCTGGGGCGGAGGGCTCGAGGGGGGCGGTGCCGGCGGGTTGATAGTGCCCGACGGGGCGGGGGCCGCGGCCGGGCCGCGCCGACCCCGCAGGATCAGCACGATCAGGACGACCGCCACCACGACGATGATCAGGAGCAGGATGAGCCAGCCCCAGGTGAGGCCCGACCCCGGGGAGAGTTCCCCGCTCAGGGCCGAGGGGCTCGGGTTGACCATGAAGCTCACCTGTCCGTAGGCGTAGCAGACCCCGACGCAGTAGCCGGTGTTGAGGTCCGCGCTCACGTAGAGCGACTCGATCCCCGCCGCCGTGCCCGAGGGGATGGTGTACTGGAACGACCCGCTCGAGTGGTTGGTCGTCACCTCGTCGAGCGGGGGAGCGTAGCCCCACTCCCCGTTCCAGTTCGAGAGCCCGACGTAGAAGTACTGGGGCAGGGTGTCGAGGCCGTAGGGCGTCACGGACCAGGTCACGGTCAAGGTCTGACCGGGCTGGTAGCTCCCGTCCGAGTAGCTCGACTGGGTCGAAATGCCGACCGACATCGTGTAGCCGGACTTCTCGTCCAGCGTGAGGCCCGCGGAGGCGACATCCCCCAGGGTCGGGTTCTGCGCGAAGGTGGTGATGTAGACGTAGAGCGGAACGTTGGACTTGGGGATGGTGAACTCGAAAGCACCGCCCACGACCGTGCCCTGGGCGAGGACGATCGTCGGGCCGCCACCGGACGGGGTGGACGCGAGCACCGTGTAGTAAATGGTCGACGCGTTGACCACCGACCCGAACGGCGTCACGGTGACGGTCACCGTGTCCCCTCCGGCAAAGGCGTACTCGCTCGGCGTCAGGATGATCGCCGGCGCGTAGGCGTCGGTCTCCGCGTAGCCGTAGACCTCGTCCGTGGCGTTCGAGGCGAGCATCGCCACCTCGATGTACCCGGTGTAGTTGACCGGGATCGAGAACGTGATCGTTCCGGAGAGACCGCTCACCGCGTTCAAGGCACCGAAGTAGTAGCCCTGGGAACTGTACAGCTCGACCGCGTCGAAGGAGGCCGACCAGCCGACGGGAGCGCTGCCGTTCTGCAGGCTGATGTTCCAGTGGGCGACCAAGGTGTCACCGCTCGCGTACTGGGACTGACCGAACTTGATCTCGATGAGCGGCGCCGCGGGCGTAGGCTTGGCGACGGTGAACGTCCAGGTGAAGTTCTGCCAGACCCGCAAGCTCCCGTTCGGGGACGGGACCGCGAGGACGGAGATGTTGACCTGGTCGTAGGCGTTGGTTCCGGTCGAGAACGGCGGGCTGTCGGCCAGGAACAGAACGTCCGCGTAGCCGTTCGAGCTCGTGATGACGGCCGCGGGCGGGGTCCCGGGCACGGAGGCGGCCGGGATGAGCGCCGTGTGGTTGTGGAATGCGAACTGGACGGTCGCTCCCGGGAGAGGTTCGATGTTGTAGCCGTTGTCGTACTCTACGTAGACCTCGAGCTCCACCTGGGCCCCGACGGGGACGGTCGAGCCGAGGCAGGTCGGGCAATCAACGTAGAGGAACGCGTCGTAGTACTCCGAGACCCACGCGTCCGTGCCGGACGAGACCGACATGTTGCCGTTGCTCGAAACGTTGGCCCACACGTAGAAGTAGATGTAGTGGAAGGGAGAGGCGTTCAGAGGAACCGTGTAGCTGGTCGACCCGACCGCGGACCCGACGGGGAAGGTCGAGTTGGTCAGGGCGAGCGGCTCCCAGAGCCCCGTCAACCCGTCGTAGTACTCCGCCGTCATCGCGACGGAGGCGTGGGTGTAGGCCGCCTCGTTCACGGTCGCTTCCACGATGAAGGCCACCTTCGCTCCATATCCGGGGAGGACGTCCGAGGGGTTCGGGCTGAGGGAGACTTGGTAGGTGATCACTTCGAAGAAGGCCGTGGCGTTCCCACCGAGCGGTGCGGTGGCGTTGATCTCCCACCAGCCGCCGTAGACGAGGGAGGTGGGCAGCACGTATCCAACGCCCTCCGTCTGGCTGTTGTACGAGCCGGAGGAGACATTGACCTCGAACGTGGCCACCGGGTTGGTCAGTCCGTCCCGGGTCGCATTCGGGTCAATGATCGATACATTCGCGAAATGGTCTCCGCTCGATTCGGCCACGTAGAAGTAGACTTCGACGCCGAGTCCGGTGTAGAACGTGCTCTCGTAGTATCCATACTGATCGAGGGGGCTCACGACCAAGGTACCTGCCGGATGCACCGCGGCGGCGACCGGCGACGCATGCGCGTTCCCAACAGGCGCGGCTCCGGGAACCAGTGCGACCATTACGGCGAGGACCAACCCGGCGACGACCAACAACACGAGTGGACGGGCCATGCCCAAAAATGGACGAGTGTCAGTATTTAAACATAAGTGCCGGGAAGAACCGCCCCTCCCCGAACCGCTGCCACCGTAAAATCGGGCGTTCCCGTGACCGAAGTGAGATTAACCACCGCGGACCTGCCCGCGTCGGTGGAACCCATGGTCGAGATCCTTCCCGGCGTGCACCTCGTGGACGGCGTGGACCCTGCGCCCGACTTCACGACCCATGTCTATCTCGTGAAGGACAAGGGCGCCAGCTGGACGCTCATCGACACCGGCCTCCCCGGCGCCCACGAGAAGATTCTCGCGTACCTCGCGAAAATCAAGGTCGAGCCAACCTCGATCAAGAAGATCCTCGTGACCCACCTTCACCGGGACCACGTGGGCTCCCTGAAGACGATGATCGAGAAGACCCGGGCCCGTACCTTCGCCCACTGGATCGAGGCCGCCTACATCGCCTGCGACCCGAAGTACGACGGACCCGGAACCCCACCGGCCGAGCCCGTGACGGTCGACGAGGTGGTCAAGGACGGGGACCCGATCGATGCGGCGGGCGGGGTCGTGGCCTACCATACCCCCGGGCACACGCCCGGCCACACCTCGTACTACCAGCCCGAGCGCAAGATCCTGTTCTCGGGGGACCTCTTCTTCGTCGAAGGGGACAAGCTCATCCTGACCGTCCCGGACTTCACGTTCCATACGCCGACCGCGAAGATCTCCGCGCGACGGATGGGTCAGCTCGCCGTCGATTCGCTGCTGACCTACCACGGAGGGCCGGTCCTCAAGAGCGGCGGAAGCGCGATGCGGAACCTCGTGCGGACGCTCTGAGCCGGCCCGGCGGGGGTCGCTCGACCCCCGCACTCAATGCAGTGGGACTGGCCAGATTTGAACTGGCGTCTCGGAGTCCCGAACCCCGAAGGATGGACCAAGCTACCCCACAGTCCCAGACGAGGGTCGTCCACCCGGCCCCGATATTTGAGCCTGAGGGCGAGCGGTCGAGCCTGCCCCCTGCGGAGCGTTTCAGCACCTCTCGGACCGGGTTTACATGGTGTCGCGCTGTCCCTCCGGTGGATGAGCCGTCCTGCGGTCGAGCCGCCGATTCCGGGGCTCGCCCCGGTCACCTCGCTCTCGTGGACCATCCCGGGGCTCCGGGAAGACCCCACGATGTGCCTGAGGTGCCGGTCCGCCCAGCTCCTCTGCGGGAAGCCGGTCTGCCCGATCCTGCTCAAGTACCAGGCCTTCGCGCGGACACTCCCGATGCTCGGGGGAAACGAGCTCGATGGGAGCTCGCCCCCGGGCCTCTTCGTCGGCCGATTCGGATATCCCAGCGTCGCGGTGGGGCCCCTCTTAAGTCCGGAGCACGGGTCGACCGAGCTACTGGACACTCCCGAGGAGTGGGTCGGTCGGTCGGTCGCGGAGGTGATCGGGTTCCGGACCGGACTCGTCCGAGGGACGACCCGGATGCGGGTCACGGATGCCGAGCGGCCGATTCCGATGCTCGAAGACCTCCAGCTGTTGGGCATCGCCGCGGAGTCGGTCGAGAGCGAGGCCCGCTTCCGTCGGCCGCCCCGCGGCCATCTCGCGCTCTCGGACGCGACCCCGCCGTTCGGCCCTTCGGCGCCGATCGAGCAGTTCCGGCTGGACGTACGCCGGGTCGACCCCCACCTCGACCGCCTCACGTCGGACACGGATGCGAACGCTCGGGTCGCGGTGGGCGAGCTCTATGACCGGGGGGTCCGGGTCAGCCGCATCCAGCGAGCGTTCAGCGTCGGGACCCTGGGCCGGCACGGGCGCCGCCGTCTCGTGCCGACCCGGTGGTCGATCACCGCGGTCGACGACCTACTGTCGAAGCGCAACCTCGAGGAGGTCCGGGCCCTGCCCGAGCTCTCCGAGATCCTCGCCTACCAGCTGACGGCACTCGACAACCGCTGGCTCCTCGTGTTCCTCCCCGGCGCTTACCGTTACGAGTCGATCGAGGCCTGGTATCCGAACACGCTCTGGAACCCCGACACCGAACGGGTCGTGATCATGGGGGATCACGAGGGGTACGACGGCCGTACCACCTACGCGTCCATCGGCGGATGCTACTACGCCGCCCGGCTCGCGACCAGCGAGGCCCTCCTCACGCTCGGGCGGCAGGCCGGCGTCATCGTCCTCCGAGAGGTCCATCCGGGGGAGATCCTTCCGTTAGGAGTGTGGAACGTACGCGAGCACGTCCGCGCCGCCTTAAGGACCGTCCCGGAACGGTACGGCTCGCTCCCGGAACTGGACGCGAAGATCCGCGCAACGTTCGCCATCCCACTCGAACGATGGCTCCGCTCGAGTGCGCTGCTGCACGCAGCGCGCACGCAGCGTCGGCTCGATGATTGGCTGATCGAACGCCGCCCGGGTTGATGGTTACTCGAACCGCGTCCCGCAGCGGCCGCAGAACGTGTCGGCGACCGCCCGCTCCGCTCCGCAGGTGGGGCAGGTCATCGGCCCCCGGGGAGCGCCGCACCCGCGGCAGAACGCGTCGGCCGCGAGGGTGGGGTAGCCGCAGCTGGGGCACCGCTCCGCCGTGGCAACGTCCTCGGCCGAACTGAGTGCGTCCGGCACCTTTCCTCCGGCCTCAGTGGTCGAGGGAGGGGCGGGCGAGCGAGTCGGCGTGAGGGGGAGGGACTCCACGCTCTCCCCTAGCTGGCGACGGGCCTTGAGGGCCAGGCGGAACGCCTCGGTGTAGTCTCCCCGGTCGAAGGCAGAATGGGCGCTCTGAGCCAGCGCGGCCGCGCTTTGGAGAGCGGAACCTCCCGCCGGACGGGGCCGGGCCATCGCCTCGGCGAGGAGCCTTAACTGGAACTGCGACTCGGCGCGGTTCTTGGGGATCCGTCCCCCCTCGGGCGGTGGCGGGGAAGGGGCCGCCCCTGGGCTGGGCGGCTGGGGGCCCACCGGCGGAGCGGGTGGGGGCGCGACCGCCGGTGCGGAGCTCTGCGTCGGGAAAAGCGACTGGGAGCTCCGGATCGGACCTCGCTGACGCGCGGCGACCATCGATTCGTGAGCGGTCTGGGCGAGCTCGTAGGCCTGGTCGAACTGGCGCCGGTCGAACGCGGCCTGGGCGCGGGCGAGCTCTTCGAGGGCCCTCGAGACGTCCGACCCCTGGTTGTTCATCAGGCTCGCTTCCCGACGGGCCATCGCGATGCGGTTGAACGCACGGTCGCTTCGGAGCCTCGGGGGCTCGTTGAGTTCGTGCAGCAGCTTCGCTTTCTGCTCGCGCAGTCGACGGAGGACGAGGAGCGCGAAGCCGATGACGATGACGACGAGCACCGCGATGATCGCGATGATCTCGTAGATCGAGAGGGTCGTCACGTCGGCTCTCCTGCCCTTCCCCGGTCGAGCGGCCGCCGAGGTACGCCCGTCGTCTATGGGGGGGTTTGGGTATTTAGAAGGCGTCCCCGAGCTGTCCCAGGAGGTAGGTCGTCCGGGCGCCCCGGATCGTGAGCTCGACCGTCGCCCCGAGCGGAGGGCGGCGGTCCAGGACGACGGGGAGATAGTTGTCGAGGCGAGCGACCGCCGAGCCGGCGGGCCCGTGCTCAGTCACGCGGGCCCGCGCGCGACGCCCGATCCAACTCTCGAGCCGGGACCGCGCCAGCCGGCGCCTCAGCTCCGTCAGGGACCGTGAGCGCCGCTTGGCCACCCGGGGTCCGAGCGGAGGGAGCCGGGCGGCGGGCGTGCCCGGCCGGGGAGAGAACCTCGTGACGTTCACCGTCTCCGGCGCGACCTCCGAGAGAAGCCCCTCGGTCGCCCGATGGTCTTCCTCCGTCTCTCCCGGGTAGCCGACGATCACGTCGGTGGAGAGATAGAGGTCCGGGAATCTTCCGCGAGCACGCGCGACCAATCGGCGGAACGTGTCGGCCGTGTACTCCCGGTGCATCCGTTCGAGGAGAGTGTCCGACCCGCTCTGGACCGGAAGGTGCAGGAACCGGAAGTTGTGTGGGTCGTCGAGCGCCTCGAGGTAGTCGTCGAGGAGCGGCTCTAGGCTCTGGGGGCTCATCATGCCCACCCGGACCTGGAAGTCCCCATCGACCCGGTCGACCGCCCGAAGAAGTCCCGGGAGCCCCTCTGATCCGGTCCGGTCCGAGCCCCAGACCGCCGTGTCGAGTCCGGTCAGGCGGATTTCGCAGACGCCTCGGGCGACGGCTGAGCGTACCCGAGCGACGACCGTCTCCGAAGGGACGCTCGTGAGAGGTCCGCGTGCGAGGCGGCTAAAGCAGTAGGAGCAGCCACTCGTGCACCCTTGGGCGATGATCACTTCCTCGGAGACCGGGGGATGCGACCGAAGTGGGAAGGGTACTCGGGCAGGGTCCTCCTCCCCGACCCCATCCCCTCGTCCCTGGTCGAGGAGGCCAGGAAGGCGGGACTGCTCCCGAATCGGAAGGAAAGTCGTACGCTCTCGACCCGGTCCGTCCATGAGGTCGGTGCGGAGGGGGACGAGGCAGCCGGTGACCACGACCCGGGGGAGTCGGCTTGACAGCAGCCTCCATCGCCGCACCATCCGCGCCTCGGTCGCGCCGATGACCCCGCAGCTCACCAGGACCCCGACCTCCGCCCCCACCGGGCTCTCGGCGATCTCGTGGCCGTGCGCGGCGAGGTCGCGGGCGATTGCCGCCCCCTCCCCGCGATTCTGGGCGCATCCGTACGACTCGACGTAGACGCGCACGGACGAACCCCGGGCCCCGAAGGGCCGACCCTAGAAGACGGTGATCTTGTCGGTCAAGAGCCGCCGGGGGATCGAGTCGATCTGGTCGAACCAGCTCTGGGCGATCCCTTCGGCCTTGGACTTCAGGGACCCCAGTTTCACGCCTTCGGCGGGGAGGATCTGGATGCTGGCCACCTGGGGCTCATCCACCGGCTTTCCGATCTGGGAGAGG